>NZ_BNJW01000001.1 GCF_015751045.1 Enterococcus lactis
TTGGGACTGTCATAATATACACATTATTAGGAAGCAACGCTGAGCAATTTGGCACGTATATATTTCTGTTTATGTTGACTGCCGAAGGATCGCTACTGTCTAGTTCTAAATATGTTTCGTGATCTTTGAAACAAGCTAATGGTTTTGTTATTGTTGTTCCATTACTACTAAACTTGCTAAAATCTAGGTTAGGTGCTAAGTTAGCTCTTCCCGAATAATCATAGCCCCCGAAGTCGATGCTGTTACTGTACATCTTTTTCAGCTTGCCGAGATCGCCGATTTTCTGATTGGTTTGATCAATACGATCATTGGCTTTATCAATATTCGTATTGATAGTTGCGACATCTTGATTGGCTTTCGTGATTTTGTCGTTTGTGTCTTTCAGTTTCCCATCAATCTGCGTTTCAGATTCCGCAATTTTTTGTTCAATCTCTTGCTTTCCATCAGCTAGAATTTTTTCGATTTTATCGATTGTCTGGCTAAACCCATTGAAATAATAATCTTCTAGTTCTGGCGTACTATCATCGATTGGACTGCGTTTGATGTCAAAAGTAAAACGACCAGCTGTATCTAACGAGCGGTCGTTTGGAAAATCAATATATACGCTACCTTCTACGGTGCCTACGTATCCCAGTATATTATCCTCTAACACAATAGAAACAATACCATTCACAGGATCTTCTACCGTAGCTAGATAGTCATGTTTACCATAACCACCTTCTGCCGTTGCAGATTTGAACATCAAGCGAATCGGAACAGTTGTCCCTTCTGGCAGACTTTGAGGAATGCCGTTTTTCCGAACTAACTTCATTCGAAGCTTAGCTGTTCCCCGATCATGCGACCAAAAAACAACATTCGTCCTGTTTGGACTAGTGGCTTCTGCTTGAATCACAATAATCGATTCATTAATTTTAAACGCCATCAGGACAACACCGTCCCTTTAGTAATGATTAAGCCAAGATCTTTAACATCTTCATTTATATCAGCAAAACCCACTGGGAATTTCCCACGAATGATTGCATCCTTACTCCTAGCACCTGTTGTGTTTTCTTTGCCGCTTGTTTGTTGTGATATAAGAACTTGTGACATTAAATTGGCATAAACTACAATATTTTGTCTATAAAAATAGCAAGTATTGTAGACGTTAGAAGCAGACAACCCTTCTGTATAAATCGCTGCGCTGATTAAATTTCTGTTATCCTCAGCAAATTTACACTTATCGACAGAAAGATATCCTCCTTGTAGCAACATCAGACTATATATTAATCCACTATTTTTGGGCGCATTTATAGTATCTACAAATTGAAGACCTGTGACCTTGAAAAAACCTTTACATTGATAAAATGTAAGACTGCGAAGTTTTACTGGCATATCTGATTTTGATGGATCAATTACAGATGTATCATTTTTAGGGCCAATATGAATAGTAGTAGCACTAACATTTCTTATGAAAACATCTTCCAAATAAACACCATCATCTACCCAAATGCTAATTCCAGGAATAGAAACTAACGGGATCTGATTTACAGCCATCTGAATTGTCGCAAATGGTTTTTCTTCTGATCCATCTCCAATTTGGTCGCTTCCCAAATCAGCTGAAACATAAAGATTTATCCAGTCAGCACTACCACCAATAATTGTTTCTACACTATTGTTTAATTGAGCGACTTGTGCTTTTATATCAGCTTGATTTTTTTCTAGGGTAGAGACGCTTTCAGAAACTTTTTTTTCGGTGTCTGTCAGTCTTCCTTGTAACGTAGCGAATGTTTCGCCTATGTGATTCACCCGAGCATCCACTACTTCGTTAGGAGAATCACCACCTGAATGAAGCACGAGATTATCAACACGAGTATTTAACTGGTCATCTCTTTCTTTTAAAGTAGTTTCTAGTTTATTTAGATAATCAACATTTTGGTTAAATGTTTCTTTCCACTTCAAAGCAATATTGTTTGATAATAATTTAATTAACCCCATTTACATCAGTCCTTTCTTAGCAAGATTCGCCAGTATTGAAGTGATTGTTTTCTTGGTATTTGATAATACAATCTCTGGCGCTTTATTAGGGATAGCTGGATGATTAGTAATTCCCACAACTTGAATGTAGGTACTTATATTCAAAGGTTCATAAACAAAAAGGACCTTATCCCCTTTGTTAAGAGATACAGCCCATTTTAGTGTTACGGATCCTGAAACATCTGGATAGTCGTGTAACTGCTGTTTTAGATATTCAATCATATTATTTTGAATAGTGTAACGTTCGTCTTCTATTGGGTCTTGTATCCTGATTCCCCATTTCTTTGATTCGGGACTAGTATAAGTAACTGGATTAAAATAATATGAGTCATCTTCTTTTTTCTTACCAAATCCTTTAATTTGTGTTTTCAAAGCATAAGTATCAATATCAAACGACACTTCATCCGTATTATATTTATATCGGATTTGTTGCTCAGTTATATTTCCATATTCTGAAATGGGATAAAATACTAAGTGCTTATTGTTTGGTATCACAACGGCACCGTAATCTTCCAAAATTTCATTAATAAGATTTAAATAATTATCATTTCCAAAGTTCTCCTGTTCCTTTTTTAAAAATACATTGTTGGGATCTACAACTTCCCAACTGAATCCACGATTTCCTGCTTTAAAAATATGAGTCAGAAGATCATTGATTGATTTTGTTCCAGATATGGTGTCATATTGCCATCCATCTTGAATAGTGTAATAGACATGAGTTGCTACTACATCTTTATAGATTTGGCTACCAGAAGCATATGGTCTCATCTGCTTGATTGAATACTGCTGACCATCAAAAACAACATAGTTTTCATAGTCAATTAAATCAAAGGTTATTTGATTCCGTTTTGTTTCTGGTACAGTCACAGATAACTCCCACGTTTCATTTTGTTGCCACGAGACAGAAAAAGAATCCTTATCGTAGTTAATAAGGATTTCCTCTTTCGTTTCTTCATAATTACGTATTAATATGTTTTTCAAAGTATCACCTACTTATACAAAAAACGGAAATCCCAAGAAGATTTCACTCTAGTAATATTTTGAATTTCGATTTCATTGACCCCTTCAGCTAAAGTGATTAGTCCATGGTTTGTATCAATACCACAACTTACACCATTCAATTTTGGGTATACGCCATCCAAAACTAACGTCTGCCCTAAATTAGTTGAGAGAGAAGGATAATAAATGAAACGATCGCCTGTGGTCTTATTGAAAATAGTCACATTTCCTTCTGATTCTCCTTCGAGGGTAATACGTAAATCTGACTCTCTCGGATCAATTTCAAAACTGCCAGCATTAAAAATCTTAAAGAAACTAGTATTGTGTGTATAACTAAAATCTTCAGAAACTAGACCTTGAGAAAACTGCCAATCCTCATCTAAACTGAAATCAGATAAAGTCGTTGCCATCGATTCAGAATATCCTTTATAGGCGGAAAATGATACAACACAATTTCCTTTAAAATATGCCTTTTTGGTTATAGTCATACTCTCAACGATCACTGGAAATCTTTTACCAGGTTCTTTCGTATAGATAAAGTAGTATTCAGCTTCTTTATTAAATAGTTCTCTCAATTCTGTTTCAGTCAAAATAAGATCATTTAGATTGTCTGCAAAATAATCAAATTCAAGAGTAATAGGAAAAGAATCAAATGAGTGTGTCAGCAGCTTTTTTCCTACTGAACCTGCATAAGAAGAAAATTCATTTTTAGGTACTGGCATCCCAATTTTTATATCAATAATTTTTATTCGGTAATTTGCTAGTAAGTCAAATTTACCTGTACTAAATTGGAGAAATACTGATGTTTTATCATCCATTGAAATTCTTTCCTCTCGTATATAGTTTTCTTGCTAATGATGAACCAGTATATTCATCTACACTTTTGCTGACTTTCTTACCGTCTAGAATACTTTCGACACGCACTGGTCTTTCATTTAACGCTTGAACGATTGTTTCAATATCTTTTTTACTCATCGTTTTGTGCTCATTTCCGCCACTTGGATGTTGATTTGAATAAACCACTTGATTTGTTTGTACGGCTGGTTTGTATCTCTCTCTTGCAACAATCGCTTTTTGAATCAGCATATCTGCACTTGGTTTTGCAGGATTGATGTTGATTTCATATGGATAAGCAGGGTCTTCACCAAACATAGCTAACTCTGGTCCAAATACTTCTCCCCCATTTGAGTAACCATGACCATGACCAATGACTGCGAGCATATCAGGACCATATCTTTTCAGTGCATATCTAATACCAGCAAGCATGCTATCAAAACCATTAAAAATATTTCCGTGGCTAGGAAACGCATTTGCTAAAAATGTTCCTTTCTTAGCTTGTATTAGTCCCATTGCTGGACCAGAGCCATCACCATCTGGGTCTATTCCAGGCTGAACAGCACGCTCATTGCCTCCTGATTCAGTTTCGATTTGCCTTAACCAAGCATTGACATACGAAGCAGTGGTTGGTAATCCATTCATTCGCAAGGCTTCTTTTAATTGGCTAGTCCACCTTGCAACGCCAGAACCTGTAGGCGAACCTTTTCCGCCACCTTCGCCTGCTTTATAAATATCACCAGAGCCAAGCTTACCTGTAATATGCAAATGGTCGTAGTGATCGTTATCTGGCCATGTCTCCCAATTTCCTGTAGCAGGTTGCCCTGATTGACCTGTCCTATCTCGAACTTTACCTTGAGTAATAACATAGCCAACCTTATCAGCAAAATGTTCAAACACCCAGTTCGCAGGATCGAAATACTTACTTGAACCATTCATTCCAGCAGGATAAGCAATATCAATCGCTTGGTGTTTTCCGTGGTAATAAGGGTCTCCTGGTCGATAACCCGAAGTGATACCACTCATGCCAAATTTACTTACTGTTTGATTTGCAATATCTACTAAATATTTATAGACATTGTCAGCCATCGCCCCGTCAAAACTTCCGCCAATAGAACCAAAACTTGCTATTTTATCTTTGATCCAATCCATAACGCCATTTGTTACTTTCTTGACACCGCCTGTAGCAATATCAAATACTGGATGAGTAGCATCGAAATTCACATGTTCTGAAATAGCTTTTTTGACAAACTCCACTGGATGTTGAACTGCATCTAAAATATCAGAACCAATGTCTTTTATTCCGTTCCATGCAGACTTGAAGAAATCACCTAGATTGCTTACGTTTCCTTTTGCGTACATTGGAATACCAAAAGCTTCAGCAAACGATTTTGTTTGGCTATGATTCAATACTTGAGTACCAGCTTCCGCATGCATCAAAACATTTTTCCCTTTTGGAATTTCCATTCTTCCATCAGGATGTCGAACCAATTCCTCTCCTTCGCCATCGTTAACAAGCATCAATCCACCTTGGTGAATACCACCTGTAGCAAATTTAGGAACATCCCATTTATCAACTCGAACAGAATCTGGTGCATCAACTTTTTCCAGTACCCAGTTGATACCTTTAATTACGCCATTGACTCCATTACCTAAAATATCAACCATGTATTGCGCTGCAGCTTTAATACCATCGCCGATTGCTTCTTTTCCATCTTTAAAAGCATCACCAATTCGACCAGGAACTTTTTTAACATAATCAACGATTTCATCGAATTTTTCTTTGGTTTTGTCCTTTAGATCATTCCAATATTTTGTTACACCAGAGTAAATCTCTCCAACTTTTTTTACTACCTTTTCATAGGCATCCTCTATCGGTTCAATTGTATAGCGTTTAATTGTATTCCACGCACTCTTAGTTACTGATTGGATACGTTCAAATATTTCCGCTATTTTTTCTTTTAATCTACTGATAGTCTTAGATACGTTTTCTTTAGCATCATCAACCGGTTTCTCCATCGAGGATTTTATTTCTCTCCATTTGTGCTTTGTAATATTGACTAAATCAACAAAGAAATCGACCACTTTATCTACTAAGTTACTAATTGTTTTAACGACTTTTTTTCGAACTGAATCCACAGGCTCAATAACATATTCAGTAAATAATTCCATTGATTTTTTTACTGATTTTGATAAAGAATTAAAGATTTTTTTTATTGTTGAAGAGATTTTATCGACAACCTTCCCAACTGCTTTCCCTGCTTTTTCAAGTTTATCTTCTATCCATTCAGCAACTTCATCGAAACCTTTTTTTATTTTTCTACCTAATAACCGTATTGGCCCATAGATAAGCCAAAAAATTACCTCTGTAGCTTTCCCAAGTTTCTTACCCGCTTTTTCAAGAGCTTTTTCTATTTTGCCCATCCATTTTGAAAAAGTTTTAGCTATTTTATCAATCAAATCTGTAATTGCATCGTATGGTGGATCAAGAACTTTCTTTTTAAAAGCTTTCAATCCATCTTTAATAGTATCAAGTAGATCATCTACCCACTTTTTAAACTTCTTATTGTGTTTGTACAATAGAGCAACTACACCAGCAATTGGATTTAGAATGAATGTTAATACTTCTTTCCAATCCTCTTTAAAAAAATCAATAACGGAGTTAAAAACTTTCTTGATGCTTTTTTTGATACTAGTCACTTTATCCGTAACTGAATCCTTAAATTCAACAAATCCTTCTGTAACATTTTTAAAAAATGATTTGATTTTCTTTAATGATACCTCTACAAAGTTTTTTACTGCATCGACAATCCCATCTATAAACTCACGAAATGGCTTGCTTGTCTTATATGCTTTATAAAACGCAAATCCAATTCCTGCAATTGCTGCAGGTATAAGAAAAATTGGACTAGAAAGTAATGCTTTTCCGCCGAACATATCAAGCAGTTTCCCAAAAGCCGAGACCACACCAACGATTTTTTTAGCAATAAATAAAGTAGCTAATGCTTTACCTAGAAGTGCTATTCCCTTTTCATGTTTTGACAAAGCACTTAAGACATCATCAAATCGTTGTAAGGGGTCTTTCGTTTTGCCAGTTTCTTCTGAAAGTAAACTAAAATTACCAGTGAGTTTTTTAATAATATCAAGAACCGCATCCCATGCAGCACCGAAAAATATTTTAGAAATCTTTTTCAAATTATCAAAGATACTCGATAATTTATCCTGATTATCGTTTAAATAATCTATGCCTTTCAAAATAGAATCAAATAGTTTAGTAGTATTGTCTGATATGAAGCTGATAATATCTGTAAGCTTATCTTTACCGATGTCATCAACGATCTCATTCAATTTATTAACGATATTCGCTTGGAGGTTACCCATTGCGCCCTCAAAAGTCTTAGTAGACTTTGCAGCTTCTTCAGCTACATCAGTCATACCTAAGTCAACAATCGCTTTACTAAATTCTTCAGCTGATATTTGACCTTCTTCCATCGCATCACGAAAGTTTCCAGTGAAAGCACCGTTGTTTTTCATCGCTTCTTGCATTTTACCTGATGCACCGGGAATGGCATCAGCCAATTGATTCCAGTTTTCTGTAGTTAGTTTCCCTGCACCAGCCGTTTGGGTAAGCATCATTGCTACTGATTTAAATGTTTCAGAATTACCACCTGCTACAGCGTTTAAGTTCCCTGCTGCTTCTGTTAACTCTTGATAATTCCCAATACCATTTGCTGCTAGTTGTGCTGTAGTATTCGAGATATCGGACAATTCATATACTGTGTCATCTGCATATTTTTTTACAAATTTAGCAGCTTCTTTTGTTTCTTTTTCTGTAAAGCCAGCAAACTGCATCGTAGATTTGAATTTATCCATTGCGTCAGATGATTGAGTAGTTTCACCGATTAAATCTGAAAAACTACCTGTTAAAATCTGCAGTGCTTGTGAAGAAGCACCAGCAATCGCACCAATAGATAGTTTATCTTTCAAGCTGATAAACTTAGATTTGGTTTTTTCAGCAGTATCACCGAGGTCTTTTGTTTCTGTTTTTGCTTGTGAAGCATCTGCGTTAAGTATTGTTTCTTTCCTGTTAGGTATCTTGCTTATACCCTCTTTTGTAGCTTTTATTTTCAGTGATGCTCCGTCATTATCCGCCTTCAGTTCAGTTATTTTGCTTTTCGGTATGCCTTTTAAAAAAGCCTTTGTCTCTTTGACATCTTTTTCAGCATCCGAATTATCAGCCTTGATTGCGAACTTAACTGGTTTATCAAAAGTTTGATCGACATCTTTTTTTGTTGATTTGGCAATTTTTGTAACTTTTGCTGTCTCGGCTTTAAATGAATCATCAATTTTTGATCCTGTATTCATTCCCAATTTTGTTAATACGTCATCAACAAAACTAACGTCTGTTTTAAATTTAGGTAAATTCGACAGCATCACATCAATATTTATTGTTGCATCTGCGCTCAAATACTCACCTCCTTATGATTTGGCTTGTGCTGCTAACATAGAAAACATATCGCCTAGTTGATCATCGAGACTGTTAACTGTTTTTTCAGAATCAAGAGCATAATAATTTTTCAGTTCTAATAAGCTATTTAGTTCTTCGCCTTCTAAACCAGCTATGCTTCTTGACCGAATCGCTAGTATCCGCTGAAATTGAGTGTCTTCGCTTAAACCAGACATCAACGCTTTGAAAGTTAGATAATGCATTGAACCTTGCTCATTTAACAAATCGATTTTGTAATCTGCCATAAACGAAGAATAAATAGCTCCAGCGTCTTGAGAATACGAATAATTCATATTTGAATCCTGACCAGTCGATTCTCCTTCACTTCCAATGCTTCCATATGGATTCGATTGAATATAGTCAACTATGTCGTTAATAGCTTGTTGCATTTCTTCAAAAGTGAATGTATCTTCTGCTTTTTTTGAATCGATATAAAACAATTTGAACCCAAGAATTATTTTTTCTATAGACTCCAAATTTTTATCGTCAATTAGTTCATAGAATCGAATAACAGTGTCAAAAGACAAATCAATTTGATACTCATTACCTGAAATAATCACTGTTGTTTCTGGTTTTCTCGTTAGATCAAACATCTAATCACTTCTTACGATTATTTTTGTAATGTTTTTTTGCTGTTTTACTACGTTCAGAAACAACTTCCCCCAACTCTTTTTCAAGCAATCCAATAATTGTGAAAAGGGCTTTTGTACTTTTGTTGTAAAAATTATAAACGCGATTACCTTCACCACTCCCAAGAATCACATCTAGAGTAGTTACAGCTTTATCTTTTAATTCATCCATTTCAAATTGAGTAAATTCTTTGAATTCTTTAGCTCCATTATCATCTTCATCCATTTTTTCAAGTTTTGAAGTCATATTTTTTAATTGATCTGGAATATCAATAGTCGTTAAATCGGTTATAGTTTTGTCAATTTCATCTGAAATTTGAACTTCATATACTTTACCTGCAATTTTTACGGATTTAGTTAGTGATAATTTTGCATCTAAGTCAATTACATTATTGATAGCCATTGTTTTTCCTCCAATATTAAAAGAGCAGGTAACCATAATAGCGGGTAACCTGCTCTAATCATTCTAATTTTATGATTAAGTAACTGTTAAAGTACATTTAGCACTCTTATTACCATCTACTGTGTTAACTGTAATTTCCGTGGTTCCGGCTTTTACAGCTACAACTTTACCCGTCGTATTGACGGTCGCAATTGTTGAATCAGCGGATGACCATGTAACGTTTTTATTTGTAGCATTTGCTGGTAAAACGGTAGCTGTAAGAGTTTCATTTGCCCCAACAGCGAGCGATAACGTTGTTTTATTAAGCGTTACGCTTGTGGGGCTAATCACTCCCCCGCTGCTACCGATTTTGGCTTGCCGTTGAATGCCATTGTGAAGCTGAACGTTTGTTTAGCATTAGCTGCACCACCAAATGGCACGATAGATGTCAATGTAACAACAGCTTGAACCTTATTCCCTTTGGCATCAGTCCATTGTGCTAACGTGCGTAATTCATCTCCGATTGACAAGAATTTAGACGCTACATAATCTTGAGCTGGATCTCCAAATACACGGTGTCCCGCAACTTGGAACGTGATATTTTTACCAGTTACAGTGGAATCAGTGAATCCTTCTCCATCGTAGTAAGGGGATGCATCTGTAGTGTCCGCTGCAGCTGGAGTAATAGTTGTGATCCCTGCTGCTAATGGTGCGAATTTAGCCGATGCGATTTGATCTAAATCTGTACTTCCTGAAGTATCGATTTCCAATTTGTTTTTAAAGTTTAGTAAAAATTCTTTACTATTTTCTGCCATTTAAATTTCCTCCTAATTTTTGAATTGATGAATGGTGATTTTGATGCCTAATAGATAAGTTGAGTTCCCTTGAGTGTCCTGTTCGCTTACGAAAGGAGTCTCACTTATTTCGATACCTAAAAAGACGAAGCTCTCATCTTCTGACTTCAGAGTTGAGAGTTCGTCTAAATGATTTGATATGAGCCAAAGAGTTTGATTGGCTTTTTCTTGATCTTTTGTATTAAATCCTACTTCGTAAAGCATTTCACGCTCTTTCGTACCGTCAAAGTATTCTTCTACTGTTCGGCTACCCGGCATAGAATAAACGCAAAGTGTATCTTCACCGTTTAGAAATCCCATCGAGCATGGCATTGGAAGGCCTTGAATAGAATCTATTGAATCAGATAATCGTTCCCATAAATCCATTACAAGTTTCCTCCTTTGATAAACGCTCTACGCCAATCATCCATGTGATTCGCTTTTGCTCTGAGGTCCCAACGTCGGCTTGTCCCTGGCGTTGTATAATTCTTAACTCTACTACCATTGACGATCCCTCTAAATTGAGGGCCAGCATATGGCATTCGATAAGCTATGCGATCGCCATTTGAGGTACCACTCATTCGTAGATGCCCACTTCCAGGCCTCATTGGGACATATTGATTCATATCTGCTAAAGCTTGATTTGTTAATGCAAACTTAGCTCGTTTGATATTTGAAACCGAAACCTTTTTATCAAAGACAGACTTATTAATATTAATTACAAGCATCACAACACCTCCAACTCATACGTGTAGACTTCGTTACTGTATGGATTACGGTTATCTACGATCGTCGTGATAGTGTAAGTCTCACCTTCAAAGTCAATCTTTGACCCAACATGATTTTTATTAATCACTGGCATCGGATCAGATACTCCAGCAAACAAAAAAGCGATAGCGTTGGCTACCACTTGCCGATTATTATTACTACCGCTGTACACTGTTTGAGGTTGAAAGATCATATGATTAATCGTGATTGGTTCAGAAAAGACAGGTTTTTGCCATTTGTCATGACCATCTAGCAGCCTCAAAGTAATTGACTGGTTACAAAGTTCTTTTGGTATTAAAGGAATCATCGATAGTCAACTCCCTTGTAAAGAAGTCCCGTATAGATCAACTCGTTATAAGCCTCTGTTGCAACCATCGTTCTGCCAACTGTTGCTGCATTCGTGCTTCCAGCTTCAATACGCATACGACCAACGCTGACACTTGAAGGGGAAGCATTTAGTAAGTCTGATAACGAAGTAACTCCAACTGACTTCAAATATTCAATTTGGACAGCCATTGCGATTTTGAACTTATCCACTCGATATTTGAACGTGTCATCAGCTAAAGAATGTCTCATGTAAAAATCGCCTGTCACTCGATTAAGCTGACGTGCAGCACATTTTTCTAAGTCATCAAACTCCGAAACTGATACTTTGTTGAATCCTGATTTTAAATATTCATCGTGCGTAAGATAGCTCATAACTGCCTCCTTTCAATTAAAAAGGATAGTTTAGTAGCTATCCTTCGCTTGCTGCGGTTACCGTGACTTCACACGTAGCAGTTTTACCATTTACGGTTGTCGCTGTGACCGTCGTAGCTCCTACTTTAATAGCAGTAACCTTTCCTTGCACTGGCGTTACTGTTGCAATTGTTTCATCGCTAGAGGTAAATTTGACTGATTTATCAGTTGCCGTTTCTGGTGATACAGTAGCAGACAATGTTTCTGTTGATCCCACCGTTAGCGTAGCCGTTGTTTTATTTAGGGTTACGCCGGATGGGTCTACGCTTTTGGGACGTATGAAACGTAAATTGCTTTCTTAGCATTGTCAAATACAATCGCATCGTAGTAGTCCAAACCTTTGATAGTGTCACGGTATCCGTTTCGGTCTTGTGAAGCTGGAACTGTGTCAACAGTACCAAATTTCACGATTGGAGCAATTGCAGTCAACGGAGTAATAATGAAATTGATTGTATCTAGGATACTAATTCCGTTAATGCGGTTTTTGGCAACTTTTAGGATAGGTACTCCACCATCAATTTGAGCAACTGTACGATTGATTCCGTTGACTTGCATTTGGTTAGTAGAGAATGTTTTGCTTACGCCTTTTGCATTTTTCAGCAAGCGATATGTTGCTGCAGAAACAAACATCACATAACCGCCAGGTACTTCATTATCTGTCATATACTCTTCAGCAGCATCGTATGCAGCTAAGATATTGTCTTCTGTTAATGTTTCGCTAACTTTATTACCAGCATTGTCAAACATTGCTTGAACCGCCACTTTATCACGATGAGGAACAGTAATTAAACGTTTATGCTCAGTCACAACGTTGTTAATTGTTAATGCTGCGCTTTCTGATTGATCCAATTGGTCAACATCATATCCAAACCAGTCTTCATGTGTCAGTTTGATAGTTTCTTTAGCAATGCTAATCTGGTTACGAGCATTTTCACCATTACGAATATACTCAGTCGCTTCCATAAACCCGGACATTTTGTTAATACGTACTTCATTTGCTCCCACAAAATCGGCAGCAGTGATACTTTTTGCTCCTTGAGTTAAGACATCCCATACCTGTGAATCTGCGCGAAACTCTTTATCAATTGTTGCTAGATCTTTACTATCTAATACTAAAGCCATATTTATTCACCTAATCTTTCCTGAATTTTTTCTAAAATAGATTTATCCTCCTGACCATTTGGGTTAGGATTGTTTGGATTGACGAACTGAGGAGGTTTTGGCGCTCCTTGAAACAAGTAATCATTTTCTGATCGGACAGTTTCAAGTGCTTTATCCAATCCTTTCACTTCACCATTATCCGTAAGTTCTAAAGAATTTGAATCAAGCAAAGCTTTAACAGCTTTGACATTTCTTGCACCTGATTGCGTAATAGCTAAATCAATTGCTGATTGCTTTTGCAGTTCAGTAATTTTTGCGGCACTCTCAGCTTTCGACGTATCAAAAGCCGCTTGTAACTCAGTTAGTTGCTTAGTTAAATCTTCATTCCCTTGAGCTGACTTTTTTAATGAATCTAATTCTGTTTGGTTGTTTGCCAGTTGTGTTTTAAACTGCTCAACTTCTTGTTGCGCACCAGTAAGTTTGCCGTTTAATTCGTTAACTGTTTGACCATGAAGTGCCATGATCGAGCCAATCTTTTCATCATCGAGTCCTAAAGCTTTCAAATCTTCTCTTTTCATGCTGATTCTCTCCTTCGATTATTTTACGTGGCAACGACCACGAATGAGTTGAGCAGTTTAACGTCATACTTAGGACGATAAAAAAGCCTAACAATAATTGTTAGACCTCAATATATTTTTTCTCGAGCATAATCACGGCCGAGAAAGTTATTGTCATTCACTATTTTCTTTACAGCTGACTGGTATTTTCTAACAGATAATTTATATTTAAGGATTCCCTGTTCGTCATCCAATTCTTTGGCGAGTTCCAATTTTCGTTTTTCTTCACGTACCCGACGTTCCAACGCTCGTTGTTTTTGTTGTATCTTACCGTTAGAAACGGATTCTTGACGATCATATTGCGGTTGGTTATTTGTATTTACCCCTGGAATATACGGCCATTTGATATGAGTGCAGTTTATACCAAACGTTCCACCTGGTGTTCCATATCCATGGTTATACAGGCTTTCAAAATATTCACCAGTTTCTTTATCAGTAAAACTTTTTCTTTGATCAGTGACAAGTTTCCCTTGTATTGAAGCACACGCCTCACGACTTGCCGGATGGCTGCTCATTACAAATGTACGTATGCCGTTGTCATGAGCTGCAGTATCACGTACAGATTGAAAGGCTCTGTTAGATGTCGTGCTTACTACCGTTCGAACATATCCTTCTAATCCCCATTCATTACCACCTTTATCGACAAGCACTGGCTTAATACCTTTATCACGCCATTTGTAAATAGTGTCTGCTAGCGCTCGTTCTGGAGTCTTAGTACCCGCTATAACTGAACCTGTTGTTTCTTTGATGATTTGCTGATACATATCAGTAGTTATCGATTTTTCTCCATAGTTAGTGGAAACAAGCGTTTGATTCACTGTGTTTTTTATATCTAAAAAAGTTTGATCAGCATACCCACTAAGTAATTGATCAATATCAGGATTTATAACCGGATTAGAATTTCCTTTGCTAATATCTGCTATTGATTCATCATAAATCTTCAATCCTTGATCAATAAAAAGCTTATTAATTGCCTCCTCAGCTAATCCAGTAGCCTCAGAAAGTAACTTAATCGTAGCTTCATTAACCAAATGAAGTTCGTTCAACATTTTACTTTGCCAAGTCAATACGTTGTCAGACGTTATGCCTTTCGTATTCAATCGGGTAGCAATCAATTTAAATATTTCCTGTTCCAAACTCATGTAAATATCTTGAACTTGCGAACTAGTTATTGTTAATTGATGCGGGTTAGTCTTTAAATCAACCATCAGACATCATCCTCAGATAATTTGAAGCCATTTCCAGCCTCGCCTAAAATACTTTCAGCTTTCTCAATATCAAACGGATAAGCGGCGACAATCATTTCAATTGCCGACTTTCTAGGAAGTTTTCCAGCCGCCACTTGTTGGACAATAGATACAAGCGATTGAATTTGGGCACCGTTTAGAGATACCTGTTGAACCGTTTGGCCATTGGCATTAACGTCGCCTCCTTTCATTTCACTATTTAGGTTATTCAGAGCTGGTGTAATGTCAACATCTGGAATGTTTTCTTGCGTGGTTGATGTTTCATCGATCACTTCACCATTAATTTCATCGGCAAGCTTTTTAGCTTCTTCCTCTGTCAAACCATCTAGCGCCATTAACGCTTGTACTTTGGTTCCCAACCCAGCAGCAATACGAGTAGCCCAATACGTAAGCAAAGCGCTCTTATCAGTAAAAATGCCATCATCAAAGTCCACTGCAATGTCTTCAATATCAGGAATATTTCCTTTAAAAATGCCATTCAATTTTGCCAATTCACAAATAGAAATTACTAACTCTTGGATAGCACGTTCGATTTGAGCCGTCTGACTATTGCGTGTTTGATAGGTCATGCTATTTTCTGATACGATTTCTGTCGCTGTCTTAATCCCTTGAGCTTCACTAAAGATGAATGTTCCTGCTGAAAAACCTGTTTGCATCTCATATTTTTTAATAAGATTATTTATCGATTTGATATAATCATCAGCACGAATCGGTGTTGTTAAGTCCTGTACTCCTAAACCATCTCCAAAAGTATCAGTAAATTTTAGAAATACATTCTGATCACTATCGAAGAATGGTTTTACTACTCCTGTTGCCGGATCAGGCATTGCTTTCGTAAGAGAACTCGAAACGGCTACACGCCTTTGCCCCATTTTTATTTCCCAGTAAAATTGATCATTAGCATCGTTTATCTGTTTGAGCGTTGAACGAGCATTAGAACCCAATCCTAGGCCAAGAGGAGAGGTAATATCTTTATTATTAAATCCTGCTGGCTTCAAGTAAACGACTTGTGGGCGGCTAAATTCTTGTTGAAAAAACGTAGCAGAGTCAGACATGTTAGCATAAAGCATTTTAAGAGGAACTTTTACACCAACCGTATTCAATTCTTCACTACGATACAATTCATTTGTTACTACATACTCTTTTTCATTCCATTCGTGGAATTCCAACAACGTGTAGTACGCCGTCTTATCGCCCTCTGTACGTCTTGATTTACTTGCAATAGCAAAGTTACTGATATTATTGCTATTTGATTGTAACGGGTAAATAGTCGGCGCTTGTGCCCACGATAGCTTAATCTGTTTGCTAATATCATCGTAGTAAGGACGTATAGCCAAGCCGCCCATTGCAAACATCGATTCGAGATAACTCTCAAAATTTTTCATAAAGTCGTTATTTGCCAATGTCGTTCTGACGAATTCAGCGGTCGTTTCATCATTTACATTAATTTTGCACTGTTCATTAAAAACAATGCTCGCCATTCGTTTAGCGCTGACTTGCAACATGTTTAGCGAAACATACTCACGTTCTTGAATGCGTCCGTCTGAATTTCTATATTTCACTTTCGGAAACTCTCCTGAAAAGTAACGTCTATCTATTCTAATGCGTTCATACTCATCTTCATTCATCGTAATTTTTGGATGATCTATAATTCTAGTTAAACTTTGTACCATACCTACCTTAGCCCCTCCTTTCCTAAATAAGTTCATGATTGTATCGAAAACACTCACAGCGTCACCTCCTACACTAGATACGTTCTAGTAAAGTAATTCACACCATAGCGCAGTTCATCAAGCGCATGGTTATATTTATCAATTGGCAATCCGTTATCGTTTCTGACGTACATGCCGATTTCTTTTATTAAGTTGTAATGATCGTATTTATCCCCGTGGTCCAATAAAAAAAGAGATTGCTTAGATAGAACGTTTTGCACTCGCTCAATCCCAACTTCAATTTTCATTCCGTTACTGTTTACTTTGTCTCGACTGTTGTTATCCGCTTTGTCAGTCATAATACCAACTAAATGCAATTCTTCCCGTAAAGACTTACATGCAGGATCAACAAAGTAGTATTGCGGTCTTGGATAGTTTCTCCACTTATCAAAACACCATTCGACAAATATTTTGATTTCACTTGCGTACACTGACATGGCCTTTGTCGTACCTGTTTCAGTCCCTGAGTGATAATAATTAGCTAAGCGGTAAAGACCATACTTTCCTTTGTTATACGCCACACACCAGAATGCACAAGTAGTAGCATCTCCTTGACCACCATCGGCAGTAAAAAACGTTTCTATTACTCGGCCCTCGACTGTTTTGACTATATGTGTATCTTGGTCAAACATTGAATAGATAATTCCTTCTGGCATAACGCGCTCGCCTAACCAGTCACGTTTAAACAAATAATCTGAATTAGATAACTCTTCTTTTAGCTCTCGTTTACGTTCATCAGATAGAATCGGGTTATCATCGGGCGTCCAATGTCTAAATAAAAAACGTCCCGATTTCTCGAAACGTTCTAGCAGTTCTAGATTGGGATGATTAGGTGCTGGAGGATTTTGTTCACCTAAATGGTAGCGCCACTCTGCAGCAAACGTCCGTCTAAAGCACTCATTGATAAAATCTTTATGCAGTAGGTTAAATTCAAGAAATGTCACTGAACCTAGCGACATACCTGTAATGGCTCCAACACTATTGACCTTCCCTCCACCTTTATAGTAAATCTTCTTTTCACCATTCGGTGCATATAAAAGTAAATGATCTCCATGCTCGTCATGTCGAATATCAGAACATCCATCAAATATATGTGCTAAACCAAGACCGTCACCATCCATAAACATCCGGTAAGCTTGTTCCTGGTTATAAGCTGTTACCATGTGATTTTGGTCAGGAGAACGCAAATAGAAGTCTGCCATTTTAAAAATATCAGCAGTAGTTTTCCCACTCCGAGGTGTGCCTTCATTTAATTCGAAAGTGATATTGCTGACATCTTGTCTAATATTGTTTTGTTGCTTATCGCTAAACAATATACTAGGCACTTCCATCACCTCCAGACTTAACGTCTAGAAGCGATTGTAACAACTCATTAACTTTTCCGCTTTGAGTTAATTTATCAGCTTTATTCTTAGCAAGTGCGGCTTCTGCTGTAGCCTTGTCTGCTTGAGCTTGTAATAATCGTTCTTTACCTTCACGATCAATTGGATAACGTTTAAGTATCTCTTTCAAAGCGGTGGTTCGTTGATTTATGTCCGGCTTTTTATCCTCGATAGTGATTACACCGTCAGAAGTACCTATATACATTGTCTCTTCCATTTCGCCACGAGCAATAGTAGTTAACAGTTCCATAGCTTCAGAAGCCTGCATAATTCGCTTCGATGCCATTTCTTCAAGAACACCGTTAATATAGGATTTAATGGTAGGTTTTCGTAGGTTATCTTTGGCACTTGCCTCAGCATTTTTGTATCCCGCCAATCTGGCAGCATCTGTCGCGTTACCAGATTTAATGTATTCATCCGCAAAACGACGTTGCTTTTCTGTTAGTTTAACCATCCATATTCCACCACCTCACTATCTATGTTTGTTTTGTAATCTACACATACTTTGAAAGATTTTCCTGTATGTGTTTATCTGAATAGAAACCATGACCGCAATAAAGAAGTTTGCATTTATCAATCTCTTTTGGTGTTGCTTCTCTGGTCATTTCAATGATGGAGTACTTCTTTTTTATTTGGACTGATTGGACAACCCTCACTGGATCATCAGTGTTCGGTTGCGGATATCGGTTTGTTAGTGATACATACCAGTAGTTTCTCATGTCGTTACCACTCCATTCCGTTGGCGGATGAGTCTTCTTAACTTATCTAGTAGTTTTCTCATTATGTAGCCTCCTTTAGCAAAATAAAAAGACCACTCAAAGAGTGATCTAATATGTAATGCACAGGCAGGGACGTTTCCGATCCTGTGCTTGAGACATTTGACAATTCATTTGTACCGAATCCCAAATCTCAATCTAACCTAACCAGTTATGTAATAGCAACCTACACCGATTCCATCGATTACTATCGACCTCGCCTTGCTCGTGTACTTTGAGCGCCCATTTCCAACCCTCAGTTGCTGATTGACAGGTGCATCAGTTGAGGTTTCCAGCTCTGACACTAAACCCAACGATAGGACATCTCTGTCAGATATAGTCCGTTTGAGTCGCTTTGCAGTAACAACTTTCCTGTCAATAGTTGTTATGCACCAGATATTGTGGGCGCTTGTGTCCCGATATTTAAACGTTTCTGAATAAATCCATCCACGCCCAACGTTCATGCACGTTGTTTCAAGTCACTGGCAATGAATCGAACATTGCATGGTTGCCGAAGCATTGACCTAGCACGCATGCTTAGCGTCTACCCTTTCCGCCACAGTGACACTATAAAATTATTCTTGGCTGCTACTATTTTTTATTTTGCCCATTTTTAAATCCAATCATATAGACATTAAGACAGAGCGCAAAAATTGAAATTATTAACGCCATCATTTCTCTTCACCCACCTTTTTAATTATTTAGTTAAATTGTATTTTTCTGCAAATTCACTATCAGCTTTTTCCAACGACCTAAATGAAATAAATTTTTTATTTTTTAATTGTTCTATATTCCAGAGAGCGTCTTTTCTAATCTCTTTTATTATTTCTAATAGACCTTCTCGGGATTCATCAGATATAAACAACTGATCATAGTAATTTTTAGTTTTATCTAATTTTGTTTTTTCAGTATCGCTCATTCTCTTTTCTATCTCATTGTTCATCTCTATTACATTATCGATTTCAGTCTTTAATGCATTATGATCATAGAATAAATCGTTACTAAATGATTGGTAAGTTAGGCGTTCTTTACTCGAAATATCAGTCAACTTGATTTCATTTAATTTTTCATAGTTTTTCTCTAGGCTATCTAATATTATATTGAGATTACTTCTGGTAACAGGTTTATTTTTAGATGATTCAATAGTAGCATATAGAACATCTAAGTCTTGTATTGCTAGTCTGTTAGAGTTGACTAGTATTTCATTAACTGATTTACCATAGTTTGTTTTCATATTCCTTAAATCATTCCAATTATACAGAGCTATGAGTACCGAAATAATTGATATACTAACCGTTATTACATCTTTCCACTTTATGTTTTTCAAATTTATCACCCATTGTATATTTTACGATAAATCATGTGAATAAATCAAAAAACAATAAACAGCAACGGATGATAGATAATAAGAACAATTTAGAAGGAGTTGAAATTCACATCCTTATTCTTAATATTTCCGCTGCTATCTATCGAAGCTTAATTAAACGATGAGGGAGATTCCCTCCCTTGCGTTTTATTTTTGAAGAACAATTATTCAGAATAAAAGAATGAATAAACTTGTGAGTGTCTAATCTATTAATTGTCTTCACTTATAGGTGGGAATGGTTTACAAGTTTTAGCAAATTTCAAATAGATTGATTTGATGACCATATTCAAAATAATTGTCGATCTTATTTTTAATTCGCTGTGACATAGATTTAACAGTACCCACAGCTAGATTCATTTGTTCTGCTGCTTCTCCATAAGTACATAAATCTTTATTAATTAAATGAAATAATGTCAGTTCTTTATTAGAAAGCAAAGATTCTATCTCCGTCACTTGGAGCAACATCTCTTTTTTCTTCGGAGAAATCGTCTCTTCTGCTGGCTTTTCTACTTCCTGTAAATAAACTTGATAGCTCATAACATCTATATCTGCCAGTTTAACTGCTCTTCTATGCTTTGGTATCTTCTTGGCTTGCTCATCATCGAAAGGCTTCTCTCTGCCTGTTTCTAGCCAGAATAAAGCGTACTCTGTAGTAGAGATAGCTTCTGCTATTACTTTTTGATCTGCTATATCTTGAGGAGAACGATCATCAATTAATTTATGTATCACTCTCCCATGTTCTTTGACAGGTGTGCGATATCGTTTATTTAAGATTTTTTGATGTTGCTTTTTCAACATTTTCAAGTCATTCTTGTATTCCTGAATTAAATCATTCATATAGATAGCCTCCTCAATAATTTCGCAAACAAAAAAGCGGACACAAATCAACAAGAAAGTTCTTGTCAACTTGTGTCCGCCAGTTTTCTGGTAGGACGATATTCAAAATAATTGTTTCACTTCTTCTTTAACTTGCTTGACTTTATTGCAATGGGATTCTATGACTATTGTTCCAAACGGAGGAAGCTTTACACTTTTCATTTGCCCGTTTGAAATGATGATTGCACAATGATCTCCTTGCATTTTTTCGATGTCACTTAACTCAATTCCTTTTAACTCCATAGCTGCCTCCTGTGATATAATAAACTTGTCGAATTTATTAGAACAGTCGGAGCGATCCGGCTTTTTTATTTGTCATTGATTAGTTCAATATCCACCATTCTCACCACTGCTAAATTCTCTTTGCTTTTCGCTAACCGCTTGTCACATTCCATCGTGTTTTCAATACGAATGATCGCTGAGTAATTATAGACGTGTTCTACATATCCACGAAATGGATAGATGAACTCTTCTGCTTCACAGCGAACCATGTCACCGACTTTGAATTTTGGTTTCTTACGTGTTTTAGGATTCTTTGTCGGCATATCTAGCATTAAACCGCCGATACCATGACTACTAGCGTAAAATCCGTCTTTTAGTTTCATTCTTTTTCCTCCAATTTTATAGATAATGTTTTCGCAGATGGTGATTCTGCTTTTTTTAACTGCACTATATCTTTATTTGCTGATCTTTCATCAAAATACTCCTGAGCTCTCCTTTTGTTTTTTGTAAAAACTGGCTTGCTATCATTCCAGTGATGGAAATAAACTTTCTTAAACGAATCATCTGTGTAATCGAACAGATAAAATGCTATTTTGAACATTCATTCCGCTTCCTCCTCGATCCCAACCAAACGCTCACCGAGTTGTCCGGCAAGTTGTGAGTAAACTTCGCTTGCAGCATCAACTAAATCAATAGCTTTCTCAATATCAGTAGTGAATTTCATATTGACGTTCACTGTTTCTTCGTCATTCTCATCGGCTTGGATCAAGACTTCACTTACATAGTTTTTGACCGTGCCATTTTTTGACAACACATAAACTAATTGTTTCATACTTCCTCCACACTCCCATCGACTAATAGCGCTACTGCTTCGGCTTTTTCTTTTTCAGTAAACGGATAAGCATCTTCTTTATCAGAAGTCCATGATGACTTTGTAATATCGAAAATTTCGTCACCTATGGAGTAGTATCTAAATTCATCAACGAATGGCCGAATATACTTAACTATCCACCGCTTCGGCTTTTCGATTTCGTTTGGCATATCAATCGTTGTAAAATGTGTTTTATATTTTGGGAAATGTTCATCAAGTGGTGTGCCACAATACGGTGGTTCTTCAACCGGAAAATCCCACCAAAGGACGTTTCCTATATCTTCATTCCAATGTTCTGCCAAATGAGCTTCCACCTTCTCGGCTTGCGGTTCGTCTAGTTGTTTTAAATCACGAATGAAGTTAGCAAATAAATCTTGTCTTGAAGCATTCACAGATGGATGTTTCCAATCTTTTGGTTCTTCAGCATATTTTGTTTTATATCTTTCAATCAATTCCTGTTTATTCATCGCTGTTCCTCCAATAACTCGCTATTCTCGTAGATATTTCCGATGACTTCGTATTCATAATCCATCTTTTTGTGTTTGAATACTCTATATTCCATTCCACTAGCTAATGATTTACAAATCAATCCAGAATGAAACCCGGATTCTTGTACAATCGTTTTTTCATTAACTAAATGATCAAAACCATTACTTACATTAACCAGAACTATATCCCCATCAAATATCCCCACACCGTTCTTGTCTTTCAGTCCTGTGGATTGCATAAGCACATATTTATCTGGAGCCATTTCAGCATGAGTGATCAACCTTCCTGCTTGCCCATATTTCATTTCTTGTCCAATTGTTTTACCTTTAAATGGTGTGTACCACGCTCTAAATTGCAATAAACTCATTTTTTTCACCTCTGGCTCTTTTTTTAGCATGATATGAAGAATGTTCTTCAAATGTCATCAATTCAATATTCTCGGGTCGGTTGTCAAACTTATTTTCATTAATGTGATGAGCAACTTCGTTTTGTTTTAAGTATCGTCCTATTTTATTTTCTAAAACTAAACGATGTTCGCCTACATAACCATTTCTTGTTGCATTAGGATGATCAGGAGCGTAAATATGTTTGCTGCTGCTTTCCAATGCCTGCTACTTCGCACTCCTGCTCCTGTTTCAGCCATTTCCAACTTAACTAATTCCGCTCGTTCTTTTGATTTTTTGTCTTTCTGAATCTTCATCATGATTTTCTTGAGGATGATATCACTGTATTGTGTAATGATCTCCCAATGTTTAAATTGACGACCTTTCGAATCAACGTTCTCGCGTTTAGCTCTATCCCAGATAATGTTTTTGCTTAATCCAGTAATTTCAGATAACTGTTCAGCAGTACCTGTTACTAGAATTCGGTCACCATGCCAGATCGCAATTTTTCTCGGCGTTCTCCGTTTGGTTTTTTCAGTCCACATTGATTTGCCGATCCTTTGGACTTCTGCAACTATTTCTTTGTCTTCTTGCCAATTCTCAGAATGTGTCAGTTCGATGATTCGTTTCATTGTCGCTTTCTTATCCACGCTCATTCCTCCAATCTACGAATTTCCCTTCTTAAATTCTCTATGTGCAAATCGATTGCCTTCCTTGCCGTTTCATTGACCATCACTGCCTTTGTCCTCTCCAGATCGTCAATCTCACGCTGAAGGCTTCGAATTCGCATTTGAATCACTTCTTCTGTTGTCATGATGGACCACCTCGCTAAAAACGCTCTTCCTTGAACGTATTCCGATATTTTTTAGCTAATATCAACGGCACTTGATATTGATGACAGAACAACTTTGCCTTGATTTTAAAGTCTTTTGTCTGCATCCCTTTAACATCTACGACTTTGACCAGCTTGCCGCTTTTATAAAATGTGAAGTCGGGAATATACTCGATCTTGCGATACTTCTTTCCGTCTAGTTCAAATTTCGGCATCAGCTCAAATCGTTCCTGAAGTTTTACTTTCCAGCCGTTCGCTTCCGCTTGCCACAAAGCTAGATCGTAGTACTTCGCTTCTGCGATAGAATCGAACTTGATACCTCGATGGATAGTTTTTCGATTACGATATTTATTCATTCTCAAGAAGCGCCTCCTTCTTAGCCTGATAAGCAGCAAAGCGGGCTTCTAATTCTGCTTTTTTATCAGGATCTAGCGTCTTTTCTTCTTGAGGTTTGTTGACCCAATCAGGTAACTTTTCACGCCGTACATTGTTTTGACGTTTAGGAAGATAGTTTTGTTTTTTCTTGTTCTTAAAAGCTTCTTGAGCTTTTTCTGCTGATTCCATTGTCTTAATTCCTTGATTACTCCATGAATTTAATATCGCTTCAACATATTTTTTCAATCCTGGCATCTCAACGTTGTTTTCGAAAGCTAATTTAAAAGCAAAGAGAATCATATCTGCTCCCCAAGTTTTAATCATCGGTCCTAATGCTCCTTGCAAAAGACCTGTCGGTGGTTTCCCCCAGTTTTTTTGGATGAACTCATACACGCCTATATCATCATCTTCTTTATTTGTCTTGTTTTGTTTTGTATTGTTTATATAAGCTGAAGGATTTACTGTAGAATCTACTGAAGGATTTACTTCCCTATTTACTTTCTGATTTACTTTACTATCTACTGGAATATTTCCAGTAGCGGAGTTTTCTACCGTATTATCTACTGTAGTTTTTACTGTAAAATTTCCAGTTAGATCAGAAAGAATATAAACTCCAGCTTTTGTACGACCTCTCTTTTTATATTGAAGGAGTCCGTTTTGGATCAATTGATTACGATTGTTAATCAATGTTTTTTCAGACGTTTTAGTCATTGCTTGTAGCCTTGTATTGGCAATCGATAATTCGCTCTGCCATCCACTTTTGTTTGCTATAGCCATTAACTTATACCAAAGCAGTTGGGGACCAGCGCCAAGCTCGTTATATTCAAGCCAATTGTCAAAAGCATTAAGCTGTCCGATGTAATCCAATTGTGTTCCTCCTTTCGTTTTGATGTTAAGAGGGAGATAACTCCCTCACTATTTATTTAATGGTGGATTTGATGCATCAAATAATCCAGTTTGTACATCTTCATTTTCTTCAGAAATAACCTCTACTTCTTTTCTTTCAGGAATATCTTCTTCAACTTCTGTTTCAGCAATAATGCTGCCATCTTCTTGAACTCTTTGGACTCTCTCATCCGATGTGGTGGCTTCTTGCATTTCGATGGACAAGATCCCCCATTTAGAAAGAAGATTTCTCAGAACAGTTTTTCGTGCCATTGCATTGTAATCAGACGCCCACACACCACTTAACTTTGTTTTGTCGCGATCTTTATTGTTAGCAATTCGATGAGCTTCAATTTCTTGTTTGGTCCAATAGACAGTTTTCTTGAATCCATTCAGTAATTCAAAATAGCCAACATATCCAATGACTTCATCAGATGTTCTACCATTTGGATCAAACTCAAACTCTTCTGTCAGTCGGTTCCAGCTTTTTAGTTCTCCTTCGTAAACTTCAATCACATTTAATGCTTTGTATTTACCTGATCGTTGGGCTAATTGGATATATCCTTTATAGCCAAGCATAAATTGAGCTTTCTTTTCCCATTTTCCTGTTTGCTTGTTTTTACTATTGAATGGAACTAAATATGCATAACCTAAATTCTTATCTAGTCCAAGATTTAATGTTGCAGCAGTTAACGCGCCGCTCATGATAGACATCGGTTCACTATCTGCAAGATAACTGTCATTAGATACAAGAGTCATAACATTCGACATAAAAGCATTAGCATTGTCATGAAGTACTTCTTCAAATTTCTTTCTCATTGTTGGTGTATTCATTAGAGCTTTAAGCCCTAACTGTCCTGGTGCAACTTGTTTCTGTGGCTTTTCTGCCAATTGGTTTTTTAACGATTCATTTGTTGCCATATTATTTGATCTCCTTTTCGGTTAGCCTTCTTGATTCAGTAACGTTATAAATCTCTTCATCACTTGCGATATCTGGATATTTTTCTGTTAGTTTCTTCGTGTTCATGCGTTTAGTACTAACAAGTTTCCATCTGATGATGTTTCTTTGTGTAATGCCGATACTTGCCTCACGTTTTCCTAGCTCGCTGATAATCTCGTTGTCTACTTGACGGATAGCTGACTCAATTTCTTTTTTCGTCCGCTTGAGTTCTCTTTTTTGCTCGATAAGTTCATCAAAACGTGATGGTAGAGCTGTTTGATTTTCTTCTACATCTGCATATTTTTCTTTTAAGAAGTCAGCAGTCGCTTCACTTCCGTCAATTACAGGCTCGATACCTTCAACTACATTTGTTTCCCAAAATTCAACCAAGCGTTCTGTAATTGTATCGATTAATTCTTGATCTCTCGCAATTCGCTTCCAAATGAATCTTTGTCCGCCAATCAACACAGCGATATAACAATAATCTTTGTTCAAAACATTCATATAATGTTGAATCTGACAGAGATAGCTAAGCGGGACTTCTTCTCCTTCCCACTCTTTACCAAGAAATTGGTTAGCTGTTTTGCATTCAAGAATGGCGTTTTCCCCTACTACGTCACGATCAATATTTGCTCTTAAAAATGGATGTAACGGATGTTCAAACACTTGGTTTCTTCTGCGTACTTTTTTGCCTGTTCGTTCTTGAAATTCTTTGGCAACAACTTCTTCTAAGACATTGCCCCAATAAGCTGGTTCATTTTCTGATTCTTCAAGTACGACTTGTCCTGTTTTTTCTAGCCAGAGTTGATAAGGTGATTTCCACTTATTCAATCCTAAAATCGTTCCGACATCAGAACCTCCGATGCCTTTCTTGCGGTCTTCAAGCCATTCTTGACGGCTCATTTCTAAGGTAGATTTACTCATCGTCTTCCTCCTCTTTATGTGGCGTGCCCCATTCAGGAGTCGTTAAATATTGATCCAGTGCTTGTCCAAAATCATTCATTGTTTTAGCCTTCCTTTCATGCTAAAATACAGATAAGTTATTTTGATATGTTGCCGATTAGCGATTGCCGTCGCTGGTCGGTCTTTTTTGTGTTGGCATTTTGAAACTTTCTCTTACAGCAGTAACCGCTACTAAGGTTCCCCAATAAATAAGTGCATATGCCGGATTAATACTTGCCAGTACGATTGCTACTAGGCTCATAAGCAAAGCGCTCTTGACAGTCATTTTAAATACAGTTTTCATTTCTTTCTCTCCTCTCTATATTTAGCAATTTCGCTAGCAAGATCTTCATTCATATGATTCTCTAAAAATCGAGCGACTTCAGTTTTAGGAATTCTAATTTCACCGAGTTTCAAAAAACCGATGTATCCCATCTCAATCAAATCTTTAACATTTTGAGGATTTGTTGTTATAGCTAATGCCGCTTCAGTTACTGAGTATGTTAATTTTTCAATGTTTCTTTTATTGTTGCGCTTCAAGACAACTTTTTTTGGAAAAATATTTTCCAATGTTTCCATTTCCATCATCCTTTCATATATCCTTGTGCTACCCAGTACGACAGCCGTTCCTCACTAAGCTTGCGAATATCGATTCCAAGTATTTCGCATAATGCACTTATTAGTGTTACTTCCACCATGATTTCATCTAAAAATTCATAAGCATATGCAATGATTTGTTGACGATCATCAACAGTTAAGTAATTTACTTGTTTAAGAAGAATTTTCTCTACTTCTTGCTTCTTCTGTTTCCGCTCATCTGATTCAATCATTTGCAACTTGTCTAATGATGAAGGATCTCTCCTATAAACATCACCATCTATTGATTTAAATAAACCAAAGAACTCATGAATCACTTGAAGAGTGAAATCTGAATCTCTAAAATGATCCGTTAACGCCTGAGCATTTTCCAACGTCACGGGCTTCGTATTAAGCAATGTTGTCCAATCGCTTAATGACTGTTGAGAGACGTTGATTTGTCTTGCTATTTCCTTTTTGGTCTCACCACTCTTATTAATTACTTCGACTAACGATTCTCGAATAACACTTGATTTTTTTAACAGTTTAAACACCTCATATTCTTATTCGCCCGTATATCAATACGAGCAATTTTTTTATACTATTAATTTAAAGAATCAAACGAAAGCTGCTTCGTCTAATTCACGTTCAAGCTCTTTTTGGACTTCTTCAACTAGACGATCGAGTTGATCATCATTTGCACATTTGATGATGTGGACTAGTCTAGGTCTAGCATCAAGTACGATGTTTATTTTTTCTTGGCGTGTCATTAAAATCATCTCCTTATTTATTTGATATAATCTCACTATGGAAGGTGGTGAGATTATGGCTTATAAAGAATCTATCGTTAAAAAGATAATCGAAATCGTTGAAATAGCTCCTAAAGGGACAAGTACCCACTATTTAGAAGGTTTCAATCAAAAAGATGTAATCGATACTGTGAACTCTCTTCATTTAAAATATCCCGACAATATTTTAGAAACAGAAAGTTATTATAGTGAGCTTGTTCCAATTGTAATTAATAAATAATTTTTGGTTATTCTCCTTTTGAATTTTTGAAGTATTTACTCAAAGGGAGAATTTCTGGTCCTACCAAAACATCTTTTATATCAACTTCATCTATAAAACATTCGATTTTTAGTTTTGGCTTGCCTGATGCTGGCATAAATAGTTCAATATTTGTTACTCCACGTCCTAATGTCCAATCATTTAATTTAATTTCATAATTTGGTGAAATTGTTGGGTTTTCAACTTTAGGTTGTATTGAGAGTTTTAGCAGATTTTTTATTTTTTCTTGTCGTGTCATTTGGCAATCTCCTGTCTGTTGTTTTTTGGCAATACTTCACTAAAAATAAAAAGCTTATCAAAATCTTTTTCAGATAAATCAAAAGCTTTAAGCAATTTCGGAATTAGTTCACCACCGATTCCGCGATCTCCGTTTAAAATTCTATAAACTGTTGACGGAGCAACATTCATTCTTTTAGCAAGTGAGTATGGATCATCTCCTTTTGATTGCATCAAGGAGTAGAGCTTTTCTTGCTTAAGCAAAGTTTTCATTTAATACACCTCCGTTGCCTTATGACAATACTATAATACTAAATTTGTCTTTTGGCAACACTTTTTATTGCCAAAATGCAATTTTTTTTGATTTTATTGCCTATGGGCTATATCATATATTAAGAAAGGGGTTTTATCGTGGAGTTTGGAGAAAAACTAAAAAAATTGAGAACCTCTAGAGGCTTAGGCGTTAACCAGTTGGCTTTAAAATCTGGAGTGAGTGCTTCTCAAATATCAAGATTTGAAAAAGGCGAACGGAAAGATCCAACGCTTGAAACCTTAAAAAAATTATCTACTGCTCTCGGCGTTTCAATATCATATTTTGAAGAGAATTCACCAGTTAATGTAAATACAATTCCGGAATG
Source organism: Enterococcus lactis (assembly GCF_015751045.1). Lineage (GTDB taxonomy): Bacteria > Bacillota > Bacilli > Lactobacillales > Enterococcaceae > Enterococcus_B > Enterococcus_B lactis. Next base: position 29,197 of record NZ_BNJW01000001.1, read on the forward strand.
GGCAAATGAGGAAGATTTGATTGAACTGGATAAACTACTTGAATCAAATGTAGATATGGCTTATGGCGGTGAAACTTTAACAGATGAAGAGAGACAGCGTGTTAAAGATATTTTAACTGGTTTGTTCTGGGAATTTAGAAAAGAAGATAAAAGCAAAGAGAAGTGATTTTTATGGAGAGAGACGTAATAAATCTAGCTGGTAAATTAAAGCAAAAATATAATTCTGCTAATCCTTTTATCATTTGCGAACAAATGGACATTCAAATTAAGTACGTGCCATTTATGAATAACCCGAAAGGACAATTTCAAGAGTTATTAGGGAGATCCGTCATTCTCTTAAGCCACGAATTGAAAGAATCAGAAGAGCGTTTTTATATTTGCGCCCATGAGCTTGGTCATGCCATTTTCCACAAAGGATTATCAAGTTATTACGTCTCTACAAGAAATTCTAGAAGCAAATCAGAAAGCGAAGCGAATTGCTTTGCTGCTAATCTTATAGCCGACTTATATAAAGAAGACACACAAATGTATCCGAGAAAAATTGAAGATTTATCTCGTTTATATGGTCTTCCAGTTTCGGCTTATAGATTCTTAATTTAGTTAATCATGAATTGTGCTTTTGCTTTGTGGGGAAAGCGTGAACGGTATAGTTCTTTGATTTGGAGGCGACTATCACTGCCTGCCTTAAGTGGGAGTAATAATATTTTTTTGGAGGAGAAATAATGGCAAAGAAAAAGGTTACAGGAGAAGATGGTAAAACATATGTTATGAAAGAGAAAAAACCATTCTATAAGAGAGTTTGGTTTTGGATTCTAGTGGTAATCGTTGTGTTCATCGTTGGTGGTGCGCTAGGCGGTGGCGATGATAAAAAAGAAACTACTTCTGCTAAAACAGAAAAAGTAAGTAGCAACGATTCTGCTGAGAAAGATACACAGAGTTCTAGTGATCCTTTGAATCAGGACTTTGCTGTTGGAGATACTGTGAGCTACGAGGGCTATGAAATTAAAGTTAATAATGTGCAATACAGTAGCGGTAGTGAGTTCGATACTCCTGATGATGGAAAACAATATGTTATCGCAAACATTACAATTACTAATAATTCTGGTAAAAAGCAGTCCTATAACCCTTATGACTTCAAGCTAAATGCAGATGGTAATGCCACTGATATGGATGAAATCACTACATTAGATAATATTAACCAATTAAATAGTGGCGATTTGGATGATGGTGCTTCAGTTACTGGTGATTTGGTTGGCCAAGCTGATACAAATGCCAAGTTAAAGCTTCAATATGCTACATCTATTTGGAATGATGAAACAGTTGATATTTCTTTAAACTAATAGATCAAAAGAACAGCCTTCGGGCTTTTCTTTTTAAGCACCAAAGAACATAAGTTCGTATACTTCTATTAAAAATACGGATTTTACATCTATTTCCTCTCTATATGTACCAAAAGAATTTAACTATCGTACTAATGACATAGCAATATGAAAGGACTGATTTTATGCGTGGCGGTGTGAGAAAACGTGGAAAACGTTGGTATTATTATTTTGAAGATATCAATGATAATGGCTCAAGAAAAAAAGTGGAGAAAGTTGGCGGAGACACCCGACCAGAGGCCGAAGCTGCTTTACGAAAAGTTTTATCAGATATTGACGAAACAGGACAATACTTTTTAGGTACGGATACTCGAGTAAAACAATACCTTGATTTTTGGATGGAGGAATACGTTAAACTAAATCTAAAATACAATACCTATGAAAACTACCGATTTACCATCAAAAATCATATAAACGGTTATTTAGGAAAGAAAAAACTTACGGATCTCTCCCCTGCTCTTTTACAAAATTTCATCAATGCTGAATTTAAAAAGGGTTACTCGAAGAAAACAATGACTATTACTCACTCTGTCCTTAAGAATGCGCTGAATATGGCGGTTTATCCTTGGGGGTTAATCAAGCAAAATCCTATGCTGTATGTAAAGATACCAAAATACGAAGAACGACCAACGACTAAAAAAGATCTAAAAATCATTTCTCTTGAGGACTTTGATCATATGCTAGAAATCACTCCTGAAGGCCATCCTTTCTATATTCCTTTGAATATTGGATTTTATACGGGAATGCGTGTTGGCGAAGTTTGTGGTCTGACGTGGGATAATGTCGATTTTTCAAATGGAACAATTACTGTAGAGAAACAAATGGTAAAGAATGATGGCGCATGGGTATATGGTACACCAAAGACAAGCAGTTCCAATCGAACGATTTTTATTGGACAAACCTTGCTAGCAATTCTGAAAAAACATAAGAAACAACAATTAGAAAATCGAATGAAGTATGGAAAGCTCTACATTGATTCAAATGCAGTATGTACAAAGGAAGACGGTGGGCTAGTTACGCCAAGTGTAGTGAAATGGAATACTAGAAGGATATCGAATACACTCTCCCTCTCTTTTAACTTCCATTCTCTCAGACATACTCATGCTACACTTCTTCTCGAAAATGGCGCAAAAATGAAAGAAATCTCTGAACGATTGGGCCACAGCAGAATTTCAATTACGATGGATACTTACTCGCATGTAACAGATAAGATGAGAAATCAAACGGTCGATATCATGGAAAATCTTAGAAATAATTCTTGATTTTTGCCACCGAAAAAAACCACCGGTGGCAAACCGGTGGCAAATCCATGTAAACATGGTTTATTTTTTACACTATTTTCAAACAAACCTTGCTACTTCTTACTTTCTTCTTCATCCATTTTCAGAACAGCCATGAAGGCTTCTTGCGGAACTTCGACGGAGCCGATTTGTTTCATCCGCTTCTTCCCTTCTTTTTGTTTCTCTAAGAGTTTACGTTTACGAGAAACATCTCCACCATAACATTTAGCCAAGACGTTTTTACGCAAGGCCTTGATGTCTGAACGGGCAACGATTTTTTGTCCAATAGCTGCTTGGATTGGCACCTCAAATTGTTGGCGTGGGATTAGTTTTTTCAGTTTTTCAACGATTGCTTTTCCACGTTCATAGGCAAAGTCTCGGTGAACGATAAAGCTTAATGCATCGACTTTTTCTCCATTCAGCAAGATGTCCATCTTCACTAACTTGCTTTTTTGATAACCAGACATTTCATAATCCAATGAGGCATAGCCTTTTGTACTTGATTTCAATTTGTCAAAAAAGTCAAAGACGATTTCAGAAAGCGGAATATTATAGACGACATTTACTCGGTAATCGTCTAAATAATCCATCGTAATGAATTCACCCCGTTTTCGTTGAGAAAGTTCCATGACTGCACCGACAAAATCATTGGGCACCATAATCTGTGCTTTGACAAATGGTTCTTCTACATCTTGGATCGTTACAGGTTCAGGAAAATCTGCCGGGTTATCAACTGTAGCAGTCGTACCATCTGTTTTATTAACATGGTAAATAACGGATGGTGCAGTCGTAATCAATTCTAGATTGAATTCTCGTTCCAAACGTTCTTGGACGACATCCATATGAAGAAGTCCTAAGAATCCGCAGCGGAACCCAAATCCCAATGCTTGAGAAGTTTCTGGTTCGAATTGTAAAGCAGCATCGTTCAATTGCAGTTTTTCTAAAGCTTCCCGCAAATCGTTGTAACGAGAAGTATCAATTGGATAAAGACCACAATAAACCATCGGATTCATTTTTCGGTAACCTGGTAAAGCTTCAGCGGCAGGATTGTCTGCTAATGTTACTGTATCCCCTACTCGAGTATCTTGGACAGTTTTGATACTTGCTGTGATATAACCAACATCACCGACCATCAAAAAGTCTCTAGCAACTGCTTTTGGCGAGAAGACCCCGACTTCTGTAACATCAAATGTTTTGCCATTACTCATCAGTTTGATTTTATCTCCGGGTTTGACCATACCGTCCGTGATCCGGACATTTAGAACAACACCGCGGTAACTATCATAAATAGAATCAAAGATCAAAGCTTTTAGCGGTGCATCTAAGTCTCCACTTGGTGCTGGAACATATTCCACAATCTGCTCGAGAATATCTTCAATTCCAATCCCTGCTTTTGCACTAGCTAATACAGCTTCACTAGCATCGATTCCGATTACGTCTTCGATTTCTTGACGGACACGTTCGGGATCTGCTGCGGGTAGGTCGATTTTATTGATGACTGGCAGGATCTCCAAATCATTGTCTAACGCTAAATAAACATTGGCCAATGTTTGTGCTTCGATTCCTTGGGCTGCATCAACCACTAAAACGGCGCCTTCACAGGCAGCAAGGCTTCGAGAGACTTCATAGGTGAAGTCGACGTGCCCTGGAGTGTCAATCAAGTGAAAGATATATGTTTCTCCATTTTTCGCTGTGTAATTGAGTTCTACAGCATTTAATTTAATCGTGATTCCACGTTCACGTTCCAAATCCATCGAGTCTAACAGCTGATCTTGCATTTCGCGAGACGTCACAGTGTGCGTCATTTCTAAAATACGATCGGCCAATGTAGATTTTCCATGGTCGATATGAGCAATGATCGAAAAATTACGAATCTGCTCTTGGCGTTCTTTCATTTTCTTTATATCCATAGCGTCTCCTCTTTTCATATAATCAGCACTTTCCATTATACCAACGAAAAGCAGTAATTTAAAGACTTTTTAATTAGTCAGCTTTAGAAGTTTTTTTGGTAGAATTTTGCTATACTGTTATCAAGCTAATAAATGGAGATGAAAAAATGGATCAAAAAGATTTTAGAGAAAATCTTGAATTAAAACCAGTCACTCAAGAACATATCGATCAGTTCAACGAATTACTTTCCTATGTGTTCCAAGTGACTGAAGCAGATATCGAGGAAAGCGGGTTTGAGAATAAACGAGCTTTTATCCGTTCCAAAAGACCGATTTTAGAAGTATCAAAAGTGTTCGGGTGGTTTCATGAAAACAAACTAATCTCTCAAATCGCTATCTATCCTTGTGAAGTCAATATTCACGGTGCACGTTATAAAATGGGAGGCGTGACTGGAGTTGGAACTTATCCAGAATATGCGAACCACGGATTGATGCAAGATTTAATCATCGTTGCATTGGATAATATGCGCAAGAACAAGCAATGGATCTCTTATTTGTATCCTTACAGTATCCCCTATTATCGGCGCAAAGGATGGGAGATTATGTCTGATAAACTTTCCTTTAAAATCAGAGATACACAGCTACCTAAACAAGTCCCAGTAAGTGGGATGGTTGAACGATTACCAGTTGATCATCCAGATGTATTTGCCGTTTATGACAAATTTGCCCAACGAAACCATGGTGCTTTATTCCGCAGTAATTTTCATTGGGAAGAATATTGGCGTTTCGAAAATGAAGATGAGCGCACAGCCGCTGTCTACTACGATAGCAATCATGAACCAAGAGGTGTTCTATTCTACTGGGTAGCTGAAGAAATATTTCACGTAAAAGAAATGTTCTATCTTGATCAAGAAGCTCGAAATGGCTTATGGAACTTTATTTCCGCACATTTTTCCATGATTTACTGGGTACATGGAGATATTTACAAAAATGAACCCTTAGCTTTTTTGATTGAAGACAGTCAGATCAAAGAGCAGATCGAACCATATTTTATGGCTCGGATCGTTGATGTAAAAGAATTCCTACAACATTTTCCGTTTGTTGGAACAGCTGATGCTTTTCATTTCATCATTGAAGATCCTGTCGCTCCTTGGAATAATGGCATCTTCGCCTTAACATGGGATGAACAAGGACAAGTCCGTGTCTTGAATGAACCTATAGGAAAACCTGTTCGATTGAATATCCAAACATTGACATGCTTGATGATGAATTATCGACGTGCTTCTTATTTGGCAAGAATCGAACGGTTAGAAACAGATGAAGAAACACTGAAGTCACTAGAGCGTATTATTCCAAATATGGAAGCTTACTTTAGCGATTATTTTTAATAAAAAGGATGATGTTTAGATGAAAATTTATTTTGCCGCACCAATGTTTGCTAAAAGTGATTTGTTATATAACGAGCAGATAGTTAAAGAAGTCAGAGAGATCTCTTCTAAACTTTCAATTTATCTTCCTCAAGAAAATGAAGCAATCAATGACAAAACTGCTTATGCAGACAGTCGGATGATTGCTCTTGCAGATACAGAAAAAGTGCTGGAAAGCGATTTGATGATCGCTTTATTAGATGGATTGACGATTGATGCTGGCGTAGCATCAGAAATCGGTGTGGCTTATGCGAAAGGTATCCCAGTGATTGGCTTGTATACTGATACCCGGCAGCAAGGCGGAGCCCACCCGAAAAAAATCGCTGCGCTACAGGAAACAGCTGAGAATCAATTTCACTATCTGAACTTATATACAGTAGGACTGATCAAATTGAACGGAAAAGTGGTTTCTTCAGAGACTGAGTTGCTTTCAGAAGTAAAAAGATTTTTAGATGGAGGGACTTTCAGTGATTAAAGAAATCAAAAAGGTTCAAATAGCTTTACTTGCTTTTGGTGTATTCGTTGTCTGTTATAATTTTTATGAATTTATCACCCAAAAGTATTCGACTTCTCAAGGAATCACATTTATCGTGGAATCTTTATTAGGGATTGCATTGATTTTCATGCCACAAGTCATTTTGACAGTTTTCAAACTTAAAATTCCAGCAGCAATCGTTTTGTTTTACTGGTTTTTCTTATTTATCTCTGTCTTTTTAGGTACAGGGATGCATTTGATTAGTATCATCTCTTTTTGGGACAAAATCTTACATGCAGTGAGTCCAATGGTTCTGACAGCTCTTGGCTATGGATTGATTGGTTACTTGATGAAAGATGCGGAGATATCAAAAACCAGTCCTTGGTTGTTCCTCTTATTCGGCTTTGCGTTTGCTGGACTTTGCGGCGTGTTTTGGGAGTTCTGGGAATTCTTATGCGACCAGTTCTTAGGCATGAATCTTCAACGTTTTGCTGCTTCTGATGGCACACTGTTTGTTGGACGAGCAGCATTGATGGATACGATGGGCGACTTGCTGACAAATACGATAGGTGCTGCCTTGATGGGATTGTTTGCTTGGTCTCAAAGTAAAAAAGATGAGCGTTACTTTGAAAGTTATAAATTAGAAAAAGTGAAAAATACTTAATAACAAAGGTCGTGACAGAAGTGGACAGCTCAAAAAATTTCGGCTTATATCCGAAAAAGCTACTTCTGGAACACTGTTTATTTGAAAAAAAGGAGGTCTGACAGTAGTTGTGTCAGACCCCTTTTTCTTTTATAGTCTCAATGGAAGATTAGACGATTTCTTCTAGCTCTTCTGTTTTGAAATGAAGTTGTCCATCAAGTAAAGTAATCGTTACTTTTGATTTAGGCATAACATGCCCTGCAACGATTTCTTTAGCTAATGGTGTTTCTACTTCCTTAGTGATAAATCGTTTCAATGGTCTGGCACCATATGCTGGTTCATAAGCATTTTCAGCGATCCACGTTTTGGCTTCATCACTGATTGTTAGTAGGATTTCTTGATGTTCCAGACGTTGTGCCAATTGCGCCACCATTTTGTCAACGATTCCTTTCACGTTGTCTAGGCTCAATGGTGTAAATAAAATCGTGTCGTCGATTCGGTTCAAGAATTCTGGTTTGAAGTTTCCACGTAATAGCGTGTTGACTTGTTCAGCCACTGCTTCTGGAATCGTTCCATCAGCAGTCACACCTTCCAACAGTAACTGTGAACCGATATTGCTAGTCATGATCAGAACCGTATTTTTGAAATCAACTACTCGCCCTTTTGAATCGGTTAGGCGTCCGTCATCTAGGACTTGTAACAAGATATTGAAGACATCGGGATGCGCTTTTTCGATTTCATCCAACAAGACGATTGTATAAGGATTTCGTCTGACAGCTTCCGTTAATTGTCCACCTTCTTCGTAACCTACATAGCCTGGAGGAGCTCCGACTAGACGAGACACAGCATGTTTTTCCATATATTCACTCATATCGATCCGTACCATATGATCTTCTGAGTCAAACAAGTTCTCAGCTAAAGCTTTCGCTAATTCGGTTTTTCCGACACCAGTTGGTCCTAGGAAAAGGAAAGAACCTAGAGGACGATTTGGGTCTTGCAATCCAGCCCGTGAACGAATCACCGCGTCACTGACCGCATCAACTGCTTCATCTTGACCAATCACTCGTTTGTGAAGCGTTTCATTCAATTTAATCAGTTTTTCTCGTTCGCCTTCTACAAGTTTCGTTACGGGGATACCCGTTAATCTGCCAACGACTTGAGCAATTTCATTTTCGGTAACGGACTCTTGAACCATCTTGATCTCGCTGTCTTTTGCTTTGGTTTCTAGTTCCTTCAATTCTTTTTCTAATTGAGGTATCGTACCATGGCGCAATACAGCAGCGCGTTCCAGATCATAGTTATTTTCTGCATCTTCTAATTCGTGTTTTGCTTTATCGATTTCAGCACGTTTTGCTGAAACAGAATTGACCTCTTCTTTTTCTGTTTCCCACTGCATCTTCATTGCATTTGCTTCTTCACGAAGTTCAGCTAATTCTTCTTGCAAATTTTTCAGTCGTTTTTTACTTGCATCATCTGATTCTTTTTTCAGTGCAGCTTCTTCGATTTCCAACTGCATCAAACGTCTGGTCACTTGATCTAATTCCGTTGGCATAGAGTTCATTTCTACCCGAATCGTTGCACTGGCTTCATCGATCAAATCGATTGCTTTGTCTGGTAAGAATCGATCAGTAATATAACGGTCAGATAAAGTAGCTGCTGCGACCAGTGCGTTGTCATGGATGTTAACACCATGGTGGATCTCAAAACGTTCTTTTAATCCACGCAGAATACTGATCGTATCTTCCACTGTTGGTTCTTTGACTAATACCTTTTGAAAGCGACGTTCCAACGCTTTGTCTTTTTCCATATATTGACGGTATTCATCTAAAGTTGTGGCACCGATCAAATGTAATTCACCGCGAGCAAGCATTGGTTTCAACAGATTTCCGGCATCCATACTTCCTTCTGTTTTTCCTGCTCCTACGATATTGTGAATTTCATCAATGAACAAGAGGATCCGCCCATCACTTTTTTTGACTTCTTTCAAGACCGCTTTTAGTCTTTCTTCAAATTCACCGCGGAATTTTGCTCCAGCGATCAATGCACCCATATCTAATGAAAAAATCGTTTTATCTTTTAAATTTTCAGGCACATCTTTGCGTACGATACGTTGAGCAAGTCCTTCAACGATCGCCGTTTTACCTACACCTGGTTCTCCTATCAGAACAGGATTATTTTTTGTTTTTCGTGAAAGAATACGGATGACATCACGGATTTCTTCATCACGACCGATGATTGGATCCATTTTTCCACTTTTGACTTGCTGTACTAAATCAACGCCGTATTTTTCTAATGCTTTGTATTGTTCTTCTTGGTTTTGCGAGGTCACCCTTTCTCCTCCTCTCATCTCTTCGATGTTTTTACGCAATTCTTTTTCAGATAATCCGTTTTTATTCAAATAAACAGTTAACGGATAATTTTTTAATTTCATCAACGCTAAAATAACGACTTCCGTTGAAAGAAACTCGTCGCCGAAGCTTTCACGTATTTGGTCTGCTTCATTCAATAATCGAAAGAAATTCTGGCTGAGGTTTTGTCCATATTGGACGTTTCCACCAGAAACAACTGGATACTCATCCAGTAGACGATCGATTTCATGTTCAAAAGATTCGACATCCAATCCGGCATCCGTATAGAAATTTCGACCAAAATGATTAGGTTGTAAAAAGATTTTCCATACATGGGCAATGTCGATATCTTGGTGTTTTCGAGTGACCGCAATCTGTTGAGCTTCAGCAATCGCTTCTTGAAGCGTCGTAGTCATTTTCTCAATATTCATACAGGTATACCTCCTAATTAAAGGTAAGATCACTTATTTCTTTGATCTTTACACAAACTATTATATCTCTTTGGTCAATTTTGGTCAAAATATACACATGTTTTTTTGACTTTTTTTCTCGTCTTATATAAATCTTAAAAAAACAAAATTGATTGTATACATACAAAAAAAGAGCAAAACAAACGTAAAATTATCTTACCCATAACGTTTTTCTTTGATTTGATAAAAAGGGTAGATCTTATAAAAGACCTACCCTTGATTTTCTTTATTCTCTTTTTTTACTTCTATTATTTCTTCTTTGATCACTCTTCGCCGTTCAGCAATCACATACACAAATCCATAGAGAAATGGCAAGATAAAGGAACTGAAACGATACAACAAAAGCGAAGAAACTGCGTCAACTGTTCCGACAACTGGTCTAAACAATAACAAGTAGACAAATTCAAAGGAGCCAATACCAGCTGGCGTAGGAATAACCCCTGAAAGCACTACTGCAAAGCTGATAAACGAAATGGTCAGTAGAAAATCTATTTTAGGATGGTTTTCAATCAGAATCAAATAGGGAAGTACATACCAAAATACAAGTTTCAACATATTCCATAGATAAATACGCAATAGCGCAGTCCTGTCTTGGATAATGGTTTGGACCGTTTCCCTTAAAGAGTAGATCTGCTGATTACATGTATCCACCCATTTTCGCAAACGCTCACTCTTAAATAACTTATTCGATAAGCTGACAAAAAATATTTGGACATTCAGACTGATGGACATTACCAATAAAAAGGCAACAATCACGATCGTCAAAAGAATTCCAGCAATAATAAACCAGATCATTGACGGACTATTAGAATAAAAAAGAGAGAATTGGATGAGCAAGCCAGCTAACGCATAGGTAATCACTGCAAGTTTGTACATGATCATATGGAGTGCTGTCACTCCTGCTCCCTGAGACAGTTTCATTCCTTTTTTATTATAAAAATAAATTTCCGAGATCAATGTTCCTGTACCAAACGAAACGATTCGGTAAAACGCAATATAGCTAGAGGTCAAGAACCCATCTTTCGTTGTAAAATTCGGCGCGAAAGGTTCAGCAATTTCTTTGATTGAGCGCCCTTCAGCGATTTGGTAAACTGTCCCTAATATAACAGTGGCTGCCAAAACGACAACACTGGTAGACATTAATTCGGCAAAGATATCTGCAAATGATTGATTGATTAAATAATAAATAATAGCAAAAATCGCAATCAGCAAAAGCAGATTCAGAATGATTTTAATTTTCGTTCCTTTAGATGACATCTCCTGCTCCTTAATGGAAAAAATAAATGAGAATCAAATCAACAAGCACACCCGCAGTGAATCCTACGGTAAACTTTTTTTTCCTTGTTTTATGATGAAAAACTTTCCGAGAAATCAATCCTCCCAAACCACCGCCTAACAGACTGACAAATATCAAGTTATTTTCAGGTACACGCCAGCCGCCATTTCGAGCCTGATGTTTATCATATCCCATCAGACAAAATAAATAAAAATTTACAATGAATAGATAAAACCACAAAGGATTGTGCAACAATACATCCATTATTCTTCTTCCAACTTTCTATTAACTACTATTTCTAAGCTTGTTCTTCTTTTTTTGGTGAATAAACTGCTAATCCTTTTGATACAACAGATAATTCAACTGGAAGATCATCTGTCGTGTCTCCATCTGTCCGAGTGCCAACAGATTTTTCCTTTGCTTTGATTTTCATGCGTTTGGCTGTGAAATAAGTGATGCCAGGTATCGTATAGAATTTTCCTCTCATGATTCTAGGCAAATAAAAAATAAATCGGAAAATATCTAAGGAAGGTACGATCGTTACATGGAATTTTCCATCATCTGGGGTCGCTGAATCGTCGAAATTTGTAAAGCCGCCCACGGAGTTAGACATCGTGACTGTCAATAACTGAGATTTTCCTTTCCAATGCTCCTCGTCTGTTTCTAAATCCAAATGATATTTTTTCTTCTTCAGCAATAACTTAAAGAATTTCTTGATAAAAATCCACGAGCCATAACGCTGTTTTTCTTCTTGACTGATCCAAACTGCTGTATTGGCTAAGATACCGATTGTCAGTGTAGAGATAATGACTGCATCATTGACTTGGCCATAGTCTATTTTTCGGACATTTCCTTCTAGAATCACGTCAGCAGCCTCTTCTTTCTTCAATGGAATCTCAAGGACACGTGCGAGATTATTGACTGTTCCACCTGGAAGTAATCCGATATGATACTGAGATAACGTTTGCTGGAACGCTTGGACGATATGATGGATCGTTCCGTCCCCTCCTATGATCACTAGAGTATCGGCTCCTATAGCTTCTGCTTTCTTGACTAAATCCGCATGGTCAATCGACGGGCCAGTTTCAGCTAAATCTACAAATAATTCTGGTTGCTTTTCTTTTACATAATCTTGAAACCAGCGTGCTAATTTCTCCCCCTCATCTTTCCCTGAACTTTTGTTATAAAAAACTAGCAGCTTTTTCATTCTTTACCTCCTATTTACTCTTCAAAAAAGAGGGCGGGACAATCCATTCCATTGTCCTGCCCTTTAGCCTTAGACAGATGACATTCCATCATCGGACGAACGCCTTGTCATAAGCTGTTCTTTTTCGATTTTAACTCTTTGTGTTCAATTCTGCAATTTTAACAATCACATCTGTTGCTTTTTCCATTACTTGTAAAGAAACAAATTCGAATCGACCGTGCATATTTTCTCCTCCGGCAAATAGATTTGGCGTCGGAATACCCATGTAAGAGATTTTTGAACCATCTGTTCCTCCGCGGACTGGTTCGATCACTGGAGAGATCCCAAGCTCGATCATTGCTTGTTTCGCTAATTCCACGATGCTCATATCTTTTTCGATGATTTCTTTCATGTTGTAATATTGATCATACATATCTACTTTGATTCGTTCTTGATCAAATCGTTGATTCAATTCTTCTTGGATATGTGTGATTTGTGCTTTGCGTGCTTCGAATTTTTCACGATCATGATCGCGAATGATATAACTCATAGAAGCTTCTTCAGGATTCCCATTCAATGCCATCAAATGGAAGAAACCTTCGTATCCTTCTGTTTTTTCTGGAACTTCATCGGCTGGAAGCTGATTATGAAAATCAATGGCCAGCTGTAAAGCATTGATCATCGTATCTTTTGCCGTCCCTGGATGTACATTTTTCCCTTGGATCGTGATATTTGCTTGAGCAGCGCTGAATGTTTCATACTGCAATTCACCTAAAGGACCGCCGTCGACTGTATAAGCAAAATCCACATTGAATTGCTCAACATCGAATTTATCCGCTCCGACACCGATTTCTTCATCAGGTCCAAAAGCTACTTTGATGGTACCATGAGGGATAGAAGGATTATTGATCAAGATCTCCATTGCAGTCATGATTTCCGCAATCCCTGATTTGTCATCTGCTCCCAGTAAAGTACTGCCATCTGTAGTGATCAACGTGTGGCCTTCATAATTTTTCAAATTTGGGAAATCTTTTGTATTCAACGTGTAACGTTCTTCCGCATCTAGTACGATCGTAGACTCTCCATCATAGTTTTCAATGATTTGTGGATTGACTCCTACTGCATTAAAGTCTGCTGTATCCATGTGGGAAATAAATCCAATGGAACGCACTTCATGATCGACATTGCTTGGTAATGTTCCCATAACGAATCCATTGTCTTCATTATAGAAAACATCTGATAAACCTAACTCTTCTAATTCTTTTTTCAATTCTTGTGCAAAAGCAACTTGTGTCTGAGTCGATGGGGTCGTTTTGCTTGTTGCATCGGAGCGTGTTTCTGTTTTGACATACCGTAAAAAACGTGGCAAAAGATTTTCGTACATAGTATTCTCTCCTTTAATTAAATTGAAATGGGTTTGTATTCGTTTCAGAAACGAAAAAGTCAATATCCCAATTTTCTTCTTGTTTCCAAGTCTCAAATTTCTCGATGAACCGTTCCTTACATAACGATTCAATATAATGTCCGGGATCAATTGCAATCAACCCGGCGCTTTGCATATCATGAGCCGTATGATAATAGATGTCTCCGGTGATATAGACGTCTGCTCTTTGAGCGATTGCTTGCGGATAAAATTTTTCGCCGCTTCCACCGCAAATCGCAATACGCTTGATGGATGATTTTGTTTTTTGAGGCTGAACGATTCTCAGTCCTTCTAATTGGAAAACTTTTTTTACTTGTTCCACAAATGTTTCTAAGGGGATTTCTTGCGGTAATTCACCTATTCGACCTAGCCCAAACTTTTCGACTGGTTCATCAATTGCGAAAAGATCGTACGCAGGTTCTTCATAAGGATGAACCGATTGCATGGCATCAATCACTTGTTTTTCGATTGTTTCGGGCAAAATAACCTCGACTTTTGCTTCTTGGACTTGTTCTGCCTTCCCTACTTTCCCAATCGCTGGTTGTGCACCAACATTCGGAGTAAATCGACCGTGTCCAATCGAGGTAAAACTTGTACCGGTATAATCGCCTTGCGTACCAGCACCAGCTGCAGCTAATGCTTCCCGCATTTTCTGTGCATGATCCACAGGTACATAAACCGCCAGTTTTTTATAATGGATTTCATGAGTCTTCACTAAATAACTCTCCACTTCAATACCAAGCAGTTCGCAAAACCAGTCATTCAGTCCGTCCCAAATAATATCCATATTCGTGTGTGCCGCATAAACGGCAATATCATGTTTCAACAGATCTGCATACATTTTTTCTTGCGGCTGATCAGTAGTCAGCCGTTTTACAGGGCGAAAGATTGGGGGATGTTTAGCAATCAGCAGATCGATTTTTTTCTCGATTGCTTCTTCGACCACTTCTGGGCGAACATCTAATGTCATCATTACCCGTTGAATCGGTTTATCTAATGTTCCAATATGCAGTCCGACTGGGTCTCCTTCTTCAGCTAGCCATTGAGGACAATAGCTCTCAAACTTTTGGATGAAGGTACGTCCGCTTATTGTCATATCTCTAAAACCTCCTCAATCATTTGGATTTCCTGTTCGATTTGTTTTTGACGTGCCTCTTGATTAGCTGCTTGTTTGAGCTGTTCACGGATAGCTTTTCTTTGTTGAAGCTCTCTTGTCCATTTTGATTTGAAGATCTCACTTTTCTCTTCGAGCAGAAATGGTCCGAACATCAGCTCCATTTCGTTGTAAGTAACTGGTTTTTGTTCTTTTTCGGCTACAATAATTTCATATATTTTTTTGTTTTCTTCAAGTATTTTTTCTGATTGGATTTTGTATTGATTTTCTTGCAGCCATGATCGTAACGTACGCTCTCCGATATTTGGCTGAAGGATCAAACGTTCTTGTCCACTTAGGCGTTGATGCAACTTGCCAGCTTCTAGGATCTCTCGGATCAGCGAACCTCCCATACCCGCGATCGTGACAGCCGTTATAGCATCTTGCGGTTGGATCGCATCTAGACCATTTGCAAGACGTACAGTGATACGGTCTTCCAATCCATCTTTTTGGACTTGCTTACGTGCTGATTCATAAGGACCTTGAACGACTTCACCTGCAACTGCATATTTGATTTTTCCTTTTAGCATCAATGCAACAGGTAAGTATGCGTGATCTGATCCAATGTCTGCTAAACGAGCAGATTCAGGAACAAATTCACCAACTGCCGCTAAGCGCTGAGATAAATCTAAATGGTTCATAGCTTCACTCCTTCTAGGTAATTATAGCATTTTCCATATAAAATAAGGAGACTAGGAATAAAAAAATTCCCAGATCTCCTTAAAAATTATACCTTTTTGTTCTATAAAACAACATTTTCTTATTTTTGAAAAATGTTGTTAATTATTTGTTCAATGAAATATCAATGATCGAATCTCCAGGCACTTGTGGTGGGATAGACATCGTCATGATCGGCATCTCAACTAATGTAAATTGGACTTTGTCACCGATTTTCAGTTCATCTATGTCCACGCTTATTTTTTCAGCAGTAGCATTCAAAATCACTCCGTCATTGCTGAATGATGTCCCCATATTCGCTGGATCTTCTTTGGCCATGACATCGACGAGTTTCAGTTGAATCGTTTCTTCTTCCGCTTCTACTTGAGTGATGCTTTCAATCGTTCCTACAAATATGCTTTGTCCCTCCGTTTTCGTACTGCTTGTTTTTATTGTTTGACCCGCATCAATCGAATCAAGAGAACCTGTGTTGCTGTCTGCACTACCGCATCCTGCTAAAATAAAAAATAGACCAACTACATATATACTAGAAAAAATAGCCCTCATAAAAAATCCTCCGTTTAAGTTTTTGCACTACTTGTTGCGGTGATTGTCTCCGGTCATTTCTGTCCATGTAAAGATTCGCTGACCTGCTTTTACTCCTTGGTCAAATATCAGTTGGACTTATCAACTGTTCAACCATTGCGGCGGTTGCGACCAGTCATTTCGATTTCTTTTGTCAAATAACGTATGCGTTCCATTATGCGTTTTGCTTTCAGCGGCTCTTCATCTCCACGTTGAGTGACGGACAAATGCTGTTCCAATTCATCCATTGTGAAATTTGATGAGAAGAAGGTCGGTAGCTGTTCCTGCATCCGATATTGAAGGATGACGCCAAATACTTCATCCCGTATCCAACTGCTCATCGCGTCTGCACCAATATCGTCAATCATTAAAATGGGGGAACGCTTCACTGCATCTAGCTTTTCTGCCACTTGATCTTTTCCGATTGCCTGTTTCATCTCAACGGCAAACGTCGGAAAGTGGACTAATGTCGTGGTGAATCCAGCAATCGCTAGTTCTCTCGCTGTTGCTCCTAATAAGTATGTTTTTCCAATACCAAAACTCCCCACCAAATAAAGACCTTTATGATACCCTTTTGGATCTGCAGTATATTTCTCTACGAAATCTAGGGCTTCCAAGCTTGCATATCCTCGTCCATCTGTACGCTCAAAGTTTTCAAAAGATGCTGATTGAATATCTTTTGGCATATCCATTGCTTTTACTCGGCTTCTAATTTCTTCTTGTCTTTGCCGAGCTAACAATGCTTCTGTTGGTACATAAGTGACATCCACATAATGAAAATTCAACGTCAACTTCGGCTCGTATCCTGGAGCGATCATCGTTGGATCGTTTTTTTGATATTTACGCTTTTCTTGCACGAACTCATACAATTTGGCGTAGCTTTTTTCAATATCCGCTTGTGTCAGTTCTTCTTGGTGTGCACTTAGAAAAGCTTGAACATCCGTATCATTTAGGACGTCAGCAATCATTTCAGCATATTTTTCTTGATAATTACGTTTGCTGATGATCCTCTTCAATTCTTTGCCTACGTCTTCCATTAGATGTCACCCTCCTTTTTCGCCAGGTATTCTTTAAAACGGCGGTCAATCTCTGCTTTTTTCTCACTACTGATCTGTTTTTCATCTTTTGGCTGGTTGACCCAATCAGGAAGCTTTTCCCGCCGAACATTTCGCTTGCCGTTTGGATAATTTGTTTGCTTTTTTTGTTTTGATTGTTTTGCTTGATTGCTTATTTGCCGAATATGCTGAATCGCTTCTTCTGCTGTGGCGATTTTCTTTTGTGCCCATTCATTTGCCACTGTATTCACATAACTAGCATTTAAGCTAGCATTATTTTTGATCACCAATACATAATTCAGCAAAACATTGATCACACTGCTGGAAAGACCTGATTGAGAAACAAGGTCTTGCAGTAACCAAGTTTCTTGTTTAGAAACATATCCGCCTTTTTCTGACTTGATTGCTTCCAGATATTTCATCGGCGGAATGCTCTGTGCTTCTTTTATCAACTGAAGCGCTGCATTTGTCAAATGTTCGTTCGTCGGAGATTCATTGCTATTTTCAGCAACAGCTACTGTTTCCTTTATTTGCTTCACTGGTCGTCTCTGCATTGCCAAAACAGCTTTTTGCAGCTCCTTCATGGATACCTTTTGTTCACTAAAATCATAAGATTGACTGATGAGTTCACCAAGAGTTAGTTCATCGAATCCATAAAGGTGATGATACATGTCGACTTGTTTGATGATTGAATCATCAAGAACAGTCATATGTTTTTTTGCCAGCCAATCATTCAAAAATTGCCAATCGAATGTCGAATCTGTTTCAAGTAATGCTACTGGCTCAGATTCTTCAAAAGATTTATTCAGTGATTCGATGTTTTCTTGATTAGCAGCGTATACTGCTTCATTGAAGCGATAAACATCTAAAAATTTTTTCGTGATTTTTTGATATCCCTCTGTTGTATGCCTTTTAGGTTCAAACAACTGAGTAAGCTTCTGGAATCGTCGTTCACCAACTTTTTCCAAAAGAAGAAATGCCAGAACAGAATCTTTGAAAAATGCTTTAGGAATGAGTGGCTCTAACAACTCATAAATAAAACGAGGCCCCAGATCGCTATCTTCTTTAAAATAAACATCCAGTAAGCCGATTCCTTCCAGCTTTTTTCTTGCATCATAAAATTGAGGGATCCCGTAGCCTAGACTACTGAGTAAATCTGCATGCATCCCTTCAGGACCTTCACCAGATTCTTGCGAGATCTCTGATAACAGAGTGAAATAGATACTCAAGGCTTCTCCGCCGATCAGTGGCTGATAAAGATACAGCAACGCGTTCTTGCTGTCTTCCCTCAGCGGAGCTTCTTTTCTTCCTTGGTAAATATTTTTTGGTTGAAGCTCTTTCCAAGCATTTTCCAAGGAAATGCCTCCTTTTTGTTTCTTAATTGTTTTCTTTATTATTCTCTTTATTATTCTCTTTATTATTCTCTTTATTATTTTCTTTTGCTTTATCCACGATATCTTGCAGCTCTTTTAAGAAAACAGACATATCTTTGAACTGGCGATAAACACTGGCAAAACGGATATACGCGATTTCATCTAAATCGACTAAATCCTCCATCACATATTCACCAATCAGATTCGTTGATACTTCGTTTTCCCCAAGACTGCGTACGCGGTTTTCGACATGGTTGACGATTTGTTCCATTTGCTCCATAGCTACAGGTCTTTTTTCTGCTGAGCGGATGAGTCCTCTTAAAATTTTATCGCGATTGAATTCTTCGCGTTCCCCGTTTTTCTTGATGACTAATAACGGAGCAGCTTCAATTCGTTCAAAAGTAGTGAAGCGGAACGAACAATTCTCACATTCGCGACGGCGACGGATCGCACGTCCATCATCTGCTTGACGGCTGTCGATTACTCGTGAATTATTATGTTGACATCTGGGACATCTCATTTTGTCTCACCTCTTGCATCGCATTTTTATATAAAGGATGTGTCTTTCTTTACAACTAGTTGTATTATAACACGAAACAAATCACAAACGCGACTGTCCTACCCAAAAAAACACGGATATAAGAACAATTTTTTCTGTTTTCATGCGTAATTATGTCCCCTTTCCTAATTCAATTTCAATTTTCCAGTACTGATGACCTTGATTGCTGAGAAATGACTCGCCCAAAAGCTGATTTAGTCGGCTAGCACAAAAAACTTGAAGCAGATGAACATCTTATCATCTGCTTCAAGTCACATCTCTATTTCTTATTGTTTTATAACTTCTCTTCGATTCCTGTATAGTGTTTCATTCGTTGTTCCTCGATTTTTTGTTCATCAGGAATGTGTTCACTTTCTGGGAGCGGTGTCTTACTACGATCAGGTACCGGATTTTTTCGTTCTTGAGTCAAATCTTGCTGTTTCGCTTCTTTTTCTGCCTGCTGGTCTTCTATTTCATCGATTCTTGCTTGGTACTGCTTTTCTTTCTCTTCTGCTGTTTCTGATTGCGTACGACCTTCATCGATTAGATTTTCTTTATTGAGTATTTCGCCGATTTTTTCTTTTGCGTTACCTACGACTTTATCCTTTTGGTTTTTAAATGATCCCATCGCTATCCCTCGCTTTCTATATACTCAGGATAGCAAACTTGACACAGATACTCAAAGAAAGCGATTAGCTGAAAGCCAATTTTCGATTTGTTCCACAAGTTCCTCTTTTGTTCCGTTGTTGTCAAACAAAATATCCGCACGCTGCTTTTTTTCTTCGATTGGAAGTTGACTGCTAATTCTCTGCTGTGCTTGTTCTAGTGTTAGTTGATTACGTTTCATCAAGCGTCTGAGTTGAATATCTGGCGTGGTATAAACGACAGCTACTGCATCCATATAGTGGTCATAATGACCTTCATAGAGCAATGGGATATCTACAATTACTAAAGGATGATGGGAACTTAGATAGGCGATTTGATCTTTTATCGCTTTTCGGATAAACGGATCTAATAGCTGATCAAGTTTTTGTCGTTTCTCCTTTGATGGAAAAACAATCATCCCAAGTTTTCCTCGATCTAGCTGACCATCAGACTGCAATATCTCTTGGCCAAACACGGACACAACCTTCCTCAGAGCAAGCGTTCCAGGCTCAACAGTTTCTCTAGCAATCACGTCACCATCGATCAAAGGAAATCCATGAGACTGAAAGACTTTGGCTGCCGTACTTTTGCCAGTAGCTATTCCGCCCGTCAAACCTAAAACAAAGCCTACTTTTCGATTTTCAGCCTTTGACAATTCGGACAATAGTGAGTCCCCCTTTGTGCCACTTTTATTTTCACGATCGGTGTCCCACAACGTATACATGGTTTGCCAGTTTGCTGATAGACATGCAGTGCGACTTGGAATCCGCCTGATTCTCCTAATGCATTCAAATAGCTGCGAATCGTGGTACCTCCGGCTTCTATTGCACGATTCAAAACATCAATGATCGATAGACGTAATTGTTCTATCTCTTTTGGACATAATGTATTCGCCGGTTGTTCTGGATGAATCTTCGCTTCCCATAATGCTTCGTCTACATAAATATTACCTAGTCCCGTTACTAGACGTTGATCTAGCAGTAAAGGCTTGATTGCTTTGTGCGATTTTTTCAGTCCAGCTGCAAAATCTGCTAATAAAAAGCTGTCAGGCAATGGCTCAGGTCCTAATTTCATGATTCCTCGGTAAGTTGCACTTGCTCCTTTTTCGACAATTGTCATACGACCAAATTTTCGTACATCGTTGTAGCGAAGTTGGCTCCCGTCCTCAAAAAAGAAAAGTACATGCGTATGTTTATCGATTGGTGTATTTTCTTTCGTGAATTGATATTTTCCTTCCATTCGCAAATGTGAGATCAGTTCATAATGATCGAGATGAAAAATCAAAAACTTCCCTCTACGTCCAATGGATTGGATGGTTTCGCCAACAAGAGAAGCCTCAAAGAGGGGCGTCTCTGGTTGCTCAATGATCTTGGGCCACAAGACCTGCACTTTCTGAATCGTTTTTCCTACTACTAACCGTTCCAATCCTTTACGAACGGTTTCTACTTCTGGTAATTCTGGCATTTTTTCTTTTCACCTTCATTATATTGCTCTGTCTTAAACAATGTTTATTTTGCTTCGTACCACGTTTTTCCCCAACTGCTGTCAGTGATCAGTGGTACATGGAGAGAAACAGCTTGTTCCATAACTTTCTTCACCAATTTATCTAATGATTCAAGTTCTTTTTCAGGTACCTCGAAGACAAGTTCATCATGAACTTGTAACAGCATCGTAGCTTGAAGACCTGTTTCTTTTAATCGTTTATCCAATTCAATCATCGCGATTTTCAAAATATCAGCAGCACTTCCTTGAATTGGTGTATTGATAGCTGTTCGTTCCGCAAAAGAACGGATATTGTAATTTCTTGAATTGATGTCTGGCAAATATCGTCGGCGGTGATACAGCGTTTCGACGTAGCCTTGATCTTTTGCTTCGCGTACGATTCTTTCCATATATTCTTTGACACCTGGGTATTTT
Source organism: Enterococcus lactis (assembly GCF_015751045.1). GTDB lineage: Bacteria > Bacillota > Bacilli > Lactobacillales > Enterococcaceae > Enterococcus_B > Enterococcus_B lactis. Next base: position 50,916 of record NZ_BNJW01000001.1, read on the forward strand.
TCAAAGTACGTATCGATGTATTGCTGTGCTGCTTTTCGGCTGATGCCTAAATTTTGTGAAAGTCCGTAATCAGAGATGCCATACACGATACCAAAATTCACTGCTTTTGCCTGCCGACGCATATTTGGTGTGACATCCTCTGCCTTTTCGATTCCAAATACGCGCATCGCTGTGCTGGCATGGATATCTTGACCTTCTAGGAAGGCAGCTTTCAAATGTTCATCATTTGAGATATGCGCAAGTACGCGTAACTCGATTTGTGAATAGTCAGAAGAATAAATCAACCAGTCTTTTTCTCTCGGAACAAATGCCTGACGTATCTTTCTCCCTTCATCTAATCGAATCGGGATGTTCTGCAAATTAGGATCAACAGAGCTTAATCGTCCTGTTTGGGTCAATGTCTGGACATAACGGGTATGCACTTTTCCATCTGATTGGATCACTTTCAGCAGTCCCTCGACATAGGTAGATTGAATTTTTGCGATTTGACGATAGGTTAGGATATCCTCTACGATTGGTGCTTGTTCACGAAGCTGTTCCAGTACATCTACGGCTGTGGAGTACCCAGTTTTTGTTTTTTTGATAACGGGTAATCCCATTTTTTCAAATAAGATCACTCCTAATTGCTTTGGTGAATTCAAATTGAATTCTTCGCCGGCTTCTTCGTAGATTTTTTGTTCGATCTCTCTTAAGCGAGCAGAAAACTCGCCCTTCATTTCTTGTAAGCGAGTCGCATCTACTTTGATCCCGCTTATTTCCATCTCTGCCAAAATGATAGACAATGGCAGTTCCATTTTCCGGAAAAGATCTTCTTGGTTTTTATCTGCCAGTTCTTGGCTCAATTTTGGTGTTAACGCATTAATTGCAGCTACTTTTCGCGCTAAATGAGCAAAAAAGAGTTCCTCTTCTTCTGGTAAACCTTTTTTCGCCCCTTTGCCGTATACAGTTTCATCTGATTGGATATCGTTGTATCCGTAATGTGCAGCTATTCCTTCGATATCTGTGCTTTTTTCATTCGTATCGAGAAGGTATGCACCTAGCAAGACATCAAAATCGATTCCTTTCGTTTTTCCAGTATAGCGATTTAAAGCAACATAAGTTCGTTTCGCATCATATACTTTTTTCAATCGGGTCGGATCAGTGATCCAAGAATGGAACGCTTGGTTTTCGAATACAGACAGATCATTCGTGACATAGATTTTCTTTTCTGTCCCCCACGCTACTCCGACGATTTCCTCTGTATGGTAATTGTCGCCCATCATTTCCACGTACAGTGCCATATCCGTAGTAAACATTTCCTCTTTAAATTCATGCACGACTTCAAATAAAATATCATCCATTTTTACTTCTTCTTCAACGATATTCAGTTTAGAAAGGAACTGATTGAAATCCATTTCTTTATAAAATGGAACGAGTTTATCGAGATTTTTCCCTTCATACTTCAATGAGTCGATAGAGACCTCCACAGGGGCTGAAGTATTGATGGTCGCCAATTTCTTCGATAAGAACGCTTGCTCTTTGTCATTTATCAGATTTTCTTTCATTTTGCTTTGCTTCATTTCATCAATATGCTCATAGATTCCTTCGACTGAGCCATATTGTTTCAATAGCTTGATAGCTGTTTTTTCACCAATTTTAGTCACACCTGGGATATTGTCAGAGGCATCTCCGGCTAGTCCCTTCATGTCAATAATCTGTTTTGGTATCAATCCATCATATTTTTCCGCCACATGTTCTGGTGTATAACTTTCGATATCGCTGACACCTTTTACAGTGATATCCACTTTTACTTCTTTACTAGCTAATTGAGTCAAATCCCGATCACCGGAAAGTACGACGACATCAAATTGATTTTTATCTACTTTTTCTGCCAAAGTACCGATAATATCATCCGCTTCATAATTGGGCAATTCGTAATACTGTACACCTAATCCCGTCAACAAATCACGGATATATGGCATTTGTTCTTTGAATTCGCCTGGTGTTTTAGATCTTCCTCCTTTGTACTCCGCATACATTTCTGTCCGAAAGGTCGTTTTTCCTGCATCGAACGCAACCAGAACATGCGTCGGTTGCTCTTTTTGCATAACATTTTCAAACATCGTATTGAATGCATAGATTGCATTTGTATGAAGACCGTTTCTGTTTTTGAAACGTTCAAGGGAATTGTGCAGCGCAAAGAATGCGCGAAAAGCCACACTGTTCCCATCAACGAGTAATAATTTATTTTTTGTCATTTTCTTAACTCCTTACTGTAAAGTTCTTATTCATTCTAACAAAGAATCATGCGGAATGCGAAAAGAAAAAGCGGGACCATACCAAATATTTTGGTATAGCCCCAACTGATCAATTTTTTCCTTTTTTAGTTGTTCCGTCCAAAGATTCTTAAAAACGCCAAGAACAAATTGATAAAGTCTAAATACAGCTTCAATGCCATAAATACAGCAATGCCACTATGTGCTGTTCCATTTGTCTGGACATAGATATTACGAATGCTTTGGTTATCATAAGCTGTGATCCCTGCAAAGATGACGACTAAAAGCAGTGAGATGAACAGCTCAACTGCGCTACTTCTCAAAATGAAGATGTTCAAGACTAGTGCAATGATCACTCCGATCAAAGCAGCCTGTCCTGCTCTTCCGACCCCGCTAAGATCTCGTTTTGTTGTCACTCCGACAACAGACATCCCCATGAACATCAAGGTAGCTGTCAAGAAAGCTTGTGTTACTGTTCCAATATCGTAGAATGCAAGAGTAACTGCTAATGTTACGCCATTCAAAAGAGAGTAGGCAATGAATCCACCGATCGCTAAGCTCGGATTCTTTTGTGCTTTTACGCCTAGAACCATTACCAAAATCAGTTCAACGATCCACAGACCCATAAAGCCTAATGGAAAGTTATTGATAAAAGTTGCTAGTTGTAAAGGAAATACCCAAAGAGCCAAGTAAGAAGTGACTGCACTAAGGGCAAGCCCCATACCTAAAAAACCATAAACTTTTGCATAAAAACGATTGATGCCTGACATTGATGTACTTGGATTATTCATTTAATTCACCTTCACTTTCGATTGCTATTTCCAATTCAGGAACTTGTGGCGGTTGGACCATAACAACAGCATCCAACACACGATCTTCGTTCGTGTTTTCCGCTTCTACAGAAATCGTCACCACGTCCTTCATCTTATCTACTTTTATGACCTCAAACTGAAAAGTCAGTGTTTCATAATGGAAAACCGGTTCAATAAAATTGACAGAAAAATTGACAACATGTGATCCTGGTCCAGGAAGATGCTTTGAAATTGCACTTGTGATGATCCCCATCAGCATCACTGATGGAACGATTGGCTGATGATATTCTGTTTTTTGTGCAAAGTCATGTTGGATATACAAAGGATTTGCATCATTCGTCAATCCCAAATACAGCAAAAGCTGGTTATCTTCAATAGATTCTGTTAAAGATAACGAGTCGCCTTCCTCGATTTCATTTATTGTTTTTCCTAGTTTTCTCGGCTTACCTATGTTCAAGATAGAAACCCTCCAGTTTATTTTTAATCATACATTATTGTACCAAAAGCAGCGCAAAAGGCAAGTTTTGCTCCTTTGATTTAACAGATTCCTATAGTTTAAAGAGGTCGTGAAAAAGCTGTCCTGCATCAAGTAATAAGAACAGCCAAGAAAAACAGCTTCTCATGTTTTTGATTTGGCTGGGCTTATTACCGCAGATGCAAGCTTTTGAACGCCGTTTATCTGAGGTCGTGAAAAAGCTGTCCTGCATCAAGTAATAAGAATAGTCAAGAAAAAACAGCTTCTCATGTTTTTGATTTGGCTAGGCTTATTACCGCAGATGCAAGCTTTTGAACGCCGTTTATCAAAAGTTGTAAAAAAGGGAGCATGACAAGAATTTTGCCACTCTCCCTCTTTCTTATTTTATAAGGACACTGCAGTAATTGTATTACAGTACATTTTTCGTCGTGCTGCTTAAAAGTTTTTCATACGCTTGTTCAAATTTTTGAACATCTCCAGCACCCATGAAGATTACTACTGCATCATGATAATCTAATAATGGAGATACATTATTTTCTTTGATGACTTCTCCACCTTTTTTGATTTTCGCTCCAAGGTCTTCGATCTTAACGTTTCCTTGTTCTTCCCGAGCCGAACCAAAAATATCGCATAAGTAAACTTTATCAGCTAAATCAAGGGCTTCTGCAAATTCATCCATCAATGCAATCGTACGCGTAAACGTATGAGGTTGGAAAACTGCAATTATTTCTTTATCTGGATATTTTTGGCGTGCGCCATCAATGGTTGCTTTGATTTCTGCAGGGTGATGCGCATAATCATCGACTACGGTCATGTCTGCTACGATTTTTTCACTGAATCGACGTTTTACTCCTGGGAAAGTCAGCATTTCTTCCGCAACTTCTTTCAGATCCAGTTTTTCGAAATACGCGACTGCAATAACACCTAAAGCATTTAAAATATTGTGTTTGCCGAATGCCGGTACAGTGAAATGTCCAACAAATTCATCCCCATGATAGACATCAAAAGCAGAACCGGATGTTGTACGTTCGATGTTTCGTGCTTGGATATCATCATTTTCTGTGACACCATAATAATAAATCGGCACATCTGCTTCTAATTTGCGTAAATAAGCGTCGTCACCGTACGCAAAAATAGCTTTTTTCACTTGTCCAGCCATTGTTTGGAAAGCTGTAAATACATCGTCGATACTTGTATAATAATCCGGATGATCAAAATCGATGTTTGTCATGATCGCATAGTCTGGTGAATAGGCAAGGAAATGACGGCGATATTCACAGGCTTCAAATGAAAAGAATTCCGCTTGCGGATCACCATGCCCTGTTCCGTCTCCAATTAGATAACTTGTTGGACGAACACCACTCAATACATGAGAGAGCAGACCAGTCGTACTTGTTTTTCCGTGAGAACCGGTTACAGCGATACTCGTATAGTTTTGGATAAAATGACCAATAAAGTCGTGATAGCGAATCACTTCCAAACCTAATTCTTTTGCTCGCTGGATTTCTTCATGTGAATCAGGAAATGCATTTCCTGCAATAATCGTCATACCTGGTTTTACATTGTCTGCGTTAAATGGCAGAATCGTGATATTTGCTTTTTCTAAATCTCTTTGTGTAAAGAAATATTTTTCAATGTCTGATCCTTGGACATTTAAACCTTGTTCATGTAAAACAAGAGCCAAGGAGCTCATTCCTGAACCTTTGATACCAACAAAATGATACAATTTATTTTGATTTTCCATTTGAATCCTCTTCTCTTATCTAGCGTCCATTCTTTTAGCTATTACATTCAACACGCTCCTCATTATCTTATAAACGATTGAAAATTTCAACCAAATTTATTTAGAAAGGAGGATTCGCCTGCTAAAAAGGTCATGTACGGGAAAAATCCGTTTTTATTGACTGTTTGATTCTTGTATAAGAAGACCAAACTTCTTCTGATATATCAATATGAGGAATAAAATCTTTTCCTTTCGGACCATAGCCATTCTCATCGTCGCGGAGTCGCTCCATTTCTCCTAACACCAGTGCATAGAAATATTCCTTCGGCCATTGATGGTTCAGTTCTTTTACTGTAAAGATGATCTCCTCAGAAAAGTGAAGGATTTCCGGTACAAATGGCACAGCATTTGCGAAAACAGTTTGTTCATTTTGCCATACTTTCTCAAAAGTTGCTCGAGTCCTGCGTTGCAGTGTCGGATCATTCATCAATAGGACTTTTTCTGGTACAGCATCTAAGGAATGAAGAATCTCCAGTGAAAAAGTGGCGTTCTCTCCAGAATTTGTAGACTTCGATTCTATCAGGAAAGCCTTATCGGGCAAATCATAGACTTCTTTTAGATACTGACGACAGATTTCACTTTCACTCATGCCTTCTTCAAAATGAAATCCTTGCTTTTCAAAATTCTCATAAAGGATCCTAGTCGCATGACCCACCCCGCCGACCAAAAACAAACGTTCTACTTGACCATTTACATACATTTGTGCTGCTTTATCAGCTAAGATAGGAAGACCGTTTCCAGCTAAAATAAGTATAGGTGCCGACAATTTCTCAAAATCTTTCTCATCAGGTGCGGCTAAAAAGGCTAATAACTGATTCCAGTCTTTTAGATTTCTCTGCTCGTTTTTTTCCAAAAACTCTTCATCCTTTCATTTGATTTTTTATACTTCATTGAGGCTTTCTCTCTTTGTCTCAATCCATTTGATTTCCCCATGACATCTTCCACAACGATATTTGTGTACATCGATTCTTCTTTTGCGGCAGATCGTGGCAGAACAATCTTGGCATTGATAATATTCGATCTTTATCTGTTTCTTCGTCAAGGCTGGCGCATAGCGCAATCCTCCTGTTTTTTTCAAAAGATACTTGAAATCCATATCTTTATGACGATATCCTCTTCCAGTTAGATGCAGATGATAATGGCAAAGTTCATGTTTGATGATTCCTGCAATTGTTTCTTTGTCTGACTCTTCAAACAGCTTTACATTAAAATCTAAATGATGATCGTTTAAATGATAGCGCCCGCCAGTTGTACGCAAGCGTGGATTGAACATTGCTTGGTGCTTGAAAGGACGCTGGAAGCTTTTTAATGATATCTCTTCTACTAACTGCTGCAGTTCTTCTTGTGTCAATTTTTGTTACTCCTCATTGTTACTCTTCATAAGGGGAAAGCATCGTCAAACTGATTCTGCCTTTTTTCGTATCAACTTGCTCTATCCAAACCGTCACGATATCTCCGACTGACACGACGTCTGTTGGATGCTTGACAAATTTTTTGCTAAGTTTTGAGATATGGACAAGTCCGTCTTGTTTCACACCGATATCGACAAATGCGCCGAAGTCGATGACGTTACGGACCGTTCCAGTCAATTCCATACCTGGTTTCAAATCTTCCATACTCAACACATCTGTACGCAATAGGGGCGCTGGCATCTCATCACGCATATCTCGTCCAGGTTTTGTCAGCCCAGCTAAAATATCGGCTAACGTTTCTTCTCCGACTGATAAGCTTTCAGCCAGTTTCTCCGCGGATAACCGTGTCAATTTTTCTACTGCTTCTTCTGTCCCAAGCTCTTTTTCTGAAAGATGGACGGTCATTAATATGTCTTTCGCAATAGAATAACTTTCGGGATGGATACCGGTGTTGTCCAAAATGTTTTTCCCGCCAGGAACTCGCAAGAAGCCGATTGCTTGTTCATATGCTTTTGGTCCTAAACGTGGCACTTTTTTCAGCTGAGTTCGTGCAGTAAATTCTCCATTTTCTTCACGATAACTGACAATGTTTTGGGCAGTCGTTTTATTCAATCCTGATATATGCTGCAAGAGCTGTGGACTAGCCGTGTTCACATCCACGCCTACTTGGTTGACCGCTGTTTCCACGACAAAATCCAATTGTTCAGCCAAACGTTTTTGAGAAACATCATGTTGGTACTGTCCTACACCGACAGCTTTAGGATCGATCTTGACTAATTCAGCTAAAGGATCTTGCAGACGACGGGCAATAGAAACAGCACTTCTTTCTTCTACTTGTAGATGCGGGAATTCTTTTCGTGCAATTTCGCTAGCAGAGTAAACAGAAGCGCCAGCTTCATTGACAATGGCATAATAGGCTTTATGGTCGGCTGATTTCAATTGTTCAGCCACAAAAAGTTCTGATTCCCGACTGGCTGTTCCATTCCCGATAGCTACCATATCTACTTGATATTGATTGATCAATTGGATAAAAGCTGGACCAGCAGCTTCCCTTTTCGCTTGTGCTGCAGGTTTATGCGGATAAATGACTTCGATTGCCAAAACTTTTCCTGTCGCATCTACGACTGCTAGTTTACATCCAGTACGATAGGCCGGATCAAATCCCAGTACGACTTTACCTTTTAGCGGCGGTTGCAACAAAAGATTGCGAAGATTTTCTCCAAAAATAGCGATGGCTTGCTCATCCGCCTTTTCAGTCAATTCATTACGCAGTTCTCGCTCGATTGCCGGCTGTATAAAGCGTTTATAACTATCTTGATAGGCTTCTCTTACAAAGGAAGAAGAAGGTGAGGCAGGATTTTTCACTAATTGGCGATCCAAGTATGCTAAAACTGCTGCTTCGTCTACTTGAAGGAATACTTTGAGAACCTCTTCTTTTTCTCCTCGATTAGTGGCCAATATCCGATGAGAAACCATTTTATGGACAGGTTCTGCAAAGTCATAATACATTTCATATACGCCTTTTTCATCTGCTTGCTCATCCTTGACTTGGCTGACATACATGCCTTTGTTATACGTATAAGACCGAATCCAAGTCCGAAACTTTGCATTATCGCTGACTTGTTCAGCAATGATCTCATGCGCACCTTGCAACGCTTCTTCAGCAGAAGAGACTTCTTTTTCTTTAGCGATATATTTTTCTGCTTCCGATTGCACCTCTCCATCTGTAAGCTGCATCAGCCACAGCGCGAGTGGTTCAAGTCCTTTTTCTTTAGCAATCGTTGCTTTTGTCCGCCGTTTCTGTTTGTATGGCCGATATAAATCTTCCACTTGTTGCATTTTTACGGATTGCGTGATTTCTGTTTCTAACTCAGGGGTCAGTTTCCCTTGTTCATCGATCAGCCGAATCACTTCGTTTTTTCGTTTTTCTAAGTTTTCAAGATATGCATACCGCTCTTCGATTTCACGAATCTGGACTTCATCAAGACTTCCCGTCATTTCTTTTCGATAACGCGCGATAAAAGGAACGGTGTTTCCTTCATTTAACAAATTAAGTACAGTCGTCAACTGCTTGGGACGATAGTCTGAAAGCTCTTTTTGTACAAGCTGAATGATTGTCTGGTTCAAATTTTCCGTCATTAAAATGCCTCTTTTCTGCTAAAAATTGCTTCTTTATTCTATCATACTTTTTATCATGGGTTAAACTGCTGAAAGAAACAATATTATCTATACAAATAAAAAGAGCCGCAACAAAGTCGCAGCTCCTTCATTCTTTCCATTTGTCAGATTCCTTGCCAAGATCCTTCATTGTTCTGATATTCAATGTCTTGAAGGATGCCTTCCTTGTCAAAAACAACCCCATGCAATGACCCTCCGAATACAGCCCCACCGTCCATTCCGATTTTATGATCCTGAATCCAGAGATCTGTTGTCTGCATATCTCCATGGAGCATTGGTGTAATCGTATGTCCAAATACAATTGTCTTACCTGTATTGTTTTTCCCTTCATGAAATGGTTCCCGTATCCAAATAAAATCGCTTGGACTTGTCTTACGCCAGTCTTTCTTTGTCAAATCCACTCCAGCATGGACAAACAGATAATTTTCCCATTCATAATACAAGGGGCGCTGGACTAAAAATTCAATCAGTTCTGGGTATCTCGATCGGATCATCATTGAGATTTCAGTCGGGGAGTATTCCTCCGACGCACCTGGGTGAAGTAGGCTTTCAAATGTTTCTTTTCCACCATTTCTGATATAAGGCGCATACCAGTCCTCCGGTGCTTGCAGAAATTGCAAAAAATATTCTTCGTGGTTGCCCCGGAGATAAATGGCTCCTGTTTCTTCGACTAATTGTTTTCCTAATAGAAAACATTCCTTTGTACGAGGTCCTCGATCATTGAGATCTCCTAATAAAACAAGCTGATGGATCGTCGGATCATAATAGTGAATAAGTTTTTCAAAAAGATCATATTTACCATGGACATCGCCAATAGCATAAATCAATGATTTCATGTGGATCACCATCCTCAACGATAGTATAGCGCATATTGGAAATGGTCGACAATCAAAACTATTGTTTTCTATTTATTTAAAGCTACAAACCGCAGTTCTGCTTCTTCCGGAGAGATTCCATGGTCTTGAACATAGCGGTTGCGTGGATGTTTCGCACACTCTACGCTACATGCTCCTAAATGTTTTTCTTCATTTTCAATAGAAGCAAGAATCTGACGATTGCACTCAGGATTGCTACAATTGATATATCGTTCACATGGTGTTCCGTCAAACCAGTCGCGACCGACGATTTGTTTATCTACTTGGTTGATATCGACAGCGATTCGTTCATCAAACACATACATCTTGCCGTCCCATAATTCTCCTTGGACTTCAGGATCCTTACCATAAGTAGCAATACCGCCATGCAGCTGTCCGACATCTTTGAATCCTTCACGGACAAGCCAACCAGAAAACTTCTCGCAACGAATACCACCAGTACAGTAGGTCACTACCCGTTTTTCCATAAATTCTTCTTTGTGCTCGCGAATCCAGTCTGGAAGCTCTCGAAAACTGCGTATATCTGGGCGTACGGCCCCTCGAAAATGCCCCAAGTCATATTCATAATCATTCCGTGCATCAATCACCACTGTCTGTTCGTCTAAAATAGCTTCTTTAAATTCTTGCGGTGAAAGATAAGCACCTGTCACTTGGTTTGGATCAATGTCCTCTTCTAGCTTTAAACTTACAAGCTCTGGACGGTATCTTACAAACATCTTCTTAAAGGCATGTCCTTCGCTTGGATCAATCTTGAACATCGTATCAGCAAATCGAGGATCAGCTTTCATTGCTTCCATATAGGCAGTCGTGTTTTCAACGGTTCCAGACACAGTACCATTTATTCCTTCTTCAGCTACTAGAATACGACCTTTAAGATCCAAAGATTTGCAAAAGGCTAAATGATTTTTGGCAAATCCCTCTGGTTCTTCTATTTTTGTATAATTGTAATAAAGCAGTACTTGATAATCCATGTATTTCTTCCTTCCTTCTTTTCGTTCCTAAACAGTATAAAGAAGGCGTTCGCATTTGACGATTTATTTGCTTGTGTATAATTACGCATGCGTTTTTTTGTTTACATAATATTATTATTTGAATTAAAAAAACTTCGCTTTCCTGTTTTGCACAGAAAAACAAAGTCTTTGTTTCTATTATTTACCTGTAACCGCAAAGTAATTGCCATCAGGATCAGCAAAGTTGAAGACATATTCTTCTCCAAGCTGTACCATATCACCTAATGTGACTGATTGCGTCTGCATTTTTTTATATAATCCAAAGATATCTTTGCTGTAAAACATCAAAGATGGGGCACTAGTAGCTGTACCAGGTGAATGGGACTCAACAAACGCTCGATCATATAACACGAATGAGGTTTGACTGTCCTCAATCCCTACTTCAATTACAAGCGCCCCATCCATTTCTTGACGATCTTTTTCCGCAAAGCCAATTGCTCTCCAAAACGCTGCATTTTTTTCTACATCGTCCACATACAGCATGATTTTTATTTCATTTGTAAACATCTGTTTCCTCCTAAACGATCTGTTCTAACATCCCCAACTTTGTCAGTTTACCATAGGAAAATGGGAAAATCTACGAAAGCTCTCAACAGATTCATCCTACTTAAATACGCTTCTCTTTAATAATAAATTAAGTTGGTTGTTTTTGTTATTCCGACTTTCACTTTTCGGAATAAATATTTTGTACTTATATGGAATGAATAAAAAAACATACTAAGAGAGGAGAACCTCATTTATCAATGATGTTCCCCTCTAATCTTAGTATGTTTTTAACTATGCATTCACATCGATCACTTTTGAATCATCATTGATGACATCGCGATCTAAATCTTTGATGCGTGCACTTGTCACGATACCAGCTACCATGCTACCGCTGACGTTTACTGCTGTGCGTGCCATATCGATTAATGGTTCAACAGAGATAACTAACCCAACGATTGCTACTGGCAAGTTCATTGCCCCTAAAACGATCAGTGAAGCAAATGTTGCACCACCGCCGACTCCGGCTACACCAAAAGAGCTGATTGTTACAATCGCCACAAGCATCAAAATAAATTCCAAACTAAAGACATTCACTCCAGCCGCTGGTGCGACGATCGTTGCCAACATAGCTGGATAAACACCAGCACAGCCGTTTTGTCCAATAGATAAACCAAAACTTGCTGAGAAGTTAGCTGTTGCATCGTCTACTCCTAAAGCTTTTGTCTGAGTCTCGATGTTCAATGGCAAGGCTCCGGCACTTGAACGTGAAGTAAACGCAAAGCTCAATACTGGAAAAGCTTTTTTGAAATAGTTGATTGGATTGACTTTGGCACCAATCAAAATCAGTGAGTGGACAATTAAAACAGCCAGCAATGCTACGTAAGATGCAACGACAAATTTACCTAAATTGAAGATAGCTGCAAAATCACTTGTTGCCAAAACGTTTGTCATCAAAGCAAATACCCCATATGGTGTCAAACGCAGAACAAGCGTCACGATCCGCATAATGATTTTATACAGACTGTCGACTAGATCTGAAAAGAATGCTGCTTCTTTTGGCGCTTTTCTTTTCACCCCTAGATAAGCGATACCGACAAAGGCTGCAAAAATAACGACTCCAATCGTACTAGTTGCACGGCTACCTGCTAAATCAGCAAATACGTTTTTAGGGATAAAGGATAAAATCTGCTGCGGAATCGATAAGTTTTCAACCGTTTCCTGACGTGTCGCCAATTCAGAGATCCGTGCTGTTTCTGCTGCTCCTTGTGTGAATTTAGCTCCTTGAAGACCGAACAGCATCGTTGAACCGATTCCGATCAATGCTGCAATAGCTGTTGTACCAAGTAAAGAAGTCAGTACAGTTGCACTGATTTTCCCCAGCTTTTCAGAAACTTTCATTTTTGTGAATGCACCAATGATCGAAATGAACACTAGAGGCATAACTAGCATTTGCAAGAATGATACATACCCTTGTCCTACGATCCCGATCCATTCCATTGATTGAGTAACGACTTTGTCTTCTACCCCAAAGATCAATTGAAGCAGACCGCCAAAGACGATACCAACTACTAATGCTGTAAAGACGCGTGTTGAAAATTTTGTATGGCGCTTTTGCATACGATAGAACACATATAATAATGCCGCAAAAACTAGAACCACTAAAACTGTGATGAGTGTTGTCATTTTTCTCCTCCTCATATTATTAATGACAAGTCCATCGAAGGAAGTAAAGGTTCCCGAGAATGATTCTTCAACCATCCTCCTGAAAAATTTTTTTCAGTGACTTTTATATTTTAGACGATTTTTATCGAAATGACATTCTTTTTGCTTACAATTAGTAATAAAAAAAAATGCCTGTGATAGATTAAAACTATCGCAGGCATGTTTTTACTGTCTATTCTTGTTTTTCTGATTGAAAATTCAATTTTACCCCAGGCTGATCCAAGGCGATCTCTGTCACCTCATAAGACATCCGGCGTACGATATCGAATAAAGGTGCTACTAGTTCGTCCACTTCTTCTTGTGTGACATCATTTTGACCTTCAATTTTCCGATTGAGGATATGATTGATCTGACTCACACTTCCAGATAAAACATATGTATCAAACACTAAACGGAACTCTAAGCGTGCTCCTACGATGCTATGTTCTTTCGGATAGTTTTCGATCGTTTCTTTCAAAGGCGAGAAGCCCACTTTCAAATCTGTTTCTACTTCTTGGTTCGGTAATCTCATATCATAATGAAATGCTTCTACTACTTCTTTTTGTCTTCTGATTTCCATATAATTTTATCACTCCTTTATAAAAATTATAACATATCTCCTTTGTAAGGGGATACTATTTTTTTACGTTACTCTGCAAGGATAGGATTTCATTCAAATTTCCTACCACATAATCTGCAGGAATCTCTCCCAGAAAATGATCGATATCGTAAAGACAAGTAACGACTCCTGCGTTTTTCCCTGCTTCAATATCTAAACGGCGATCGCCGATCATCATCGTGTCTGTTCTTTCTAAATGAAAAGTCTCAATCAAATACTTTAAAGATGCTGGATCCGGTTTACGAGGAAAATCCTGATCAATCCCTACTACTTCCTCAATCAGATGGGCTAATTGATACTCTTTCAGCAGTTCCCATGTCGATTCTGTCAAACGGTGGGTCAAGATGAAGTGACGTCCTCCATTGATTTTTAGCCTTTCAAGTACTTGTTTCGTTTCTGGAAATGGACGGGAAGCTTCCTTGCTTTTTTTCTCATACCGATGAAACCATTCATTAAACTCATTGGCGTCCAAATTTGATTCATTGATCAAATAACTGGTGGAATATTTTTTCATTTTGAAGTAGATCTCTTTTTTGTCCATATTGATACCAAAATCTTTTAGAGCTTGCTGAGCACCATCTACCATTGCGGGATACGTATCAAACAATGTCCCATCAAAGTCCCATATATAATTTCTCACGTTTTTTGTTCCATTCCTTTGCTTCTTTTTTCTATCTTTCATTATAGATAAATACGTTGATTAAAGTATTGTTTTCTCTAGAATCGTCAAATCGTCTGTTAATGTATATTGGATTGGTTGTGCGTTCGGGATATCAATTGTATCCATTTGATCCTCAGGAACATTTTCTAAATATTTTGTCAGTGCTCGGATGCTATTCCCATGACCCACAACTAGTAAATCTTTCCGATCTTTCAGTTTTGGTGCTAGTTGATCTTGCCACAAAGGAATGATCCGATTCACTGTCATTTCTAGACTTTCTCCGTACGGAATCAAATGTGGATCCAAATGATCATATCTGCGGTCAAATCGGTTTTCTGCGGTTAGCGGCGGAACTTCTGTATATCCTCTGCGCCATTTCTTTACTTGATCTTTTCCGTATATTTCTTTCATCTGATCCTTGTTTTTACCAACAAGATCCCCATAGTGCCGTTCATTCAGACGCCATGTTTTTACTATAGGAAGCCACAACTGCCCCATTTCTTCTAGTGCGACTTGACCGGTAAGAATCGCGCGTTTTAAAACAGAGGTGTAAACCGCATCGAATTGAAGACCGGCTTCATACATTTTTTGACCGGCTACTGCTGCTTGTTCTTTTCCTTTTTCTGTTAAGGCGACATCTAGCCACCCTGTCCAGTAATTTTCAAAATTTGCTTCGCTTTCGCCATGACGCAATAATACTAATTTCATTTTTTTCTCCCTTAAACATTCGTTTCGAATTTTATGCCACATGTTTTGCATGTCACGCGTATTCGTCCTTTTCCTCTAGGCGCACGCTGCTTTTGATGACAATTCGGGCACTCAAAAAAAGTATAGCTTTTTCGTTCCGTTTTAGCTTGCTTTTTGTTTCTCATCTGATGATATTTTTCTTTGACTTTATCAAAATATTCCAAATAACGTTGATTTTCATTTAGTCTAGGATAGATTTTTTTTGATAGAAAACGAAATAGCATCCATCCGAAAAAGACGATGAACAACAATTGCCCGATTCTAAATGGCAACCACCGACTTAGTAAACTAAAAAAAAGTGCGATAATCAATAGAACCCGATTCAATTGATCAAATTTTGCATATCTTCCCTGCATAAGTTTTTGATAGTTCTGCTGAAACCGTATCAGTCTTTCTAACCATGTTTGCATCCTATTATCTCCTCCATCATCTATCATTCATTATGACAAAAAAAACAAAAAAGAAAAAGCCTTAATTGGCCTTTTCCATTGCGACTTGATGAAGGACATTCCGATTTCTGGTAAAGTCGATCACAATCACTTTCTTTTTATCTTCTCTGTTGACTACACGGAATGTGTCCGTCAATGGCAAAAACAGCTTCTTAGATGGTAGCTGTTGCATACGTATAAATCGATGGATCATCGTAATCAATTGAGGGAATTGAATGGACGTATGAAGCAGATTTGGATATTTTTTCAACAGTTGAGTCGTTTTGATCAAATTCCGTTTTTTACTGATTACTTTTAAAAAGCTTTTTAGAATCTTTTGCTGACGTCTAAAAATAGAAAAAGAATTTTCATCATCTATTTGATAACGCATTTGTTTCTGTAGTTCTGCTGCAGTCAAATGAATCTTCCCATCATTCGTATCGATCATCAAACCTTCTGGGAATAGCTCAACGACTGCTCGATCCCAGGATTCAAGAGAAAGCTCGATATAATCTTTTACCGGTAATTCCAATTCTACCTCAAAAAAGTGCAAAACAGCCGATAGTCCTTCTGCTTGATAAATTTCTCCTAATGTTAGTCCCTCTAGATGGAACTCTGGTGAAAAATGCAGCAATGTTTTATTTTCCTGCAATTGAACATATAGAAATGTAGACCGCTCAATCAGAGTATCTTTTAAAACAACTAAAAAATTCATTTTTCTCCCCCTTTTTTCATCATTTTTAAAATAGCATATTTTGAAAAGAATGTCTGATGCTTAGAGAAGAATTTCATAAAAATTTACTATTTCATAAGTATTCACGAAAAAACCTAAACAAAAAAGCGGAAATAACGTTCATCCGCCTTCTTATTTAGGTTTATTTTTTCTTCAAATGCTTGTCTATGATTCAGGATTTTCTCTATCGTTAGTTTCATCCAAAAGTTCCTGCATCCCGATAATTTCCCGATACTGATGAATCTTAGTGATACCAATTACTTTATCTACATCAATACTAAAACAAATCCCGTTACCTGGAACATCGATGTTGATGCCTTGACCAATCGCATCCATCACTTGATTCGTCAAACTATCTGGTACTAATGTCAAAACAACATCTTTTTCTGGCGAGATGTCCAAACCTAAAAATTTCCCTGAATCATGTACACCAGAACCACGACCATGCAAGATTGTACCGCCAGCTGCACCTGCTTCTTTTGAAAAGTCGATGACATCTTCACCTGTTCCTCCGTCCACGATCGTCACAATCATGTGAAGATTCAATGCTACAAGATCTTTCATTTGCTTCCCCCCAATTTTTGCAATCTTTCTTTTTCGATTCTGTCTTTTTCATCTTTTCGTTTATAAATATATCCTAGTACTAAAGTGGATAATATTGGTGTCAATGCAATCATTGCAACCACACCAAACCCATCAATGATCGGATCTCTTCCCTCAATTTGTGCAGCGATCGCCACGCTCATTGATAAAATAAATGTCGAACACATCGGACCCGTTGCTACTCCACCGTTGTCAAAAGCCATTGCTAAAAAGATCTTGTCCACTTTTCGTCCTAAAATAAATGCTAGCCCATATCCTGGGATCAAGAAATAATAAAGAGAGAATCCGACGAGCAAACGCCACATAGACAATCCTACTGCTGCGCCAATCCCAATCGAAATCACCATCAGCATGACTTTCGACCGGATCCTCCCTTCACTCAATTCTTCAACCTGTTTGACCATTACATGAATCGCCGGCTCAGCAAACCCTACTAGGAACCCCATCAAAAAGCCAAGTGGAACCAATATATAATTATAGGGCAATCCAGCGATCGTACTACCTAAATGCTGTCCTACCGGAACGTAAGCCATATTGACTCCTTGCAGGAAAAGGATCAACCCAATAGTCGTTATCAAGAAGCCTTTCATAATGTCAAAGAAACGCTTCTTGCGCATACGAAAACTAATGATATTCATCAAAACAAATAGAATCACGATAGGGGCCACTGCTAAAATAACTTCCATAGTAACGATCTCGATACCATCTATCACTTGCTGCCAGAAATTCATTGGAAGATCACCCCCAAAATCATTACGGCAAGAATTGGTCCTAATGAAGCAATACCAACCATCCCAAAGCTGTCATTTTCATTTTTCTTTTGTTTGATCATACTAGTCATCCCTCCGGCAAGGGCCAAGATAAATGGAACAGTTACTGGACCAGTAGTCACTCCCCCCGAATCAAAAGCAATCGGCATGAATTCGGAACTGGTGAAGAACGAGGCGATCAAAACGCCTATGTAGCCTATAGCCATCAATTGATAATAGGATAGCTTGAATACGACCCGAAGCAGCGCAAAGGCTAGAAATACTCCAGTGCCGACGCTGACGATCCCAATCAGCAACACTCTGCCAATCTCTCCGTCAGATATATCATATACTTGTTGTCCCAAAACTTGCACGGAAGGTTCGGCAATCGTGATCACGATCCCGATAGCAAACCCCAAACTGACCAAAACAGCCAAACTTTTCTTTTTGATCATATATTTCCCTACTAGATCTCCGACTTCCATCATGGAATAGTCTGCCCCAAACAAAAAGAGCGTCATTCCGATCATCATGATAGCCGCACCTACCAAGAATGAAGCGAGGTCTTCTCCTTCTAACGGCGCAAAAACAAACGTTAAAATGACAATCAGGACGGTCATCGGCAATATGGCAGCAATCACTTCTTTAAAATTTTTTAGCATGTATCCTCCTCCTTTACTCTTTAAGTTTACCTTAAAATGAAAGAGTTTTCGAGTATAAACTTAAAACGTTATCTTTTAATTTTTCTCAACATAAAATAACACACGTCCCAAAAGTATCTTTTTACTTGGAAAAGATGACTTTGTAGGGACGCACTTGCTGTTGTTTTTTATTTTACAGAGCCGATCATTCCTTGAACGAATTGCTTTTGCAAAACAAAAAATACGATGGCAGTTGGTAAAGTAGCAATGACTAATCCAGCCATGATCATTCCATAATCTGGCGTATAGGAAGCACCCATAGCAGATAAAACAAGCGGAACCGTCCGTTTATCAGGAGATTGCAAAGCCACTAAGGGCCATAAATAATTGTTCCAACTGCTCATGAATGTGATGATTGCTGCCGCTGCATAGGTATTTTTAGCCGTCGGCATATATACTCTAAAAAAAATACTTAGTTCTTTTAGACCGTCTAATCGAGCGGCTTCTACTAGATCTTTTGGAAAGGATTTAACATTTTGTCGGAAGAAGAAGATCAAAAAAGCAGTGCTGACAGATGGTAAGATTACAACTAAGAAACTATTGATTCCCAAAATCGTTCCGTTCAATTGTGAAAACATTCGATACAAAGGAATCATCAACGCCGCAAAAGGAACCATCATCGATAGCAGTAGAATATTGAAAATCAAGTCTTTTCGCTTGCTTTGATAAATCTCAAACCCATATCCTGCCATTGAGGAAATCAGCAATGCAAACACAGTGGTCACTAAAGCGATCATTGCTGAATTCCAAAGGGAACGAGTAAAATTCAGTTCATTGGAAAACAAATTTTGAAAATTGATGATCAAGTTACTGCCAATCTTTATTTTTCCCGATGTGATATCCACGGGTGCATTCGTCATTCCCAGAATCATCCAGACAAAAGGGAAAATGGAAATAAATGATAGGATGCTTAATGCTGTATACTTTAATGCTGACCCAATTGCCGAACGAAGTCCTAAGGCTTGTTTTTTGACGTTGGGATGTTCGATCGTTTCTTTTTCTACCATGCTTTTCATCGACTCTCTCCTCCTACTTTCGTTTGGATTATCGACAATATCACAATAAAGGCAACAATAACAAAGGAAACTGCTGCCGCATATCCAAAATTAGGCGTGAATTTATAACTCAAATTATAGATGTATTGAGACAAGGTGGTCGTTGCATTTGCTGGACCCCCGCCAGTAATATTTTGTACTTCATCAAAAAGCTGCAATGTCCGGATCGTCGAAGTAATGGAAGTAAACAAAATGATCGGTTTTAAATTCGGGATCGTCACTTTGATAAACTGCTGCCATTTAGAAGCACCGTCAATAGATGCTGCTTCATAAATCTCCGAATCAATATTTTGCATGCCTGAAAGGAAAAAAATCATATTGTATCCAGTCCAACGCCAAGTGATCGAAAGAATGATCAGAACTTTCGCCCAAATTGGATGAGTCAGCCAGCCAATCGGTGTATCAATCATACCAATGCCCAACAACAAGTTGTTTACAAGGCCAGATTGAGAAAATAGACTTTTCATGATCAGAGAATAACTGACCATCGAAGTGATACACGGAAGAAAAATAGCTGTTCGAAACAACCCTTTATATTTCAGCTTTTTATCATTTAAGAGGTTGGAAATAAAAAGCGCTAGAAACAGCATGATTGGTACTTGAACTAGTAAATATAGGAACGTATTGAAAAAAGCTTTTTTAAAAGTAGCATCTGTCAGCATCCGCTGATAATTACCTAATCCGTTAAATCTCATATTGACAGGGGGACCACTTTGAAAAGACGTGATCAAAGCCAAAACCATCGGAATAAAAACCATGATCGATATCAAAATGACTGGCAAGATTAAAAAAGCATGCCCGTTTTTGAATAAATCTTTCTGCTTCATTCTTTTCCCTCCAATTCTATCATTGATTATTTAATTGAAAAGACAAGAAAGACAACGTCTGTAAGGCAGCCGCCATCTTTTTTGTCTTTTCGGTTGTCTGATGAAAAAGCAAAGAAATTTGCTTTTTTATCACCAATCAATTAGCCAACTGTGCTTCTACTTGTTTTTGTGTATCTGCTAGTACCTTGTCTGTCTCTTCTCCATTGATGATTCGATGAAGAGCTTCGGCTACGACTGCTTCAATTGCATAGGTCTCATGTCCGTAATTCACTTCTGGAATTTCTGATGTCCATTTGGAAAAATCATCAAAGACCTTTTGGCCACTGTAAAATTCTGAAGCTTCTTGATAAGCTTCTTGTTCATTTGCACTAAGCATCGTAGACACCAGTCCGATTTCTTTCGCAAGAGTGCCCATCAGTTCTTCATTCGATGCAAACGTTGCTTCGAGGAAATCTTTCGCTGATTCTTCTCCAGCTACTCCTTTGAGCACATACCAGCCAGCGCCGCCAAGGTTAGAAGCTTGCGCTTTTTGTAAACTTTCTGGCAGTGCAGGTATTGGCGCAATCTTCCATTTTCCAGATTGGTCTTCTGCTCCTTGGATCGTTGAAGAATACCAAGCGCCAGTTGGGCTAGAAGCTACTGCTCCTGATTGTATCGCAGTTACTCCAGCATTCCAGTCAGAGGTTTGTTCGACTAGGTCTTCTTTCAAAAGAGTAGCAAATAATTCAAGACCATACTTTAAAGATGCATTGTCTTGGATCGTGACCGTCTCCCCATCTTTGGACGTATACCATTCTCCCGCTTGTTGCATCATCATTCTTACTCGACCAAGATCAGAAGGATTGACTTCAGCGATTTTCTTTCCCGTCTTTTCTTTGACATCTCGCGCCACTTGAATATACTCGTCCCACCTCAGATTCTCCATGTCCTCTTCTGTATATCCTGCTTCAGCCATCAGATCCGTACGATAGAAGTTTGCTGTTACGCCCGAATCGAAAGGAACACCGTATATTTTTTCTCCTACTTTGTTTACCGCAAATTTATACGGTGCAAAATGATCTTCCTTTACAATAGCAGACAAATCAGCGAATGCATCTGGATAAGAAGTCAAATAGCCTTGTATCCTATAATCTTCAATCAAGACGATATTGGGCAATCCTTCTGTATTCCCGCTTGCTAAAGCGGTGTTCAGTTTCTGAACGATATCATCCTGAGACATCGTAACAACTTCTATCTCTGTTTCTTCGTTCTCATAAATTTTTTTTGCTTCATTCACTGCTTTGATATTGAATGTCTCATCCCACGCCCAAACAGTGACTTTTTCTTCGTTGTCTGCTGTGCTACTAGCACTTCCGCATCCTGTTAAGAAACCTGATGCTGCCGCTAAACAAACGACTCCAGCAATTAACTTTCTGATGTTCATTTTTATCCGCTCCTTTTCCATCCATTAGTTGTTTACGTTTGCTACATTCATCATACCAAAATTCGAAAACGGTTTCTTTATTATTCAGATACTTCAAAAATTTCTCCTAAAATAATAAAAAAATACAAATCAACTATGACAAAAGGAATAATCTTAGCATCTAGACCAAAGATCGAAAGGGTGGAGGTTTCTTTAAAATAAAAATATCCTTGCATTTTCTCCTAGAAATAAGTATTTTTAAATTACAAGACTATTCTTAAGGCGGGTAAAAAAATGCCAATACGCGTAATTCTTATCGATGATGAACAGACGATTTTAGACGGAATGAAACAGTTGATCAATTGGTCTGAGCACGGGTTTCAATTAATAGGAACTTTTTCCAGCCCGTTGAAAGCGTTTGACTTTTCTTTGGCACATGCAATCGATATCGTGGTCACAGATGTAATGATGCCTGAACTAAATGGGATCGAATTATCGCGGCTATTAAAACAGCAACAACCTGAAACACAGATTCTTATCCTCTCTAGCTATGATGAATTTGATATGGTTAAAGATTCTTTCAAATATGGCGTCGCTGATTATCTTTTAAAGCCTCGATTGAGTCCTGATTTTTTTCTAAATTCCTTAATTGCCGTTTCACAAAAAATCAAAAAAAAGCCCAACAAAAGCCCAATCACCGATCGTTATGAGCAGATCTGCGAGAATCTTTCACAGCAGATTGCTGGACAAACTCGTCCATTGCTTAACCCTCTTCTTTTTGAACACACCTTGTTTTTTCTGGTATATACCGAAAAACGGCCATTCAGTTCAAAACAAGGCTCTAAACAAAAACAGTCGATCATCCATTCGTTGATGGATAGCGACGATTCATTTACTATCTATCCCTTTTCTACCTTTTCGGAAGAATCCGGCTATGTGATCAATACTGATTCCAAAGATACGCTTAGGAAGTTTGTTCAAAAGTTTCGTCAAGAAATTTTTCCAGGTGATTTTTTTGTTGTTTCTGACTCTTTTGCAATCCAAGATATCAATGAAATATTCCAAGAAATCAGAAATTGTACCAAAGGACAACGTTTCTATCATAAGGGAAAGAACCTTGCTTATCAGCATGAACTTCTTCCGTTATCAACCAACCACGAGCAGCAAGCAAGTAGCTATTTAACAAAAATCGTTCATAAAGACTACGCTTTAGCTGTCAAAGAACTTGAGGTTTTCTTCACGACAATATTGGAACAGCCTATTGATCCAGCTTATTTGAAACATGAGGCAATCAATCGTTTCTATGCATTACTCAACGCTTTGGCTGACGAATATGTTGGGAATGAAGAACTTTCTTTGCTCAAGATCGCCCTTCCTTCTTTATTAGCCGATGCTGAGTACTTGGAAGATTTTTCTATTCTTGTCAAAGAAACACTTGAGAAACTCACCCACTTTTCTGCAAATGCAATAAAAGACAATTTCGATATCTTGACTTTGATCTACGAGTTCGTCCAGGAAAATTATGAGAAAGAAATCAATTTACAACTTCTATCCGAAAAATATCATTTTTCATATAGCTATCTTTCAGCTATCTTTACTGAAAAATTTGGCATCAACTTTTCAAAATATCTAAAAAAAGTCCGTATTAGTAAAGCCAAGCTCTTTTTAACGGAAACACGGCTTACTTTGACGGAAATCTGTGAGAAAGTCGGCTATACCGAACTGGGTTATTTCTCCAGAGTTTTTAAAGAAGAGACAGGAATGACACCTTCTCAATACCGTAAAGGAACTTTTGTAAAATGAGAAAAAAATCAAAGAGCATGAACTCTTTACCAAACTTCTGTTCATTTTGTTCATCGGTCTTTTTCTGCAGGCCATCGTCATCTCTTTGTTTATTTATCATCGATCAAGGGATGCCTATATCCAGCTGTTCAATCAATCGAATGATGTGGTACTAAAAAAGATCCAATCTGAATTTGAAGGCTTGAATGATGCAATCGAGAATACATTAGCCGCTTTTGATTCCAACCCAGCTGTCGAAAGCTATTTTTCCAATGGTCCAGTCCAACATATGGAACAGCTTCAGCAGCTAAGAACGATCCAAAAAATGAATGACTCTCTTTCAAAAATCCATCCAATGATCGATTACGATGTGTTGATCTTTGGAGAAAACGGAAGAACTTTTGTCGGAAACGACATGCTCACTGCCGTATCTGCCGATTCTTTTTTTCAATCTGCGATTGCCCAGAGAGTGAATGAACGTGCTGCTGATACACAAATGCTTTTTGCACAATACGGATTGACTCTTCGCGATAAGAAAGCACCCAGCGTCTTCTTTGTCAAAAAACTGAAAAACACATTGAATCACATTTACGGATATGCTGTTTTATCGATCTCATCTCAGCAACTAGCGAATCTTTTTCAATCTGTAGTAAATCCTGAGATATCGAAGATCTCCTTCATGAACGAAGAACAGACGATCATCGCATCAAATGAAGAAAATAGAATTGGGAGCCGATCAATGATTTTCAAAAAACTAACAGTAGGTGAAACAACGATTTCAAATGGACAGCAGTTGACCCGTCTTCCCCTGTACCGCCAGGATTGTACATTACTCAGTCAAGTCGATCTTCATTCTTTGTCTAACCAAATGGGCGTGATTTTCCCCATTATTTTGTATAATATCGTGACACTTGCTTTTGCTGGCTCATTGGCATTTATGTATTTGGATCGACACACAAAATCGATCTACCGCTTGATTGATTCGCTAAACTGGCTAGAGGAAGATGGCTTAAAAGCTACTGTTCCTGTACAAGGAAGCCATGAAGTCCAATTGCTAGGGAATACGATCAATCAATTGCTAAGTAATGCGCAGCATCATTATGAACAGACCATCCAAGACGAAAAGAAGAAACGTTCGCTTGAAATCCAAACTATGCAAGCACAGATACAGCCCCATTTCATTTATAATACGCTGACTAGCTTGAAATTTTTGATTTGGCAGAAAAAAACTGATGAAGCAGTTCAGGGAATCGACAGTTTCATTACTTTACTAAGAAGTACGATTGGAAAAAAAGAAGAAGTGATTCCAGTCAAGGAAGAAATCAAAAGCGTACAAAGTTACATTGATCTTTTGAGTATGCGATATGGCGAAAGAATCTCGGCTAAAATAATGATTCCTGATGAACTGCAGACATTGTCTATGCCGAATATGATCCTTCAACCAATTATCGAAAACGCCTATCTTCATGCTTTTCACAATAAAACGCAAGGATTCATCACGGTGTACGGCAAAACAAAAAATCAGCTTCTTTTATTCGAAGTGATTGATAACGGCGATGGCTTCGATACTGAAAATACCAAACAAAAAAATGATCATTTCTCAGGAATCGGCATCAGTCATGTAGATGAGCGGATACGCCTAATGTATGGAGATGCATATGGCATAACGATCCAATCAGTGATTGGGACAGGAACGACTGTAACGATTTGTCTCCCGCTTCTTTCTAAAAATCAATCAGAATATTAAAAATAAAGAATAGCCAAGCGCTGATTGATTTATTTTAAGTTAAATAAATCAATCAGTATTCTTGACTTTCATCTACGCGTCTATTCTACTGTCAATACTGGATAACAGCCCAATATTTGACTTTTTCCTCCGAGCATCTTGATTTCTTGGAGCGCATTCTCTACTAATGCCATTGGGCGGTCCAATAACAAATCGATTACGAAAAAATATTCTCCCAAGCTAGTTTTCAATGGTCGGGATTCAATCTTACTTAAGTTGATCTCCCGCCAGCCAAAAGCTGCCAGCATTTTATGAAGCATCCCTGGCCGATTAGCAGGCAGTGTCAAGATGACACTCATCTTTACTGGAGCTGGCTGCTGGCTGGTCATCTTTCGGTCACCGACGATCCAAAAACGTGTCTGGTTCAACTCATTATCTTGGATATTCTCAGCTAAGATCTCCAATCCAACATGCTGTGCTGTTTCTAATGAAGCAATCGCTGCTGCGTCTTCTTTCGGATGTTCTGCTACATACATTGCTGCAGCAGTTGTTGATTCTGTTGCTACTAAAGGAACATTAGGATAATGCGTTTCTAAAAACTGTTGTGATTGTGCTAGTGCTTGGGGATGAGAAAGGATTTTTGTAATCTTTGTTGCTGCATTGCCTAAAAGCTGCTGCTTGATAGGAAGAACGATTTCACTTTTAACTTCGACTTCTGGATGTTTGGAAAGAAGATCGATTGTGTGATGAACAGATCCTTCCAATGAATTCTCTACAGGAACGACAGCCAGATCCACCTGTTTGCGAAACAAAGCGCGCAAACAAGCAGGAATCGAAGCATACGCAGTCAATTGTTCTGTAGGAAATAGCTGGCAAGCCGCCTGATAAGTGAACGAACTTTCTGGCCCTAGATAGCTGACATTCATATGCTTTTGATCCTCTCTATAATGGTATCGATGATCTTTTCTGGTGTTTCATTGGTCGTGTTGATTCGAAGTGTCGCGCTCTCTTCATACCAGGAAAGTCGTTGTGCCAATAAGGCTTTTATTTCTTCTCTTGTTTTTCCAAGAGCTAACGGTCGAATAGACGTTTTATCTTGTTGGATACGATCGATTAGACAATCTGCTTCTGCCTCTAAGTAAAGAACAATTGGCTGTGTTTGTAAAAATTGCCGATTGGCAGCACATTGGACGATTCCTCCACCAGTCGTGATAATTTTATCTTCATTTGACAGCTTTCTTAAAACCTTTGACTCCACTTTTCGAAAGCTGTTTTCACCGTAATAGTGAAAATATTCGGCAATCGACAATTGGATATGTTCCTCAATCTTTGTATCTAAATCTACATACTCTTTTTGTAAACGTTGAGCTAACCCTTTACCGATCGTTGTTTTTCCAGCGCCCATGAAACCAATCAGCAAAATGCTAGCCATGAGCTTCTCCTCCTGACACAAGTTCTGCTAAATCATCGAAAAATGCCGGATAAGAGATTGAAACGGCTTCGGCTCCTTCTAGTTCGCAAGGTCCATCGGCTATCAAAGCAGCTACTTGCAGCATCATCCCGATTCGATGATCGCCTCTGCTAGAAACTTTTGCGCCATGCAGAGGTGTTGGTCCATGGATGATCAAACCATCTGCTGTTGCTTTTATCTTTGCTCCCATTTTTTGCAATTCTTCTGCCACCGCATCAATTCTGTTGGTTTCTTTTACTTTTAATTCTTCTGCGTCTTTAATGATCGTGATTCCTTCTGCTTGAGTAGCCACTAAAGCTAGAATTGGCAGTTCATCAATCAGACGCGGAATGATTTCTCCACCAATCGTCGCTTTCTTCAAATGACTCGTCTTGACACTTAAATCAGCCGATTGGTTCTGTTTATTGTGATTCGTCTGGGTAATCGCTGCGCCCATCTCCTCCAACACATCTAAGATACCTGTCCTTGTTGGATTGACCCCGACATTTTTTAACAACAGCTGGCTTTCCGGAACAAGAAGTCCTGCTGCTAGAAAGAAAGCAGCTGATGAAATATCACCTGGAACAGTGATCTGCTGACCGGTTAATTTTTGCGGTCCTGTCACCATGATTGTTTTATCTTCCACTGTGATCCTTCCACCAAATTGACGAATCATTTCTTCCGTATGGTTACGGGAACGTTCTTTCTCAACGATTACGGATGTACCTTCTGCTTGTAGTGCCGCAAACAGCAAAGCAGATTTGACCTGTGCACTAGCTACAGGCATATTGTATCGGATAGGTGATAAAGAGCGGGTTCCTGTCACAGTGATTGGTAAACACTGGTCATTTTCATTTCCTTGCAAGTCAGCACCCATCTCGCGTAAAGGCTCCATTACTCGCCCCATTGGACGTTTAGACAACGAAGCGTCACCGAACAGAGTCGTTGTAAAAGGCTGACCAGCCAAAATACCCATCAATAAACGACTCGTCGTACCGGAGTTTCCCATGTCGATGGGTTCAGTTGGTGGGACAAAGGAGTGGCTACCGCGACCATGAATATTGATCACCTCTTCCTCTTCTTCGATTTCGACGCCTAATTGTTGGAAGGCATGTAAAGTACTCAGACAATCTTCTGCGCGCAAAAAATTTTGTATAGTCGTCGTTCCCTCAGCAATTGCTCCAAACATGATGCTGCGATGAGAAATCGATTTATCTGCTGGTATCCTAACAGTCCCTCTTAATCCATGTATTTGTTGTAATAATCGCATTTATCCAGCCTCCTATTTGATCCAGCAATGATAACTGGTATTAGACATAATGGTTCTTTTTGCTTGTAACAAATCCTGTTGATTTTTGAAACTGATTTGCAGTATCCCTAAAATATCTTCTCGCGTCTCTTGGATCTTCAAATTAATCAAAGAAACTCCCGCTTTTCCGATCAGTCCAGTTACTTCTGCAATAACGCCAGGCTCATCTGGCACATCGATAAATAAATCAAAAAAGGCAGGGATTGCGCCTTGCTTATGGATAGGCAACTGGTCTCGACTTTCTTTTGCCCGATTGAAAAAAGAAAAGATTTCCGATTGGTTCTCAGTCATGATCCATTCTGCTATTTGTGTCATTTCTTGCTGCCAATCTGCCAATCGTTCCAATAATATCTGCTTATTGCTCAACAAAATATCTGTCCACATGACAGGATCCGAGGAAGCGATCCTAGTGATATCTCGAAAGCCTCCTGCTGCTAGTTGTTTGGCTCGCGGATATTCTTGATTGAATTGTTCTGCCTGATTGACTAAACCAGCTGCCAGAATATGTGGAAAATGACTTAGCATTCCTGTTATACGGTCATGTTCTCCTGCTGTAAGAGTCACATATTTTGCTTTGGTTCCGCAAAATAGTTCTTGCAGTTTTTCAACATCTTTTTTCGTCTTTTCCAAAGGTGTAAAGATGTAATAGGCATTTTCAAATAGTTTAGCATCTGCTGCCTGTATACCTGATTTGTGAGAACCAGCCATTGGATGTCCACCGACAAACCGAAGATTTTTCTGCTCAGCGGATGTCACGACTTGCTGCTTCGTACTGCTGACATCCGTAATGATGACGTGATCAGACAAGTTGATTCTTTCAAGGACATCAAGATAAGCTAAGGTTGTACGGACGGGAACGGCTAATAAGATAACGTCTGCTTGTTCTGCACCTGTTTCAAAATCATTTGCAACGTAATCAACGATCTGCTGTTCTACTGCTTGCTCACGGGTTTTTGACTGACTATCCCAACCAACTACTATCAGTTCTGGATTGGTCTGACGAATACAAAGTGCCATAGAAGCACCAATCAGTCCAAGCCCCACGATAAAAACATGTTGTGCCATCTTATTTGCCCCCTTTTTAGTAATGTTTCAAGTAGTCACGGTACTCCTTCACTGCAGCTTTCAACTCAACAAGCGAATCACTTGGGAATTTTGACAATATCTCTGTCGCTACCACAGTGGCTACAACATTTTCCGCAACGACACTAGCTGCAGGAACTGCTGTACTATCCGAACGTTCTACACTTGCTTTGTAAGGTTCTTTTGTATCGATATCAACGCTTTGAAGTGGCTTGTACAATGTAGGGATGGGTTTCATGACCCCGCGGATAATAAGTGGTTCGCCATTGGTCATTCCGCCTTCGAAGCCGCCTAGATTATTGCTACGTCGGAAGTAGCCTCGTTCTTCTTCCCATAAGATCTCATCCATCACTTCTGATCCTGGTAATGATCCAGCAGTGAATCCGACCCCAAATTCTACTCCTTTAAAGGCATTGATACTAACCACAGCTTGCGCGATTTTGGCATCTAGCTTCGTTTCCCATTGTACATAGCTTCCTAATCCAGCTGGAACGCCTCCAACGAGCACTTCTACAATTCCTCCGATCGTGTCTCCATTTTTCTTTGTCTGATCGATCAGTTCTTTTATTCTTTGCTCGACTGCTGAATCAACAACCCGTACTTCTGATGCTTCAGAAATTTCTTTGATTTCTTGAATGGAGATATTTCCAGGTATTTCTGCTTGGATTCCACCAAGACAAATCACGTGTCCGGCTACGATGATGTCAAGTTCTTCCAGAATTTTCTTGGCAATTGCGCCGATTGCTACACGCATGGTCGTCTCTCTTGCAGAGGACCGTTCAAGCACATTCCGAAGATCTCGATGATGGTATTTCATACCGCCTACCAAATCCGCGTGTCCTGGACGCGGACGTGCAACTCGCCGCAGTGATCGGTCTTTTTCAGGTACTTCTGCTACAGACATGACAGTTGTCCAATTTTTCCAATCTTTATTTTCTACCACTAAAGTGACAGGTGAACCAATTGTTTTGCCGTGACGGATGCCAGACGTGATCCGAACACGGTCTTTTTCGATCTTCATCCTTCCTCCTCTGCCGTAACCAGTTTGTCTGCGAGCGAGTTCGTAATTGATTTCTTCTTCTGATAGAGGTAACCCTGCTGGTAGTCCTTCAATAATCGCTGTTAATTCTGGTCCATGGGATTCTCCCGCAGTCATATAACGCATCTTACAGTCCTCCTAAGTAATCTTTGAATGTCTCTGTAGGAACAGGTACGATTTTTGCTTGCCCAATCTTTTCTAGCAAGATGATATTCAATTGGCTTCCTCTTGCTTTCTTATCATGGGTTATCGCGTGGAATAATTCCTCTGAATGACTTAGATCGTAAGTAATCGGCAGGTGGAATTTTTGGAGTATCCTTTCTAATGCAGCTGTCGATCCAGTTGGAGACAAGCCGATTTTTTCTGCATGAGAAGTGATGGCTACCATTCCAATAGCTACTCCTTCTCCATGACTGACTACCCCATATCCTGCTGTATTTTCAATTGCATGGCCAATTGTATGGCCAAAATTTAAAATAAGTCGATTTCCTTGGTCAAAGACATCTTCTTCCACTACTTTTCGCTTGATTTTCAACGTAGCAGTGATGATTGGAACAGCATGCTCTAAAAGATCTTTTTCGTCTTTCAGCTCATTCAGCTGTTGCCAAAGCATTGCATCTGCTATAGCTGCTGATTTGATGATTTCAGCGATCCCTTCTCGTAAACGACGTACCGGCAAAGTCTTTAGAACCTCAGGATCAATCAATACGCCAGCTGGCTGGCTAAATGTTCCGACAAGGTTCTTCGCTTTGTTTGTATTGACTGCTGTCTTCCCACCGATACTAGAATCTACTTGTGCAAGTAGCGTAGTCGGAAGTTGAACGAAATGGATCCCACGCATGAACGTTGAGGCCACGAATGCGGCTAGATCACCCACCATTCCTCCACCAAGTGCAAGTATTCCATCGCTGCGGGTAAAATCATTATCTGCCAAAAAATCGTATAACTCAGCTGCTTGTTCCAAAGATTTACTGGTCTCACCCGCCGGTACGATTGAAAGGACTGGTTCAAAATCAGCTTGTCTCAATTGGAACATGATTTTTTCCGCATACAGTGGAGCAACGTTGGTATCAGTGATTACAGCTACTTTTTGAGGCTTCCAAATCGTTTGAAGCCATGATCCAGCCTGTTCTAGTGCACCTTCTTCAATATGAATATCGTATTTCTGGTTATCAACATGTATAGTAAGCATTCGTTTCACTTCTTTCTTTTAAAAAGCTGGCATTAATCGAGTGTTTGGATCTTTTCCATTGCTTCTTTCATGATCGCCACTTCTTTCATCATGCGTGAGTAAGTCTTTTCATTCAACGATTGGGGACCGTCTGACCAAGCATTTGCAGGATCAGGATGAATCTCTACGATCATGCCATCTGCTCCGCTTGCCACACCCGCACGGGCCATTGGTGGTACAAGATCCCAAATACCTGTACCATGACTTGGATCAACGATCACAGGGAAATGAGTTAATTTTTTCATCAATGGGACAGCACTTAAATCAAACGTATTACGTGTAGCTGTCTCGTAAGTCCGAATCCCACGTTCGATAAAAATGACAGGAGATTTGTCTTCGACTGCAATGTATTCTGCAGCATTAAGCCATTCATTGATCGTACCAGAAATCCCACGTTTCAATCCAACAGGTTTACCTGTTTTGCCGACAGCAGATAGCAGTTTGAAATTTTGCATATTACGTGCGCCAATCTGTAGGATATCGCTGTACTCAGCCACCATGTCGATATGTCCTTCATCCATCACTTCAGTAATCACTTTCATTCCAAATTCATCAGCCGCTTGACGGATGTATTTCAATCCTTCTTCTTCTAAACCTTGGAAAGCATATGGAGAAGTACGTGGTTTGAAGGCACCACCTCGCAGAATTTTTGCGCCCCCGGCTTTAGCCATCCGCGCACATTCTCTGATTTGGTCTAATCCTTCGATAGAACAAGGACCAGCCATCGTCACAAAACTGCCGTCACCGATTTTTACTCCGTCTACATCCACGACTGTATTGCCAGGATGGAATTCTCGAGAAGTCAATTTGTATGTGTTCAAAATACGCACAGCATTTTCTACTCCTTCGTAGCGTGTAAATGCTCCTTCTTGTAAACTTCGCGTATCACCTTTTAGTCCAATCACTACTCGTTCTGTTCCTTGATCGATTGAGACTTTGAATCCTTCTTTTTCGATATGATCGACGACTTTTTTTACTTGTTCTTCCGTTGCTTCTTTTTTCATAATTACTATCATTGTTTTTCCCGCTTTCTTTTGTTTACTTATCTATCTTGGCTGATTTTCTCTACTTTTTCAAGTTGGTTTTACATAAATTCCTACTAAACGACCGTGTCCTATTGTTCTCATTTTCGCTCCTTCTTTCCTACTTATGAACCGGATAATCAACAAAAAAAGATGTCCCTGTAGGAAATTGCCTCTACAGTGAACATCTTCAACGAGCCTTAAAAAGCGCTGCAAAAATATAAAATAGCCACTATAGATGAATTTCTCTACGTGGCTGTAAGTCGTGTTTAAAAATCTTTAGCCATCATAGATACAAACTTGGTTTGTTTGTACCCACGAAGTCATGAATACAAACCTATCTAAAATAGCTAAAGTAATACGTATTCAGTTTTGTAAGTTTTCTAGATTTCATAAAAAATCGCTCCAAACTGATGTAAGAATTGTACCTAGTATAGACATAAAAAAATCGACTGTCAATCATTTTTGTGAAACTTTTTTTAATTTTCTGATATTTAACTTTATTTTTCAGAAAAACAACAATTGGTTTCATTGAAGAAAATAGTCATGAACAAAAGATTCTGAGAACTTTTTTGCTCGCTTGTTCATGACGTATCTTGTTCATGACGTATAGAATAAAGCAGCTTTGTCTTGTAAACTCTGTTTTTCAAATAATAATCTAAAGATCGCTACTGGATAATAAAGCTGATTTCATGGTCCTCTTCGCCGCTGATGCGATAAGGTGACTCAACATCCGCTCCCCAGCTATTGATACCCCCGACTCCTCTTACTTTTGCAAAAATCGTAAGAACCGTTCGTCTTTCTGGCGGTAGTTCTTCTATATGTGTCGCCTGTTCCAGTTCTTCTGCTTTGAATGGTAAAGCGGAAAAAGCAAATGGCGTATCCTGCTGTTCAAATCGCAACGAAAAGTCTTCTTGATCTTTGTCCGTATTATCCAATGTTTGATTTCTTGTCAGTTCTAGCCATTTCGTTTCCATATGCATACCGCATTCTTGGGGAACAAGATATGGAGGGATAGGGAGTCCTTCCACTTTATAAATACCTTCGATACCACCAGCCAGCCGATCCGGATATGTTTCCCCTGATAAACCCTCATACTCAAAGAATTTTGCTTTTGTTGGTATAATGAACCTTATACCCAATGCTGGTAATTCCGGCAACCCTTTTTGTCCAACATAATGCATTTTAACAAGCATTTTACCCTCTCCAGCGATTTGGTAGGAAATTGTCACTTGTGTTTTTGGTACTGTGTTGATTTCCAGTGTAAAAATGATTTCAACTGTTCCAGCGTATTCATTACTTGAATATTGATTATTTACTGGGGCAATCGGCAAATCGATCTTTTTATTGTCCACCAGTACTTCTATTTCTTTGACTTTTGGATACAATCCGGCTCCTAACCACATACCAGATTTAAATCCAAATCCGCTACCTCTGTCATTATCGGTCGTTGCCCGCCAAAAAACTGGAAGTGTTTCCCGGTATAGCCATTCTTTTCCGTTTTTATTGAGCGATTCCAGTCCGCCTCTTGTATAAGAAAAAATATAATGCGTATTCCCCGATTTGACACCTAATGTACAGTCGCCGAAGACGATTGCAACTTTTTCTGTCTCCATATGACTTTTATTTACTGTATTTTTCATAATAATATCTTACCTCCTGCATGGCGGGTTTTTCTTGTCCATCTGCAAAAACGATTCCATTCCCTGAGAATTCATAGTCACTTGGTTTATCGTCAAAGTCACCGCCATAGCGCATCACTTCTCTACCAGTGATTGGATCAGTCACTTGGATCGCCTGATCTTTAAAATCCCATATATAGCCTCCTTGGTACATTTCATAACGATCAAGCAACGTCATGTAAGAATCCATTCCACCTAACGAATTCCCCATGTCATGCATGTATTCACATAAGATGAACGGTTTTTCCGCTTTATTTTCAAGGTAGTCAACGATCTCTTCTGGTGGCGCATACATGCAGCTTTTTACATCTGAAATCGAATCTTCGAATGCTGGATTTGGAAAATTCCCTTCATAATGAACAAGTCGATCCGGGTCTACTTTTTTGAAGTAATCGTTCATTTGTCGAATGTTTTCTTCCGCATAGGATTCATTTCCAAGAGACCAAAAAAGAATGCTTGGATGGTTTTTTAATGTTTCGAAATTCGTTTTTGCCCGATCAAGAACAGCAGATTGCCACTGAGGTACTGCACCTGGCACGTTGTAAGAAGGCTCAAATGCACCCATTTTTTGCCATGAGCCATGGGATTCGAGGTTCGTTTCCGCCATCACGTGGATACCTGCTTGGTCGCATAAATAATACCAAGTGATCTGGTTGGGGTAATGAGATGTCCGTACGCCGTTGATCTTTGCATTTTTTATGATAGCCAAATCTTTTTCCATATCTTCTATAGTGATGGCGCGTCCTTTTTTTGGATGCCACTCATGTCGATTTACCCCGTTGATGATCATCCGTTTTCCATTGAAGTATATGATTTTATCTTTGATTTCGATTTTACGAAAACCGAAGGAATAGTTAATATACTCCGTTACTCTTTTTTCTTCGTCTATCGTCTCCAATTCAAGCTTATATAAATTGGGCTGAAAATGCCCCCACAATGCCACGTTTTCAAATCCATCGATCCGAATCGTCATTTGTTCTTTTAACGGATATTGCTGTTGATAGATTTCCTTCCCCTCAGGATCTAGTATCGCTACATTCAGCTGACTGTTTTTGGCTACTTGCTCAAAAGACAAATCTACTTCAAGTTTACCATTTTGACATTTGTCATCTAAGCGAGGTTTGATCCAAAGATCTTCTAAATGGTTTTGTCCTCGAGCAACTAAGAAGACCTCTCTGAAGATCCCAAAAAATCGGAAAAAGTCCTGATCTTCCAAGAATGCAGCTGTACTTCTTTTGTAAACCTCCACAGCTAGAATATTTTCTTCTTCCAAATAAGGTGTTAAATCAAATTCAGACGGAGTGAACGAATCTTCGGCATAGCCGATAAAATGACCATTCAACCAAAGGAACATTGCTTGTTCTACACCAGCAAAATGTATCGAGATTTGTTTTCCCTTTAGACCTTCTTCTAATCGAAAAGTCGTCAAATAGGACCCCACCGGATTGTCTTTAGCAGCTGAAAATATCCCTTCAGCCTCTTTCTCAGGGCTTGTCGTGAAAGGGGGACGGCGAAATACATGTCCCTCCCACGGATACATCGTATTGATGTAATGGATCTTGTCATAATTTGCTAATTCAATATGACTAGGAACAGTGATTTCATCAAAAGAACAGGCATCAAAATCTTTTTTATAAAATGTTTTTGGACGTACCGAAGGATTTGGCGAATAACAAAAACGCCATGTTCCATTTAAAGACTGTTTAAGGGATGATGTGGTTTCTACTTCTTCCCTTGTTGCATAGCAAACATGATCACTATGCGCATTTGATTGGTTCACTCTAAAAACTTGTGGATCATCTAACCATTTTATATTTGCTTTCATACTTTTTTCCTTCTCTCTCATAACTTTTTGAAATGAAGCAGCTCTGTTTGGAAATCACCTTGAAAATCAGGGAAGTAAAGTCCGACTGTCATCAATTCGGCCCCCGAAAATAGCCGCTTCGAGGTCTGTTCCTGATAAAGTGCCTCATCATCTAACCCCAACAGATATACTTCATGGAACGCTGGTTGAGCTGAAGCTAGTATCCTCCCTAAAAACACAATAGCTTCATCTTGTTTAGGAGACACAAACATCCATGCGACAATATTTTCTTCAAAAGGACTCGCCAAACGATAATAATGGCCGTACTGGATCACGGGACGAATCGTTTGATAGGATATAATTTGTTCTTTGACTTGCTTTTTTTCTTCAGGAGACAGCTTTGTCAAATCCAGTTCATAACCAAAAACAGCGCTCATAGCTGTTTCTCCTCT
Organism: Enterococcus lactis; assembly: GCF_015751045.1. Classification (GTDB taxonomy): domain Bacteria; phylum Bacillota; class Bacilli; order Lactobacillales; family Enterococcaceae; genus Enterococcus_B; species Enterococcus_B lactis. The sequence continues at coordinate 87,008 of NZ_BNJW01000001.1, forward strand.
TGTTTTCAACGAAGTAGATCTGCCAGTCTGATGATTTGGTACAGCTGATACATGAGCCGTGATGGACGAAATCGGATAAGCAAGACTTGTTCCATATTGGATTTTCATACGCTCCACTGCATCCGTGTTATCACTTGTCCATGACTGCGGCATATAATAAATAAAACCAGCATCAAACCGCCCACCTCCACCAGAACAGCCTTCCCATAAGATTTCCGGATAATCAGCTGTCAAATGTTCGAGTAGTTCATAAAGCCCAAGCATATAACGATGCGCTACTTCTCCTTGTCTAAGTGGGTCAAGGGTAATCGAATAGATATCTGAAAGCGAACGATTCATATCCCATTTGATGTAGTCAAGAGGAATCGTGTCTAAAATCTTTCTCATTTGTTTCTCAATCGTCTGCCGAACATCTAACCTTGTAAAATCCAGTACATGTTGTGATCTGGAAGCAGAAGGCATTCTACCTGGCACCTGCATAAGAAAATCAGGATGTGTTCGATACAGTTCAGAATCAATGGAGATCATTTCTGGTTCAAACCATAAACCAAATTTCAATCCTTTGCTATGAGCATAATCTGCTATTTCACGTAATCCATTTGTCAACTTGCCTTTATACTCGAACCAGTCTCCTAATGAAGAATTGTCCGCATCTCTTTTTCCAAACCAGCCATCATCTAATACGAACATTTCGATGCCTAGCTCCTTTGCTTCATCAATGATCGCTTTGATTTTTTCACTATTGAAGTCAAAGTAAGTGGCTTCCCAGTTATTGACAAGAATCGGCCGTTCAGCAAATTGATGACGACCTCTTGCGATTCTTTCACGTAGCAACTCATGGTGGATCTGACTCATTTTGTTCAATCCCTGACTTGAGTAAGAAAGGATCATTTCAGGTGTTTGAAAAGACTGATTTGCATTCAATTCCCACGAAAAACAATGGCTGTTGATCCCACCGACGACTCTCAATTGATTGATCTGATCTTTTTCAAGTTCGAAAGAATGGTTGCCGGAATAAACAAATTGAAGTCCAATCGCTTCTCCAGTATTTTCTGTCGTATGATGATGAACTAAAGCAATAAAGTTATTCATATGGTGACTGCTCGTTCCTCGACGGCTTTCAAATACTTTTGTTCCAGATAAAAGAGATTGCCGTGAGATCTGTCTTTCATTGACATGTGCTCCTGGCAAAGCAATGACTTCATCAAATCGCCTAGTATGGGCAAAATCTAACTGGAAACTAGCTGCTTTTTCTAGTTTGATTGTTTCTCTAGTTTCATTTCTTATCTTTACAGATCGTGTGATCACTGCTCTATCACTAAATATGGTATAGAACAAATCGAAATAAATCGCTGTTTCTCTATCCTTAAGTGAAATCACCAACGTTTGTGCCTCTGACTTGTCTAGCACATAAGTTTGAGGCAAGCCTTCGATGTCTGGCTTCCCATCTGTAATATAATTACTATCATATCTCAGATCCAGTAAGTCTGACCCATTCTTGCGCTGAATGATCGATGCGGGCGTTCGAAAGTCCATGCTGCCATGAGAAGAGTATTCTTGTGGTAGTGTATCTTTCGACAGAGACCGGTCAGGATTTAAGGGAATATTTCCTGAAAATCCACGATCTCTTCGGGGATAATTTTTATTGTCTTTGTACTGCTTGACTGGTTTGCCAAAATAAATATGCGCCAATACATTGCTCTCTTCTATCTTTATCAGATAAGAAAGAAATGTATTTCGTAAATGGAATACTCGGCTCTTTTCATCAAATAAGATGAAATTTTTTTCTGTTTTTTTATGCGTAATATCCATCATTTCACTCCCACCAAAACGGAAACCGTTTACTTTTTTTATAATTCCTGTATACTGTTTACTAAACAATTTTGTCAATAGAAATTTTTTGTTTTTTTGAGGAGTGTGTAAAAATGGTTGGAATTAGAGATGTCGCACGAAAGGCAAATGTCTCTCCTGCTACAGTTTCCCGCGTGTTGAATAACGATCAGACGATCCATGTGGCTCAGGCTACTCGGCAACGAATAGTAGAGGCAGCAGCTGCGTTGGATTATGATATCAGTACTCGAAAATATATCAAAAAGAGAATGCCTTCGATTGGTGTGATCTCTACGATCGGCAAAGCGAGCGAAGAACATGATATCTATTACAAACATTTGCGAGTAGGGATGGAAGAAGAAGCTCGACGTCTGCATTTAGGGATGAATCGAATCTATAATCTATCTGATAATCCTAAACAATGGGAAGATCTAGATCAGTTAGGTGCGGTGATCGTTGTTGGGACCGTTACGAAAGAATCGATTACCGCCTTATTAAAACAAAACATGCAAATAGTCGTCGTGGATAACCCTGACATCCAGCAAGAGGTCGATATGGTTTATGCAGATCTTGAACGGATGACTAAAACCGTACTGGAATTGTTCTTAGAAAATGGCCATAAAAGAATAGCCTATATTGGGGGGTATAAAGTCGATATGGATGAACTGGGTGGGAAGCAGATTTCTATAAACGAAAAGAGAATGCGTGCCTATCAGCATTTTATGATCGATCATCACTTAGAAAAATATATGTCTTATCGTCTAGGTGGCTGGACAGAAAAACAAGGTGAGGGACTTGCGACTGATCTATTAGAAAATGAATCCCCTCTTCCTACTGCCATTCTTGTCGGGAGCGATCCAATGGCAATCGGTGTCTATCGGGCATTGAAACAAAAAAATATCCAAATTGGAGAAGAGATTGTTGTAGCAAGCTTTGATAATATCGAGACAATCGCAAACCTCTCCCCTGGCTTGACCAGTGTCCAAATCAATGCGAAATCAATTGGGCAAGCAGCTGTTCGAATGGCATTGGAGCGAATTGACGGAATACGGGACGAACCAATCATTTTGACTTATCCTGCACGATTGATTGTTCGGGAAAGTTTTATCCCAAGAACAAAAAGGTATTAAAAGAGAGGTTGTAAAAAGCCGCTTCGTTTCTTCATACTCAAAACTAAACGGCTTTTTCACAACCTCTTACTTATACTTATTCACAAAATCCAATGTCTGCTGGTAACAATTTTGCGATTCTTTTAGCGTGTAATCAAATTGGTATTCATGGGTAATCTCTTTTTTTGTATCTGTATAAAACAAGGATTGCACGGGTACCTTTAATTCTGTCAACCGATTTTCTAATGCTTGACCTTGCTCTTGGAAGGAGTAAGCATTTCCGTCAGTTATATACGTTGGCGGAAATTCCTTAGAAACATGGTCAGCCACACTAGCTTCTTTCAGTTGCTCGCTCGTTTTCCAATCTTTTGTTCCAATCAACGACCATGCAACGGTTTTGACGAAGAACTTCATAAATCGATCATCCGAATGTTGCTGTGCTGTTAGCTTTAAATCAACGGGTCCACAATAAGAAATGGTTCCTTTCAAACTATCTTTTGGAAGTACCTGTTTGATTTTCATCTGTTTGGCATACGCTTCATTTGTTTGTAGAGCTGCATATTGCAAAGCGATTTGTGCACCTGCACTATCGCCGCCAAAAAATAGTTGTTCCATGTCTAGCAGTTTGTCGTCGCCTTCAGCTAATAAATCTTTGACCAGCTCATTCACTTGAAGAACTTGATTAGGGTATTCTGAATCAGGCGCTAATTCATAATTCATCGCAACCACTGCGATGTTGGCATCTGATACTAATTTTGTCGCAAATTCCTTGACACCTGATTTATCTCCGCCGACGAACCCTCCACCATGTACCCAAAACAGAACAGGAACAGGTCCCTTGCTGTTTTTTGGATAGTAGATATCATACGTATTCTCTTTATAGTTGGACTCGTACGTCAAATCTGTTTTTTTCGCCACGTTTTTTTCTGCTTGATTGAACGTTTTCTGATCGGTGATTTGAACAGTATTTGAAAACATATGGTTGATCAAGAATGCTCCGGGTCTGGGGGAAAGCTGGAAGGCAAGAAAGATTGCAAACGCGATCCCAAGAATGATTCCGAAGAACCATCCGATAAATTTAAGAATTTTCTTTTTCATAAGTCTCCCTCAGAAATTAGTATTAAGCATTCTGATTATACCATAGTGTTCTTTCCTAGCAAGCTCTCCTGCATGATTTAATTGTTCCCCCAAACTTCTTCTGCAATGCTTTTGACAAAAGCAATCTTTTCCCATTGTTCTTCTTCAGACAAAATATTTCCTTCTTCTGTTGAAGCAAATCCGCATTGAGGACTTAAGCACAAACGATCCAAAGGCAGATATCGTGTCGCTTCGTAGATCCGGTCAATCACTTGCTGGCGCTCTTCCAGTTCACCACTTTTCGTTGTGATCAAGCCTAATACAACTAATTTATCTTCGGAAACTTTCGCTAAAGGTGCAAAACTCCCAGCACGTTCACTATCGTATTCTAAATAATAGGCACGGACATTTTCTTGAGTAAATAATGGATCTGCTACGTCGTCATAGCCCCCCGATGCTGCCCAAGTAGAATGATAATTCCCGCGACAGACATGTGTATTGAGTGTTAAATCATCCGGCTGGTCAGCTAAGACTGCATTGTTGATCGTTAAATAAAGATTTGCTAGTTCCCGACGAACTTCTTTTTCATCTTTTCCCTCATCCATCGCAAACCCTTTAGGAAGTGGTGCAACTAATACTCCCCATGTACAATCATCTAGCTGGATCGTCCGCGCACCTGCTTCATATAAGTCGTCGATCACTTGACGATAAGCTGCGATGATATCTTTGATCAATGTTTGATTGTCTTCATAGACTTTTCGAACATGGGGTAATATATCCGGACGAAGTAGTTCCACTAAAATTTGAGCTGGAGCAGGAATTGTCTGTTTCACTTCGATGCCTTGACTTGTATGTGCCTGAGTGAATTTAAAATGTTCGACGAAAGGGTGGTTCGTACCAGAAATTTTCCCCGTCACAATCACTGTACCAGGACGTGTCTCTTCTCCATGAAAGAAATAGCCATGTTCAGGCACATAAAATTCCACGCCATTCAACCCATAAAAGAAGTCCAAGTGCCACCAGCTGCGACGGAACTCTCCATCAGTAACAGCTTTCAAACCAGCTCCTTCTTGTTTTTTTATCAATTCGATGATCGTTTCATCTTCAACTTTTCGAAGTTCCTCTTGTGTGATTTCCCCATCGGTAAAACGAGTCCTTGCCTCTTTCAGCTTTTCAGGACGTAAAAAGCTCCCGACGATGTCATAGCGAAATGGTGATGTTGTTCGAATTGTCATAAAAAATCTCCTCCAATAATCATGTTTTAACAAAGCGTATGAAGCTTTTCAAAAAAAGAAAAAAGTACCCGCCTCTTTTGCCGTTGAACGACAAAAGGGACGAATACTTCGTGTTACCACCCTTATTTGCATTATTTTCACAAATAATGCCTCATCGGTACAGATTGTATACCCGGCGAGTTATCGGTCGCTTTACCGTTTAGATTGCGTGAACAATCCAAAAAACTCAGAGCTCATCTTCACTGACCAAACAATCCTTGCTCTCACCTACCAAGGTCTCTGTACTTATTTCCGATCAGCTACTCTTCTCTTCAACGCTTCATTATTTGCTAATTAATATCCCACTTTCGTTTCATTTTGTCAATCTTTTTTTAATAAAAAAATCGAGCAGTTTCTCTCTTATTTCATTTTCATCCATTCAATCCACTTATCCTAAATATTTCTTTCCTATTTTTTCATTTCCATCCATGCATGATAATATTCAATTCTGATATTGTTTTCGTCCGTATTTGTCAATAGATATTGTCCGATCACTTCTCCTGTTTCCCACCCTTTTTCATGCATTGTTTCTCTGACTTCTAAGATATTATTACGTTCCGCATGGTTCATCTCAGATTTCAATAAAAACCGGCGATAAATAGTCGTATCTTTTTTCTTCCAAATCACATCTTGGGAAAATAAATGTATCTCACTAGGGTCGATAAAAAAGCCGTACATCGTTTGCGAACTGGAAGCTGGCATACTCATCATTCCAAAACTCGAATAGTTCGGTAGAAATTGTTTTATTTCCACAATATCCTCAAATTCCGTTGAGATCATACAGTCAAAAGGGATCTCTTCTATAGGAAATTCTTCCTCGTTTGTATCGATCATCAATTTCAACTGTTTTTTTCGCGCCCTTATCTCTTTCTGTTTTTGTTTCATTATCAATAGTTCTTTATGGATTCTTTTTTCTGTTTCATCAAGTGTCTCATATAACTCCGTCAGCGTTTTACCATATAAATTCTTCATCTGCTTGATCGGTATATCTAATTTTCTATAAAAAACAATATCATAAAGCATAAAAATATCGTCGATATCAAACAAGCGGTAATCATTCTCTTCCTGTCTGCTTGACCGGATCAGACCCTGTTCATCCCAATAGCGAATCGTTGATTTTGGCAAATCGAACAGTTCTGATACTTGGCCGATCGTGTACATTTTTTTCATTTTTTCTCACCTCTTTTCTAGTTTATTCTTTTTTCTATTGACCTTCAAGCTACTTGAAGGTATAGAATCGAAAAGTATCAGGAAAAAGGAGGAATAATATGACTATCTTAAAAAAATTCTTACAGCAAAACAAAGGACTCGCTCTCCTTACCTTTGTGATGATCTGTTTACAAATCGCCGGTACATTAGGTGTACCAAAATTAGTAGCCAAACTGATCGACACAGGTATAGCAAGTGGCGAAGCCTCTGTTATCAAGAAAATCGGCGTTGAAATGCTACTTGTAGCATTTCTAGGAACGATCGCTGCAGTTGCCTCTAGTTACTTTTCAGCGTTGGCATCCGCTCGGTTTGGATTCCAGACACGGGAGAAATATTTCCGTAAATTCCAACAACTGTCAATGAAGGATATCAGCCGTTTCAGTTCTGGATCTCTTTTGACAAGAATGACGAATGATGTCGATAATGTCCAGCAAATGATTGTTTTATTTTGCCAAATGATTTTACCAGCACCAGTTATTTGCTTTTTCACCATCCTCATGATGTTTCGTTATTCTCTATTGCTTACATGGGTTACATTACTCTCTGTTGTTTTTTACGTATGGATCGTTTACCGACTGATGAAACGAGGAACGCCTTTATCTTTGAGTATCCAACCAAAAATGGATCGGATCACCATCACATTGAGAGAATTCTTTACGGGGATCAATATGATCCGTGCCTTTGATAATCAATCATATGAAGAAAAGCGAACGAATCAGACCTTTGCAGATTATGCTAGTCAAATGATCAAAGTGAACCGAATCTTTGCTTGGGTCACTCCAATTGCTTTTTTACTCATGGGAATCGTTTATGCTTCTATTTTGTGGTTTGGCGGAAATCTTGTGGCAGACGGGACGTTACAGATCGGGGTCGTGACCGCGGTAGTGGAATACTCTATGCTGACACTTGCTTATTTGATGATTGCAGCCATGGTACTGGTCATTATCCCTAAATCATTCGCCTCTTTACGACGAATAGAAGAAATACTCGAAGCAGAGATCGAAATTAAAGAAGAGACGATCCAAACAGTTGCTAAACCATCCTTTGCTCAGACAAATGCAGCAGCTTTTGAACATGTCACATTCAAATATACTGAAACTTCTGATCCAGTTCTAGAAGATATTGATTTTACAATACCTAAAGGAAAAACAACGGCGATCGTTGGCGGGACCGGATCTGGAAAAAGCAGTTTAGCAAAACTTCTCTTGAGACTAAGTGATCCTACTGTAGGAAAAGTGACCCTTGGTGGTATCCCTCTTACTCAAATGACACAGGAACAGATCCGCTCACACATCAGTTATGTCCCTCAAAAAGCTTTCTTATTCAGCGGTACGATCTTAAGCAACTTGCAGATGGGAAATGAACATGCCTTACCAGAAGAATTGGCTAAAGCGATCAAGATCGCCCAATTAGAAGAACTAGTGGACACTCTTCCGGATGGATTAGATAGCTTTGTTGCTCAAGGTGGTTCTAATTATTCTGGCGGACAGAAACAGCGGATATGCATTGCTCGAGCATTGATCAAACCAGCAGAAATCTATGTATTCGATGATAGTTTTTCCGCTTTAGATTATAAAACAGACGCAGCATTAAGGGCAGCACTCCATAAACACATGTCGGAGAAAACTCTCGTGATTGTTGCTCAACGTCTCAGTACGATCCAACAAGCAGATAACATCATTGTTTTAGATGAAGGAAAAATCGTAGGACAAGGTACTCATGAAGAACTATTGTCTAATTGTCAAACATATCAGGAATTTGCCAAATCACAAGGAATATAGAAAGAAGGGTTCGATGGAAAAGAAAAAAACGTTAAACACACGCGCTTTGATACGTTTTTGGAAAATGATCAAACCTGAACATAAATATTTTTACGGATTGTTTCTATGCAGTTTATTGGGCAACCTATTAGTTGTAGCCATGCCCCTGATCATGGGAATCGGGATTGATGATTTGTTGTCGCAAATAAGAAAAACAGGTATTGGACAGCTTACTTTCAGTGATATCAAACAGGCATTGCTGTTCCCTGTCTTATTGCTGATCGGCTGTTCAGTCCTAAGCAGTGTTGCTTCATTTATCCAAGAACGTACAATGGCAGCATTAAGCGAAAAGATCACATTGAGAGTGCGAAAAGAAATCACAAAAAAATTCAAAACGTTACCGATGTCGTTTTTTGATAATCATCAAGTCGGCGACATCATCAGTCGAACGACTACCGGACTCAATCAGCTTTCTCAAGTGTTATTGACAGGTATCAATCAATTTTTCACTTCTGTCGTAACAATAGCTGCTGCTGGTCTAATGCTGTTTTATATCGAAAGCAAGCTTACTTTGCTCGTCTTATTGCTGATCGTCGGAAGTTCAATTGTTACAACTAAAATTGCGAATAAAAACAAACAGATTTCTGAACAAAACCAATATGAACTAGGTGTCTTGAATAATCGGATGGAAGAAATATTAGCTGGTAATCTAGTGGTCAAAACATTCAATCAGCAAGCTCATGCAGAAGCTTCTATACATGAAGTAAACAAAAAACAATACAATGCTTTTAAACGTGCTCAATTTATGAACTTTGCCATCTATCCGGCAATCCGTTTCATCAATCAACTCGCCTTCATCATAAGTGCGGTATTCGGTGCTATACTCGTTCTTTCTGGCGGTGTAACGATTGGCTTCTTACAAGCTTACCTTCAGTACATCAATCAGATCTCTGAACCAATTTCCACTGCTTCTTATGTGATCAACTCGATCCAATCCGCAATGGCTGCAATCGAAAGGATCTTTGAGATATTAGATGAAACAGATGAAATTCCGGACTTACCAGAAGCAAAACTTTTGGAAGAACCGAAAGGAAAAATAGCTTTCAAAAATGTACAATTTGGTTACACATCGGATAAAATATTGATGAATCAAGTTGATTTTTCAGTAAAACCAAAACAAACTGTGGCGATCGTTGGACCAACTGGTGCAGGAAAAACGACTTTAGTTAATCTGCTGATGCGTTTTTATGAACTGAATAAAGGAAAGATCGAATTTGACGGCCGCGATATTACTAAGCTTTCGCGTGGAGAACTACGCCGTTCTTTTGGGATGGTCTTACAAAATACCTGGCTGTTTGAAGGAACAGTGGCCGATAATATTGCCTATGGGAAAATGGATGCCACGAGAGAACAAATTATCGAAGCGGCTGAAATCGCGCAATGTGATCACTTTATTCGAACACTGCCAGAGGGATATGATACAATCATCTCTAGCGAAAATGGTACGTTATCTCAAGGGCAGCAACAATTATTAACAATTGCACGGGTCATTCTGGCAAATCCCCCTGTCGTTATTTTAGATGAAGCAACTTCTAGTGTAGATACACGAACAGAAGCATTGATCCAGCAAGCAATGGAGGCTGTGACAAAAGACAGGACAAGTTTTGTCATCGCGCACCGTTTGTCAACGATTGAAAATGCAGATATGATCCTTGTAATGAAAAACGGCGATATCGTCGAAAAAGGAACGCATTCTGAATTACTCCAAGCACCAACGCTTTATGCTAGCCTTTATAATAGTCAATTTCAGGTAGCATAGCCAAAAGAGCGTGGGACAAAAGTAAAGAACACTTTTGTCCCACGCTCTAAACACGTATAAACGGCGGAAGCAGAAGCAACTCCTTCGGAAATAAGCTGAAATTAACAAAAATTTGAAAAAGCAATTTTCGTGAATTCCTTCTTATTTCTTGGAGTTAAACGCTTCTGTCCCAGCCTCTTTGTCTCATTACTGGTTGAACACAAAAAATGTTAAAATATCTGAATGCAATCAGCTAAATATTTTGGAATGGCCTCGTATGTAGCTTTCCAGTCAGCAGGAGCAATTCTGATGGCTTTCATGAGTTTTTCTAAGCTTTTCTAAATGCAGCTAAATTTCTTGTTTCTTTTGTCATCATGACTTTTTTAACCCCTCATTTTCAACGACTTTTTCACGAACAGCCGATTGAATTACCAAAAATGTGGAGTATAGCGGCATTTATTCACTCTTTTTTTATCTTTTTTAGGTTATATCATTTTCAAGAATATAAAACAAAGTGTATGAGGATTTAAATAGCGAAAGGATGGGGAACGATCATCAAGATCATCGTTCCCCATCCATTTTTAACCATATTACTTATTAAAGATCTTAGGGCCTTTTCTCATGTTTTTACGATCATTCTTAGGTGTTTCCATTTGTTTGGATCGGCCTCCACCTTGTTTCTTTTTGATCAATTCTTTCATTTTTTCTTTTTGGTCCATTTTTATTCTCCTTTAACGAATGAAGCGACTAATTCGATATGATGGGTTTGCGGGAAAAGATCTACAGGCTGAACTTTCTTCACGGCATAACCTGCTTCTGCAAATAACTTAGCATCTCTTGCAAAAGTTGCCGGATTACACGAGATATAGACGATTCGTTCTGGTGACATTTCGATTGCTGATTCAATAAAATGATGATCTAATCCTTTTCGTGGAGGGTCAACTACGATCACAGATGGTTTAATCCCTTTTTCTTGCCATTTTTTCATGACTTTCTCTGCTTTTCCGACTTCATAATGAACATTTTCGATTTTATTATTTAAAGCATTGAACTGTGCATCTTCAATTGCTTCTGGAATAACTTCCATCCCATACACCTTATCCACTCTGTCTGCTAAAGACAAGCCAATCGTACCTATTCCTGAATAAGCGTCGATCACAATGTCTTTTTTATCTAACTCAGCAAACTCGATGGCTGTTTGGTACAGATACTCTGCTTGTTGAGTATTTACTTGATAAAATGACTTTGCTGAGATTCGATAGGTTTTTCCTAATAGCTGATCTTCGATATAGTCTCTGCCATATAAAACTTTTTCTTTGTCTCCTAAAATCACATTTGTTTTTTCTTCATTGATATTTTGGATGACCGAAACCACTTCTGGCAATTCTTCATGAATGGCTTCAGCAATTTCCTTGGATTTAAAGAATTTTTCTTTACGAGTAACTAAAATGACCATCATTTCATGGGAATAATGACCACGACGGATAATGATGTGACGAAGCTGTCCTTCATTTTTTTCTTCATTATATCCTCGTACTTGGAACCGTTGCAAGATATCTCTGACTACTTTGATTGCTTGATCGATGACAGGATCTTGGATATAAAAATCTTCGATAGGGACTAGATCATGGCTATTCTTTTTGTAAAAACCGGTGGCTAACTGTCCATCGATACGGCGAACAGGGATCTGTGCTTTATTACGGTAGCCGAATGGTTCTGCCATTCCGACAGTTGGAAGTACAGGAACTTCTGGCATCTTAGCAATCTTCGCCATTACATGCTCTACTTGTTTTTGTTTGAAGACAAGCTGTTGTTCATACTTCAAATGAGCTAAAGGTGCGATACCTGTGCGAAGTAATGCATTGTTTTCTACAGGCTGGCGATCAGGAGATTGTGTAATAAATGTTTCGACTTTCCCATACCCAAACTTATTGCCTGCTTTCACTACTAGTATTTCTACTTCTTCTCCAGGGAGTGCATTTTCGATAAACAATGGATAACCATCGATTTTTGCTACCCCCATTCCTTCATAACTCAAGTCGACGATTTCGACTGTATATCGTTCGTTTTTCTTTACTATTTGCTGTTCTGTCATATTTTGCTCCTTTAAGCCTATTTTTCAATCCTACTGAACTCTACTATAAATCAGCTAATTACACAACTAAAACCGGCACTGACCTTACTACGTTCAGCACCGGCTTTTGATTAATTCTTTTGATTAGGTGTTTCGTCTGCTATTTTTCCGTCACCGTCGATATCTTCATCCGTTAAACGTTCGACTTCTTTTACGAATTCTTTGCTGACAACCTCTAATTCTTCTTCATCTGTGCCTGTGATTGCTTCATCAGGAATCTGATCGGTATTGGCAAAGAACTCAATGTGTTGATGAAGATTTTGGAAATGCATCGGTGCTTCCCCGCCATATTCACCATCTAAGTTGATCATTACTGGTCGATTGATATCATCTTCTGTTTCGACGAACAAACTGCTTGTTTTGGTATAGATTACTCTTGGATCATCGACATGTCGACCGCCATTCAGCATGAGTGCCGCAATATGCAAGATCTCAAAGATATTTGCTGTCTTCACAATGATCAAAGAAAACTTGCCATCATCCAATTTGGCATCTGGCGCGATCTGTTCGAATCCTCCAACAGAGTTCGTCAGCCCTAGGAAAAACATCGAAGCATTTCCGATATATTCCCCTTCATCATACTTCAAGCGCATTTTGATTGGCTTTACTCGAGGTAGCATCTCTGCTCCTTTCGCAAGGTAGGCAAGATAACCAAAAATACTCTTTAGTTCTGATGGAACTTCATAAGTCAATTCTGTCAAATAGCCGCCTGCAGCGATATTGATGAAGTAACTGCTATCAGAAAGACCGATGTCCATTTTTACTGTTTGGTGTTTTTTTATTACTTCTGCTGCTGCTTTAATATTATCTCTAGGAATTTTTAATGCTCGAGCATAGTCGTTCGTCGTACCGGCTGGGATAATGGCCATTTTAGGACGGTGTTCAAGCGGAGCGATCCCATTGACCACTTCGTTGATCGTTCCGTCGCCCCCAGCTGCCACTACTAGATCAAAACCTAGTTCTGCAACTCTGCGTGCTTCATTCTTGGCTGAATCAGGTTCTGGTGTAGTGGCATAGGCGCTGGCTTCAAATCCTGCTTCTTCTAATGCCTGCAGGATATCCGCCAAATTTTTTTTTAATAATTCTTTTCCCGAGGTAGGGTTATAAATTACGCGTGCTTTTTTCATTTTCAGCCTCTAGCGTTTCGCTAATTCATCTTTAAGCAGCTTGTTCACGACACCAGGATTTGCTTGCCCTTTAGTTGCTTTCATGATTTGACCGACTAGGAAGCCAACCGCACGATCTTTTCCATTTTTGAAATCATCGACAGATTGTTGATTGTTATCCAAGATTTCATTAATGATTGGAAGAAGTTTGCTAGGATCAGATAATTGTACCCAACCATTTTTCTCAACAACTTCTTGCGCTTCTCCGCCATTTGTGATCAATTCACGGAAGACTTTTTTGGCGATTTTTGAGCTGATCGTTCCATCGGCGATCAAACGAATCATTCCTGCTAAGTTCTCAGGTGTCAATTTTGTCTCAGCTAATTCCAGTTTCTCACTGTTCAAGTAAGCAGAAACTTCACCCATCAACCAGTTAGATGCTTGCTTGGCATCTGCACCATTTTCCAAAACAGCTTCAAAGAAATCAGACATTTCTTTTGTAAGTGTCAATACCATTGCGTCATACTCTGGAAGACCAAATTCACGGATATAGCGTTCGCGACGAGAAGCTGGCATCTCAGGTAAACTAGCTTTTACTTTTTGAATCCATTCGTCATCGATCACGAATTTCGGAATATCAGGCTCTGGGAAATAACGATAATCACTAGAACCCTCTTTCACACGCATCAAAACTGTTTTATTCGTTGTTTCGTCAAAACGGCGTGTTTCTTGTTGGATTTCTCCTCCTGAAAGAAGAACTTTTGCTTGACGTTTTTCTTCAAAAGCTAAACCTTTTTTCACGAAAGATAAAGAGTTCAAGTTTTTCAATTCTGCTTTCGTACCGAATTCTTCTTGTCCATAAGGGCGGAGAGAAATATTCGCATCACAACGCATAGAACCTTCTTCCATTTTCACATCGCTGACTTCTGTAAATTGGATGATTGAACGTAATGCTTCTAGATAAGCGTATGCTTCTTCTGGTGAACGCATATCAGCTTCAGAAACGATTTCGATCAAAGGCGTGCCTTGTCGGTTCAAATCAACGTAAGAATAGCCGCCGATACCATGCATGTTTTTCCCAGCATCTTCTTCTAAATGGACCCGTTCGATCCGGATTTTTTTCTTCTTGCCTTCTACTTCGATTTCGATCCATCCGTCATGACCGATTGGTTGATCAAATTGGGAAATTTGATATGCTTTCGGATTATCTGGGTAAAAGTAATTTTTCCGGTCAAAATGAGTATCTTTAGAGATTTCGCAGTTTAATGCCAAAGCTGCTTTCATCCCGAATTCCAGCGCAGCTTTGTTCATTACTGGCAGCACGCCTGGATAACCCCAGTCGATCACGTTTGTATTGCTGTTTGGTTCTGCACCAAAATGAGCTGGCGCTGGAGAGAAAATTTTTGAGTTGGTTTTCAACTCGACGTGGACTTCTAGTCCAATGACTGTTTCAAAATTCATTCGTCTTTCCCTCCTAAAATAGCTGGTTGTTGTGTGTGGAATTCTGTTGCTTGTTCAAACGCATATGCCGCTTGATACATCGTTTTTTCATCAAAATAATTACCGATGATCTGCAATCCAACTGGTAATCCTTCTGACAATCCTGCCGGTACAGACATACCTGGAAGTCCAGCCAAGTTGACAGGGATCGTTAAGATGTCACTCATGTACATCGTGATTGGATCGTTGATGTTCTCACCGATTCCGAATGCCACTGTTGGTGAAGATGGTCCGATGATCAAGTCATAATCTGCAAAGACTTTTTCAAAATCTCGTTTGATCAATGTACGGACTTGTCCTGCTTTTTTGAAGTAAGCGTCATAATAACCCGCACTTAATGAGAATGTACCTAACATGATACGGCGTTTTACTTCTTCACCGAATCCTTCTGAACGTGAGTTGACATATACATCATCCAATGATTTCACGTTTTCAGAGCGATAACCATAGCGGATACCATCGAAACGTTGCAAGTTGGAACTTGCTTCTGATGAGGCAATGATATAATAAACAGCCACACCGTATTTTGAATGAGGTAAGCTGACTTCTTCCACAACAGCACCTAATGAACGGAATGTTTCTGCTGCTTTCAATACAGCTTCTTTTACGCCAGGGGCCACACCTTCGCCTAAGTATTCTTTAGGTAAAGCAATCTTCATTCCTTTGATGTCACCGGTCAGTCCCTCTGCAAAGTCAGGAACTGAAACGCCTGAAGAAGTACCGTCTTTTTCGTCATAACCACTGATAGCTGTTAATGCTAATGCGTTATCTTTCACCGTACGGGTCATTGGTCCGATTTGGTCAAGAGATGAAGCAAAGGCAATCAAACCAAAACGTGAGACACGGCCATAAGTAGGTTTCATTCCTACAATGCCGTTGAAAGCTGCTGGCTGGCGGATACTTCCCCCCGTATCACTACCTAAAGAAACTGGGATTTGTCCAGCTGCTACTGCTGCTGCAGAACCACCGGAAGAGCCCCCAGGTACTTTTGTTTGGTCCCAAGCATTTTTTGTTTTCTTGAAATAAGAAGTTTCTGTACTTCCGCCCATAGCAAATTCATCCATGTTTAGTTTACCAACAGGGATCATATCTGCTTGATAGATTTTATCCATGACCGTTGCATCATAAATTGGTTCAAAATTGTAAAGAATCTTAGATGCAGCGGTTGTCAAGATATCTTTTGTTACGATATTATCCTTGATCCCAATCGGAATTCCAGCAAGGATGTTGCTTTCATCAATCCCTTTTTCATCTAAAGCTTTTGCCTGTTCCAATGCTTTTTCTTCATTCAATGTGATGAATGCTTCGATCTCAGGCTCTGTTTCTTTGATTCGTTCAAATGTTGCTTTTGTCAAATCTTGTACAGTGATTTCTTTTGATACAAGCATATGATGTAGTTCCTCTAGAGAACGATTGTGTAATTTTGTCATTATGCGCCAGCCTCCCCATTATCGATGATTGCGGGTACTTTGATAAAGCCGTCTTCTGTTTCCGGCACATTTTTCAATAATTCATCACGGTTCCATCCAGCTTGCGCCCGATCTTGTCGCATCACGTTTACTGTTTCGACAACATTCGACGTAAATGGAACACCTTCCGTATCTACTTCTTCCAGCATTTCCACCATATCGATGATTTTACCTAATTGGTCGGTAAAACTTGCAAGTTCTTCATCTGCGAACGCAAGTTTTGCTAATTTGGCAACGTGTTTCACTTGTTCTTCACTAATCGCCATACTACCCCTTCTTTCTAAACGAGTTAAAAACTTTGCTCTCTATTTTAACATAAGAGTGCTCTGTCTGAAATTATTTATTGAAATTTGTCTGAAAAAACTCAATATTTATTCTTTTGCTGAGTGGCTTTTAGCCAATGCTTCTGCCATTTGATCTTCTGTCCAAACTTCGATTCCTAATTCTTGTGCTTTGGTTAGCTTGCTGCCAGCATCTTCTCCTGCTACCACGATATCCGTTTTTTTCGATACGCTACCAGTCACTTTCCCGCCAAGATTTTCGATCGTCTCTTTTGCTTCTTCACGAGTCAATCGTGTTAGTTTACCAGTAAGGACTACTGTTTTTTCTTTAAAAGGCGACTCGACTTCTTGCAATTGGGTACTTCGAAGCCCTTTGTATTCGAAATTGACGCCTGCTTGTTTTAATTCATTCATCAATTCATGGACTTCTTCGTTACTAAAATAAGTGACTACACTGTCGGCAATGATATCACCGATCGTATCAAGCGCAATAATCGACTCATAGTCGCTTCTACTCAATGTCTCTAGATCACCAAAATGTTCTGCTAAAATTTTTGCTGCTTTCGCTCCGACATGTCGGATTCCTAATCCGAAAATCAACCGCTCGACCGAATTATCTTTGCTGTTGTCAATTGCTGTCAAAATATTATTTGCTGATTTTTCTTTTATTTTGTCCAACGTCAATAACTCTTCTTCTGTCAATTTATAAAGATCAGCAACATCTGCGACTAGTTTTTTGTCATACATCTGTTCAAGCACACGTGGGCCCAACCCGTCGATATTCATCGCATTTCTTGAGACAAAGTGATTCAAGCCTTCTTTCATTTGAGCAGGGCATTTAGGATTGATGCACCGTAGCGCTACTTCTTCATCCAAATGGACAAGTTCACTTCCACAAACTGGGCAATGTGTAGGTAATTGGTATTCTTCGCTGTCTTTAGGTCGTTTATCCAACACGACTTGCGAAACTTCTGGAATGATATCTCCCGCTTTATAAATCAGAACTGTATCTTTCAAGCGGATATCCTTCAACTTGATATAATCCCCATTATGCAGACTGGCACGGCTTACTGTCGTTCCTGCTACTCGGACCGGCGTCATGATAGCCGTTGGCGTCACTACCCCCGTTCGTCCGACTGTCCATTCGATGTTTTCGATCAGTGTTTCAACTTCTTCTGGGGGAAACTTATAAGCTGTTGCCCATCGTGGTGCTTTGACAGTAAAGCCAAGTTGATCTTGCAGCGAGAACTCATTCACTTTGATGACGATCCCATCAATCTCATAGGGCAAATCTACACGTTTATCATGATATTCCTCAATGTATGCCCATACTTCGTCAATCGAATGACATAGACGTTTTTCCCGATTCGTGTGGAATCCTATTTTTTCTAGCTCTTCTAGTGCATCATACTGTGTTTTTGCTTCCATAGGACCGAAATCAGCTACTGTGTATAAGAAAGTATCCAGGTTTCTTTTCGCTGTGATTTTAGAATCTAACTGACGCAAGGAACCGGCTGCGGCATTCCGAGGATTCGCAAAGATATCTTTTCCCTCTGCTTCTCTGTCTTGATTCAATTGAACAAATGAACGTTTTGGCATGAAACATTCGCCTCTTACTTCGATGTTCATCGGTTCTTTTAATTTGATTGGGACTGATCGGACAGTCTTTAGGTTTTCAGTGATGTTTTCTCCTACAGTCCCATCCCCACGAGTCGCTCCTCTAACGAAATTCCCATCTTCATAACGCAAAGAGACGGAAAGACCATCTATTTTTAGTTCGCAGCAATAATCGACTACACGTCCCACTGCTTTTTGTACACGTTGATCAAAAGCTATCAGCTCTTCTTTGCTGAAAACGTCGTTCAAACTGTAAAGCGGAATATCATGAGTGACTTTTTCAAACCCTTCTAATACTTTTCCGCCTACTCGTTGAGTGGGAGAATCCGACGTGATCAAATCAGGATATTGTTCTTCGATTGCTACTAATTCTGCGTATTCTTTATCATAAACATAGTCTTCCACTGTTGGTTTATCTTCTACGTAGTATTCGCGAGACCATTGGTTCAATCTTGTACGAAGTTCTTCTGCTCGTTTAGCAGCTTCGTCAATCGTCATTTCATGTTCCATCATTTACCCTCCACTACTAAGCTTTTTCAATTGGCGCAAAGGCAGCCAAAAGACGTTTTACTCCTTGACTTGGGAAAGCCACATCTAGTTCTAGATCCTTCGACGTCCCACTTACTCGGACGACTGTTCCTAGTCCCCATTTTTTATGTTTGACTTTATCTCCAGGTTTCCAGCTGTTCTTTTCCCCTCCAGTGGCACTTTTAGAGGAAACAACCGCTGTCTCTGGCTGTTTATAGCTATATGCTGCTGTTTTTTTAGCGAATACAGGTGTTTTTTTAGGCGTAGGACGCATGCCCTCGATTTCTAGCAATTCTTGATCGATTTCTTCTACAAAACGAGAAGGTCGGTTATATTGCGTCCGTCCATATAATGTTCTGGAGAAAGCATTGGTTAAATACAACGCTTCTTCTGCTCGCGTGATTCCCACATAAGCGAGACGACGTTCTTCTTCCAGTTCGCTTTCTTCCATCAATGCTCGAGATAAAGGAAAAACACCTTCTTCTAGACCAATCAGGAATACAACTGGAAATTCTAATCCTTTGGCTGCATGCAATGTCATCAATGTCACTTGCGAAGCGTCTTCTTCTAAATTGTCAATGTCAGAAACAAGTGCCAGATCGTTCAAGAAGACCGTTAGTTTTTCTTCTGGTGCATCAGCATCTTCTTCATTTTGCTGTTCGAACTGCTTATCGAATTCTTGTGTGACCGTTAAAAATTCCTCCAAGTTTTCGATGCGCGCTTGTGCTTCTAATGTATTTTGGATTTTTAAATCTTCCAGGTAACCGCTACGATCCAAAACCTCTTTCGTCAATTCTGTCACTGTCAAGTATGGGATCATCTGCGTGACTTCTTGAATCATCTCTCCAAATGCACCTAATTGCTGGCCTGCTTTTCCACCGATATTTGCCAGATCCACATTTTGGGCTGCTTCAAGCAGCGGCCATTCATGGAGAGAAGCAAAACTGCGTAGTTTTTCGATAGATCCTGGTCCGATGCCTCGTTTGGGCGAATTAACGATACGCTCAAAACTGATTGAGTCTTGAGGATTTGCCAGCACATTTAAATACGCTAAAATATCTTTGATTTCTTTACGATCGTAGAATTTGTGCCCTCCAACCATTTTATAAGGAATATTTGCTTTCAACAGGGTTTCTTCCATTACACGAGATTGTGCGTTCGTCCGGTACAAAATGGCAAAGTCGCCGTAATTTCGATGATTGCTTCGAATCTCTTCTTGCATCCGGTCTACGATAAAACGAGTTTCGTCTCGTTCATTATCTGCACGATAGTAAGTGATCTTGTTTCCTTCTTTGTTTTCTGTCCACAAGTTTTTTGGTTTTCGATTGCTATTGTTTTCAATGACTTGGTTTGCCGCGCTAAGAATGTTTTTCGTGGAGCGATAGTTTTGTTCCAGCAAAATCACTGCAGCATCTGGATAATCTTTTTCGAAATCCAAGATGTTCTGCATATCTGCACCGCGCCAGCCGTAGATACTTTGATCTGCATCTCCCACTACGCATAGATTTCTAAATCTACCTGCCAATAAATTGACCAACGTATACTGTGCATGGTTTGTATCTTGATACTCATCTACATGAATATAATGGAATTTGTTTTGGTAATATGTGAGTGAATCAGGATGTTCTTCAAATAACCGGATCGTATTCATGATCAGGTCGTCAAAGTCCATACATTGATTGTATTGAAGCTCTTTTTGATAAGCAGCGTAACATTTTGCCGCAATCTCTTCGTAATAACTGCCTTGCATTTTTGCAAAATCCTGAGGGGTCTGCAAGCTATTTTTTGCTTGGGAGATTGTTCCTAATATGCTGCGAGGATCATATTTTTTCGGGTCAATGTTCAGTTCTTTCAGTATCCGTTTCATCAAGGTCAGCTGTTCAGAAGAGTCGATGATCGTAAAGTTCCGGTTATACCCGATAAAATCAACATCTCTTCTTAAAATACGCACACACATTGAGTGAAAAGTCGATACCCAGACATCTTCGCCTCCAGATGCGAGAATCGCATTGACACGTTCTTTCATTTCTTTTGCAGCTTTATTGGTAAAAGTAATCGCTAGGATGTTCCAAGGATTGACTTCTTTTTCCTCAATCAAATAGGCAATGCGATGCGTCAACACTCTCGTCTTTCCACTTCCCGCACCTGCCATCAGCAATAATGGTCCGTCAGTGTGAAGAACAGCTTCTTTCTGACGGGGGTTCATCCCGTTTAATAATTCAGCTTTGGATGACATTAACAACATCCTTTCTTTTATCAATCTTGTTAATTATAGCATTTTCTTGGCTTTCATTAAACTAGCTAATTCAAAATCATTTGTTTCTTTTTATGGATTTCTCCTTGTCAATTCGTTGATTTCGCGCTAAATTAAAAGAAAGCGAGGCGTTTGAATGAAAAAAAAAGGAAAAATCAAGAAATTAGATAAAACTCAGATATATTTTATTCTAAAAGGAATATTCGTTGGACTACTGACAGGAATCGTGGTTAGCCTGTTTCGTTTATCGATCGAAAAGTTAGGCGATTTTGTTCGAAGCATCTATGAAATAAGTCGGGAACAGCCGATTTACTTAGTTGGTATGGCTATTTGCTGCATCCTTGCAGCATTTTTTGTGGGTTATCTGGTCAAAAATGAACCGGATATCAAAGGAAGCGGGATTCCACAAGTAGAAGGACAGCTTCGAGGGGAATTATCAATGAACTGGTTCTCTGTTTTATGGAAAAAGTTCATTGGTGGTGTACTTTCAGTTGGCGCAGGACTTTTTCTAGGTCGAGAAGGTCCTTCTATACAGCTTGGCGCAGCTATCGGACAAGGAGCTGGACAATTGTTTCGGAGTCCATCTTCAGAAGAAAAGATTTTGATTTCTAGCGGAGCAAGTAGCGGACTTGCAGCAGCATTCAATGCTCCTATCGCAGGATTACTCTTTGTTTTAGAAGAAATCCATCACTCCTTCTCTCCTCTTGTTTGGCTGACATCTTTTGCTGCGGCCATCACGGCTAACTTTGTCTCTCTTTATTTTTTTGGCTTAAGACCAGTTTTATATCTAGGGGATCTTCCTTCTTTGCCGTTGAAATATTATGGTTCTTTGGTGGTATTAGGCGTACTTCTAGGCGTCTTAGGTTTTATTTATCAAAAGGTCCTGCTGGCATTGCCAAAATTTTACAACCGATTGCCTTTACCAGCTTATTTTCATGGATTCGTTCCTTTCTTGCTGATTTTGCCGATTGGTTATTTATGGCCTAGTACGCTAGGCGGAGGCAATCAAATCGTTTTAGCTTTTGGACATGCTTCATTGCCAATCATTATGATTATCGGTTTGTTTGTTCTTCGATTCGTTTTTTCCATGATTTCTTATGGTGGTGGTCTTCCAGGAGGGATTTTCCTTCCGATATTGACATTGGGTGCTTTAATCGGTAGCTTTTATGGAAACATCATGGTTGATTTCGGGATGGATCCAATCTACATCAAGGATTTCGTCGTGATTGCCATGGCTGGTTATTTCACAGCAATTGGGAAAGCACCGCTGACAGCAATTATTTTAGTGACAGAAATGGTTGGCTCTCTCAATCATCTGATGCCTTTAGGGTTGGCTGCTCTTGTTGCTTATATCGTCAATGATCTTCTCGGAGGGAATCCGATCTACGAATCATTGTTGGAACGTTTACTTGGAAATAATCAGACCGCCGCTCTTAAAGGTGCAAGGACAACTTTTGATTTTCCAGTAACGGCAGAGAGTTCTTTAGACGGATTAATGGTGCGGGACTTCAATTGGCCTAAAAATATGCTGCTAATCTCTATACGCAGAGGAAATCAGGAAATCTTGACTCACGGTGATACGATCATGAATGTAGGAGATATTTTGGTAATCTTGACTGATGAAGCAAACTTACCAAGAATCAAGCAAGAAATCGAGGCTAAATCTTCGATCACAAATTTGAAGCAATCATTTTAACGAACCGAGAAGAACTATTTTATGGCACAACAACTATTCATCTATACTACTTTGACTCTACAAAAAAAGAAGAGGCTGGATTTCCCCAGTCTCTTCTTTTTATTTCTATGCTTCTGCTACTGCAGGAGCTTTTCTCAACAAACCATAAATCACACCAGAGACGACTGCTCCGATAGCAATAAACACCAAATACATGATTGGGTGACTCAGTAAGAATACAACAAAAATTCCGCCATGAGGAGCCAGTAATTTGATTCCGAAAGCACCGACTAATCCGCCAGTTAAAGCAGAACCAATAATAAAACTTGGAATGGCACGAATCGGGTCAGCTGCTGCAAATGGAATCGATCCTTCCGTGACAAACGAAAGTCCCATCACGATGTTCGTCAAACCAGCATCTTGATCTGTTTTGCTGAATTTATTTTTGAACAAACGTGTAGCAACGAAAATCGCCAATGGAGGGACCATTCCTCCAGCCATAACAGAAGCCATCACAACACTTCCGCCAGTGGCAACAGTCGTAGCTAAAGTTGCTGTACCAAATACATAAGCGGCTTTGTTGATTGGACCGCCTAAATCTGCCGCCATCATTCCAGCTAATAATGCACCAAGTAAAGCAGCATTCGAACCACTCATACTTGTCAAGAAACCATTCAATGCATCATTGATTGCTTTCATAGGGACATTGACCAGCAACATCAGGAAACCAGTAATCAGTAAGCCAAACACTGGATAAAAGAGGATCGTTTTGATTCCATCCAATGATTTTGGTAAGTTCTTGAATAATTTACGTAAAAATACGATGACATAACCAGCCAAGAATCCACCAATCAGTGCGCCTAAGAATCCTGCGCCACCTGTATTAGCTAATGCACCAGCAGCAAATCCAACAATCAAACCAGGGCGGTCGCCGATACTTGAAGCAATAAATCCAGCTAATACCGGTAACATGAACCCAAATGCAGCTTGTCCGATTTGGTTGAACCAGCTAGCAGCTTGATTGTAGTTCCCCAGATTCGATAACTGGTCATGCGGCACGCCAATAAATTGGTCAATCATGAAAGAAAGAGCAATAGCGATTCCTCCACCAATAACGAATGGTAACATGTGTGATACGCCATTCATCAAATCTTTATAGATTCTTTGTCCGACAGTACCATCCGCGTTTCCTTCTTCTGAACTATTTTCTTTTCCGTCGCCATGGAATACTGGTGCAGTACCACTAAGGGCTAGATTGATCAACTCTTCTGGTTTACGGATACCATCACTGACTGGACGATTGATCAATTCTTTTCCGTCAAAACGGTTCATCTCTACTTTTTTGTCTGCTGCAACGATCACGCCTTCTGCACGAGCGATGTCTTCAGCAGTCAATCGGTTTTTGATTCCTTCTGAACCGTTCGTTTCGACTTTGATCTCCACTCCCATTTCTTTCGCTTTTTTCTTCAAAGCATCTTCTGCCATGTAAGTATGAGCGATTCCTGTTGGGCAAGCTGTAACGGCAACAACGAATTTTCTTTCTGGATGAGCAGAAGCTTCTGCAGCTTGTGTTTCTTGTTCTGCTTTTTCTTCTGCTTCTTTTTGCTCTTCAGCTGTTTGGAACAAGTCTTGGACTTCTTCTGGTGTACTTGCTTCTTTTAATTTCGCTACAAAATCTGCATCAATCAGCAATCGAGATAGTGCTGCTAATGCTTGCAAGTGTGTGTCGTTCGCGCCCTCTGGAGCTGCGATCATGAAAAACAGATAAGTCGGCTGTCCGTCTAATGCTTCATAATCTACACCTTTTTGGCTTTTTGCAAATAAAACTGTTGCTTCTTTGACTGCACTATTTTTCGCGTGAGGCATGGCGATTCCGTCACCAAGACCTGTAGAGGTTTGTGCTTCACGAGCTAGAATTCCTTCTTTATATGTGTCGATATCGGAAATCCGGCCGGCATCAAACATTTTTTGAACCATTTCATCGATCGCGCCTTTTTTATCAGTCGCTTGCAAATCCATGATCATTGCTTCTTTGACCATTAAATCCTTGATATTCATGATTATCCTCCTTGAAACTAATCAATTTTTGTGATTTCAACTTCTGGCAATAACTCATCAATCAGTTCGCGAGCTGCCAAGTCATCAGAAAAAGCCGTTGCGCTTCCACAAGCAACTCCCCATTTAAAGGCTTCGATCGGATCTTTCGTCCGGCTGTAAGCACCAATAAAACCGGCAATCATTGAATCCCCTGCACCTACTGAATTTTTCAATGGGCGAACCAATACATTCGTTTTATAAGTTCCTTGTTCTGTAAAGAGCAAAGCGCCGTCTCCAGCCATTGAGATCAGCACATTCTGTGCCCCTTCAGCTAGTAATTTTTTTCCATACGGAATGATTTCTTCTACAGATTGGAAGGTTGTATTGTAAAGCTCAGCTAATTCGTGATTGTTTGGTTTAATCAACAACGGTTTCTTAACAAGTGCATTTTTTAGATCATCACCTGTTGTATCGATTACGAAATCTGCACCTTTTTCTCGAATGATATCAATCAGTTCTTGATAAAATCCTTTTCGTAGGCTGGCTGGCGCGCTTCCTGACAATACGACGATATCTCCTTGTTCTACTGTCCCTAGTGCTTGCTTCAATTCATTGATTTCTTCGTCTGAAATAGCTGGACCTAAACCGTTAATTTCAGTTTCAGTATCTGATTTTAGTTTGATATTGATTCTTGTATCTTCTTGCACGTGTGTGAACAAAGATTTGATTTGTTCTTTTTCAAGCCACTTCGAAATAAATTCGCCAGTGAATCCTCCTAAAAACCCTAGTGCTGTAGATTGAGAATCAATCCGTTTCAAAATACGGGAAACATTGATCCCTTTTCCTCCAGGCAATTTGAAGTCTTCTTTCATCCGGTTCAAATCACCTATTTTTAACCCATCTACGCGTACAATATAATCAATTGATGGATTAAGTGTTACTGTGTAAATCATTGTATTGCCTCCTTAATTGTTGTCTTTTCACGGAATTCATTGATGAATTCTAATGGACAACGCTCGGTTATGATCGTGGCTGCTTCCAAAGGTGCAACAGAGGTGAAAGACAACTGGCTGAATTTAGTATGATCAATCAATACAAAGGTCTCTTCAGAATTTTTCATGGCTAAACGTTTAACAGCTGCTTCTTCTGGATCCGGTGTCGTGAATCCTTGCTCGATATGCGCACCGTTCATTCCCATAAACGCTTTATTGAAATGAAAATGTTTTAGTTGTTCTATCGCATTAGATCCTAAAACAGCATTGGTTGACAGCTTGATCGTTCCACCTAAAATGATCGTAGCAAGCTCCAAATCAACTAAATTTGCCGCATGTTGAACGGAATTTGTCACCACTGTGATTTGTTTTCCTTGTAAAAAAGGGATCATTTCTAAAGTAGTAGAGCCAGCGTCTAAATAGATGACATCTTCGTCATTAATGGTTTCAGCTGCCAATTTGGCAATCTGCTGTTTTTCATGAACGTTTTTGAGTGATTTTTCACTCATATTCTGCTCAAAATTCAATAATTGCTCTTTCTTAGCGCCGCCATGGACTCTTTCTAGAAAACCACCATTCTCCAACTCTTGCAAATCACGCCTTATCGTTGATTCTGAAGCATTCAAAAGGTTTACAAGGTCTTGTGATTTCACGATTTTCTGCTGTTCAAGCAAGTCTAGTATTTTTTGTCTGCGTTCCTCTGTAAGCATTTTCACGATCACCTCAATACAAATAATAGCATATTTTTTTTAGACTCGCAATACAAATCAGTCAAAATCGTTCACAAAAATTATAAATCGGTCAAAAAAATAAAAAACCAGTCTTTTTTTGACTGGTTTCCTACTTTATTTGACTATTATCAAACTGTTTTATCGTTTGTTATTTTCGCTTCTTGTTTTTTTCATATAAACAGAAGCAGGTTTTCTTTCCTTATGAAGAAGGTAATAATAAAGTCCCATCCCACCAAACATGACCAAGAAACCGATGACTGATCGAATAGGAAAATTAGGAACAAAAAAGAGACAGACGGATAATAATGATGCTGGAACCATTATTCGATAATAAAGTTGTTTATCCATTTTCTTCACCTCATATTTTTTGTAAAGTAATCAATTGTTCTAATTCGCGATAATCTAAAAACTGCACACGCAGATGCTTCTCGCCTTTCTTGACATCAAATTGGACACTTCGCCGTTTTTTCTTTATTCGTTTGAAGGCAATATCAGTGAGTCTGTGTTTGATTTCCTTTAACGGTAAATCCGGCAGTGCTTCAGAAGGAACATAGATTCTTAATGATAAAAGATAATCTTGATATTTCTCATCTGTTACCTCTATTTCTAGATATTCCCTGATGTAATAACAATACGCTTCGATTCCATTGTCCAAAGCAACAGTCGGATCGATGATCTTATAGCACATCATTCGCGCGCGATTCTCGTCAACCCAAGGAAAATACGCCTGGGCATTCAGTGTTCCGCGAACACGTCTTTCTTTATAATTTCCTCCTTGAATATCATAACTTTTCGTTACAAAGAACGAGGCATTTTTTTTGGGAACAGGTTGCATCTGCGCATTTTGATACTGGACAGATTGAATCGTATGATCAGTATAAATGTATTCAACAAATGGTGGTTTCAGCAATCCCACGCCGTTATCCCAAGCAAGGTGGTCAAACCCAAGCTGGTCTCTAAAATAGGATTGGAATAGCTGATTGTTTGTTTTTTGCCAATTGAATGGGTCTCGATAAAGCTGGATATATATGACTTCGTTATCTAATTCTTTCACTTTTTCTACTTGTTGTGTATCGAGAAAAATCGGTTTGGGGATGATCTGATGGTAATAGTGACTGTAATACATTTCCCAACATGAGGTAAAACATAAGCCTTGATAAAAAAGATCGTAGCCTGGAAATTGATTGCAATCCACTACTACGTCGCCATTTTTCTGTTTCATTTTAGGTAAACGCTCGATTTCATCCATCGTCTCAAACAGCAGCCGCTGGGGAATCTGTTTTGTATTGTGATAGATAAACTCGCTATAAGCTCTCATATAAGCAAACACACCATGGGCAATCATTTTTTTCTGAATGAAATCTCGAATCAAAAACTGGTTTTCTTTGAAAACAGGGATAGCCAATACATTTTTTATCAACAATTGATTGCCTTCCAAACGAAAACTACACTCGTTCTCGTCATTCCCTACAACTAACCAGCTTTCGTCTCTTACCGATGCGAGCATTATTTTTTCTTGCAGTTTCCTAAGATCATACGGCTCCGCTTGTTGAGCGAAAGAGCGGATAAATGTTGGCTGGATCAACAGACGTGTCAAAACAGCCCAATCGCTTATTTCCTGTTTTTTTTCTTCCTCATTTAAGTCTGTGAGCTGGATAGTCATTAATAATTTATCTTCACCAATCATTTTCTCACCTCTTTCAAATCTTTTTATAATTCAATTATAACGAATGATAAAGAAAAACTAAAACTTTTTGTCTTAGAAACCAATTTTAGGTATTACATGGTAAACTAAGTAAAAAAGGAACAAAGAGGTGTTCGCGATGGGATTGAAATTTGAACGTACAGACAATTTAGATAAACTTTTCGAATCATTTGCTGTCGATCCGGAAAAAACAGTTGCGCCAAAAGAAGAAATCGATCGGTTTCTAAAACCGCAGCCACAAAACGAAAAGAAAAAAGACAAGAAACAAAAGTAAGATAAGTTCTGCAAAAAAAGACTTACTAGCCAAACTTTTATGGAAGAGTTTGGCTAGTAAGTCTTTTTTGTTCTTTTTATGATTCGATTGCTTGTTCTATTGCTGCCCATGCTTCTTCTTTCCCTTGTTTTGTAACGGAAGAAAAAAGAATAAATGTGTCATTACGATCAAAATCCAATGCTTTTTTGATCTCGCTTTCGTGCTTGTTCCATTTACCGCGAGGAATCTTATCTGCCTTAGTAGCAACAACGATCACAGGGATATCATAATACTTCAAAAATTGATACATCTGGATATCTTCTTGAGAAGGCTTATGGCGCAGATCTACTAAAGAAACGACCGCACGTAGTTGTTCTCTGGTCGTTAAATATGTCTCGATCATCTTTCCCCATTTTGCTCGTTCAGTTTTGGATACTTTTGCATACCCGTATCCTGGAACATCGACAAAATGCAATGCATTCTCGATCAAATAAAAATTCAAGGTCTGGGTCTTTCCAGGCTTACCGGAAGTACGCGCTAAATTCTTTCGATCAATCAATGTGTTGATAAAAGAAGATTTCCCTACATTTGATCGCCCTGCCAGAGCTATTTCCGGCAATTGTGTCTCTGGATATTGTTTTGGTGCCACTGCACTTATGATGATTTCAGCTTGATGGACTTTCATGGTCTCTCTCCTTAAAAAGGTGATGAATAAAGCAAGCGGCTGTCGTAAAAGCCAAAATGACTTTTACGGCAGCCTCTTCTCATCAACCCGCTTTTTTCTCTGAATCTTTATAGATCACTGTTGGCTCACCAGACAATTCAGCTGCTTCTTTGGTAATAATCACTTTTTCGATGTTTTCATTTGAAGGAATATCAAACATCACATCCATCATGATTTCTTCGATGATAGAACGAAGACCTCGAGCACCAGTGTTGCGTTCGATTGCTTTTTTCGCAATAGCTCTCAATGCTTCAGGTTCAAATTCAAGTTCGGTATCATCTAGAGAAAGAAGTTTTTGATATTGTTTGACTAACGCATTTTTTGGCTCAGTCAAGATCCGTACCAGATCATCTGTTGTCAATTTCTCTAAAGCTGCCATAACAGGTAATCGTCCGATAAACTCAGGAATCAATCCGAATTTCAGCAAATCTTCAGGAATGATATGCTGCATGACGCTTTCGTCTTCAGAAAGTTTTTGGTTTTGTGTACCAAATCCAATCGTTTTTTCGCCCATGCGGTTCTTCACGATTGTTTCGATACCATCAAACGCCCCACCTACGATGAACAAGATATTCGTCGTATCGATCTGGATAAATTCTTGATGTGGATGTTTACGTCCTCCCTGAGGCGGAACACTTGCAACAGTTCCTTCTAGAATCTTCAGCAAGGCTTGTTGGACACCTTCGCCGGAAACATCACGAGTGATGGATACATTTTCGCTTTTACGCGCGATTTTATCGATCTCATCAATATAGATGATCCCTTTTTCTGCACGTTCCACATTGTAATCAGCAGACTGGAGCAATTTAAGCAAAATGTTTTCTACATCTTCACCCACATAACCAGCCTCTGTCAAACTTGTCGCATCTGCGATTGCAAAAGGTACATTCAACGTTTTTGCTAATGTTTGTGCCAAAAATGTTTTCCCTGACCCTGTAGGTCCGATCAAGCAGATATTGCTTTTTTGTAGTTCAACATCATCTGTGTTCTCTTGTGCTTGCTGATTGACACGTTTGTAGTGATTGTATACAGCGACAGCTAACGAGCGTTTTGCGCGATCTTGTCCGATCACGTAGTTATTCAATACTTCAAGAATTTCTAGTGGTTTAGGGACTTCAGTGAATTCGCGTACAGCTTCTTCATAAAATTCTTCATCAATGATTTCTTTACATAGGTCGATACATTCATTACAGATGTAGACCCCTGGACCAGCTACGATTTTTTTCACTTCTTCTTGGGTTTTCCCACAAAAAGAACAGCGTACGGTCTCATTGCTACTTGGATTGTCATACATGGTCTTCACCCCTTAACTTGCAAAAAGTATGCAAGAAACTATCAGAGACTTTACAGTCTTTTACTATCATAACATAGTTTAGTAAAAAGAAAAAGTGTTTAACAAAGGATCGATTGACCTATATTTTTGTATATTTTCACGCTTAACAAAAAATAAGGGACTGTGACAACAAACATGTCACAGTCCCTTATTTCATGACCTCTATTACTTAATTTCTATTCTTTTGCTTCTGTCGCTGTACCTGTGATCAATTCGATTGCTTTTTTCATTGTCACATCATGTTCCAGCATATCTTCTGTCAACACGCGTTTGATTTGTTCGATTGGCATGTTGTATGTTTCTGATAATTCTTGGATTTCTGCATTGATTTCTTCTTCTGTTGCTTGAAGATTTTCAGCAGCTGCAATTGCTTCGATCACAAGATTTGTTCTTGTGCGCATTTCTGCTTCACCTTCGAATTGTTTATGCAAGTCTTCTTCTGTAGAACCAGTTAATTGATAGTACATTTCAGGAGAGATACCTTGACGTTGCATGTTGTTCAAGAATTCGTCCATTGAACGATGTACTTCATCATGAACCATCACGTGCGGCAATTCAACGATTTCTGCGTTTTCAACAGCCATACGGATTGCTGCTTCATCTTTTGCATCGTCCGCTGCTTTTTCTTTTGTTTCTACTAATTCTTTGCGATATTTTTCTTTCAATTCGTCTAATGTTGATACTTCGTCATCCACATCTTTTGCGAATTCGTCATCTAATTCAGGCACTTCTTTTGCTTTTACTTCATGGATTGTCACTTTGAAGACTGCTTCTTTTCCAGCAAGATCTTCTGCTTGATAATCTTCTGGGAAAGTTACATTTACATCTAGACTTTCACCTGATTTATGACCAACTAATTGATCTTCAAATCCTGGAATGAATGAACCTGAACCTAATTCAAGTGAGTAATTTTCGCCTTTTCCGCCATCAAACGCTTCGCCATCTACAAAGCCTTCGAAGTCGATTACTACTGTATCGCCATTTTCAGCTGCAGCATCTTCTTTGATAACTAATTCAGCTTGTGCTTCTTGTTCACGTTTGATACGTGCATCCACGTCAGCATCTGTTACTTCACGGTCTTGTTTTTCAACAACTAGATCTTTATATTGTCCTAATTTTACTTCTGGTTTCACTGTTACTTCAGCAGTGATTACCCAATCTTGACCTTTTTCCATGCTTTCTACATCGATTTTTGGTTGAGAAACAGGGTCGATGCCAGCTTCTTTGACAGCAGCTTCATAAGCTTCTGGTAATACAGCATTCAATGCATCTTCATATAAAGCTTCTTCACCGTACATACGGTTGAATACTTGACGAGAAACTTTCCCTTTACGGAATCCAGGTACGTTCAAGCTTTTTTTCACTTTATTAAACGCAGTTGTTAATCCTTTTTGGATTTCGTCTTGCGCAATCGTAAATTTTAAAACACCATCATTCGTGCCTTTTTTTTCAAATGTTGCAGTCATTTAATTCCCTCCGAGTTTAGAAATTCATTTTATACATCAAAAACGTTTCATGCATACCTTTAAATAGTACACTAACCCTTTCAAATTGTAAACATATTGAATGGGTAGAATCCTTGTTTTTCATAACATTTTTATCTTTTTCACTGATAAAATCTAATGGAAGAAGATCATTTGCTGCAAAATTTTCTCTCGTTTTTTAAAAAAATCTTGTTTTTCATCTTCCGTACCATCATACATCGTTTTTCCTGTACATGCCTCTACAGTCAGTTGAAACCAACGCCTCGGGTCTTCAATGTATGTATCATAGACAGGATAAACGATTGCAGATTGCAACGTAAATTCTTCTTTCAGCACCGAACTAAGTAGCGCATCTTCATTCCCGTAATGATCTGAAAACACACACAATTGTCGATAACTTGACTGTTGCTGTGGCTTAGGCAAATCTTTGGGTATGACTTTGACTAGTTTTTCTTCAATCGTCAAATAGAAAACAGGGTTGCATTCATTCAATTGCCTGAGTGTCTCCAGCAATTTTGCCCTCGCTAAAATATGGACCTCTGGTAATACAATCAGTTTACTCGCTGTTTGGATAAACTCATGGTAAGGAAGCTGTTCGATCTCCTCGATAGACGACAGCTGACGTGCTGGTTCCAATG
Organism: Enterococcus lactis; assembly: GCF_015751045.1. Classification (GTDB taxonomy): domain Bacteria; phylum Bacillota; class Bacilli; order Lactobacillales; family Enterococcaceae; genus Enterococcus_B; species Enterococcus_B lactis. The sequence continues at coordinate 119,526 of NZ_BNJW01000001.1, forward strand.
AAGGAAGTTCCTCCGATTTTTTATGGAGTGCCTTGACTTTTTGCCTCTCCATTTGTCCGGACAATTCTTCTGCAAATTGGATTTTTTCAATGATACGCTGCTCAAAAGATTCATAAAAATCTGTACTTGCTATCAATTTTCTAGCATATAAAAAATCTTGTGCGCTGATTAACAAGTCAAAATAAAATTCAGCAAACTCCTCGTTTTGAAGATACTGTTTTTCATGTAAGAGTGCTTGTTTCAACGCTTCTTTTTTCTCGTCTAACTCATAAAGACAAAAAACAAGCAGGCTATTAGCCTCAAAGCTTTCTTTTAACTCGTAAGCACGTTGAAATAGTTCTTTTGCCTGCTGATATTGCTGGTTTGCTAGTGCTTGTTGGGCCACTCGCATTAAATTCTCATATTTTTCTGGAAAATCAATCGGCTTCACGCAGTGTCCTCCTCTTGCTTATGTTCAGCTCATGTTCAATAGTAGCAAAACAAAAAAAGCATGACAATTAAAAATAATCGAAGCATCCTCTAAAAGCTAGATTTTTAATCTGACTTTTAGAAGATGCTTCAAACTACTGTTTTTTATGGATCATCAGCTGTTAACTTCTTGGTTGAATGCTTTGATCAGATTAATCGTAACGACACTTGTATTAGTGAAAAGATCTCCCAGATGCTGCTTTTTCTGATTAAAGATTGCTGGAAGATACCCTAACATCAGCAAAGGAAACTTTAGAATGAACCGACAAGCACCTTCTCTAACTAAAACAGTTGACCAGCTAAGTTCTTCTTCATCAAAACTGATGACTCGAATACCGAAGATCATTTTCCCAATCGTTTGGCCATGATTGAGTTTCGTCAATAAAACAAAATACGCTAAATAAATGAGTAATGCTGTGAATCCATAGAGACTCAAATACGAATCTGAAAAATTCAGCCAACCTAGATTTTTGGCAATACCAAGTGTTAAACGTGTAATAGCTCCGATACACAAAAGATCGATCAAGAAGGCAAACATTCGGATCAAAAAACCTGCATAGAAATAATGAGGAAAATCATTTGCTTTTGGTGGTTCATTTTTTGTGTCAGTATACTTTTTCCATTTCCGTTGTTTCTTTTTGATTTCTTCTGACGTCATCGGTTCTCTTTCAAAAGAGCTCAGCACCTTTTGGGAAAAGCTTGGATCAGGTCCCACAGCAGGCTGCTGCTGCCTCTCTCTTCCTTGTTCCTTATTTTCGTTTGGAAGTTCCGTCATGCTTACTCACCTCCGTAATAATACATTGCTTTTGGTGATTCTGCAGTTCCGAGATTCTCAAGTATTGATAAGATCTGACTAGTTTCAGAAGATTTCAATCCTTGGAACTCTGCCAGTTTGCTCCCTAACCATGTGCTGGCAAATCCAGATGATGCGGAGGAATATTCTACTAATTCAGCATCTTCAAGTTTTTGTTCCTTTCGCATAGCTTGTAAGGCGTCTTCAGGGAATCCCAATTCATCGACTAAACCTACTTCTTTTGCTTGGACACCATCATAAATCCTTCCATCTGCTATTTTTTTGACTGCTTCTTCAGATTTATTTCGTCCCTCGCTAACGATTCTTACAAATCGTTGATACGCACTATCAATATACGCTTGAAGCACTGCTTCCTCTTCTTTTGTCTCTGGGCGTGTTCCTGAACCCATATCTTTCAATGCGCCACTTTTCACTGTTGTGTCTTCCACACCCAGTTTTTCTAAAAGGCCTGAATAATTCAATCCTGACATGATCACACCAATTGAACCGGTCACTGTTTCTTCGGTTGCAAAGATTTTATCTGCTTGAGCAGAAATATAGTAACCACCGCTAGCTGCCATGTTTTTCATACTGACATACATCGGGATATCATGTTCTTTACGGATCGTATCTAATTTCTTAGCGATTTCCGCACTTTCATAGACACCACCACCAGGAGAGTTTACTTCTAAAAAAATTCCTTTGACTGTTGGATCTTCTTCCACAGCTTTCAGTTGTTCCATGAAATTTTCATGGTTATAGCCTTCAGAAGCAAATAAACCAGAAGATCCTCCTGCAGCAATCGTACCATCTACTGTTAGTTTTACGATTTTTTGCGTACTGTCTCCCTCTTCCAACACATTTGGTACTAACTCTTCATCCCCGTATAACCAACTGTTCAACCCTTCGACTTGATTGTTTTTCTGAGGCTTAGTCAAACTCGCCGAAACTAACGAAACCACAAATAATCCCGCAGCAATCAGAACTGCTGCCCAACGTTTTTTATTCATTCTTTCTCCTTTCTAATACAAGTTTTTTATGACGATTACAGTTTCTGACTGCTCGGAAGCGTCGAACCGCTCTGCTTTTTCTTCACGCGCATACCCGGAAAATGATTCTTTTGTCCATTCATCTTCTACCGTAAACTCTCGCGCTTGGACAACTTCCAAGGCATCAGGTGCGATTTCCTGGATGCTATCCCAACCAGTATCTAAAAATATTTTTGTGTCATCTGATACACCAGCTGATGCTTTAAATTCGGACAATTGTTTTTTTAACCTTCCAAGTGTCATGATTTCGATTTTTGAATCCATTTTTCTCCTCCTTCATCCTATTACTTTCTATTGTACCGAACTCCTGAAAAAGATGATAGATAAAAACCGATTATTTTTTGACACAAAACGCACCCCCAAAAGGAAATTCGATATATACCAATTTATTTTTATTCTTTTTTTGTTGACAAAAACATTCGCAAAAGGGTATGATTTTAAATGTTTCCAGATAAAAAATAAAAAAGGAGGATAGTTATACCTTTTAGGATAGCGCCTGGTCTGTGTAAACAGATGACGAGGAGAGGGTTTATCGAAAGATTCGGCGGATGACCCTAGGGACTGCACTCTACAGAAGATCCACAAAAAGTATCTGCAAAGATAAAACAAAAGGATTTTCCTGCAGCTGGAAGCATTCATACGAATTCATTATAGAAAGTAGGATGTTTTTTATGTGCGGAATTGTTGGAATGATTGGATTAAAAAATGTAACACCAGGATTGATTGGCGGGCTAGAAAAATTGGAATACCGCGGTTATGATTCAGCTGGCATCTTTGTCTCAGATGGCACGACAGATCATTTAGTCAAAGCACAAGGCAGAATCCAAAATTTAAAAGATAGAATAACTTCTGATACTACAGGAATTATAGGCATCGGCCATACACGTTGGGCAACCCACGGACAACCATCTGAGGAAAATGCCCATCCACATACTTCACAAAGCGGACGTTTCGTGCTCGTCCATAATGGCGTGATCGAAAACTTCGAAGAACTTAAAAATGCTTATTTAACAGATGATCACTTTATCGGTGAGACAGATACTGAGATTATCGCTCATCTGATTGAAACTTTTGCGAAGGATATGACGGCAAAAGAGGCATTTTTAAAAGCTTTGCGCATCATCAAAGGTTCTTATGCTTTCGCTTTGATTGATCGTACAACACCTGATGTGATTTATGTAGCAAAAAACAAAAGCCCATTGTTAGTCGGACTTGGTGATGGATTCAATGTGATTGCCAGCGATGCAATGGCTATGCTTGCTCATACGAAGAAATTCGTCGAGGTCGAAGATGAAGAGATGGTTACCGTTACATCAGACAAAATTATTATCCAAAATTTTGCGGGCGACATTATGGAACGTTCTTCATTTGAAGCGCAAGTAGATGCTTCAGATATCGAGAAAGGCACCTATCCTTTTTATATGCTGAAAGAAATCGACGAACAGCCTATTATCATGCGCCGTATTGCTCAAAAATACGTAACAGAAGACAATCGGGTCCCTCTTGATCCAAAACTGATCGATACATTATCTGACAGCGATCGAATCTACATCGTTGCTTGCGGAACTAGTTACCATGCGGGATTAGCTGGTAAACAGACTTTGGAAGAATTGACACAGATTCCTGTCGAGGTTCATTTAGCTAGTGAATTCGGCTATAACACACCTCTTCTTTCAAAAAAACCATTCTTTATTTTCTTGAGTCAAAGTGGCGAAACAGCGGACAGTCGGCAAGTGCTGGTAAAAATCAACCGTCTTGGCTATCCTTCACTTACGATTACAAATGTTGCTGGCTCTACTCTTTCGCGAGAAGCGTCCTTCACCCTATTGTTGCATGCCGGACCTGAGATTGCAGTAGCATCAACGAAAGCTTATACTGCACAAATAGCAGTACTGACTTTATTAGCCAAAGCTATCGGTGACAAAAAAGAAGTAGAAACTTCTCTTTCGTTCGATATCACTCATGAATTGAGTTTAGTCGCAAATGCGATGGAATCGGTCATTGCCCGGAAAGATTATTTAGAGGAGCTGGCTGCAGAATACCTCAGTGACACAAGAAATGCTTTTTATATCGGACGCGGGGCAGACTACAACGTTTCTCTTGAAGCCGCTCTGAAATTGAAAGAAATCAGTTACATCCAGGCAGAAGGTTTTGCTGCTGGTGAATTGAAACACGGAACAATTGCTTTGATTGAAGAAGGAACGCCCGTGATCGGAATCATCAGTGAAGAAGTGACTGGCGCGCATACTCGAGGTAATCTGAAAGAAGTCGAAAGCCGTGGCGCTAAAACATTAGTTATCGTCTCAGAAGGATTAGAAAAGGAAAATGACCAACTAGTACTGTCAGCAGTCCACCCTTATCTGTCTACTCTTGCCACAGTCGTACCGACTCAATTACTTGCCTATTACGCCACACTATTACGAGGGTTTGACGTTGACAAGCCACGTAATCTGGCGAAATCAGTGACAGTTGAGTAACGTTTCTGTACGGGAAAACATTTGATTTTTGCAGTCTTTTGTAAAAAATAAAAGCATAGTATGTACCGAACACAAAAAAATTTGATTTTTAGTGTTCGGTATTTTTACTTTATTTCCCGTTTACTTTTTAAAACCTCGTTTCAATAAATCGTTCACTTTCTCTGTCTATAATATTGGAGTTCCTTTAATAATTTGGCTTTTAATTCCGTTTCTTCAACTACTTCAAGTAAATCAAACCCTTTTTGCATTAATTTTGTATCGTTTTGGCAGTACCCTAATCTTACGAAAATCGCGCCTAGAAAATCAGCTCGTTTTGCTCGTTTCGCAATATCTTTTGCTAGATTCAACATATATCGGCCATCTTCTACAAGATTTTTTTGTATATATATTTGAGAGATATTCATCAAAAGTGTCAGCCTTACTGTATCGACAACATCCAATCGATTATATCTATCAAGCGTAGCTAATAGAATCGGATACATTATTTCTAACGTGCTGATTTCTAGATGAAATGAAATGATCGCAAATATTTGAATATCTCTTAATGTCCACACCTCTATTTTTGAAAGCCGCTGCCAAATCGGAGTCACCAACCCTTTGCATTCTGTTTTATCAAAGACCATAGGATCAGCAGATAAATACAAGCGTAAAATCAACAGGATTTCTTCTATTTTTTTATCTGAACAAGTAGATGTAAATTCTAAACATCGTCTATACAACTTTCTTATCTGTGCACTTTCTGTATTTGAAATAATAGAATAAAGATCCTCAATAAGCCTTGTACGGTTATCTCTATTCTCTATATTTGCCAAATATCTAAATTCATCTAAAGATACATCTATCCTCTCTAATAAATAACAAGCATTTTCAAACCTTGGCTCCGTCTCATTTTTTCAATCCGCGAAAGAGTTGTCCTATCTAAAAAATCATTACAAACTTCTTTTTGAGTCATTCCTTTCCCTTTCCTTATATATCGATACATTTCGCCAAACCTCAATTTTTTCTCCCTCCAAAATTTTTGTGAGCTTATGCAACAAATCTACCAAAAACAATTCGATGATTATAAAATATAAGGGTAACAAAGAAACTATTATACTCATATTATAACAAAAACAAAATGGAGGTTGTCCTATGATAAGAAAAATGCTTATTATTTTTGTCACTACAATTGTTGTTTCCTCACTCGTCCTGACTTCTACTGCAATCGTCTCCCTTGCTTCTGAATTAGATACTACCACTATCAAGCCTGATGTTTACAAAAATGATAGTTATATAGATGCTAACGGCAATAGAGGGACTGGTAGAATAACCTTGACTGAAGCACGCTGGAGTTCTACCTATGATTTTCGATGGTAACAAAATTAACGCTCTTACGCTGGTCTATTCTCTTTTTTGATAGTATAGTTGCTTCTCTTGTTTTGTACTTCCTTATTGCGGACGGGCAAAACTATTATTACGTCTATCTATTGGCTCAAATTCCTAGTTATATTATTCTTGATCATATCCACAAAAAAATAGGATTAAAAGCAGATAAAGCATGCAAACGTGCTATTTTACTAGTGATGTTGATTTTTTTCATCTCTTACATTGGTATAATATTTCTTACACAATATGTTTTTAAATAAAAGAAAAAGCAAAGACCAGCGACGAATAACCGTCACTAGTCTTTGCTTTTTCTCTTCTATCTTAGGTTCTTAATCTAGACCGATTTCTTCTTTGACTACTGCTGCGATTTTATCGACATAGTAATTGACTTTCTCATCGGTAGGCGCTTCTGCCATCACACGAAGTAATGGTTCTGTGCCGGAAGGACGAACTAGGATTCTACCTTCTGATCCCATTTCAGCTTCTGCTTCTTCGATCACTTTTTTAATTGCTGGAACATCCATCGCACCATTTTTATCACTTACGCGGATATTCACTAATTTTTGCGGATAAATCGTTACCTCTGCTGCAAGCTCAGATAATTTTTTACCCGTCTGTTTCATAATATTCAACAACTGAATTCCTGAAAGCATCCCATCACCAGTTGTGTTGAAATCTAAGAAAATCATGTGTCCAGACTGCTCGCCACCAAAATTATAATCGTTTTTGCGCATTTCTTCTACAACATAACGATCACCGACTTGTGTAACGACATCTTTCAGACCGATTCCTTCTACCGCTTTGTGGAAGCCTAAGTTGCTCATCACAGTTGTAACGATAGTGTCTTTTTTCAAGCGATTTTTTTCTGCTAAGTATTTAGCACAGATAAACATGATTTTATCACCATCGACGATATTCCCAAGTTCATCTACCGCGATGATGCGATCGCCATCGCCATCGAAAGCTAGACCAGCATCTGCTCCTTTTTCAACGACCATCTCAGCTAAACGTTCTGGATGTGTAGAACCTACCCCATCATTGATGTTTAAACCATCTGGATTTGTGCCCATTGTATAGAAGTCTGTTTCAAGATCAGCGAACAAACGATTGACACTTGTTGAAGTTGCTCCGTTTGCTGCATCGACACAAATCGTCAAACCGGAAAGATCGCCATTGATCGTTTGTACAAGGAATTGAGAATATTTCAATAAACCTTCTGGAAATTCTTCTACAGTTCCCAAACCATCAGCTGATGGACGAGGCAATTCATCTACTTCTGCATCCAATAACGCTTCGATTTCTAGTTCTTGATCATCTACTAATTTAAAACCGTCTGCACCAAAAAATTTGATTCCATTATCCTGCGCTGGATTGTGAGAAGCAGAGATCATGACTCCTGCACTTGCTTTTTGTAATCGTGTCAGATAAGCAACACCTGGCGTAGAAATCACACCTAGTTGGAACACTTCGATACCCACCGATAAAAGTCCTGAAATCAGCGCTTCTTCTAACATTTGACCTGAGATTCTTGTATCCCGCCCCACTAGTACGCGTGGGCGTTTTCCTTCTTCTTCATGCTGGCTTAGGACATAACCTCCGCATCGTCCCAGCTTAAATGCAAGTTCTGGCGTAAGTTCCTTGTTGGCTTCACCGCGGACGCCGTCTGTTCCAAAATATTTACCCATAGTTGTAAAATTACTCCTTTAACTTAATTTTCCGAGGAATTTGTTCTGCTCATTTGTGTTGATTCGCTTGTTTGCGATGTTTCTTCTGTACTCGTGGATGAACTGCTTGTTGCAGATCCCGAACTAGAAGAAATGGACGTTGTTGTTGAAGGTACCGTTACTGAATCAGCAGATGAAGTGCTTGTACTTGTATTTGTATCTTCTTGTGTCCGACTGCTTGTCGAAGCGGAACTGCTGCTTGACGTTTGCATTACGGGTGTAATCTCCACACTGACTGATTTAGGTTTGATACTTAGTCCTTCTTCTACTGGTATTTCGATTTTACGAGTTGTTCGATGACTGATTCCTGAGACATTGATCGGTACAGCGATACTGTCGCCGATTGATGCAAGCAAATCGCTAGATCCGCTTACTTCTGCTTCCAAGTCTGAAAAACTGAAATCATAGCTTTCAACCCCAGCAGCCGGTGTTCCTTGTTGCGTCCCATAAAGTCGTACCGTTTTGCTTGGTTTGATTGCATCAGCTTTCACAGTTACTTGCACTGGATCGGAAATGATACTTAATATTTCTCCTGCTGCATTCAGCGCTTGTATCGGCACTTTACTATTGATGCCATCATCCGTGACCATCGAAGCATCCACATCAGCTACTACTCGTTTGATTTCGGCCAACGTTTTGTCACCTGTAGTGATAGAGACTTTTTTAGGACTAACGGAAGTATCATCTAGTTCATATCCAGATGGTGTGATCGTTGAAGGGATCAATGTTTCCACATCGAAATCTTTTGTCACCTTTTTCTCAACCGTTACTGTAATAGTCGATGGTTCCATCTTTGCTGTGACAGCACTGCTCAAGTTCTGAATTTTCAGCGGAACTTCATGTGTTCCTTCGCCAAGCTTAGTGATATCTGCAGTGATGCGAAACATCCGTGTATCTTCGTTTGCTTCTGCATTCAACTGGACTCGGTTGGCACTGGAAAGTTTGACAGTCACTGTGTTTTCATATCCATGGATATAATAGCGTTGCGAATCATATGAAATTTTGATTGGTACACCAGTGACTGTTTGATTATACGCTTCATTTCCAGAAAGCGTGTTTTGAACGGACTGTCCATTTGCATTGAAGTACAGTGCAATACTGAACAGCAATGCAATAAAACTGTAAAGAATACTTGTCCGTTTCTCTTTTGAGATCATTTGCGATCCCCTCCCTTAGTCATACCGTCTAGGAAAGATTGAATCACGTTTTTCTTATTTTTTGTTTTCTCTTCAGCAATTAGTTCTCTACGCAAGATTGCCAAATATTCTTGCTGGGATAAGCCAGCCATCAGTTCATTGTCTAACGTGATGCTGACGTCCCCGGTTTCTTCAGAGACAACGATGGTGATCGCGTCGCTGACTTCGCTTATACCGACAGCTGCCCGGTGTCGAGTCCCGAATTCTTTAGGGATCAACATACTTTCTGATAGTGGAAGATAGGCGCTTGCTACTGCGATCTTTCCTTCTTTTACAATAACTGCACCATCATGCAGCGGTGTATTAGGAATAAAGATATTGATCAGCAACTCCCCAGTGATATCTGCATCTAAAGCAATCCCTGTCTCAATATACTCATCTAATCCAGTATGACGTTCGATAGTGATCAGTGCACCGATTTTTCGCTTGGACATATATTGGATGGCTTTGTCAAAAGACAAGATCATCTTCTCATCTTCCTGCTGTTCGCTTTTTGATTGTTTGAAAAGCGAACTGCGTCCAAGATGTTCCAGTCCTCTCCGGATTTCCGGCTGAAAAATCACGATAGCAGCTATCACCCCGTACGTGATGACTTGGTTCATCAACCAAGACAAGGTGTGCAGACCAATGATTTCCGCTACGATTCGGATAACAATAAAAATAGCTACACCTTTCAGAAGCTGAATCGCTTTTGTGCCTCGCAGCAGTTGGATCAGTTTGTATACAAGATACCAGACAACCAGAATATCAAGTATGTTCACCAAAAAATTCAGAGAGAACAAGTCACCGGAAAACATTTGCTGCCAATAGTCCAAATTAAAAAGTTCCCCGATTTGAAATGACATAAAAAGCCTCTCTTCTCTTTTGAGATTTCCTCTCTAGTATATCATATGTTTTAATTTTAGAGGCTGATCTGCTCGTTTTTTTCTTGAGAAAAACACATAATTTTCAAGAAAATTACAAGTATGCGTTTTATTTTTCTCTAGAATAAAATTTTTTAAACCTCAGAGAATTATTCATTACATTTTTTCTGTTATTTTTCACTTTTTTCTTCTGTAACGTGTTCCATTTTTTTACGTCGTTCTGCTCTGGCGGCTCTTCGGGCTGCTCTTCTTTCTTCCGCTTCAAGATCCGTCGTTTTTTCTTTTCTCGTCTTAACGACTACATCAATAGACTCTTCTGGTTCAAGTCTTTTCTTGATTTTTTCTAATTCTCCTGACAGTGCAGCATAGTTGTAAAAACGTGTTTTAGCATCTTGGACAGTCTTTTCAAATAAAGCTTTTGCAAGATTTGGATTTGCGTTCTCTAGCGAGGAAAAGCGAACTTGTTTCCTCATGAAATCAGGCATAGTAGAGAAATCAGGTTTTTTGTAGTCCAAAGTCATTGGTTTTTTGTTTTTTTCGACCATTGTAGGGTTATATCGATATAATGACCAATAACCAGAAGAAACAGCTTCTTTTGCTTCTTTAAGCGATTCTTTCATTCCACCAAGCAAACCATGTGTGATACAAGGTGTATAGGCAATAATCAGAGAAGGACCAGGATACTTTTCTGCTTCTTCAAATGCTTTGATTGTCTGCATTTGATTGGCACCTGAAGCGATTTGTGCTACATAGACATTCCCATATGTCATCGCCATCATCCCTAAGTCTTTCTTTGAAGCATATTTTCCACTAGCTGAAAATTTAGCGATTGCCGAAGCTGGTGTTGCTTTTGAGGTTTGACCGCCGGTATTGGAATAGACTTCGTTATCCAAAACAAGGATATTTACGTCTGCTCCGCTGGCAAGTACATGATCGATTCCGCCAAAACCAATGTCATAAGCCCATCCGTCTCCGCCAATCATCCATTGGCTGTTTTTTACGAATAGATCTCTTCTCTTGTATATACCTTCCAATTCAGGGACAATTGATCGTTCGTTTTCGATCGCTGCTTGCAGTTTTGCTGCTCTTTGTTGCGTTCCTTCACTCTCAAAGAGATGTTCCAACCAGTCTTCCATCAATTCTCGCAGTTCTTCTGATACTTTTGGCAATACTTCTTTGATTGAATTTGCCAAAGCCTCACGACGAGTCTGTGCCGCCAGAAGCATACCATAACCAAATTCAGCATTATCTTCCAATAAAGAATTTGACCATGCAGGCCCTTGACCACATCCGTTTGTCGTATAAGGAGAAGCTGGAGAGGCACCGCCCCAAATAGAAGAACAGCCTGTCGCATTCGCGATCATCATTCGATCGCCGAACATTTGTGTCAATAATTTTACATAAGGTGTTTCGCCACAGCCTGAGCAAGCGCCTGAGAATTCAAGAAGCGGTTGGTTGAATTGTGTCGATAAAACCGTATTTTTCCCTTTCAATGGATTTTCTTTTTGTCTTAGCGTCATTGCAAAAGCCCAATTCATAGCTTGTTCTTTCTGTTCTTCATAAGGTTTCATTACTAAAGCTTTACCTTTTGCGGGACAAGCCTCTACACACAGACCACAACCTGTACAGTCTTCCACTGAAACTTGGATACGGTATTTTACGCCGTCTGCGCCTCGCATTTCTCTCACGATAAATCCTTCTGGCGCTTCTTCCATTTCCTCTTCATCTGCTAAAAATGGACGGATGGCAGCATGAGGACAAACAAAGGCACATTCATTACACATCGTACAGCGATCACTAATCCACTCAGGTACTTCTAAAGCGACACCTCGCTTTTCAACAGAAGCCGTTCCTAAAGGCATTTCGCCAGTTGTCATTCCATTTGCTACAAGCGTACCAACAGAGAGATGATTCCCTTCCTGTGCATTCACCGGCTCAAGGATTTCTTGTACATACCCCCTGTTTCTTTTATTGATTTTTTCAGGCATCTCCAATGTTTTCCAATTTTCTGGAATCACAACTTCATGAAGCAGTTTGATTGTCCGATCGATTGCCTGTATGTTTTTTTCTACGATAGCCATTGATTTATGCCCGTAGCTTTTTAGCGCTTCTTCTTTTAGCAACGGGATCACTTCATCAAATGGAATGATGTCAGCTAATTTAAAAAATGCTGTTTCCATTGCCGTATTGATTCGGCGTCCCAAACCAACTTCTTGGGCCAATCTCATGGCATTGATCGTATAGAACCGAATGTTATTTTCAGCCAAGTAACGTTTTAATTTTATCGGCAGATGCGTTTCTAATTGTTCGTCACTCCAAAGAGTATTCAGTAAAAAGATTCCACCTGGCTTCAATCCTTTGACCAAGTCATAGCTATGCAGGTAAGCTGGTGTGTGACAAGCAACAAGGTCCGCATGCTCGACAAGATACGCTGAACGTATCGGCGTATCTCCAAAACGAAGATGAGAGACAGTTAGACCGCCAGATTTTTTCGAGTCATAATAAAAATAGCCTTGAGCATATTTGTCTGTGTGATCCCCGATAATCTTGATGGCTGATTTATTTGCACCAACTGTTCCGTCAGATCCAAATCCCCAAAACTTTGCCTGGAATGTTTGCGGTTCTGTTAAATCTAGACTTTCTTTTGTTTCCAAAGATTGATAAGTCACATCATCCACGATCCCTATGGTGAACCGTTTTTTGCGTATACTTGGATCTTTTTGCAATTCATCAAAAACTGCCGAGATTTGATCGGGCGTCACATCTTTCGAACCTAATCCGTAGCGACCACCAATAATAGCCGGGCGAAATTCAGAATCATATAACGCACTTTGAATGTCTAATAAAAGGGGTTCTCCCCCTGCTCCTGGCTCTTTACTTCGATCAAGAACAGCGATTGCTTTTACTGTATGAGGTAACTTTTGCACGAATGTTTCCACTGGAAAAGGTCGATAAAGATGGATATTCAAAAAACCTGTTTTCCGTCCGTTTGCATTCAAATAATCAACTGTTTGCTCAATCGTCTGTGCAACTGATCCCATCGAAACAATGACCTCTTCTGCATCAGCTGCTCCGTAATAAGTCACCAAATCATAAGAAGTACCTCGTAATCGATTGATCTCTTTCATATATTTTTGTACGATTGCAGGTAACTTATCATAATACGGATTGATTGTTTCCCGTTGTTGAAAATGAATATCTGGATTCTGGTTCGTGCCACTAACTGTCGGATGATTGGGATTCATCCCTCGTTTACGAAAAGAAGCTAATTTCTCCTGATTGACCAAAGGAGCTAATTCTTCATATTCCAAAACTTCGATTTTTTGAATTTCGTGACTCGTACGGAACCCATCAAAGAAATTCAAAAAAGGCAATTCGCCTTCAATGGAAGCAAGATGGGCAACAGGTGCTAAATCCATCACTTCTTGCACACTGCTTTCAGCTAGCATCGCAAACCCTGTTTGTCTTGCAGCCATCACGTCTCCATGATCTCCAAATATATTTAAAGCATTCGTCGTCACTGCCCGACTAGCAACGTGAAAAACACTTGGCAGCAGTTCCCCAGCAATTTTATACATATTCGGTATCATCAAAAGCAACCCTTGTGAGGCGGTATATGTAGTTGTCAGCGCACCAGTTTTCAGTGAACCGTGAACCACGCCAGCTGCTCCTGCTTCGGACTGCATTTCCACTACTTTTACTGGTTGACCAAATACATTTTCTTTTCCTGCTGCTGACCATTGATCGACTAATTCAGCCATGGTCGAACTTGGCGTTATCGGATATATTGCAGCAATCTCGGTAAAAGCATAAGAAATATACGCGGCTGCCGTATTGCCGTCCATTGTTTTCATTTTTCGCATGATTCATCATCCTTGTTCATATTCTCTCTTATTATCTGTTCCATTATAACGTAAAATATTCCATTTTTTCTTTTATTTAGAAAAATATTTCACATACGTCTATTTCAATCATTTTTTTAGAAAAACAATCTAAATCGTTGCCTTTTTTTGTCAGACATGTGTAAACTATAACCGAAAGAGGTGTTTTTACATGGATATATCAGTGATTGATGCAACAAAAACAACTACAGAAAAAGGTATTACTTATGGTTCATCAGATGCTCCTAAAAAAATGATTGAATTCATCAACTTAGCTTGCCCATATTGCCGACAATGGTTTGAAGAATCTCATGAGCTATTGGAAGAAGCCGTCCAAAGTGGTCAATTACAGAGAGTGATCAAATTATTCGATAAAGAAAAAGAAAGCTTGCAGCGAGGAAACGTGATGCACCGGTATATCACGATCAGCGATGGACAACAAGCAATCAAAGAGATCAAACAAATATTCGATACTCAAGACGAGTGGAAACATCTTTCGCTCCAAGGAGTAGCGGATTTTGCAGCAGATAAATTAGGGCTGGCAGAACAAAAAGACGAACAGCTGAGCCAAGCTATCATTAACGAAGCTGAGCAAGCACATATTCGATTTGTTCCAACTGTCATCTTGGGTAAAGAAATCTTTGATGAATCTATTTCAAAAGAAAAACTAAAAGAATTGATCCAAGCAAAATAAAACAACAAGGGGGCTGTGACTAAAGTCTTGTCACAGCCCATTCCTAGTATGTTTTTTCCGAATAAACGGTGTTCCAGAAGTAGCTTCTGTCACAACCTCTCCACTAAACAGTATTCAATCAGATATTGTTTCCAGTGATCGTTTGTGCGTTCTTTAATCCTCCTGGAATCCCTTCATAAAGAATATTTCCACCACCAGATCCACCTTCTGGTCCAAGATCAATGATCCAATCAGCACTTCGGATCACATCTAGATTATGTTCAATAACAATGACCGTGTTCCCTTTATCCACTAAGTTATTGATAATTCGAATCACATTTTCGACATCTGACATATGCAGTCCTGTTGTTGGCTCATCTAGAATGTATATTTGTCCATTTGTTTTCAATTCATTAGCTAATTTCAGCCTTTGTGCTTCTCCGCCAGACAAGGTATCCATCGGCTGTCCAAGAGTCAGATAACCAATACCAACTTCTTTTAGATTCTCAAGCTTTCGCTGGATCTCTTTCTCATCAAAAAATTCAAGTGCTTCTTCTATGGTCATATCCATAACTTCTACGATATTTTTTCCACGATAACGATAATCCAAAACAGCTGGATCATAGCGTTTCCCATGGCAATTTGAACAAACTACCTCTGATTTGTCCATAAAGGATAGATTAAGCTCGATTACACCCGTTCCTTTGCATTCTGGACAAGCCCCTTTAGAATTGTAGCTGAAATATCCAGCATCAACTTGATTTTCTTTACCAAAAGCTTTCCGAATGTTATTCATGATTCCACTGAATGTGGCTGGATTTGACCGTTTGTTCGTATGGATTGGATTTTGATCAATAAGTAGGCTTTCTGGAAAGTCTTTTACAAATACATGATTGACCAATGTACTCTTGCCAGAACCAGCTACCCCTGAAACAACGGTAAATACACCTTTAGGGATTTCTAAACGAATATTTTTTAAATTATGCAAAGAGCTCTGGCGGCTAATGAAGGTTTCTGAAAATGTCCGTACTTCTTTTTTGATTGGTAATTGATGTCGCAAATAGTTTCCCGTTAACGTACCAGAATCCAGTAATCCATCATAATCCCCAGTATACATGATCTCACCGCCGTGACTTCCAGCATAAGGTCCTACATCCACGATATGATCGGCCACCTTGATGACATCAGGATCATGTTCGACTACCAGAACTGTATTCCCCTCATCCCGGATTTTTTTCAATAAATCATTAAGTAGGTGGACATCTCTAGGATGCAATCCTGTACTTGGCTCATCAAAAATATACATCATATTAGTCAAACTGCTAGCTAATTGCTTCACCATTTTTACTCGCTGTGATTCCCCTCCAGATAAACTTGAGGTCTCGCGTGTCAATGTCATATAGCCTAATCCAATATCAATCAAATCTTGGATACGTTTTTTGATACTGGCAATCAACGGATGACGCTCTTTGTTATCTAACGTTTCTAGTATTTGTAATAGTGAAGATAATTCTTTTGCTGTTAAATCGTATATATTATAACCGTTTATTTTAGAGTTTAGGACTTCGGGTGAGAAACGTTTTCCTTGGCATTCTGGACAAGTATCCATCTTGGTATATGTCTCAAGAACCTTTGCTGTTTTTTTCGTTGTTTCTTTTTCAGTATGGACATTGGTTCGCATGAATCGAGTGACAATCCCTTCATAAGTCACATTCATATCTCCCGCACTTGGTATATTGATTCTCTCTGCTTTTCCATACAATAATCGATCGTATTCTTCTGATGTGTATTCGGAGATTGGTTTGTTTGGGTCGAATAAACCAGTCTCTGCATACATTTTCCAATACCAAGTCCCTACCGTGAAATTGGGAAGCAAGATTGCTCCTTCATTTAGTGAGCGTGTCGCATCTACGGCGGCATCGATATTCAATGTTATCGTTTTTCCAATTCCTTGGCAGACAGGGCACATACCTTGAGGATCATTAAATGAATACGCATTGGCATAACCCAATGACGGTTCAGCAAAGCGTGAAAATAAAATTCGAAAAAGTGCCTGGATATCCGTTGCAGTACCTAAAGTGGATCAAGCATTTCCTCCCAGTTTCTTCTGGTTGATCAATACAGCTGTCGATAAATGCTTGATCTCATCAATATCAGGTCTGCTATATTTAGGCAAAAAATTACGTGCAAAACTACTAAAAGTCTCATTCAGCTGTCTGCCTGCCTCCTGTGCAATCGTATCAAAAACGATAGAAGATTTGCCAGATCCTGATACGCCAGTAAAGATAGTAATTTTATTTTTTGGGATACGCAAATCAATGTTTTTCAAGTTGTTTTCTCGTGCATGAATCAATTCAATATACTCTGTCATCCTTGTTTCTCCTTTAAAATCGATTTTTAAACAAATCTATGGCGAACAACGGGCAGTAATAGGGATTTATAGTTTGACAGAAGAAGAAAAGAAAAGCAAGTAATATTTTGTCAAATAAAAAAACTGATACATCCGCATCTCTGCTTCATGTATCAGTTTTTACATTGGATTACACTGCTTCTTCACGTAGTTTTTCCGCAAATTCATTGATTTTGCGTATGCGGTGATTGATTCCCGATTTGGATATCGCACCTGAGGGAATCATTTCCCCTAACTCTTTCAAACTGACTTCTGGATGCTGAAGCCGGAGTTCAGCAATTTCCTGAAGTTTTTCAGGAAGGGCATGCAGACCGACCTTTGCTTCGATCAATTCGATGTTTTCAATTTGTTTAGAAGCCGCATCGATCGTCTTATTCAAATTTGCTGTCTCACAATTAACTAGGCGATTGACCGAATTTCTCATATCCCGTACAATCCGTACGTCTTCAAATCGTAGCATCGAATTGGTTGCACCAATCAGTGTCAAGAAATCAGCAATCTTTTCTGCACCTTTTAAATAGGAAATATAGCCATTGCGTCGTTCAAGCGTTCGAGCATGCAGTCCGTAATAATTCAACATATCGCAAATGTCTTGGTTATGCTGTTCATAAATGGAAAATATCTCTAAATGATAACGGCTTGTTTCTGGATTATTGACTGAACCCGAGGCCATAAAAGCCCCACGTAAATACGAACGCATTTTTTGCGAATTCCCCATGATCTCGTCCGAAACGTGTCCATTGAACATCATACCATCCATAATATCAAGATCCATCAACACATCTTTTGTGCCTTGCTTCAAGCGGACGATATAGACATTGTTCTTTTTTAATTTCATTTTTTTACGAACGAGTAGCTCACTTCGTACCTGATAATGATCTTTCAAAAGAGAATAGATACGTCTGGCAATTGCAGCATTTTCTGTTTGGACGTTCAAAATAAACTGCTGGTTCACAATACCTAAAGAGCCGTTCATTCGCAACAAAGCAGCTAATTCTGCTTTCGCATGTTCTCGATGAACTTCCAAACCAGTTAGTTCTTTCTTCACATCTGCAGCAAATGACATCCTATTCTCCTCCTTTCTCCAACAATAAATTGCTTAATATTTTGAACCGAAAACTAATCGGAACAATTCTTCTACCACTTTGT
This sequence comes from Enterococcus lactis, assembly GCF_015751045.1. Lineage (GTDB taxonomy): Bacteria > Bacillota > Bacilli > Lactobacillales > Enterococcaceae > Enterococcus_B > Enterococcus_B lactis. Next base: position 137,574 of record NZ_BNJW01000001.1, read on the forward strand.
CTCCATCATGGAAGACACCACCGTCTTTCAATTCTAAGAAATCGGTAGAAATCACTCGACAGCCTTCATTTCTCAATCCATGGAAATCATGTGCAACTTGTACTAAGTACTCATCATAGATTTCCGGGTCCATATAATCTTCTGGTACTTTTTCCGTATTAACTAGTACCGTGTCGATAAAGGGCTGCTTCAAATGCTTGTGTAAGACACGTATATGATCGGCATCGGTGAAGTGTTCAGTTTCCCCTTTTTGGGTCATGATATTACAGATATACACGGTTTCAGCAGTTGTATTAATCATAGCTTCGCCAATTTCTGGTATCACTAAATTGGGAAGGATGCTAGTGAATAAACTGCCGGGACCTAAAACGACCATGTCGGCATCCATAATTGCTGAAACGACTTTTCGTGCCGCTTTAGCTTCACTTTTATCATTCGTGTTGCAAACATAGACATGATCGATCGTTTTGCGATCAATCGCAATTTTAGATTCTCCTACTGCAGTCGTTCCGTCTTTAAAGACCGCATGCAAGGTCAAAGGCGTTTCTGAAGAAGGGTAGACGTGTCCATCTACATGCATCATTTTCGCTAATAATTGAATCGCCTCGTATGTGCTTCCTCGCATTTCGGAAACTGCAGCAATGATCAGGTTACCGATCGTATGATTCGCTAAGAACTGATCTTCTTTTTTAAAACGATATTGGAAAATATCTTCATAGAATTGCGGCATATCCGATAACGCTACTAAGACATTTCTCAAGTCACCAGGAGGAGCCATAGCGATCGATTCTCTGATTGCGCCGCTGCTTCCACCATCATCCGCAACAGTCACTACTGCCGTGATATCTGCTCCCTGATTTCGTAAACTTTTTAGAATAACCGGCAGACCCGTGCCACCGCCAACCACTACAATCTTTGGTTTCCTTATCCGGTAGGTTTTCATTTTCACGACCGGTTCACCGTCTCTTTCCTTTTATCCTTGTCCCGATGTGTCACATTGACTTTATATGTTTTTCCTAAAGCATTTGCCAAACGTTCAGTCAACGCCACAGAACGGTGTTGGCCGCCTGTACAGCCGATTGCAACCGTCAAGCTGCTTTTTCCTTCTTTGATATATCCAGGCAATACAGTTTCCAGAAGATCCAAGAATTTATGGTAGAAAGATTGTGTTTCATCAAAGGACATTACATAATCATAGACTGGCTGGTCTTTACCGGTTAGTGGTCTTAGTTCTGGAATATAATGAGGATTTGGCAAAAAACGTACATCCATCACGATATCAGAGTCAATCGGCAACCCATATTTAAAGCCAAATGATACAAATTCAATTCGAAATCCTTGGTCTCCCTTTGACTTGAAAGACTCGTTGATTTTTTCGCGTAATTGTCGTGGTGTCAATGTCGTGGTGTCAATGATCACGGAAGCTTGTGCTTTCAAGTCGTCTAATATTGCCCGCTCTTTACGGATTCCTTCAGTGATCAAACCGTCCATTGCCATCGGATGCACTCGTCTTGTTTCTTTGTAACGAGCAACTAGTTCTTCGTCCGAAGCATCTAAAAACAAGATAGAAGTGTCGATGAAGTTCGTATTTTCGATTTCAATCAGCATGTTTTGAATTTCTTCAAAGAAGGAACGAGAACGTAAATCTACTCCTAAAGCCATTTTTGTGACTTTACCTGATTCTTTGATCAATTCCCAGAATTTTGGAATCAATCGAGGTGGCATATTATCGATACAAAAATAGCCCATATCCTCAAAACTTTGGATAGCTACTGTTTTTCCTGCACCGCTCATACCTGTTATGATGACTAATTGCAAATTATCTGTCATATTTACGAACCCCTCTCACATTGTACATAATAAAATTATATCATTCCGGGCGTATCATTACCAGCTTTCTTTCTCTTTTACAAAAAGATTTGGACCAAATATCTTTTAGGATATTTGCCCCAAATCCAAGATTTTTCTACTTTTCAGATACTGTATCTAATGCTTCATTTCTTTCAGCTAATGCACGTTCGATCGTCCGATCCGCTAAAATAGATTGAGCATCGATCACTGGGTAATGGTTATCTTCGGCAAATTCATGCATCAAAGATAATTCCGTGCAACCTAGGATAACTTTTTCACAGTTTAATCGCTCTACCGCTTCCTCCAAAATCTCATAGTAGAGTTCTTGATTCAAGTGATCTGACTCTTTGATTTCATGATAGATCAAATAATTGATTTTTTCTTGAAGCGCAGTATCAGGAATCACTGTTTCGAATCCAAGATTTTTGACTTCGCGTTCATAGATTCCAGCTTTCATACTTCCTTCTGTTCCTAGAATCGCTACTCTCCCTGTCGTATGCTGACGGACAAGTTCATTTGCTGCTTCTCTTGGCATATGCAGGATAGGAATATCCGTTGCCGCTTGTAATTCTTCAAAAAAGTAATGTGCTGTGTTACAAGTCAACACAATGAAGTTTGGTCGCAATAAATTTTGTTTCTCAATATCGTCCAGCAGAAACGGCATTGGATTTTCTTCTGATCGATCTAAAATATAAGCTGTACGATCAGGAACTGTTGCATGATTGAATAAGACATAATTCAAATATTCTTGATCTTTTGTAGCTTTCGTTCGGTGGTTGATCAAGCGAACAAAACTTTCTGTCGCCATCGTGCCCATTCCGCCTAAAATACTGAAAAAATTCTCCATGAACTAGCCTTCTTTCACATGAAAATACTTTTTGAATCTTGGAATATAGTTATGGAACATATATTTCATCAACATCCAGCGCTTGATTGACCGATCTTTTTCATAAAATACAGTAGTGCCGTAACGATTTTCTTTGATCATTTGCTCAGCTAGTTTTTTGTCTTCATTTTCCCGAGCATATTCTAAAAAGATTTTTTTGGGCACACCCATCCATAATCTTGCTTTATCTGATTGATTCGTTCCATAGGTCGTTTCAACAAAGGGTTTGTTGAACACTCGATCTTCTGTGACGAAACGAGCCAGATTCAAGCCGTTCAATGTCACAAAGAAACTGCTACGTCCTTGTCTCAAATTGATTTCAAATAATTTATATTCTCCATCTCTAGGATCATACTTCATATCGAAATTGGCAAAGCCGGTATATTCGATTTTTTCCAAAAATGCTTTAATGGTTTGATAGATTTTTTCGTTATAATCTGGCATGATCACAACGTAATTTCCAATCGATGCTGGTGTAGGATCTTCTAACAGTGGATGACCAAGACACATCATCCGAACTTGATGATCTTCATCTACATACGCATTTAGCACACGCATATTACTATCATCACCCGGGATAAAATCTTGTACGATCATTTCACTAGTATAACCGGCTTCATAGATCCGACCTAAGATCAAATCAAACTCTTCTCTCGTTTCTAGAATAAACGCTTTTTTTCTTCCTTCAAATTGAACAGAAAGGTACTCCACACTGTTTGCGGGTTTCAAAGCAACCGGGAATTCAAAAGGCAATTCCTGTTCTAAGCGTCCATTTACTAACATTTCTTCTCTGACAATCAATGTTTTAGGATACGGAAGATCATATTCTTCACAAACTTCATAAAAGCTTACTTTATTGATCAGTCTTTCAAATAAAGAATAATCAATATACGGACAGATAAAATATTCTGACAGCTCTTGCTTATGTTGAGAGATCAATTCTGCATACCCATCACCACAAGCGATCAAAAGATATTTTTTACTCTTATCAGAATATCTTTCTTTTGCCAAACGAAGCATCGTCTCGATAAATACAGGGTCTTTATCAAATCCTGGAATGACTTCTACATTGACGATTTTACTGTAGCGGGTAGGGGCTAATTGATCAGAAGCATATGCTTGGCAGACTTTGCCGTATGCTTCATTAAAAGAACGTGCCATACCATAAACGTTCATGTCGCTTCCTAATAATATAGGGATAAATTCTTCATTTTCAATACTGTTCATCATTATCTCTCACTTACTCATAATCTCTTGTTTTTCTTTTCTAACTACACAAGGAATATCATACCATAAAGAAAAAAGCAATCAAAGGAAACTCCTCCGATTGCTCAATTCTTTTTTGAACGGATTGAACTTATAGGAAGTTTTTATCTATACCAATCAGTGTAGAAAGAACTACCATGTAATGATTCTAGAACACTGGTATTAAGAAAACAAGCAAAAATTCATTTTTTTATGTTTTTTTAACTATCTCAGCAATCTTTCTTCTTTATACCATTATTTTTTTCAAATAGTGACCTGTATAGCTTTCTTTTACATCAATGATTTCTTCTGGAGTTCCAGTCGCAAGGATCGTTCCTCCGCCTTCTCCGCCTTCTGGTCCTAAATCAATGATATGATCGGCTGTTTTGATTACATCTAGATTGTGTTCGATCACTAAAACTGTGTTACCAGCGTCTACTAATCTTTGTAACACTTGCAGCAAACGGGCGATATCGTCGCTATGAAGACCAGTCGTTGGTTCATCTAAAATATAGAAATTCTTTCCATTAGAGATTTTGTGTAATTCACTGGCAAGTTTCATCCGTTGCGCCTCGCCGCCGGACAATGTCGTTGCTGGTTGTCCCATCGTCACATACCCTAAGCCAACATCAACGATCGTTTGCAGTTTGCGATGGATCTTTGGAATATGCTTGAAGAATTCTACAGCATCTTCTACCGTCATTTCCAAAACATCTGCAATGCTTTTTCCTTTGTAATGTACTTCTAATGTTTCAGAGTTATATCGTTTGCCATGACATACTTCACAAGGAACATAGACATCAGGCAAAAAGTGCATTTCGATCTTAATAATCCCATCCCCACGACACGCTTCACAACGACCGCCTTTTACGTTGAAACTAAAACGACCTTTCTTATATCCCCGCATTTTTGCCTCGTTTGTTTGAGCAAATAACCCACGGATATCATCAAAGACACTCGTATAAGTCGCTGGATTACTTCTCGGCGTCCGTCCGATTGGGCTTTGATCGATGTCGATGATCTTTTCGATACTTTCGTAGCCGGAAATTGTCTTGAATTTACCTGGCTTGGCAGAATTCTTATTTAATTTCTGCGCTAATGATTTCTTTAAGATACTATTGACCAATGTACTCTTTCCAGAACCTGACACACCTGTTACTGCTACAAATTCTCCTAAAGGAAATTCGACACTGATATTTTTCAGATTGTTTTCTGAAGCACCAGTAATCTTGATTGCTTTCCCATTACCTTTACGGCGTTCTTTTGGCACCGGGATCGATTTTTTCCCTGAAAGATATTTCCCTGTCAAAGAATTTTCATCATTAGCTACTTCTTCAGGAGTACCTGCAGCAACGATTTGTCCGCCTTGTTCCCCTGCTCCAGGTCCGACGTCAATCAGATAATCTGCTGCCCACATCGTATCTTCATCATGTTCGACCACAACGAGTGTATTGCCAAGATCACGCATTTTCTTCAATGAGCCAATCAGTCGATCATTATCGCGTTGATGCAATCCGATCGATGGTTCATCTAAAATATACAGAACTCCAGAAAGATTCGATCCAATTTGCGTAGCCAATCTGATTCGCTGTGCTTCTCCTCCAGATAACGTTCCAGAAGCACGACTCAAGGTTAGATAGTCTAATCCGACATTTTCTAAGAATGAAAGTCTGTCATTTACTTCTTTTAAAATCGGTTTGGCAATCACTTTTTCTTGTTCAGATAATGTAAGGTTTGAGAAGAAGTCTACTGCTTTTTGGATAGACAATTCATTTGTTTGCCCAATATTCGTTCCATTGATTTGAACAGATAATGCTTGAGGATTCAAACGATAACCTTTACACGTCTGACAAGTCAATTCGGTCATATAAAGACGCATTTGCTCACGCGTGAAATCACTGTTCGTATCATGATAACGACGTTCGATATTTTTCAATACTCCTTCGAAAGTTGTTTCTACATCGCGAACGCCACCAAAATCATTTTCATAATGGAAATGGAAAAGTTCATCTGTCCCATTTAAGATGATCTCCTGATGTTCTTCCGGTAATTCTTCGAATGGTGTATCCAAATCGATACCGAAACTTTCGCAAGCCTGCGCTAACATTTGAGGATAATATTGAGAGCTGATTGGGTTCCATGGAACGATTGCACCTTGACTAAGCGTCTTCGTTCTATCTGGAATGACTAAATCTTGATCGACTTCTAATTTGACGCCTAAACCGTCACAGTCTGGACAAGCTCCAAAAGGCGCATTGAAGGAGAACAGTCTTGGTTCTAGTTCACCAACAGTAAATCCGCAATAAGGACAAGCATAGTGTTCACTAAACAACATTTCTTCTTCGCCAATCACATCAACCAAAGCATAGCCATCTGCCAGTCGCAAGGCTGCCTCTAAAGAATCAAATAGACGAGAACGAATCCCTTCTTTCACAATGATCCGGTCGATGACGATCGCGATATCATGTTTTTTATTTTTCTCCAGCTCAGGCACTTCACTTAAATCATAGATTTCACCATCGACTCGAACGCGGACGTATCCCTCTTTTTGGATTCTTTCGAATATTTTTTTATGTTGTCCTTTTTTCTTTACCACGATCGGTGCCAATACTTGGATCTTTGTGCGCTCAGGCAAATCCATTACTTGATCTGCCATTTGATCTACTGATTGACTGGTAATCTCGATATGATCGTTGGGACAAATCGGATGTCCTACACGAGCAAACAACAAGCGTAAATAGTCATTGATTTCCGTCACAGTACCTACTGTCGAACGAGGGTTTTTACTTGTTGTTTTCTGATCAATAGAAATCGCCGGACTCAATCCGTCGATGCTGTCTACATCTGGTTTATCCATTTGACCTAAAAACTGGCGGGCATACGCAGAAAGACTTTCTACGTATCTCCGCTGTCCTTCGGCATACAGTGTATCAAATGCTAAGGAACTTTTTCCAGAACCGGACAAACCTGTAACGACCACGAATTTGTCTCGTGGAATCGTGACATCTATATTTTTCAAGTTATGGGCACGTGCACCATGAATCGTAATTTTATCGTTAGCCATGTTGTCCTCCTACTTCGAAGCTTTTAATTCTAAAATCATATCTCGTACATTAGCGGCTGTTTCAAAATCCAAAGTTTTTGCCGCATCTTTCATTTCTTTTTCTAATTTCATCAATAATGTGTCTTTTTCTTCCTTCGTCATTTCTTCGTACGAGACTTGTACCGCTTCTTTTGTATCATCTTCCGATTCTTTCGTAATAGAAATCAAATCTCGGATTTCTTTAATGATCGTTTTTGGAACGATCCCATGTTCTTCATTGTACTTCTGCTGAATTGTACGACGTCTTGACGTTTCATCCATCGCTAAACGCATAGAATCCGTCACCTTGTCTGCGTACATGATTACTTTACCTTCTTCATTACGAGCAGCTCGCCCAATCGTTTGGACTAAGGAACGTTCGCTACGTAAAAAGCCTTCTTTATCTGCATCCAAGATAGCAACAAGGGAAACTTCAGGTACATCTAATCCCTCACGAAGCAAATTGATTCCGACTAACACATCAAATTCGCCTAATCGTAGATCTCGAATGATCTCTGTTCGTTCCAACGTTTTGATGTCGCTATGCAGATATTTGACTTTGATTCCTAATTCTTTGAAATAATCTGTGAGGTCTTCTGCCATTTTTTTCGTCAATGTCGTTACAAACACCCGTTGATCTTTTTCGACCCGTTCATTTATTTCGCCTACTAGATCATCGATTTGTCCCATGATTGGGCGGACTTCGATTACTGGATCAAGCAGCCCTGTCGGACGGATGATTTGTTGGATAACGGTATCTGTTTGTTCATATTCATATGGTCCTGGTGTCGCAGAGACATAAATGATCTGATTGACATGTTTTTCAAATTCTTCTAGACGAAGCGGCCGATTATCTAAAGCAGATGGCAAACGGAAACCGTAATCTACTAGCATCTGTTTTCTCGCTCGGTCGCCATTATACATTCCTCTGATTTGAGGCATGGTCACGTGCGATTCGTCAGCCACGATCAAAAAATCTTCAGGAAAGAAATCCAATAGCGTATAAGGCGGTTCGCCTTCTTTACGTCCGTCCATATGCCGGGAATAATTTTCGATTCCTGAAGTGTAGCCCATTTCTAACATCATTTCAATATCGTAATTGGTTCGCTGTTCTAAACGTTGAGCTTCTAGAAGTTTGTTTTCATTTCGTAAAACAGCTAAACGCTGCTCTAATTCTGCTTTGATATTCGCTACGGCATGCTCCATATGTTCGTCATTCGTCACAAAGTGAGTTGCCGGAAAGATTGCTACATGTTCCGTTTCTCCTAAAACTTCACCTGTCAGCGCATTGACTTCTCGGATACGTTCGACTTCATCTCCAAAAAACTCCACTCGTAAGGCACGTTCATCTCTTGAAGCCGGGAAAATCTCCACGACATCACCACGCACTCGAAAACGACCGCGCTGAAAATCTATATCATTTCTTTCGAACTGGATACTGACTAAGTCACGAATCAACTGGTTGCGATCTAATTCTGCTCCTTGTCGAATCGAAACGACTTGTTTTTGATACTCAAAAGGCGAACCTAATCCAAAAATACATGAAACGGATGCAATGACGATCACATCATTTCTTTCTAATAATGAACTAGTAGCCGAATGTCGTAATTTATCGATCTCATCATTTACACTTGAATCTTTTTCGATATACGTATCGCTTGAAGGCACATAAGCTTCAGGCTGATAATAATCATAATAAGAAACAAAATATTCAACAGCATTGTTAGGGAAAAATTCCTTGAATTCCCCGTACAGCTGACCAGCCAATGTTTTGTTATGGGCAATAATCAGTGTTGGTTTATTCACTTTCTCAATAAGATTGGAAATCGTATATGTTTTCCCTGTTCCAGTCGCACCTAATAAAATTTGTGCTTTTTTCCCGCCGACTACGCCATCCACTAATTGGTTAATCGCTTCAGGCTGATCACCAGCCGGTTGGTATTTCGAGACAAGCTCAAAGCGTCGGGAGGTATCTCTTTCAATCATTCTTTGTCCTCCTTTTCATTCATTCCTTTTCATTTTACGACCAATAAAAAGAAAAGGAAAGCAAAGGCATTCCTTACTAAAAAATTATACCACACCGAACATACTTTCGCCACTTTTTTCTCTCATTATCTATGTTACGTTTTATAACATAGAATGTTAGAAACTCGTATTTTTTTCATTTTTTCGAGCCTACAGTCTTGTCTGATTCAGCACTTTTCGCCTATAATAATAAAATATTGGAAATTTAGGAGGTTGATTATGAAAAGAAAGCATTTATTTCACTCATTTGTTTTCTTAATGACAGGACTTGTGACACTTGCGTTTGGTCATGTTGCACAAGCTGACAACACTACAACAGCAGAGTCAAGCACAAGCGAGACAATGCAAAAAATAGAGCCCAAAAAAGACGTATACGTAATTGCCAGCGACTCTGCTTTTGCTCCATTTGAATTTCAAAACGCAAACGGTGAGTACGAGGGTATCGATGTAAAATTGATGGAAAGCATCGCCAAACTGCAAGGATTCAACATCCGAATGGACTATCGTGGATTCTCCGCCGCTTTGCAAGCTTTAGAATCAGGACAAGCAGACGGGATGATTGCCGGAATGACGGTAACGGACGAAAGAAAGAAAAGCTACGATTTTTCTGATTCTTACTTTGACAGCGGAATTCAATTAGCTGTCAAAAAAGGCGATACTTCGATCAAGTCTTATGAAGATTTGAAAGGAAAAACAGTCGGAGCAAAAGTTGGGACCGAAAGTGCAGAATTTTTAAGCGATCATGAATCTGAATACGGCTATTCTATCAAATATTTTGATGCTGCAGATCAATTGTATGACGGGTTGAAAGTTGGCGCAATTGATGCCATGATGGATGATTATCCAGTAATTGGTTATGCGATCAAACAAGGACAAGAATTGGAAACACCGATTGAAAAAGAATCTGGCGGAAAGTATGCATTTGCCGTCAAAAAAGGGCAAAACCCTGAACTTCTTAATATGTTCAATGAAGGATTGAAAGAATTAAAAAGAACAGGCGAGTACGATAAGATCATCAAAGAATATGTAGCAGATGGTTCAGAATCTTCTAGTGATTCTTCCGCAGCTGATGAATCGACATTTCTTGGACTTATCCAAAACAACTATCAAGCATTGTTAAAAGGACTTTGGCGAACGATTCTCTTGACTTTGATCTCCTTTGCTTTAGCTATAGTGATCGGTGTGATTTTTGGATTATTCAGTGTAGCACCAATACGCGCGCTTCGCACGGTTGCTAGCATTTATGTCGATATCATCCGTGGGATTCCGATGATGGTTCTTGCATTCTTTATTTTCTTTGGATTGCCTGGTATCGTTGGATTTACGATCCCCGACTTCATCGCTGGTGTTATCACCTTGACTCTTAACGCAAGTGCTTATATCGCAGAGATTGTTCGAGGCGGAATCAATGCCGTTCCTGTCGGACAAATGGAAGCTTCTAGAAGTCTGGGTCTTTCTTATAATCGGACGATGCAAAAAATCATTTTACCACAAGCGATACGCATCATGATTCCATCATTCGTGAATCAGTTCGTTATCTCATTGAAAGATACAACGATCATTTCCGCAATCGGTGTAGTCGAATTGCTACAAACTGGTAAGATCATCGTTGCACGTACGACACAAAGTACGTATGTTTATTTGATCATCGCGATCATGTACTTGATCTTGATCACAGCATTGACAAAATTAGCGAAAGTTTTAGAAAAGAAGGTGAAGTAAGATGGCAGAAAAAATCTTAGTTGAGCATCTAGTCAAAAAATACGGCGATAACACAGTATTAAACGACATCAACGTATCCATCAACGAAGGAGATGTCGTCTGTATCATCGGCCCTTCAGGTTCAGGAAAAAGTACATTCTTGCGTTGCTTGAATCGTTTAGAAGAACCTTCTGACGGTGAAATCATTATTGACGGCGCCCACTTGATGGATAAAAGCACAGATATCAACTTGGTGAGACAACATATCGGAATGGTATTCCAGCACTTTAACCTATTCCCTCATCTTTCTATTTTGGAAAACATCATTTTAGCACCGATGGATCTGAAGAAAGAATCCAGAGAAGAAGCAGAGAAAAAAGCAATCAAATTGCTACAGACAGTTGGTCTAGAAGATAAAAAAGATATGTATCCTGAAATGCTTTCCGGTGGACAAAAACAACGTGTAGCTATCGCTCGTGCTCTAGCGATGAATCCTGACATCATGCTTTTTGATGAGCCTACTTCTGCACTCGACCCTGAAATGGTCGGTGATGTCTTGAACGTCATGAAAAAATTGGCAGAACAAGGTATGACGATGGTTATCGTTACGCACGAAATGGGGTTCGCTAAAGAAGTAGCCAATCGCGTCATGTTCATTGACGACGGAAACTTTTTAGAAGATGGAACGCCTCAACAGATTTTTGAAAATCCGCAAAATGAACGGACAAAAGATTTCTTGAACAAAGTATTAAATATTTAAATTTACTTCTATAGACTGAGACAAAGTCACTGAAAACAGGTATCTCCAAAAGATTGATGTATGAAGTTACAAAGAAATACACCTATCTCTTGGAGACCTATTTACTTGACTTATGTTTCAGCCTTTTTATTTTTCCGTGATAACACTATATTTTTGTTGCACGAATTCCATCAAGTATACATATAGAACAATCATTCCACACAGAATGCACACATGGAACATACCAAACTCAACCCTCGTCCCCGAATTGATCCTAAAAGTTGAAGCATTTGTATTAAATATTTTAGGATATAGATATAACAAAATATTCTTGAGATCATATTTTCCTAGTGGTGGCAAAAAAAGAAAATAGCTTCCTAAGAGACATAGGCTGAGGAAAGAATTCTTTACGACTGTTGTAAAATAATAACAAACTAAAAAGGAAAGAAATGCGAACCCCAATAGGACACTCAATTGAAGCGGCGCTTTCTCAAGATAAGATATTTGCCTAATTAACGCTTCATCGATTTGTGTCGATTTGTCAGCCTGAACAAAAAATCTTGAAAAAGACTGCAACATCAAAAATAAACTGAGAGAAGCAAGTATAAAAATAGTTAAACTAAGAAACCCTGCTCCTATCTTATGACGATTGATTTGCCATTGAGAATCCAAACAGCGCCTGATTTTCATTGTATGGTATTTGATATCTGCATTTGCTATTACTATCCCGTATACCCCCGAAAAAAAAGGAAAGAGAACAAAAAGCGAAGAAGACAATAATTGATTGATCCCGTTTTGGACATTTAAAGCTGCAAAACTGGAATGATAAGCAACGTAATGATATTTCAACGGATTGTCAACTATTTCAGTATTTTCGTTCATACTGATAGAAAAAGGTTGTTCAAGTATTTCTTGGATCGTTTCACCCCTTGCCAAGGCTTCCTCTACATAATATTGGAAATGACGAAGGTGACTTTGAATGAGCATTATTTGAGAAACGAACATTAAAGTAGAAAGCAACAATATTACTGAAAGAAAAAGGTAAAATATTTTCGAACGTCTTTGATAATAAAATTCAAAAAGCATTTTTACCTCCTTTTTGTTGAAATAAAAAAGCTGCGTAGATCCTCGGACGTGATAGGTTCTATTTTTCCGTTTTTTACATTTAATAACTCATCAGCCATTTCCAAGTAATATTCTTCATGACCACTTAAGATGACTGTAGCTTCTTTTTTCAGCTGAACTAAGCAATAAAGTAGCACTTTTCGATTCTTTTGATCTAATCCATTCAACACTTCATCTAATAAAACAACTCGGGGCGCAAGCAACAATAGCAATAGCAGCGAAAGTATCTTTTTTTCTCCCAGAGAATAGTTCTTAACTTTCACATACGATAAAAATGAAAGGGGTAAAAAATCGATTTTTTGTTTAGAGATTAGTTCTTTTATTTGCCGATTTCTTGTCAGTAAAATCAGATTATCTAATCCAGTTAGATTCAAGTAAAACGGGGTGGAGTCAAAAACACAAAAACAACTACCTGTTTTTTCAATCGTTCCAGAGTAGCTATCAATACCGACAATGCAGCGAAATAAAGTGGTTTTGCCAATGCCATTATCCCCATAAAGATAATAGATTTTATTTTGATCAAATGTGAATGACAGATGATCAAATAAGATTTTTTGCCCAAATCGTTTAGAAAAATCAATAAGTTTCATAGACAAACTCCTGAATAGATTAGTACCATGTAGAACCACCATTACCATGTACTCCATAATAATCAGTATAATCATGGTTATATATAACTATATCCCCCCATGGAGTAACACTTCCTGCTCCAATTGTTTTTGTTCCTCGCCAAAGATGTGTTGTTGCTGCTGTACTCGTACGAACAATACCTCGTGTTCTAACAATGTTAGGAAAAATCCAACCTGCTTCTTGAAATCCAGAACTACTTGTCACCCTTCCTCCACTTATATTAAAATTTATATTATCACGCAACCACATCATAAAAGTCCCACGATAGAATGATGCACGTCTACCTGAGCGAAGTACATCAGTTTGTTCCATTACTTTGTTATTTGTGAAATCATCAATAAGCTGTTCAGGTTTGATTTGGGAGTTAGTAAACACTTCTTGAACAGTTTCGTCTACTTCAATATTATTTAACGTTGTCGTCGCGTGCACCGAGCTAGAAAACAATAACAATGCTTTAGTCGTTAATAGAATTATCAATACTCTTTTTGCAACTTCCATAATGATTCCCTCCATATTTTTTACTTTTTTAAATTAAAATTTCTAATAGATTCTCCTTTCACAATATTTTTCAAACAAATATATTTTTATACATATTTGAAATTCAAACAAATTTATTCAATCAATCGACTTTTTTATTTATTCATATTTTACCAAAGTATAGTAATGGCTCATTAACAACTTTTTATCAATATAGAAAGTAATAGCCATCCCCTTGTTTCATTTCCTATATTCCTTTCCCCCCCCTAATAAACGCTATTGAAAACTAGGATTACTAAGTGTTAATACATAAAAAAATAAAAGACTTACCAATTTTTTCTAGAAATAGAAAATTTTGGTAAGTCTTTTTGACACTTGTGTTTTTTACTAGAAAAGCTACTTCCGCTTTTTCCCGCCAAAAGCATCTTTGAATTTATCGAAGAAACCATCTTCTTGTTGTTCTTCTACTTTGATGCCGCCAGCTTCAGCGAATGCACGTAACGCTTCTCTTTGTTGTTCATTTAGATTTTTCGGCGTGATCAGTTTTACTTTGACATGTTGGTCGCCTGTTGCACCACCACGTAACTTCGGAGCGCCTTTTCCACGTAAACGGAAGTTCGTACCTGTCTGTGTACCAGCAGGAATTTTCAGTTTCACATCTCCATGGACAGTTGGTACTTGGACTTCATCGCCCAAAGCTGCTTGTACAAAACTTAAAGGCAATTCATAGTAAATTTCAGAGCCTTCACGGTCAAAGATATCACTTTCTTCTACACGGAAGACCACATACAAATCACCAAATGGTCCGCCGTTTTCTCCGGCTTCTCCTTGACCAGCTAAACGCATTTGTTGTCCTTCTTCTACCCCAGCTGGTACATTCACTTTGACTGAGTGAGCTTTCTTCTCATGACCTGAGCCATGACAGGTTGGACAAGGTTCTTTGATTTCTTTTCCTGTACCATGACAAACATCACAAGTTTGACGGCTCATCACTCGTCCAAGAGGTGTTTGGCGTTCTACATTGATCGTACCTGCACCATGGCATTTATGACAAGTAGTTGGTTGCGTACCTGGTTTTGCCCCATTTCCGCCACAAGTATGACAGATCTCTTCCCGATTGTACTTGATTTCTTTCTCTACGCCAAAAATTGCTTCTTCAAAAGATAAGTCGATCGTATATTGCAAATCAGCACCTTGACGAGGCGCATTGGGATCGACTGAACGACCTCCCCCTCCAAAGAACGAGTCGAAGATATCTTCAAAACCACCGAAGCCGCCGCCAGAGAAGCCGCCGAATCCACCAAATCCGCCACCAGCTCCACCAGCACCGTAATTTGGATCTGTACCTGCATGCCCGTATTGGTCATATGCAGCGCGTTTTTGCGGATCACTTAAAATTTCATAAGCTTCTGATACTTCTTTGAATTTTTCTTCCGCATCAGGTTCTTTATTGATATCAGGATGGTATTTTTTTGAAAGCTTACGATAAGCTTTCTTTATTTCATCTTCTGATGCTCCTTTTGAGAGCCCTAAGACTTCATAATAATCACGTTTTGTTGCCATAGGCTTTCCTCCTATTGGTTCTCATCATTTTCACGTCGCTTGTTATCATATCATATTTTGTTTGAAACAAAAACCGATACTTCAAACTATTTTTCAAAAGAAAAAGCCAAAGTAGCAACTTTGGCCTTCTCTCGAAATTCAGTGAACTGATTATTTATCGTCGCCATCGACTTCTTCAAAATCAGCATCAACGACATCATCTGCTCCGCCTTGAGCTGCTTCTGGGTTTTCTTGAGCTTGTTGTTGTGCCGCTTGTTCGTATAGTTTAACAGTCAAGTTTTGAACGATTTCGTTCAATGCATCGCGTTTAGTTTTCATTTCTTCGATGTTGTTTGCTTCAACAGCGGCTTTCAATTCATCGCGAGCTGTTTCTGCTTTTTTCACTTCTTCTTCGTCCACTTTGCCTTCTAATTCTTTCAATGTTTTGTCCACAGAGAATAGCAATGCGTCTACATCATTACGTAGGTCAACTTCCTCTTTACGAGCTTTATCTGCTTCAGCGTTTGCTTCTGCATCTTTTACCATACGTTCGATTTCTTCGTCTGTTAGACCTGAAGAAGATTTAATCGTGATTTTTTGTTCTTTTTGTGTACCTAGATCTTTCGCAGATACATTTACAATCCCGTTTTTATCAATATCGAATGTTACTTCGATTTGTGGGATACCACGAGGAGCTGCTGGAATATCTGTCAATTGGAATCTTCCTAGTGTTTTGTTGTCAGCAGCCATTGGGCGTTCACCTTGTAATACATGGATGTCTACTGCTGGTTGATTATCTGCCGCAGTTGAGAACACTTGTGATTTACTTGTTGGGATCGTTGTATTGCGGTCAATCAATTTAGTGAATACACCACCCATTGTTTCGATACCTAATGACAATGGCGTAACATCAAGTAAAACAACATCTTTTACATCACCAGTGATTACGCCACCTTGGATAGCGGCACCCATCGCAACTACTTCATCAGGGTTAACTGATTTGTTTGGTTCTTTTCCTGTTTCTTTACGTACTGCTTCTACAACTGCAGGGATACGAGTAGATCCACCGACCAAAATAACTTCGTCGATTTCTGATTGTGATAGACCTGCATCTTTTAGTGCTTGACGTACTGGTACTTTCGTACGTTCTACTAAGTCAGCTGTTAATTCATCAAATTTTGCACGTGTCAATGTCATTTCCAAGTGCAATGGTCCAGATTCACCAGCTGTGATAAATGGTAAGCTGATTTGTGTGCTTGATACGCCAGATAAATCTTTTTTCGCTTTTTCAGCGGCATCTTTCAAGCGTTGTAACGCCATTTTATCTTGAGACAAGTCAATGCTGTTTTCTTTTTTGAATTCTGCTACCATGTAGTCGATGATTTTGTTATCAAAGTCATCCCCACCTAGATGGTTGTCACCAGCTGTTGACAATACATCAAAGACACCGTCTCCTAATTCAAGGATTGATACGTCAAAAGTACCACCACCAAGGTCGAATACTAAGATTTTTTCGTCACGATCTGTTTTATCCAAACCATAAGCAAGAGCAGCTGCAGTTGGTTCATTGACGATACGTTCTACTTCTAAACCAGCGATTTTACCAGCATCTTTTGTTGCTTGACGTTGTGCATCGTTAAAGTAAGCTGGTACAGTAATAACTGCTTTTTCGACTTTTTCACCTAAGTAATCTTCTGCAAATCCTTTGATATATTGAAGAATCATTGCTGAGATTTCTTGAGGTGTGTATGATTTGCCTTCTACATCTACTTTGTAACCAGCTTCACCGATATGGCGTTTGATTGATGAAATCGTATTTGGGTTTGTCACAGCTTGACGTTTTGCCACTTCCCCTACTTGGATTTCTCCATTTTTGAATGATACAACAGAAGGTGTTGTACGGTTTCCTTCTGGGTTAGCGATGATTTTTGCTTCGTTTCCTTCTAGTACTGCTACTGCAGAGTTAGTCGTACCTAAGTCAATACCGATAATTTTACTCATAATTAACGTCTCCTTCTTTAATTGAAAGTGTAAGTTTTATATCCGCACAATTATTGTGCAACAATGACCATAGTTGGTCTTAACACGCGATCATGTAATTTATAGCCTTCTTGTAGTACTTCTACAATCGTATCGGCTGGTGTATCTTCAGTCGCTGGAACAGTTTGTACTGCTTGATGAAGATTAGGATCAAAGGATTCTCCTTTAGCAGGGATTTTCTCGATTCCTTCTTCTTCCAGTGCGTTACGTAAACTTTCCAAGACCATTTCCACGCCTTTTTTCAAGCTTGCTCCTTGATCATCTGACACTTCTGTGGCTAATGCACGTTCCAGATTGTCAATTGATGGAAGCAATTTTTTGGCTAAATCTTGTGAACGGTATTTTTGTAATTGCTCACGTTCATTTTTTCCTCGATTTGCCATATTTGCGATTTCCGCACGAGCTCGCAAATATTTATCTTCCATTTCTTCTAATTCAGCTTTTAATTTTGCTGATTCGAATTCTTCCGCTTCAACTTCTGAAATGCCTGAATCTTCTGCAGCTTCGACATCGATTTCCGGTTCTGGTTGAGCATCTGTCATTTCTTTATCTAGTTCTTCTTGATTTTCTTTCACGATACAGTCTTCCTTTCATTATTCAGTCAGCTGTTTGATTGCTCTTATTAAGAAAGAGAGAACGATCAGCTGCAAATAGCTTCGTTATTCACATTACGAGTTTGACAAGTCAAGTGATCGATAGTAATCAGCAAGCTTAGCTGCTAGTTCTCTTCGATAAACATCCACTAGACCAAACATCCGAGAATAAGGCATACTAGTCGGCCCCAACAAGGCTATTGTACCTCTTCCATGACCATCTATCTCGTAACTTGCTTGAATCATGCTCATATTCTGCAATAAATCATTACCTAATTCAGCACCGATCTTGATATGAATATTACTATCCATCGGAGTGATCATTTGTGTAAGTCCATCGGAGTCTTTCATAAAAGAAAACATCGATTTAAACTGATCAAGATCTTGACGGGGCTCATAATCCAAGAGATTCATTTGTCCACTGACATAAACTTTTTCTTCAAATACATGACCAAGAACGGTGTCAAACAACTGGGACATCCCTTCTGTCGTCTGGAAATATTTATGAAGAATCATCGGAATCTCTGTACGTAGTTTATGGTACACCGTCATCAGAGGATCCCCGACTAGACGGTCGTTTACAATTTGCACCATTTTTTCTAGTTCCTGACTTCCCATGTATTCGGGAAGAGTGAACACTTGGCTTTCTACATTTCCCATATCTGTCACGACAATCGCAATGATCTGTCGATTATTCAAGGGTACGATACGAAAGCCTGTTAATCGGCGGTCTTTTATTTCAGGTCCCAACGAAAAAGTCGTATAACTTGTCAGCTCAGATAAGATCTCAGCAGATTGCTTAATGATCTCATTGATCTCGTGAAATTCTCTACCTAAAGACTGACGTATCAGCAGCAGATCATCTTCTGCTACGCGAGCAGGTTTTAACAAATGATCCACAAAATAACGATAGCCTAAAGCAGATGGAATCCGCCCAGAAGAAGAGTGAGTCTTCAACAGCAACCCTTCATCTTCTAATGCCTTCATATCATTGCGAATCGTTGCTGAACTGGCCTTGACTCCCTCAGACATCAATGTTTTGGAACCAACGGGCACGCCACTACTCGTATAGTGTTGGATGATCAGACGTAAAATGTCGTTTTGTCGCTTTGTTAACATCTTCCTCACCTCTCATTAGCACTCATAGATTCTAAGTGCTAATCCACTTATAAATATAGCAAGAAGCCCTTCTCCTGTCAAGAGAAAGACTTCATTTTTTAGCACTCTATCGTTCAGAGTGCTAACTCTGAGCAATCGCTATAAATCCAGTTATATCAACGTTTCAATAGTTCTTTATTGTATTTTTGAACTTTTTTATTTAAATTCCGATAAAAAACAAATATTCTTTAAACTATTTTTCAAACAAAAAACGCTCAAACACATTGTTTCCCAAAAAAGTTCCTCTAGGTGTCAAATAAATACGGTCTTCTTCATTAACAAGTAACCCTTCTTCCTCTAACTTCATCAACACATCTCCGTATACCGATTCAATCGTTTGTTGATAGCGATCATAGAAGTGTTTTTTAGCAATCCCAGTTTTTTTTCTTAGACCCAAGAACATTTCTTCTTCTATTTGATTTTTTCGTGTCAATTTTTCTTCTTCCAATACCGGGCGTTCATTGACTCGTAATGGACGTAAATAGTGTTGGATTGGTCCTTTGTTGCGGTAACGAATATTTCCAAGATAACCGCTAGCTCCTGCTCCAAACCCAAAATAATGGTCATTGTTCCAATACATCAAGTTATGCTGCGACTCGTGTCCGAAAAGCCCAAAGTTACTTATTTCATATTGGTGACGTCCATGTTTTTCCATTGCTTCAATGGTCTCTTCAAACATTTTAGTTTCCGTTTCCTGATCAGGCAGTTCGAGTCTTCCTTGTCGTACCCAGTTCATGAACATTGTTTTGTTTTCTAGGATCAATGAGTACAAAGAATAGTGAGGCAGATCCAAAGCCAAAGCTTTTTCCAAAGTATCCCGATACCCTTCTAGTGTTTGTCCCGGTAATGCATAAATTAAATCGATGCTTACATTGGTAAAATTTTCTGCTTCTAAAAATTGCATCGTTTGATACACATTTTCTGCGGTGTGTTTACGTCCAATTTTTTTCAATAAGCGATTGTCAAATGTCTGAACTCCCATGGATAAACGATTGACGCCATAGTTTTTCATCACTTGAAGCTTTTCACGGGTTAAATCGCCAGGATTCGCTTCTACAGTAAACTCTTTACCATCCTGAAAAGGCAAGATCTCTCTAGCTCCTGATAACAATCGATCAAGCTGTTTAGCAGATAAAGAGGTTGGTGTTCCGCCCCCTACATAAAGTGTTTCCAAATTCGCTGTCGGATGACTTTCCAGCATTAATCTCATTTCATTCAGCAGCATTTCCACATACTCATCTACCGGTTGCCCTTCTAAAAAAACTTTATTAAAGTCACAGTAATAGCAGATATGCTCGCAAAATGGGATATGAATGTACGCAGAAACCTTGTTTTCTGCGGGATTTATTGTTTCTATCATTGAACTTCTTTCTCCTTACGTCGAAAAGTCGTACCGATTTTCGACCACTCTTATATACGCATACTAAACGTATTTGGCAAACAAATCCACTAAAAAATCCAAGAATCGACTTCTTGGATGATTTTTTCTTTCATTGAACTGGTTACCTGGTTATATACCTCTAGGGTTGTTTTCATGTCTGAGTGACCAACACGATCCATGATGGCTTTTATAGGTAATCCAGCTTCTGCTAATAAAGAGATATGGGTGTAGCGGAATGTATGTGTGCTGACCTTCTTTTGGAATTCCGGGTATTTTTCTTTCAGGATATCTTGCACACTACGAACGGTTTTTTTATTGTTGCCACGACCATTCAGAAATTCATTTAGCGAATGGTAAACAACTGGCGTACCATTTTGCGTTTGGAAGATCGTTTCAGAAAAAATGAATTTTTTCGAAGTAGCTATCCTTCTATTATAAGATGCTTTTTCTGTTCGTTTGTATGTTTGATAAAAATTGCCTTCTTCTCGTTGTTTCATTTCTACTTGGCGTGCTTGATTGATCCTGATCCTATTTTGAATAATTTCGACAGAGCGTGTATCTAAAGCAATTTCTCTAATGGAAGCAATTGTTTTTGGTGGACTGCGTACATACTCTTTTACGGATCGTCCTGCCGCCACTACTCCTTCGTTAATTAAAAGCTTTTTCGCAGAAAAATCGACTTTCTCAATCGTCAAAGCACTTACTTCTCCAATACGCAGACCATTTCGAATCATAAATTCAACTAAATCAAGATAAAGCTTCCCCATTTTGTTGATTTCTTTATTAGTTTCATATTTTTCATGGATCGCTGCTAATAAAATGCGTACTTCCTTTTTTTCTAGAAATTTCTTTTTCCTACGCTGAATCGCTCGAATTTTTCGATCATTGGGAATTTTTAATACAATCTTATTCAAATCGAATAAGATTAAATCATGACGATAACCATAGGAAAGGATTTGTTTGAGTAAAGAACGGATCTTTTCTAACGTTGCTTTTTCTAAAAGGGTTTTGGTTTGTTTCGAGCGAACCATCAGAATATCCGCACAAGCCCCTTCAACAAATAAAGGAGTCAGCTGTTTCAGTCGCAGATTATCTACGAAATGCGGTTGGAGGTATCGGTGAAGAATTTCTTTCTGATAATGTACAGTTGTTTGACGAACCGTTGGCGACCACGCCTTCAGCCAAAGAGCCGTCAATTCACCAAACGTCTCACATTGATTTACATCAGAAAACATTGTATATTTGTTGAACTCTTTTTCAATCTGTTCTTTCAGATAGCGTAGTGCTTGTTTTTCACTCTTGAAACCTTTTGCTTTCCAATTGACACTTTTCTTTCTCGTCTTTCCTTTGACCGGATCATAATAAGCCTGGAACGTACGCAAATAATTCTTTTTATCGATTGTTGTATACGAACTTCGCAAATACTGTTTCCATTCTGACGACCGCAGCAACTCCTCCTCCTTTCGTAAAAATAAGGAGCACAAAAGTGAAATATTTTCTTCACTATTGTACTCCTTATACGGTTACATTCACTTTTTATAACTGGATATAATTGCGCTCAAATTATTCAACATAGGTTGAAAGTTTTCAAAGTTGATTATTTTATAGTTTTTCATTATATAATTTGAAAAAATTTCTTTTCCGTAATGCTCATCAGATTTAAAACTCTTATTTCTACAAAAAGTTTTATTATTGATTTTATGTTCTAGTGTTTCTGGGAGAAAAAGATCTTCAATCTCGCATTCTTTTTTATTGTCTACGAGTGGATTAACTAACAGATATGCACTTTCATTCAAATTAACATATTCTTCTTTTTCTAACTCTGTACATTTATTCTCAGCTAATGAAATATGATTAACAAATTTTCTAACAGGCTTATTTCCTTCTGCCAACTCATTATCAAATATAAATATAGTTGGATTACTTGGCAATTTTTTACTGAGACCTTTAAAATATTTCATATAATTAGTAATGTTACTATTTTTATAATCATAAAAATAATGATATAAATTTTGCATAGCATCTGCGCCATCTTTATTAAGACCAAAAAAATAATTTAATCTTTTAGTACGCTTCAAAAACATAATTTTATACTCAAACTTATGATCATCATTTCTAACAATAAGTTCAGGGTAATTTAAATAATATTTTTTTAATGCTGCTTGTATATATTTAATATCAGTTTTTCCTTCAGTTATTACGATTGGCTTATCATTTATAAAGAAGTACTTATAAAATAGAAAAGCTTGATATTGTTTTTCTCTTGCACTTAAATTTCTAAAGTCATGTTTATTCGAGTCTCTATGGTTATTATGTCGATCAATTTGGTTGATAAAGGATAGTCTACCTTCAATTTGCTTTATAGTTCCCGTGTTACCTTCGATTTCAAAAGTATCAGTTTTATACAAACTATTTTTGCCAATCATAATCGCTGCCGATCGATTGAGCATACATAAATCCTGAACCCATCATCTGTGGTCCACCTAGTTTTCGAACATAATAAGCCGTGAGCCCATAACATTGACCACCATTGATCGTTTGCCCCATGACAGATTCTAAAATATCGATTTTGCCTCCACCAATATTAGCGGAGCCTCCTCCTAAAGAACCTTCGAATAATCGTTTATACCAATTTACGGCACTTGTCTTTCGCTTATTTTGTTCGACTGGATCATCTTTTGTTCCGGCACGTTCCCAATATTTCAATATATCGACTGCCAACTTTTCAATTTCTGTTCCATTAGACATATTCTTCAATAAGTCACTATCCGATCCGTCATGATACCAGGCAAAATCCATTTGAAAAGCCACAGTCTTCCAATCTTCATTTTGCTCTCTGGCAAGGTTCAACATGTTCACACGGCGACTACTATCCCACTGCGCTAATCCCATCGCATAGCCACCAATTTCAGGATTATATGCCCATACTGGATTAAAGGCCAAATCACTTTGGATGCGGGAAGGGATCAATCCACTCTCATGTTCCATGTTACCGATCCATGCTGCTGCAAATTCCTTTGTTCCTCCTTTTTGTTGCACATATTGAGCCACTTCTAAAGCAACTTGTTCTTGAGGTGTACCTGGTTCAAATTCTGACGTACTTCCATTTTGATTGGCGGAAAATATACCTATAAATAAAAGAAACGGTAACAAAAAGGCAAAACAAGTTCCTAAAATGATATACGCAATTTTTTTCATTTTTCACCTCACTTTATAAAAAACTTTGTTTATCTACAAAAAAGAAGACTGATCAATTACCAGTCTTCCATTGGTTCCTGTTGTTCTTCTTCCCATGCATCAAAAAATGTTTCTTCGGACTCCAAACTTTTGAAATTCTCCTCTATTTGATGAATCGGTTCTACTTCCGACGAATAGTTGGCAATCAACTCTGGATCATATGCATGATCAAAATAGGCTTGTTCCTCTTGTGCTAATTGTAGTTCGTCAAAATTATCGACTGTCACATTCATTTTTTCAGATAAAACCGTTGGATCAATTGGTTTTTCATTCTCACTCATTGCTACCTCATCCTGTTCAAACAACGCTTCTGGGTCATTCGTCAAATCAGAATCAGATAAATCAGACATAAGAACATCATCCGAAACCAACGCATCTGATTCACTTAAGGATTGATCAAAAGTCGGATCTGCTTCATTGATTTCTGCTAATACATCTTCTAATGCTTTGTCATCTACTTCTTCATCAACTAGCACTTCATCTTCTACTTGCTGATCTACTTGATCCATTTCCATTTTATCTTCTTCAGGGATAGACAATTCTGTATCATCATAATCAGACGGACGGAATAGGGATCCCAATCCTTGCTTGACACCAGTAAATTGATTTTCTTCATCCAAAAAGTGTTCTTTCCCAAGAGTCATTGCTTTATCCGGTAGTATTTTTGATAACCCATTTAAGGCTATGTTCGGATTTCCTGTGTACGCACCAGCAGCTAATTGTGCTGCCCCTATGCTCGCACCACTAATTTGTTCTGCTCCTTCCTTAGTCTTTTCGTTTACTTTCTTTTCGAATATCGGCTGTTGTATCTGACCATCAGCAAAGAATCCTAGTATTCGGTAACGATTTTTCCACACTGTACTTATAAAAACAATTTTTACAAGAACCATGATCAATCTAGTTCCTAATAGAAGAATACTGCCTGATAAGACATTCAATAGATTTTCATTGATTCCTTGAGCAGCATGTAAAAATACTTGATCGATTAGTTGATTGACCCAAAAAAGAACTGAAATAAAAACACCATAGATCACTGGCATAAATAAAATGCCAATCAGTGTTTTGAAAAATTTAAACATGAGCATTTGACATCTAGGAAAAAAAGAGGCTAATGCAAGGATTGGAAATGCAAGAATCAATAGGTTCACTAAAATCTGAATGATAGTTAACATCATATTAATGTATAAAACTGGTAAGGCTAGGATAAACAAATTCGCAACGCCTACCCAAATCGCAAAGCTTTTTTCCATTGTCTTTGACCCATCTTGAGCAAAATAAGGATTTTCATTTTCAAGTGAATCGATATATTGTTCTCTATCTTTTTTGAAAGTCTCTTTTTCTTCTTTGGACAAATTCGGTACTTGTAATAGTTTTGCCTCGTCCAATTTCTCTCCATTCTCCATCGTTCCATCCAATGAACCACTATTCACAAAATAAAATGTCTGTTTGACTGTTGCATCAAACATCGGGCTTTGATCTGAATCTGAACCATAATTCGTGCCAGAAATAAACTGATTTTGAACTGTCTTTACTATACTGTTGACAGATTGGATAAAGAAACTAGACATATTGTATGTTCCTTGCCTAGTGGTTATTTGTCCAAACCAACCAAAAAACAACAAAAGGACCACGACATAGTGCAATAAAGATTGAGAAAAATTATGTCGATTGGAAAAGAAATGATACAGCAAGTAGTAAGCACTTAACATAATTGCTAACCCCATCAACGTGCCTCTACCAAATCCTGTGCCACCAAAATTCCTTAAAATTTGTACAGACATATCAAACATCTCTGCTTGTTTAGCGATAAAATAATCTGACTGATTCAATACACTTTCACAGAACAAAAAGAAGGACACACATAGTTTCAGAAAAAAGAAAGGCAAGCCTACAAAGAACCAATTAACAACTTGCCACCCTTTATCTAATAATCCACCACCGACCATATAAGCATCATAGCTATCGATCAAAAACTTCATTGCAGTCCTCCTTTCTAAACAGCAAAGTGATTTTCCATTACTGAGGCATCTGAATCGTCTACAGTCTTGAAGAGCTCCAGCCATTCTTCAAAAAGGACATGGACAACTACACGATTGACCTGGTTAAACATGTCTTTCAATAAGCATTGACCTTGCACCATATTCGAGACCCACTTCATATTTTGTTCGTTTATCGGCAAATTCAAATACTGCAGGATTCCCTCTCGATTCTGCACTTCATCAAAGCAAATAACCGTACCAAATCCTGTGCCATCTTCTTTATCATCCAGATCATTGACCGATTGCGTGATTAACACTAAGAAGTTATTGAAGGAACGACCGATCCGTTTCATAGATTTCAAAATTGCTTTTCCTTCTGGCGATGATTGAAAGATCCAACTTTCATCAAAGAAAGTCACTGTTTCTTGTTTTGGATTGCGTGAACCGAATTTCGAACAAAAGGTGCCCAGTGCAAACATCAAGGTTACAGACAAGCGCTTGTTTTCGTCCATATGTTCATTTTTATCTGTTGGCAGATCCAAATCTTCAATTTCTAAAATCGTCACTTTCTTTTCAAAGGATAGACCTGGAACTTCTCCATGAGAAAATGCCAACTCTAAAATCGATCCTTTAATTGTCGAAATCAAAAATCTGCCCATGTCTTGTACATCTGGAATACTACTAGAAGCTAACCTTTCAACAACCTGCCAAAAGCCTATTTTTTTGCCGGATTTACGTTCTTTTACAACTGTTGCAATGGTTTCATTGATCTCCGTTTTCTGCTTTAAGTTCCAAATTCCTTCGTAGATATTGGTCAGCATGGCTTTGGCTGTCGCAATGGCTTCTGTTTCATCAAATAGAACGATTGGGTCAAGTACGCCTAGGTTCTTTTTATCTCGTATATCTAAAGTCACAAAATTAAAGGAACGGACAAAAGCTGTATCTAAAGGATATTTTTTCTGATACATTGGATCGTTGATCGTTCGCATGAATTGTCGTCGCATTTCTTTTTTCGGATCGATATATAGTACTCGATCTTTCAATGTAGCACATTCCATGAACAATTTTTTAGCAGTCACTGATTTTCCATTTCCAGTATCGCCCGTTAATTCCCAATGCGGATTATTGGTTTTCTTACCAACAATATCTTGTTTATTCGCTAAAAAGAGATTCATATAGATCAGATTCTTAGAATTCAATAAAATACTTTTTCGGTCTTCTTTTTCTTCCAACGTCGTATCGACACGACCAAAATAATAGCCTAAGTTTGTTCCAGCTTTAAGCGAAGTGAAGAAATTCAACTCTGCAAAAGATTCAATGGTACTCGTATGTTGCCATTTTTTGTCTTTCATTCGCAGGAAGTTCCCAAATAAAGTGGATTGGAAAAGATACGGATCATCGAATGTTGCTTTTAATAATGGGATACCTAATCCATCAAATCGATTGATCAAATATTTCTTCCGTGCTTGCAGTTGTTTTTTAGTGTTACCACTAACAACTAAGACAACTTTCCAATCAAGAATATCCACACCATCATCGATTTTCTGATCTAGATCGTCTAAAGAAAGCTGTCCTTCTACGATTTTTCGTTTCTGCTTTGATCCGGCTAAATGCGCTTCTTGCATGATATTTTTCGTTCGAGTACGTGCACGAGCGGAACGACCAGATAATGCTAATTGCCCTTTACTTTCCGCAAAAGAAGCTTGGATTTTCACTTCTACTGGAAAAGGCATTTTTTGCACGATTTCCAGCAAATGATTTCCATCTAAAAACACGCCGATATCTCCGACTGGCAAATAGGAAACATAGCTTTCGCCATAATCGCACTGAAAGTGTAAGCCACCAGAAAAAATAGGTTGGATCTTTGTTTCCATCAAATTTTCAAATGTTTGGCTCGCTAAGACATCTTGACGTTCATGAGGAATATTCTTCAGAAATTGGTAGGCTTGATAATAATACAGTTCGTCTTCTGTCAAACGTTCGATCAATAGTTCGGATAAATTCTGATAGATTTCTTGCTCCTGTTCCTGGTAATCTTTCGCCCACTCTTTTTCCAATGCCACATCAAATCCTAGCCCTTTCACAATTGTTTCTGTTACATGGTTGACTGCTTTGGAAATATTTTCTTTTAGATCGATAGCAATCTCTTTTTTCACCAATGGCACCCCAATGATCCAGGCATATTCATAGACCATGCCCATTTCATTTTCTAAAATCTGTGCTGTTTTCATCAATTTATCAACACCTACTGCGTGATTTTCAGGATCGATCAATGAACGCATGGCACCCATCTTCCTTCGAATATCTGCATTTACAGGTAATAGATTGATTTCAAAGCCGCCGCTGCCTTTTAACCGTTTCAGCGCACGGGCAACTTTTTTCTTCGTTTTTTGTTTCTTTTCAAAATCCGTCAACATCACCGTTTCAGAACGAATCCTGTAATAAGCAATCGCAGTTTTCTCTTGCGTCAGAAGCATATTTTCATGCATATATTCTGACAAAGGGTATTCTAATTGCATCTCATTCTCCTTTTCTTTTTTATCGTTTGAATGAAAATTCTTCTAGTTGATCCACTCGTTCAAAAGCTATGATTGGACGTCGATCTAAAGCAAAGTTCTTTAGATAAATGATAAAATCTTTTAAAAATAAATTGGTCGATTTCCCGTCTAATTCTGCCTCGGAGTACCATCTCGCTACTTTATGGGGAACAGAAAGCATCAGCAATAAATTCAGGTTGATTCCAGCTATATTAGGAATCCTTACTTTATACCAAAAGACCCCTGTGACAAAAAGCAAAAAGAATAACATCAATAGATAAGACATATTCAATGGCTGAGCGAAGACCCACAGCGCCTTCCCTTTTGGTGACGAGATCACCTGGATCGAGTATGGGGCTTTCAGTCCTCTGGAGTAATCGTAATGTTTCATTGTCCCACCTCACATAGTAATTCCAAATAGACCAAGGAACCATTTCACTAAATTGAAAATGTTCCTTCCTTGATTTGTAGCAAAATCATTTAAAATCAATGCAATCAAAATGACCGAACCAATCTTAAGCCATTCTGCTCCTCGCCAATGTTTAAAGATCAGCAAAATGACTGCAAAACTTAAAAGCGTGATAAAACCTGTTCGCATAAAATTGTCTAAATTACTCACATTCATAAATTAATTTCCTTCCTTTTCCGTAAAGTAATGTTTGAGGGTACGCACAAAATAAGAATTTTCTGTTTGAGTAAGCCACAACGAAAAATCTTCTGTGTGGGTCATTCCTGTTTGTTTATCGACAAAAGTGACTGAAACTTGTATCCCATTGACTTCTTTTTGCTTAGTTTCAAAGTATTTGATTTCTTTCTCATTTAACGAAATAAACTCTGTGACGCCAGAAGTTTGAACGGGTTCTTTCATCAATAACATCAACTCTTGCTTCTCACCGTTTGCATATTTCTCAAAAAATAGGGTCAAGAATTTTTCGACAGCCTCTTTTTCTTGCTGAGGTACGTCTAAACTCGCTTCTGCTTGTTTTAGTTCTGTTGTTTTACCTTGTGGCAAGGTGGTAGCTAAGAAATAAGGGCGCCCCACGATAGAGAACAACTGATTTTTTGTTTGGATTGGCAACACCATTTCTTGTGTCAGTGTCTTTTTCTCCTCTTCCTTTTCCGTTTCATAAACGACGTTCAAATAAACCAATAAGCACTCTGCTTCCTCTTTGACTCGAACGAGTGAAGCACTCTTCAATCTTCGAACAAAATCCTCTTGGTTCTTACTCGTCTCATCCACTACGTCGACATCGACTGATAAATACTTCTCTAAGCGATCGAGTCGCTCTTTTTTCTCTTCTTCATTCGCTGAAGCATCGTAATTTAGATATTCTTCTGCAAAACTAGTCGCATAAAAAGAGAGCGCTGAATAATCAAATACTTCTTTTTGTATCGACTTTTCATTTTTAGATTTAGCTAACTGATCTACTTTATCTGTTAGATTATCAAAATTTGTAGCTACGACATTGGCTCGAATGACACCTACTGCAGAAGCGATCATTAGTAGACTCATACCTGTAAACACAATTTTATTTGCTCGTTTTTGTGATAATTTTTTGACTTTTGGTTTCTTTTCTTTTTTCTCTTTCTTTTTGATGGTTTTTAGTTTCATGAGTCCTCCTATTTCTTTTTTTTAGGCAAAAAAATAGACCTAGTTAAACTTGATTTTTCAAGGAAATAACTAGATCTATATGCTATAAATGACAAAAAATAGCCGTTAATTTAGCTAAGACTACTTTTTGGCTCTGCTTAGCCACACGAATATAACTAATGTAACCAGCAAGCCCCCTAGTACTACCCCAAGAATCGTGTGGACACTTCCCGTTTTCGGCAAGGTCGTTTGTTTTTTGGGCGTCTCTGACTTGTTTTCTTTTGGCTGTTCAGGTGTTTTGAAGTTGACAGTTTGTTCTTTGTTGGTGAGATCATCTTCTCGAGCAACTTCATTGAGTTGATCTTCTTCGTAATAGAGAACGTGTGTAGCGGTCAGCTGATCCCCGTCTTTCACTGTGTTGCCTTTGAGATCTAAAAAGACGTCGAACTCATCTTCTTTGCTTTTTGCCGTATACGTCGAGGTAGCTTCACTGACCACTTCTCCTGTTGTAGTGTTCTTATATTGCGTGAAGACAGTGTAGGTATGCCCGATCTCGATGGCTGCTCCTTTGACCCATACCGTGTCCTTCAAACGATGATCAACCGTTGGATCAAGTTCTTTCTTCCCATCCATATCCGTAAATAAAGACATCAATTCCAACTGTTCTCGTTCATTAAACGCTTCTAGTACGATCAATTCCCCATCCTTTTCAACCGTAACTGAAAAATCGATTGATTCTTCTAATGGTAAGTAACCTTCCAGCGGTTCGCCTTCCACAAACTTATATTCTCCATAAGGCAATCCTTCGATATTGATTTCGCCTGCCTCGTCTGTCAAATATTCATCGAGCAACACTTCTGTCGATTCCCCTGCTTCGTCTGTTTCCAGTTTGAACAAGTTGAATGGCACGTTGGCTAATGGTTGTTCATTCAAACGATCTCGTTTGATTAATTGGATATTTTGTCGGGCTAAGCGATTTGGTACTTCCAGACGGATCAATGCGCCGGCATCTTCTTCCGTCACACTGAAAACAAGTGGTTCTTCTAATGGCACATATCCTTCTGGTGCTTTGATCTCATGGAGTTCATATCGATCGATTCCCCAAGCCAGACTTTCAGTGGTGACGATTTCGCCTTTTTCATTAGTTTCAAAAATATCGGTGCTTTCGGTATCATTCGGACGTTGCATGGAGACAAAATCGCCTTCACCCTCATTTGCCCAGGTGTCGAAGATTTTGAATTGAGCGCCGGCGTACGGAATGTTTTCGCCTGTCTCCTCATCCACTTTGACGATATGCAAACGAGATTCAATGATTTTGTCTTCCAACAAGAAGAAATGCGTATACCCTTCTTCGGTAATCGTTACGACAAAAGGTTCAATCAACAAGTAACCATCGACGCCTTTCGTTTCTTCAATCGTATAGGTGTCGTACGGTAAATTTTCAAATTTGAAGTACCCATTTTTGCCAGTCACTTGTACATATTCTTGTCCTGTGGTATGAGAGGTGGCAGTTAACTCAACGCCTTCTAATGGCGGTTTGATATCTTGATTTTTATTGCCAATTTGGTTCAAGATTTCGGTGATCGTTTGTGGTATCAATGGACGAGAGCCAAATTTATAACCTTCAACATGGCCTTTGATGACACGATCAGTCACCGTGCGACTATGAATAGCAACAGTCTCATTCTGTCCAGCATACGTTAACTGAACGGTATATTTGGTTGGATCTAGATTGTATCCTTCAGGTGGTTCGATCTCCTGTAAATAGTAAGTTCCTAATTTTAAGCCTTTCAATTCTGCTTGCGCTACGCCATTTACATCTTCCATCGTCAATTGACCAACAGTGGCCCCATTCCCATCTGTCAGTTCATAAACAGCCCCGATTAGTTGTGCCGCTCCTTGTGGTGTATTGCCTGTTTCTTCATCTTCTTTGATTACCGTTAGATTCGCCAATTGTTCTTTATTATCCATCGTTACGGTCGTAGTCTCATTGGCACGAATCGTGATAGTTTGTGGCGTTGAATTCAAGATATAGCCATTTGGTGCTTTGATTTCTTGAATGGTAACACGTGTATCCACGAGCAAATCATTCCAGGTCGCATAGCCATCTGATCCAGTGGTGATTTCTCTAGATTGACCATCAGACGTAGTAAACCGAAAAACGGCTCCTGCCAACGGTTGTTTGGTCGTTTCGTCAATCTTACGAATACGGGCATTGCCGTTTTTTAAGACGTTGATATTAACAGTTGTTCTCGTAGGGTCACTCGCTCGTCCCAAGACTACATTTTGTGTAAAAGGATTAGTATAAACAACAGGAACTCCTTGATAATTCGCTGGTATAGCATACGCAAAACCAACGCTTCCTTTTTCATTAGAATTTCTATTAGCGGTTATCGTAAGAGAGTTATTCTCTTTTCTCACACTTACTCCCGCTGAATTACCGAATGGCATACTTTCATAATTACTAAATGCACCAGTTGTATCCGTTAAAGTAATACTTTCCCCAACTTTTAAAGTAATTGTTCGTCCATCAAATGAAGGTTTTGTATAAAATTTATTGACATTCGTCATTACATTTGTCTTGAAAACTTGATAGTCTGCCATAGAAAAGATACCAGAAATACTAGTAGGATAGATTCCTTGTTGTTCATAAGCTAGTATCTGAGTCATGATTTCTCTTTGTAGCGTATGCCCCGGTAAGATTATACCGTAATACTTGATCAATGAAATTCTTTTCATCAGTTCTGTATCCTGTAAAACCGCTGTATATCCTCCATTTGAGCCTACATTAAGCGCTACACCTTGTTCGATACAAAGGGCAATTTGACCGTTTACACGTTTTCCATACCACCCATATTCCCGGCTTCCATTCGATAAGTGAATATCAATATTTGCCACATTCGTAGATGGATCTACGTAAACTACTTGATTCGCTGCTTTCGTCAATCGATCTCCCGATAAGATATCATGGATCGATTCATTGACATAGGTTGAAGGAGTCGTGGTATACAGCTTTCCGTTCTCTCCTCGAATCAAATTGTCTTTTTGAAGAAACTGTTCAACTATGTTTGGTACGTTTTCTTGTTCATTTTGGACACTTTCAGTTTTTTCCGATTGTCCTTGATTATTAGTAATGGCTAAAGCTGTCATGGGCTGACTCAAAAATGAGCCAAATAGAATGCCGAGCATCAACCAGATTCTCAGCTTGATTTGATATTTTTTCATATATTCCTCCAGTTTTTAGTTGATTGCACGAGAAAAAGCCCTTCAACAAGAAGGACTTCGACAATAGTTACTCAATTTAATAGTTCACCTCACAAAAAAAGAAGACGAAAACTCATCTTCTCATTAATAAAACTCTAAATAATATTTTTCTGTGCCATCTGACCAATATTGCGTAATGATATTATATCCTCTAATATTTGAATTTATGTCTCGTAATTTCTCTTCTCCTGCATAAGAAGCTGCTGCAAAGGTTGAATATTGTGTACCGTTACCGGTATAAGGTACTAGTGGGTACGGTGCTTCTGGCATAGGTATCGGTGTCGTGCTTCCTCCTATTGAACCACTGGAGTTTCCACCTGCAGATCCACCACTCGTGTTGCCTCCTGGAGTGCTTGTGGCTCCTCCTGTATTTGAACCACTTCCTGGATTCGCTGGCGGTGCCACGGGTGTTGTGGGTTGTACTGTAATATTTTCAGTTACATTTTGAACTGGTGTATTCGGTGTTGTAGGAGAAGCTACAGAATCAATTGCTTCAGATTGGGTTTCAGGTACTTCCGTTTGTTTCATTGCTTGATTCGCAACTGCTTGTTCTTCTTGACGTTTGGCTTCTTCAGCAGCCACTCGCTCAGCCTCGGCTTTTTCGTCTGTTGTTATTTTTTCTTCAATAGCTTTTAACGGTTCATTAAACGACTTTCTCGCTTTTTCATTTTTGATCAGTTCCACTTCTTTTTTCGCAGATTCCAATGTTTCTCTGGTTACTTTATCTGTTGGCTTGCCATCTTTGTAAAGTTCTTCGACTACTTTTCGAGCTCTTTCAATTTGGGACAGTTGATTTCCAGCAGCTTCCATTGCTTGGGTAACAATTGAAGTAAACTCATTTTCTTCTAGATTTTCAAGTACAATTTTTTCTTTCTGTTCTTCAATCATTTCACTGTTTAAGTCATCGATAATGATTGCTTCTTCATTGATCTCAGCATTTTCGATATAAGGTGTTGAAAATAAACTGTTTACTGCTTGTGTTTGATCAAAAATTACTTGAACTTCGTTGATTTTCTCGTCTAGCTTCGTAATATCTGCTAGTTCTTTTTGACAAGTTTCTTGGTCTTGTTTTCTTAACGTCTCTACTTTCTTAGCATGGGATTCAGCTTCTGATTTGTATTTTTCAGTCGTCTTCTTCAATGAATCAATCTTCGCTTGAGTTACATCACTGGATAGAAACTGTTTATGCTCATCGGCATATAGACCAGCCATTTCCGTCTCGATTCTTAGCAATTGTTTTTTGTGTGTACTCAATTCACTAGTCACAGCTTCTACTTGTCTACTATAATTTTGCTCATTGATCGTAAAAACAGCCATTCCTCCAGCCACAATAAGTGTGGCACCAACAACACCCCAATGTAATTTTTTCTTCATCTCTTCTCCTTTTTCAGTATATATTTACCTCATTTTCAGTGAGATTTGGTATCATTCAAATTAACATAGCTCTAAAACTTCAAATTCTTTTTACTCACATGGAACTCCTCTCGTTCTTAAAAACAGCATCAGACAACATTCTTTTAGAAATCGTTTTCTATATAGTAGCATGTTCAAGCTTATTCTTTCTTTACAGTTATTTTAAAATACATTCATTTTTTAAAAAGTTAAAACGTTGGAGCGCTCGTAGGACATGTTTTCTATTGGATTGCTCGCAATACATGTTTATTTTTTGTGCCCGATCCCCATAAAAATAAGTTGCTTTATAAAAGCAATACTCCTGTCGAAGGACAACGCCATGTTTATTTCTTACACAAAGTCCTTCAATAATTAAATACGTATATTTCGATATTCTTCTTTCATAGCAAACGTCTAATACGGGGCGAAAAGGCAGATCAGGTCGCTTCAGACGTTCCCGAACTTCCTCATATACTTCATAATCTTTTTGAATCGGACTGGCCGTCAACATCGTAAATCCATAATCACGTCTTAAAATCACCGACAATGGTTCCGAAAACGACACTGCTTCTCTCACCTCTTTTCTGTTTTTCTTAATGATTGGATCAATGAGTCTTCTAAAAATTCTTTTTTCAACTTTTTGTACGCTAGCTGCTGAATGTGTTTGTTGACTGAAATGCGATCCTGTTCGTAACCAGGAAGATATTCATCTTGCATCTCAAAGTATTTCTCTGCCCGATTACGTTCATATTTTTCGACAAAAAAAAGATCCTGTTCTTCAAAAACAAGACCTGACAGCAGCTTTTCAATTTTCAGTAATTCAATATATTTATGAATGAAATTATCAACGGAAAGAATTTCTTCTGGCTGAAACAATTCTAACCGATGTACTCCAAATTCGGTAATTTTCCTCTGCAAAAAAGCATAATCAGGCTCTCTACGATTTTGGTCATAAAAGATATAAAAAGAAGTTTCTGCTTTACGCATTTCTGCTCTTAATAAAGCTTTTATTTTTTCTGCATCAAAATCTACAAAAGACAATTCACTTAACACATGCCGAATCATTTCTTCGTAACGATCCATATATTCGCCAAATCTGATTGGTTCTCCAAGTTGTTCAAAGTTCATCATTATCGTTACTCATCAATAGTTAAACGCCACGCATATTCTTCCCACACTTCTCGCAAAAGCTCTTCATATCGAAGTTCTCTGATTTGATGAAATCTTTTCACCATAATCTGACGGCTATTTCACCTGTCAGACCTTTTTTCTCTAAGTCAGTCCAAAAATTTTTTTCAAAATCTTCCATTTCCAACTCAAAAATCTCATCAGCCATCAAACTAATTCTTTCTCGTACGTCTCGCATTTTCTCACTCCTGTTCTATTTTATATTTTCATTTATCCTGAAAAAACTTTTTTAACTTATTAATAGCTATTCAAATAAACACCGAAAAAAGCAAGAACTAACATTCTCACTCTGATAAAGATTATTCTCATTGTTCGTTCTCTCTTTTGTTTTTTGTATTAAAAAGAGAATTAGTTCTTTCAATAAAAACTACTAAAAAAGAGATACCCAAAACTGTTTGAAAAATATCTAATAAATAATAGGGTAAGGCTAAAAATATGATTAAACAAGAAAATCCTAGACTATAGACAGTAACTTTAAAATTTGAAAATCTAAACTCAATTTCCTGATCAGTAACCTTATTTTTCCGTATCTGCTAAATATAATAACAGCCATGAAAAAAAGTTAAAGAGAATAAATTTAACATGATCAACATGGCACCTAATAACATAGTCATACTACCAATTATTTGATATATTTTTGCATGTTCAAAATTTAAATCACTTTGCTGAGGAAAATGGAAATTTAAAATAATCAAAACTGTATTTCCCAGTAATACTAAAAAAGCAATTGAAGTCACTGGGGATAAAAATCTCCAGATCCAAACATCATCCGGCTTTAACTTTATCTTAACTTTCATGATTACTGCTACTAAATTAATTAAACTGATACAAAAGCAAAAAATCAACCAAGACCAAACCTCACTACTCATCCCATCATCTCCAATAAAATTTATTATTACTGTCATTTTATCAGAGAATATTAACCATTTTTCACTATGTTTTTATTTAATTATAAATATATGATTCGTTATTTTTCAGACTATTTCATTGTCTTTTATTTCCCATTCAAACCATTCTGCAAAATCTTGTTTGAATCCATCTACTCTATGCTTATTCTGTAAATATGCTTCTTTCTCATTTGTCGGATCTAGATATGTCGGTTTATCTTCTGGACGAGCGTATACCCCAATCCAAGTGACATAATCTCCTTCAAAGTAACCATCCACGATATAGCCCATTTTATTCAAAATAGTGATTACTTTCTGTTTCAACCCTTCACTGTTTGGCGGTGTATAATATTTATACTGCTCTACAAAATTTTTAAAATCTTCAACGACCAGATGAAATTTCTTTCTTAGTTTCATATAGTCAGACCAGACAATTGTATCCCGCCAATTATCTTCTTGTTTCCCTAGAAAAGTTAAAGAGTTGATTCGTTTTATTTCATTGTTGCATGCATCTATTTCAGAAGCTCTTTTCTCAATTATTTTTTTCAAGTATGGCAGGGTCAATTCTTGCGATTCATCTAACGCCTTCACTTTGTTCATCGTGTTTAATAAACGAGTAATGACCTTTTCCAATGTTTCTTTCATCCTAAAACTTTCCCATGTGATTCTTTCAATAAATTTGTGTTCTACCACCTATTTTACCTCCTTTTTTAGAGCTGATATTCTTCTTCCAAGTCAAATTCTTGTTTCATGTAGTTACGAACTTTGCTTTGTGTTTCATTGGTAAATAATAAGTCTTTTGCACTCACACATACCTGTTCAATCATTTCTTCGTGTTTTTCTTTCAATTCAGCAAAATCGATCCGTTCCATCAATTCATTGGTTCCTAAACGAAGATCAATCAGTTTGAGCATTTTTAGCGAAGGCGCAAGATAATTGGAGACCCAGCGCAACGTTTTATCGACGGATGGTTTTTCTCCCTGGACGGACAATTTCAGACCTTTCATTTTGTCTATTACGTCATACCAGGATTTACAGTAAACTTGCATCCCATCTTCTATTTCAAAAACTGTTAATGATTGATTGACTATTTCCTTGACCAACCAATCTAATGTTTCACCACTGGATAAAAAATATTCGACAAATAAAAAAGCTTTCTCGTCAGAAAGCCGAATTTCATATCGATTCTTGATTTCATATTTTTTCCGTGCTTCTTCTACGGAAAGACTTTCTTTTCGTGCTAGTTCAAAATCTTTTTTGATAGAAGTTGAAGTATAGCGGAGATTGTCGACTGCCAAAATATAGAGACAAGCCTTTATTGACCATTTGTCCTTTTTCATACGAAAAGCCACCACTAAAATCAAAATTTTTGAATGTGGTATGGACTAATCCTTGCTCCATTTTTTCTTTCAGACTGTAAAGATCAAAATTTTCTTTTCCTTCAACA
Organism: Enterococcus lactis; assembly: GCF_015751045.1. Classification (GTDB taxonomy): domain Bacteria; phylum Bacillota; class Bacilli; order Lactobacillales; family Enterococcaceae; genus Enterococcus_B; species Enterococcus_B lactis. The sequence goes on from NZ_BNJW01000001.1 coordinate 175,571, forward strand.
ATCAATTCATCCAGAGCAATATCGATCCGAGTGATTTTTGTATCCACGATAAGATTTTTTCCAAAGATATCATCCTCATACAGCGAACGAAAAAATTCTGTCCAACTTCGGTCATTATCCTCTTCAAAAATTTCTTCCAACTGACGACAGCCTTCACCAGACAGATCCAGCATGATTCCCATATTTATATCTTCTGGATTTCGAAACAATCGAATGGCTCCATAAGAAAAGGTTTCTGTATAATGATAAAATCCACGAGACTCATGTGTGAACCAAGCTTGATCCATATGCAGCAGCTTTTCGATAATCGTTTGAACATCTAAGGTTTTGAATCGAATTCTTAAAAAATCGATCTTGGCTTCTACTGTAGCTTTTCCACCATCTAAATGGAGAACATCAATGATTTTTGCCTCTAACTCTTTGGAAATTAGACGTTTGCCAGATTCGATTTTAGAGATCAAACTACGTTCGATTTCTAGTTTAACTGCTAATTCTTTTTGTTTTAAACCTAATTCTTTTCTAAATCTCTTTAAATCAACACCTCTCACTGTTTTAAACCCTACTTCCAAAAATGTGACAAGATTCCTTAAAAAATGTGACAAAAACCAAAACGCGCAATCCCTTGTGGGACAAGGCTTAAACGTGACTCTTTATAGCGGTAATTAAAATTCTACCCCCATGTTATAAAAAGGGGGGTAGATTGTGTGTGGTGGGACAAGCCCACCACACACAAACCTTGCAGTACTTGGGATATTTGTTACTACTTACGGCTACAAAGAATAGAGGGCGAGCGCTCAGGCGCTGCCCTCTATTCTTTGACCGAAGGACGCAACAATCCCTGGCGACTGCTCGTTTAGCTAAACTTTTTGACATTTGTTAATGACCTATTCATATCCATCCACCTGATACATAGCCAATTTGCCGTTCTATTAATAACCAAATAAAATAGCTCCAAACAACCAGACAATTGTAAAAACAATCCAACTGATACTTCCCACATAAAAGATTTTGTTTTCATCTTCAAACGATTTTGGTATAATTCTATCCAAGATCGTTTTTTGTATTTGAAATAATTTTTTTATAAAAAAGACATGCAAAAAAACCCATATAAAGAATGCAATGATCGGCACTAATCTTATTATTTCTTCAATCATTTAAGAGTTTATCCTCCAATTTTAGTAGCCTTTCTCGGAACTTTGTATTTTCATGTAAGAGATTTTTGGTCAATGTGATTAATTCTTTCATATCTCTTTTATTCTCTTCGTATTCCAATTTTGAAAGTAAAATCTCTTCCCGTTTCTTCTTCTCACGTTCAGACATAAATACTTTTTTCATAGCTTCTTCTAAAGGGATGTTTTCTTCTCTCAATAAAATGAGCTGCTGAAAATCTTCTAGATCAGTTTCTGTAAATACTTTGTAGCTATACACATTTCCAGCAGTATTTTTGGCAGAATCTCGTTTAAACTTTCGATCAGTTACCTTTTCAATTTTGTTTGCCCAATTTTTCATGGAAAATTATTGATGCAGACAGATATTTCACTTGTTTCTTAAACGATTAAAAGTGCTAGAATTTCCAATGGTGTTGGAAATTCTAGCACTTTTTATAAGTATTCTTTTGCTCTCTTTATCCTCAAATAAAGACCGTGACCATACTTCCTACTACGATCAGCAACAAGCCGATAATCGTTAATTTTTTTTCTTTTGGTGTCTTATTTTCATGCAGGATGTACATACCGCCTAATGTAGAGATAACTACGTTTAGCTGTGTAATGATATATGCAGTAGCAACCCCATTTTCATTCGCTGAAAAAATATAAGCCAACGCTGACACACTGAAGATGGCTCCAACTATTGTTGCTTTCCAACTCTTATCTTCAGAAAATGCAGTTGGTTTTCGGAAAATCACATAAATAACTGCCCCTAAAAAGACACCGATCATTTGCGGAAAGAAAATGGAAAGTCCGCTTGCATCAACTAGTTTGGGCAATGCACTGTAAACCCAATAACCAATACTTGTTGATGCTAATAGACTGATTCCTTTTGTGATACCGCCTTTTTTTCCAGGATCATCACTGATTGCCGTTAAAGCAGAACCAAATACAAGAAGAATGATCGCTGCTGCACCAATGATTTTCCCCATACTTCCAGACCATTCTCCAAAAGCGAAGACACCAATCAACGAGGTTCCGACTAACTGTAATGCAGTCGTGATAGGCATCGTTTTAGAAACACCAATCAAGTTGAAAGATGTATACTGTCCTGTTTGTCCAATAACCCAAAATGCACCAGAAAGTAAACTAATCAAAAATGTAGTCACTGAAATACCAGCTGGAGAAGCGAATAATTGAACGAGTAAGCCAACGAGCACCGCTCCAATACCAGTTCCTAATATCTCATTTGTTGGTCTGCCGCCAATCTTTTTCAAAATCAGTGGCTGGATCCCCCACCCAACTGCCGGGATCAATGCAATCAATAAACCCATTTTTATTCACCCTTATCCTTTTCCACCTTGGAAAGAAGGATATAAAGTCATCCCACCATCTGCAAATAGTGTAATACCTGTAACATAACTGGATTCGTCTGAAGCCAACCATGCAGCTGCCGCTGCTATTTCTTTTGGTTCACCTACGCGTCCTAGTGGGATCATACTTTCCAAGAGTTCTTTTTGTTCAGGATCATCAAATTTTGCCGCATTAATAGGTGTACGGATAGCGCCAGGTCCTATACTATTGATTCTGATTCCCTTAGGTGCGTACTCCATTGCTACCGTTTCGGTAAATAATTTTACTCCGCCTTTTGAAGCAGCGTAATGAGCAAATGTTGGCCATGGGATTTGTTCATGAACAGAAGACATATTGATGATATTTCCTTTTTTATCATTCTCTGTAAAATAATTCAAAGCTGCTTTCGTTCCGATAAAAACGCCAGTCAAATTGACTTTTAATACTCTTTCCCAATCTTCAAGGCTAAGTTCATGGGTCGGATGCTGATTTTCCATCCCAGCATTATTAACCCAAATGTTCAGTGTCCCAAAATTTTCTAAAGCCGTATCAAGTAAACGCTGTATTCCTTCTTCAGAACTGACATCTGCTTGTACAGAGACTGCTTTTCCGCCTGCTTCTTCGATTGCTTTGACTGCTTTTTCTGCCCCTTCTTTATCCGAATTATAGTTGACGACTACATTCATTTTTTCTTTCCCGAATCGTTGAGCAATCGCTGTTCCAATCCCTTTTGAGCCGCCAGTTACTACTGCGACTTTGTTTTCTAATTCCTTATACATAGTACCCACTCCTTTTTTATACCTAAACCTGTTATTACGGATAACTTTTATTTCCGCCTTAAAGTGAGTGTACACCAATATATATAGTCTAAAGCAAATGATACGCTCTAGTAATCGTTTTCATCAATTGGCAGCATCCTTCTATTTTTATAAAGAAAGAGGTTGTGACAGAAGTGGTCAGCTTCAAGAAATAAGAAGGAATTGACGAAAATTGCTTTTCAAATTTTGTGAAATTTCGGCTTATTTCCGAAGAAGCTACTTCTGGAACATCGTTTATTCGGAAAAAGGGCTGTGACAAGACTTTTGCCACAGCCCTTTCATGCACTTATTTATCAACCATTTCGTTGTAATTGCTAGTTATGCATAAAGATTAGCTCTCACGGACATTATTTTATTGCTGAGAAAAATATTCAGCTGTTGCTTGTTCATCCTCCTTGAGTTGTTCGATCAATTCCTCTGCACTTGAAAATTTCACTTGATCTCTTAAAAATTGATTCCAACGGACTTTGACGTGCTCGCCATAGATATCTTGATTAAAGTCCAAAATATACAGCTCTACAGTCAGCTCCCGTCCTTCACCGAATGTATCGTTATGTCCAATTGAACCCATGGCTGGATACCAAGTTTCCCCAATTTTTATTTCCGATACATAAACACCTTCTTTAGGTAAATGGACTGTGCTCTTTACTTTGACATTTGCTGTAGGGAATCCTAATAATCTGCCTCGTGCATCGCCATGAACAACTACCCCTTCCACCTCGTATATGCAACCTAATAGTTTTGCCGCTTCTTTTACTTGACCGCTGTCTAGCAATCCTCGAATACGTGTAGAGCTGATTTTTTCGCCTTGTTCTTCTTCTTTAGAGACTGTGACGATTTTGAATCTTCCCTTAGCATATTCAGGAAAATGAGCGACATCTGCAATGTCTTTTGGTCCATAGGTGTAATCAAAACCGGAAACAGCATATTTCGCATGTAATCCTACGATATATTGATCAACAAACTCTTGTGGCGCTAAATGAGCAAAAGAAGAAGTAAAATCGACTTCATATAAATAATCGATACCCAAAGCTGCCATTTTTTCTTCTTTTTGCTTCAGGCTAGTCAAATACTTCACACTGCTAGGATCGATCTTCTTAAAAACAATCGATGGATGTTGATTGAAAGTCATCAATGCTAATTTCAATCCTTCTTTTTGTGCAATTTCCATACCTGTCTTTATGACTTTCTGGTGTCCGATATGCACGCCGTCGAAAAATCCCAGTACTAAAACGACATCGTCTTCTGGAATTTGTTCTGGTTGGTAAGGATGTCTGATCTTGATGATATTCATTCGTTATTCCTCATTTCTCAATACTTTACTAGGTTTTAGTTTATTTTTTTCTTTCGGGTTTGGCTGGTAGATACTTACGACTTTTTCTTTATAAAACAAGGCAATTTCCTCTGAAGGCATTTCTGGGAGCGCAAATACAGTATAATAAAGTCTCATACCGTTTTTTACTTTCTGCCATACCTCATCAGTAATATCTACTCGTTTGAATCGTTCCACTCCTTTTTCAATTGGCAGCAAATACTCATCGATTGTACCGTTTTCTACAGCTTGAGCTACTTCTTCTAATGTTAACGCTTCTTTTTGGGTCATACCGGCACTTGCTGTTCGAGTGAGATCAGACATGTGTGCAGGGTAACCAAGTTTCTTTCCTGTATCCACAGCTAATGTACGGACATAGGTTCCTTTCCCGCATTCTACTTCGAAACGCCAAGAAATGGTTCCTGCCACTTCGTCTCTTGTCAGTTCACTTGTTCGGATAAAACGGTAAATTTGAGCCTTTCTAACAGGCCGCTCCACTGGTTCATTATTCCGTGCATATTCATATAACCGTTTACCGTTTACTTTTACCGCTGAGTACATTGGCGGTATCTGGGTGATCTCACCAATAAATGAAGCCATCACTTCATCTATTTTTTCTTCAGATAAAGACATATCCACTGGTTTTGTTTCTACTCGTTCTCCGGATCGATCTTCCGTCGTTGTACTGAAACCTAGAGTCATCTCGCCCACATAGATTTTCCCAGAATCAGTCAAATATTCGATAACTTTTGTGGCTTTTCCGATACAAATAGGCAATACACCGTCTACATCCGGGTCAAGCGTACCCCCATGTCCGATTTTTTTCGTATGTAAGATTTTTCTTAATTTGAATACGCAATCATGACTTGTCATTCCGCGTTCTTTCCATAAAGGTAATAACCCGTCCATGTCTTTTCTCCATTTCATTTTTGATTTAACTGAATTATTATAACACATTGCATCTATTACTGACGAATTTGACATCATAATGAACGGTTTTTATTTTTCGGCAATAAAAACGTAACAAAATTCATGCTCATGTAAATAGAAACCATGTTATGCTTTTTTTAAAGGAGGGAATAGAATGGAAGATTTTTTCTTTGCACCATTTGATTGGATTTATGGGTGGCTTACAGGTAAATAGATTGGTTCTCACTTCCCAAAAACGAAAAAAAGACTGGTCATTCTTCCAGTCTTTTTTCCGTTTTTTTTATTTATTTTTTCAGTTTCTTGATCAATGTAAAAAAATCTGTTTTTCGGGGTTGATTTTATCACTTTATTGGTCAAGATTTTTCCATTTCCAATCCAATACTTCTGGCAGATCAATACCATTTTCACGAATATAGTTTTGATGTTCTTGTAATTTCTGATCCATTTTTTTTGCAAAATCTTCTGCTTGACTTCCTTTGATTTTTAAAGCTGCATCTTTTGCCAAATGATAACGGTCAAGTTCATTTACCACACGCATGTCAAATGGTGTCGTGATATCTCCGTTTTCTTTGTAGCCATGAATCATTAAATGATGGTTATGACGATCAAAGAAAATCGTGCGGACCAATGTTTCATAACCGTGGAAAGCAAATAAGATCGGTTTGTCTTTTGTAAAATATTGGTCAAATTCTTCATCGCTCAACCCACGCGGATCTTGACTTGGATGACGTAATTTCAATAAATCTACAACATTGATGAACCGGATTTTTAGTTTTGGGAATTCTTCCAGCAGCAAAGTCACAGCTGCTAATGCTTCTAAGTTAGATTCCGTTCCTGCAGCAGCAATGACCAATTCAGGTTCCTCCTCTTTTGCTGTCGAAGCCCAATCAATGATTTTCAAGCCTTCATTCACTAAGACGGCTGCTTCTTCTGCTGAGTAAAATTGAGCACGCGGATGTTTGGAAGAGATGATCAAATTGATTTTTTCTGACGAGCGGAATGCTTTATCCATGACTGCGAGCAATGTATTTGCATCCGCAGGCAGATATTCACGGATGAACTCCGCCTTCTTTTCTGCCAAATGTGTCAATATTCCTGGATCTTGGTGGCTATATCCATTGTGATCTTGCTGGAAGACTGTTGAGCTTGCAATGAGATTCAGCGAAGGATAATCATTTCGCCAAGAAAGGTCATGTGTTTTCCGCATCCATTTGAAGTGCTGAGTCAACATAGAGTCAACCACTCGCAAGAATGATTCGTAACTTGCAAAAAAACCATGCCGTCCAGTCAGAACGTACCCTTCTAAGAACCCTTCATCTTGGTGTTCCGATAATTGACTGTCGATGACGCGACCAGATGGCGAAAGCCATTCATCATTTTCTGGTTCGATTTTTTCCATCCATTGGCGATTTGTCGTTTTGAAAACTTGATTCAATCGGTTCGATTTTGTTTCATCTGGACCAAATATACGGAAATTTTCTGGATTTTTCTCAATGATCTCGCGAACGAATTTACCAAGTTCGGTCATATCTTCTGCTTTAACGGAGCCCGGTTGTTCAAATTGTAAAGTATATTTTTTCCAATCTGGCATAATAAGCGGTTTTGGATCGATTCCGCCATTGGTGATAGAATTTTTTGCCATTCTTTGGTCACCAGTGGGCGCAATTTCTCTGATTTCTTCTAAAATACGTCCTTGTGCATCAAATAATTTTTCTGGTTCATAGGATTTCAACCAACGGAGTAAAGCATCTGCATGATCCATATGTTCTTGATCTACAGGAATCGGTACTTGGTGTGCTCGGAAGGTTCCTTCAATTGGCTCCCCGTCCCATTCTTCTGGACCGGTCCATCCTTTTGGTGTGCGTACGATCAATACTGGCCATTTTGGCATCACGACGTCTGTCGCTGTCTTCAGGCGAGCTTCTTTTTGGATGGATTTGATTTTCTCGATTGCTTGATCCATTTTTTCAGCCATAACAGGATTTAATTTTTCTGGATCATTTCCTTCAATAAAGAAAGGTTCCCAGCCAAGTCCGTTAAAGTAATTTGCTAATTCTTCATCTGATTTACGTGCCAAGATCGTTGGGTTGGCTATTTTAGCACCATTTAAATGAAGGATTGGTAAAACAGCTCCATCTATCACCGGATTGATAAAGACATTTGAGAACCAGCTTCCAGCTAAAGGACCGGTTTCTGCTTCACCATCACCAATCACGACAGCAGAGATTACTTCAGGATTGTCTAATACAGCTCCGACTCCATGTGAAAGAGAGTATCCAAGCTCTCCCCCTTCATGGATAGAACCTGGTGTTTCTGGTGCTGCATGAGAAGCAATGCCTCCAGGAAATGAAAATCGCTTGAATAATTTTTGCATTCCTGTCTCATCTTCCGTTACTTCTGGATAGATCTCTGTGTAACTTCCATCTAAATAAGCATTCGATACCATGACTTGTCCGCCGTGTCCTGGCCCTTCGATATAAAACATGTTCAAATCATATTTATTGATGACTCGGTTCAAATGGACATAAATAAAATTTTGGCCAGGAATCGTTCCCCAATGACCGATTGGATGTTTTTTGACATCTTCTGGTTTCAATGTACGTCTCAGTAAGGGATTATCTTTAAGATAAATTTGCCCGACAGAAAGATAATTGGCAGCACGCCACCAAGCCGTCATTTTATCAAAGTATTCTTTACTAGAATAATCCATACGTAACACTCCTTTTCATTATTACTCTTATTCTAGCGCAGATACTCCTAATTGAAACCTAATAAGCACTTCTGTTCATTTGCTTGGATTTTATATCTTGTCAATAACTCCAACGTGATTTTTCTTTTAACTGGTGGCAGACCGACAAATTCAAACTTTTATGGTGCAGGTTCCACTGATCTTCTAGTTACTTGGCTATATAACCTGACTGTCACTACAATGGATTACAATCTAGCTTCCGTCATCGGTATCTTGATCTTTATCTATATGCAAAAATTTATATACTATAGAAAAAAGAAAGTCGAATTTTTTACTTTTCTTTTTCTCTTTTTTGGTTAACTGACACGCCGCAAGACTAAAGTCATGGAACTCTTAAGTAATACGTCTTAATGAAAACAAAAAAATCCCGCAACCCCTGATTTCACAGGATTTGCAGGATTTTTTGATTAGTCTTTGTTCAAGTCACGAAGTAATTCATCGATATGGTTGCCATAGACAACTGATTCATCTAATTCAAAGGACAACTCAGGTGTTTTGTAAATACTTAGATTGTGCCCTAGCTCTCGACGAATCAATCCTGATGCTTTATCCAATCCTTCTTGTGCTTTTTTCTTTTCAGATGCTAAATCAGAAAGGATGCTGTAATAGATTGTTGCTTGTTGAAGATCGCCTGTTACGTGTACATCAGTGATCGTTACATCTTGCACACGAGGATCTCTTACTTTTTTACGTAGGATCGCATTGACTTCTTTTAAGATTTCTTGACCGACTCGGCGGTCACGATAGTTAGCCATAATGATTGGCCTCCTTTTATCAGTTTTTAGTCATTTTTGACTTCTTCCATGATAAATCCTTCAATTACGTCATCTACTTTGATGTCATTGAATTTTTCAATCATAGCACCGCATTCATAGCCCATTTTGACTTCTTTTACGTCATCTTTGAAACGTTTCAAACTTGCCAATTGGCCTTCGTAGATAACGATACCGTCACGAATCACACGGACACCGCTGTCTCTGCGGATATAGCCTTCTGTTACATAAGCACCAGCGATCGTGCCGACTTTGGATACTTTGAATGTTTCACGTACAATCATTTGACCAGTGATTTTTTCTTCAAATTCAGGATCTAGCATTCCTTTCATCGCTGTTTCGATTTCATCAATAGCTTTGTAAATGATACGGTGTAAACGAATGTCTACTTCTTCAGCTTCTGCTTGCGCTTTTGCTTGAGGTGTAGGACGGACGTTAAATCCAATGATGATTGCATTACTTGCTGCTGCAAGTGTTACGTCACTTTCATTGATTGCACCTACCGCTGAATGGACGATTTTCACACGTACGCCTTCAACTTCGATTTTTTTCAGCGAGGCAGCTAATGCTTCTGCTGAACCTTGAACGTCGGCTTTGATAATGACGTTAACTTCTTTCAACTCGCCTTCTTTCAAGCTTTCAAACAAGTTGTCCAAGGTTACACGGCTGCTTGCAGCACGGTTTTCCAATAATGCACGTTTTGCGCGTTCTTCACCCGCTGCACGTGCTGTCTTTTCGTCTTCGAAGACTACGAAACGGTCACCTGCTTGAGGTACATCATTCAAGCCAGTGATTTCTACTGGCGTTGCAGGTCCTGCTTCTTTATCGCGACGGCCAAGATCGTTTGTCATTACACGGACACGTCCGTAAGTATTACCGACAACGATTGGGTCACCCACATGAAGTGTTCCTTCTTGGACAAGTAAGGTTGACACAGGACCTTTACCTTTATCAAGACGTGCTTCGATCACTGTTCCGATTGCGCGTTGTGTTGGATCTGCTTTTAAATCTTCTACTTCTGCGACTAACAGGATCATTTCCAGCAATTCTTCGATGTTTTGGCCGAATTTCGCTGAGATCTCAACAAAGATCGTTTCGCCACCCCATGCTTCAGGAATTAACTCATACTCACTTAATTCTTGCATAACATGTTGAGGGTTTGCACCTGGTTTATCAATTTTGTTTACAGCGACGATAATTGGAACGCCTGCTGCTTTGGCATGGTTGATTGCTTCAACGGTTTGCGGCATGACACCGTCATCTGCAGCGACAACTAAAATCGTGATATCTGTGATACTTGCTCCACGTGCACGCATACTTGTAAAGGCCGCATGTCCTGGTGTATCCAAGAAAGTGATTGGTTTGCCATCAATATCAATCTGATAGGCACCGATATGCTGTGTGATTCCGCCGGCTTCGCCGCTTGTTACACGTGAATGGCGCAATGTATCCAATAAGGTTGTTTTCCCGTGGTCTACGTGTCCCATAATCGTTACTACTGGCGGACGTGAGACTAATTTGTCTGGATCAACTTCTTCTGACTCGAAGAATTTATCGATATCTGCAATATCAACTTGGACTTTTTCTTGTGGTTCCATACCATAGTCCGTGGCTAACAGTTCAATCGTATCTTTATCCAGTGCTTGGTTTTGATTGACCATGACGCCAAGCATAAATAATTTTTTAATGATTTCTGCTGGCTCACGATGAATTTTTTTCGCGATGTCTGCTACGTTCATGCCTTCAGTATACTCTAATACATCTGGCAATTCACGGAATTTGCGTGGTGGTACAGCTGGCTTAGTTGATTGTTGCTGTTTGCCTTTTTTACCCTTTTTATTATAACGATTACGGTTGTTATTATTAAATTTGCCGCGATTGTTATTGTTTGGTTTGTTGTTGGTACGGTTTTGATTGCCGCCTTGGCTCGTTCCTGGACGATTTTGACTGCTAGTATTCCCCGTATTATTTTGGTTTGTTGTTGGTTTTTTTCCTTGATTCACTTGACCGCTCCCTTGACCGCGATCTTGATAACTGCGGTTATTTTTATTTTTTTGTTGATTATTTGTTGCTTCTTTTTTACGTTGATCGTTCGGCTGTTGATTGGCTGGTTTTCTGCTTGCTTGTTGTGCAGCTTGTTGTTTCGTGCTTGGGTTTTTGAACGCTTGTTGCAATTTCTTCTCATCACTGCTAGTAATCGCACCCATATGGTTTTTCACATCGATGCCAAGTTGTTGTGCTTTTTCCACGACATCTTTACTAGATTTTTTGAGTTCTTTTGCTAATTCATAGATTCTTTTATTGCCCATGCAATCACCTTCCTAACCTTCAATTAGCTCCTTGGTCTTCTTCGCAAATCCGGCATCCATTATTCCGAATACCTTGCGAGGTTTTCCGATCATCTGCGTGATTTCTGCTTCAGAAAATAGCTCAAAGCAAGGAACTTCATAGTATGAACTCTTATCTTTTATCTTTTTTCTTGTATTCTCACTTGCATCTGTTGCCACAAACACCAATTTTGCTTTTTGTTTGCGGATTTCAGCAATGGTCAGTTCTTCGCCCGTGATCAGTTTTCCCGCGCGCATCGCCAGACCCATGAGATTCATGGCTTTTTGCCGATTGACTGTGTTCATTTTCCAAATAACTCTTTACGTGCTTTTTGGTGAGTGACATAGTCAAGTAGTTCTTGATAAAACTCATCTGTTAAAGTTGTTTCGAGTACTCGATCGAGAATTTTTTTATCCCAAGCTTGTTGTACTTCTTCCGGCTCAAGTGAGACATACGCTCCTCGTCCAGGCATTTTTCCAGTTGGATCGATCGATACTTCCCCTTCTTTTGAACGGGTGATTCGGACCATCTCTTTTTTAGGTTTCATTTCACCTGAAACCACAGATTTGCGTAAAGGAATTTTCCTTTGTTTCATCTCTTTGCCTCCTTACTAAAGTTAAGCTTCTGGTTTTTCTTCGACCGTTTCATTATTGAACGCAATTGCTTCATACTCATCGTCTGTCAAATCTGACTGAACGATTGCTTCGTCATGCAATTCTTCTGTTTCGTTTTGTTGTTCTTGTTTTTCATAAAATTCCGCCATATCAGATTCTGATTTGATATCGATTTTATGGTTAGTCAATTTAGCAGCTAAACGTGCGTTTTGTCCACGTTTACCGATTGCTAACGATAATTGATAGTCTGGAACGACAACTGTGCAAGCTTTAGGATTGGTTTCATCAAAAATCACATCCATGACTTGTGCAGGATTCAATGCATTTGCAATGAATACAGCTGGATCTTCATTCCATTCAACGATATCCATGTTTTCACCTTTTAATTCATTGACGATTGCTTGGACACGTTGTCCTTTTGGTCCAACACATGTACCGACTGCGTCAATGTTCTGATCGTTTGAACGGACAGCTACTTTTGATCGATCGCCGGCTTCACGAGCAATGCTGACGATTTCAACGATTCCATCATAAACTTCTGGGACTTCTTGCTCAAATAAGCGACGCAATAGATCCGGATGGCTGCGGCTAACAAATACTTGCGGACCTTTAGACGTATTTTCTACTCGAGAAACATAGACTTTGATACGATCGTGAGGTTGGTAAAATTCGTTTGGCATTTGATCTTGTTTAGAAAGAACTGCTTCTATTTTGCCAAGGTTGACATAAATATAACGTTTATCCTGACGTTCAACGATTCCTTGCATGATGTCTTTTTCATAAGCACTGAATTCGTTATAAATGATCGTTCTTTCTGCTTCACGTACACGCTGCAAGATAACTTGTTTAGCTGTTTGCGCAGCGATCCGCCCAAAATCTTTTGGTGTGACTTCAAAACGGATCGTATCACCGATCTCATATGCTGGATTAATCAAAAGTGCATCTTTCAATGAGACTTCCAACTGTGAATCCATCACTTCTTCCGTTACTTCTTTTACTGCATAGACATGGATCTTTCCTTTTATCTGATCAAATTCCACTTCGACATTTTGTGCTTGGCCATAGTGGCGTTTGTATGCAGAAACCAATGCTGCTTCTAAAGCATCGATCACGATTTCTTTTGAGATCCCTTTTTCAGCTTCTAAAGCGTCTAACGCATTTAACATTTCTTTACTCATTTTTTCTGATTCCTCTCCGTGATTAAAATTGGATAGCTAAGCGAGCTTTTGCAATATTTTTTCGGTCAAAAGTCAATTCTTTTTCTCGTGTTTTTATGCGTATTTTCAATGTAAGCTGTTCAGCATCAAATGATTGAAGAAATCCTTCGTATTGTTTTTCGCCATCTACTGGTTGGTATAAGGAGACATGGACATAATCGCCAAGTGCCTTTTCATAGTCGCTTTCTTTTTTCAATGGCCGCTCTGCTCCAGGGGAGGATACCTCCAGGAAATAAGCTTGAGGAATCGGATCTGGATCTGCTGCATCAAGTTTTTCGCTCAGTTTCTCACTGACAAAGGCACATTCTTCGATATCGATTCCGCCTTCTTTGTCAATAAATACTCGTAAGAACCAGCTTTTTCCTTCTTTTACAAATTCGACTTCGACAAGTTCAAAATGTTGTTCATCTAAAATCGGTGTCACCATTTCCGTGACTGTTTCAACGACGCTACTCAAAAGTTTCGCCTCCTTAAAAATTAAGTGCGTAATTCCATTAAAAAGAGTGAGCGAAAAATCCGCTCACTCACAGTTAGTATCATTACCTATAAAAACTATACCATACTCTGCTTAAAATTACAAGCAGACAAGATAACAGATGCTTATAACATATCGAATAACGATAATTGGTTTTCGTCTGGTAAATCCTTCAATACACCATTATCGTTCATATATTCGATCAATGTTTTTGAAACTTTCCCGCGAGTAGCAAGATCTTCTTTAGATAAAAATGGACCATCTTTTCTTGCCTCAACGATTTGTTTTGCTACATTGGTTCCCAAACTAGGGACAGCTCTAAATGGCGCAATCAACGTATCTCCTTCGATAACAAAATTAACTGCATCCGATTTGTACAGATCGATCATCCCAAATTTGTATCCTCGTTCTAACATTTCATTGGCTAACTCTAGCACGGTCAGCTGATTTTTTTCTTTTACGGAAGCATCTAGCCCTTTGTCCGTGATTTCTTTCATTGCTTGCTTCACAGCATCTTTTCCTTTGCACATGGAGACTAGATCAAAATCATCTGCACGTACAGAAAAGTATGCACAGTAATACAAAATAGGGAAATATACTTTGAAATAAGCAACACGAAGAGCCATCAATACATAAGCTGCAGCATGGGCTTTCGGAAACATATACTTGATCTTCGAACAAGAGTCGATATACCAATCAGGCACATTATTTTCTTTCATCGCGGATAGATAGGTTTCTCTCAATTCATCAGGAATCTTGTTCCATTGTCCTTTACGAACAGTTTCCATGATCTTAAATGCCATCCCGCTGTCTAATCCAGCATGAATCAAATAAACCATGATATCATCACGACAGCCGATTACTTCCGCCAATGTCGCATCCCCACGTCGAATCAATTCTTCGGCATTTCCTAACCATACATCTGTACCATGAGATAGTCCGGATATTTGAAGTAGTTCTGCAAAAGTTGTAGGATGTGTTTCTTCTAACATTCCTCGAACAAAACGAGTGCCGAATTCTGGAATACCTAATGTTCCTGTTTTAGAATAAATCTGTTCCTGGGTTACCCCTAGTACTTCAGGGCCAGCAAATATCCGCATCACTTCCGGGTCATCTGTGGGAATCGTTTGTGGATCAATCCCTGATAAATCTTGAAGCATCCGTATAACAGTTGGGTCATCGTGTCCTAGAATATCCAATTTCAATACATTATCGTGAATTGAGTGGAAATCAAAATGGGTCGTTTTCCATTCCGAATTTTGATCGTCTGCTGGATATTGGATCGGCGTAAAATCGTAGACATCCATATAATCTGGAATAACGATGATCCCCCCAGGATGCTGACCAGTTGTCCGTTTGACTCCTGTTGCACCCTTTGCCAATCTGTCGACTTCTGCACTTCGAAACTGCAGATTATTGTCCCTTTCATAACCTTTTACATACCCATATGCTGTTTTATCGGCGACTGTACCAATCGTTCCGGCACGGTAAACATAGTCTTCACCAAACAATACTTTCGTATAGTTATGTGCTTCTGCTTGATAATCACCTGAGAAGTTCAAATCAATATCGGGCACTTTGTCTCCATGGAATCCTAAAAATGTCTCAAATGGGATATCATGACCATCTTTATTTAAGCGTGCACCACATTTTGGACATTGTTTTTCTGGCATATCAAATCCAGAACCGTATGTGCCATCTTCAAAGAACTCGGAATATTGGCACTCTGGACAGTAATAATGGGGAGCTAAAGGATTCACTTCAGTGATCCCAGTCATCGTTGCAACAAAGCTAGAGCCAACAGAGCCACGTGAACCTACTAGATAGCCATCTTCATTACTTTTATGCACAAGTTTTTGGGCGATCAGATAAATAACCGAGAAGCCATTACCATTAATAGAATTCAACTCTTTTTCTAATCGTTTTTGGATAATTTCAGGTAACGGATCTCCGTACATTTGTTTTGCTTTTGTGTAACTCAATTCTGATATCTCATCTTCTGAACCTGGAATCTTCGGTGTATAAAGCTCATCTTTGACTGGAATCACTTCTTCGCAGATATCTGCGATTTTATTCGTATTATCCACTACGATCTCTTTTGCTGTTTCTTCCCCCAAAAAGTGAAAAGCGGTGAGCATCTCATCGGTTGTTCGGAAATGGACATCTGGCAAACTATGACGATTCAACGGATTCGCTCCGCCCATAGAATTGATCAAAATTTTTCGGTAAATGGCATCTTCTTCGTTGAGATAATGAACGTTGCCTGTTGCAACAACGATTTTATCCAAACTTTTTCCGATTTCTACTAAGTTTTGGATAATTTCTTCCAAATCATGTTCATTTTTTACCAATTCTTGCTCGATCAAAGGTGCATAGACTGCTTTTGGCATAACTTCAATATAATCGTAGAATTTTGCTCTGTTTCTTGCCTCTTCTACCCCTTTTTGCATCATGGCTTCGAAGATTTCTCCCTTATCACAAGCTGAGCCGATCAATAGATTTTCCCGCATCTTTTTCAATTGGGAGCGTGGTATTCGCGGGACACGTTCGAAGTATTCGACATTCGACATTGAAATCAGTTTGAACAAATCTTTCAGTCCTGCCTGATTCTTTGCTAAAATCGTTACATGGAAAGGTCGGGCTCGTTTGTAAGAATCTCCTTCTCCGATATGCTCATTTAGCTGATCATGATAAAGCATGTGATGATTGTCCATTGCCTCTTTCACAAAGATCCAAGCTAAATGACCTGTTGCTTCAGCATCATAGATTGCTCGGTGATGCTGTTCCAAGCTGACACCAAATTTTTTGGATAACACACCTAATCCGAAACGTTTGAATTGCGGATATAGATATCTGGCTAATTCTAAGGTATCAATAACTGGATTGGCTGCTTCAGGAATGCCATATCTTGCGTAGCTAGTATTCAAGAATCCCATATCAAAAGCCGCGTTGTGGGCTACCAGAATTGTACCTTTTGAAAATTCAAGGAACATCCGCAAGACTTCTTCTTCTGACTTCGATCCTCGAACCATTTCATCTGTAATACCTGTCAAATCCACCGTTGTTCGGGATAAAGGATGTCCTGGATCGATAAATTCATCAAAGCTTTCGATCACATTTCCTTTGTACATTTTGACTGCAGCGAGCTCGATAATGGTATCGTATACCGCAGACAATCCTGTCGTTTCCACGTCAAATACGACATATGTGGCTTCGTTCAATGCTTCATGCGCATCATTATAAGCAATAGGTACACCATCATCTACGACATTCGCTTCCACACCGTATAAGATTTTCACGCCTGCTTTTTTCCCGGCACTATGAGCTTCTGGAAAGGCTTGTGCGCCACCATGGTCTGTAATGGCGATGGCACGGTGTCCCCATTTTCCTGCTTGTGCCACCAGATCAGAAATGCTATTCGTTGCATCCATCGTACTCATATTGCTGTGAACATGAAGTTCTACCCGTTTTTCCCCTTCAGGAGCATAATCTTTACGAGGGGTATGTTTGACTTCAACGATATCTTGGGCATTCATGACCAAATCACGGACAAACGTATCTTCTTGGATACTTCCACGTACCTTTAGCCAACTGCCGACACTGATCGCATCAAATATCTGTTCATCTTTTTCGCCATTTGAGAATTTTTTGACGATAAATGATGAAGTATAATCTGTGATTTTCAAAGTCAAGATCTTGCGTTTTGAGCGTAGTTCTCTGACTTCTTTATCGAACACATACCCTTCAAGAGTGACTCGCCGTTCTTCTTCGACGATATTGATCATTGGTGTTGTGGGCTCATCTGCTGGAATATTTCGTCCTAGCTGGATGGGTCCTTCAAGAGCTGGTGACTGTTCTTTTCTTTCTTTTTTCTTTTGCTCATGAACAACTAGACTTTCAGCTGCTTGCTTCATAAAGGCTTCTGCCTGTTCTTGTTTACGTTCTTCAAAAAGTTTCAATACACGTTCCGCTTGCTGCTCATCCACTTCTGGTTCGATACGAAATTTCGGGAATCCGTAACTGACGAACAACTCTTCTACTAACGGTAAGTATTGCTGTTTCAAATATGAAATAGCCCCTGTACTGTCGATTGGCAAGATGACTTTACGATCTTTTATCACAGGTACTTGCGTTTTCACTACTTGCTGTGCTAGTGGTGTATCGCATTGCTGATTTTCCAAAGCTTGGGCCCAGTAATCTTGCAAGAGCTGTTCATCGAATGTCTGGTCATCTGCTAAGATGTTCAATTTGACTTGTGCAATCTCTTTAAAAGCGACAGTCAGATGCTGAGCCAATGACCGATACAGCATAATAGGCAAAATTTTAGAAAAATGCAGCGTAAATTCCCATAAACGCGATTTACGATGGACCACTACACTATCCATTTCACCAGCAGTAAGCAGTGGATGATTTTTTTCTGCTTCCTCTAGTTGGATTTGTTCCAACAGTTTTTCAAATAAATCTCGTTTTTCTGACAAAGATATACGCCCTTTCTGATGAGAAACTATGCAATTGATTACATCGTATCCTCTTCTTTTTCAGTACCTTTTAGTATACTCGTTTTTTCTGAGTTTTACATTAAAAAATTGGAACTGTGATTCACATCACAGTTCCAATTTTAAAAGCGAAACATCAGGTTGTCAAAAACAGCTGATCCAGCTATTTTACTTTTCTGTGTTTTAACGCTTATTATTCGCCTTGGTTCAAGAGGATTGGTAAAGTATTCGCCAATTCTTCTTTACGTACTTCAACCATTTCGCCAGTTTTCTTGATTTTCACTTCTACGATTCCATCCACTGCTTTTTTACCGACAGTAATTCTGATTGGACAGCCAATCAAATCAGAATCCGCGAATTTCACTCCTGCGCGTTCATTTCTGTCATCAACCAGTACTTCATAGCCAGCTTTTGTCATCGCTTCTTCTAGTTCATTCGTCAAGTTTGTTTGGTATTCGTCTTTTAGATTCATTTGGACGATATGCAGATCAAATGGCGCAATTCCTTTTGGCCAATTGATTCCTTGTTCATCTGAATGTTGTTCTACGATTGCTGATAATAAACGGCTCACACCGATACCATAACAGCCCATAATCACAAATTTTTCCCGTCCGTTTTCGTCTAGAACGGTTGCTCCCATAGATTCACTGTAACGAGTGCCAATTTTGAAGATATGTCCGATTTCGATTCCTCGTGTAAAGGCAAGAACACCGTTGTTGTCTGGTGAAGGATCGCCTTCTTGTACAAAACGAAGATCTTCATAAGAAAGCACAGTGAAATCGCGTTCTGGATTCACATTTTTATAGTGGAATCCTGTTTCGTTCGCTCCAGTAATGGCATTCGCTAAATCTTGGACATAACGGTCTGCGTATACTTTTACGTCATCTGAAACACCGATTGGTCCGACAGAACCAAACTCAGCACCTAGATATTTTTGTGCTTCTTCTTCCGTCGCTTCTTCTAAAAAGTCAGCAGATAGATAGTTTTTCAGTTTTACGTCATTGACTTCATGGTCTCCGCGTACCAAAACAAGGACAGGTTGTTCATCCGCAATGAACAATACAGACTTGATAATTTTTTGAGGTTCAACAGAAAAGAAATCTGCTACTTCATCAATTGATTTTACGTTAGGTGTAGCTACTTTCTCTAATTCAAGCTGTGTTTCATGCGATTTTTTTGATACATAGTAGCTTGTAGCCATCTCCAAGTTTGCAGCATAATCACTTTCAGTCGAATAACAGATCGTATCCTCCCCAATCTCTGAGATCGCCATGAATTCCTTTGAGTCTTTTCCGCCCATTGCGCCACCGTCTCCGATGATCGAACGAAATTCCAAACCGCAACGCTTGAAGACTTCGGTATAGGCTTTTTCATAATCTTTATATGTTTCGTCTAAACTTTCTTCTGTTGCATGGAAAGAATACGCATCTTTCATGATAAACTCACGTCCGCGAAGCAAACCAAAACGAGGACGTTTTTCGTCACGATACTTAGGTTGGATTTGATAAAGATTCAAAGGTAATTTCTTATACGAATTGATTTCATTACGCATCAAATCAGTGAAAGTTTCTTCGTGAGTTGGTCCAAGAATCATTTTTCGATCATTACGGTCCTTGAAACGATACAAGTTTGGGCCATATGTTTCATAACGTCCTGACTCTTCCCAAAGTTCTGCTGGTAAGATGGCAGGCATCAGCATCTCTACCGCACCGATTTTTTCAAATTCTTCCCGCATGATACGTTTCAGCTTTTCTAACACACGATTTGCTAATGGCAGATAAGAATAGATACCCGCTGATACTTGACGGATATATCCAGCTCTTAGCAAGATTTGATGACTTAATACTTCTGCATCATTTGGAACTTCACGTAATGTTGGAATCAACATTTTTGATTGTCTCATTCTATATACTCCTTTATTTCCTCAAAATAGTTATCGTTTGTTATTATACCCTATTTGTCAACTTTTTCTAGAAAAAGAATCGTTGAATATCGTTCCATGTAACTAGCACCATCAACAACATTAAAAATCCAAAGCCAGCTAATGTCAATATTCCTTCTTTTTCTTGACTTAATGGTTTCCCACGAATCCCTTCAAAAATATTCAACACTAATTTCCCACCATCTAAGGCAGGGATTGGAAGCAGATTGACGATTCCCAGGTTCATTGAAAGAAGCGCCATCAAACCAATAACAGTTGTTACACCTTGGTTTGCTGCTTCTGAAGACAATTGGTACATCATAACAGGTCCGCCTAATTTATCTAAACTAAAACCTGTAAACAGTGATCCTAAGGCTTTGAAAATTTCCAATGAACCGCTAAAAGCTTGACGTGTTCCGCCGATGATCTTATCCATAAAACCTGTATTCATTGGGGCTTGTATGCCAAGTTGGCCAACTTTTTCGCCATTTGACTCTACAGATTTCGGTGTCACTTCGACAGATTGCATCTTACCTTCTCGTTCGATCTCAAAATCTAATGTTTTACCTGGATTTTTCGTGATGACTGTTGTCAAATCGTTCCAAGAGTGGATTTCTTTACCGTCCACACTAACTACCTTATCATTTTCTTTTAAGCCTGCTTCTGCCGCAGCACCATTAGGGATAATCTCTCCTACACGATTAGTATTTGTCACTTGAACACCGCCTTGCATGAATGCAAGAATAATGAATAACACGATTGCCAAGATAAAGTTATTCATCGGACCGGCAAAATTGGTCAGCATACGCTGCCACAGTTTAGCCGATTGGAACTGTACATCTTTTGGTGCAATTCTGATTTCTGTTCCGTCGGTTTCAATAATCGTCGCATCGTGATCGACAGGATAGGTCACTACTTCTGTTTCATCCCCATTCACATAACCAGTGATAGTCAGCTCATCTTCTAAATCATAACGGCTCAATTCCATCGGGATAGCATTTGTCAATTGGATTTTCTTACTTAAATTTATCTTCTCTACGATGCCGTCAGAATTTAGTAAAAGAGAAAGAGGCATACCTGGTGCCATTTCTGTTTCATCATCCCCATTGCCTGCCATTCGAACATAACCGCCAATAGGTAATAGGCGAAGCGTATATGTTGTCCCGTCTTTTGCTTGATGCCCATAAATTTTCGGACCCATACCGATAGCAAATTCGCGAACGAGGATTCCTGATCGTTTCGCAAAGAAGAAATGACCAAACTCATGAACAATCACTAATATACCAAAAACAATGATAAATGTTAGTATCGTTTTCATAGCTTTTTTCTCCTTTACTTGTTTTTTGTGTGTTTTTTTAAACAACGTTAAAACACTATAATTTTACCATAGTATACCTAAGACACCAATAGTATCAATAAAATGAGAAACAAAAACCTGCGTCTTTTATGAAAATCACAAAGAAACGCAGGTATACTTACTAAATAATGCCAAATAAATGCATGATAGGGAATACAAACAGCAAGCTATCGAAACGGTCTAAGATTCCTCCGTGGCCCGGTAAGATATTTCCTGAGTCTTTCACATCATAATGGCGTTTGATTGCTGATTCGACCAAATCGCCAAATTGTCCGACTGCCGAAAAAATAATCGTCATCAGAAGCATGACAAACATACCATGATTGAATAGTTCTTTTGCTGGGTATAGCAATAAATAAAGAAATGCGACTACAACAGCACTTCCGATCCCGCCTAGCGCACCTTCAATCGTTTTGTTCGGTGAAATATCCGGACTTAACTTGTGTTGTCCATAACGACGGCCAACCATATAAGCACCAATATCAGTTGCCCAAACAATAAACAGACCAAAAATCAAAACAGCTAAACTTTCTGTTCGTGCATTGACGAAATTCTGGAAGCCTATTCCTACATACAAACTGACAAGTACTGGGAAACCTGCTTCATCAATCGTATACGTATTTTTAGAAATAACTGACGTCCCTAAAAGGATCATAACGATAAGATAAAATAGCATAAATGTACTGACGTTCTCTGGAAGAAAGAAGAACCATCTTTCTTTTGGCAAGACAAGGAGCACTGCACCAATAGCGGATAAAACTCCTTCAAAACTTAGGAGAGTCAATCCTTTCATCCGGAAAAGCTCATAAACTCCTACCACAGCTAAGACTGCTGCGGTAAGCTCAACCGCTATGCCCCCAATCCATATAATCGGAATAAACAAGACAAGCGCCACGGCTGCTGTGATTACGCGTTGTTTCATGACTGATCCCCTTTCTCATTTTCTGTTTTTTTTACACCGCCGAATCGACGATCTCGATTTTGATAAGAGGCAATTGCTTCTTCAAGATGCGCACCGTCAAAATCAGGCCAAAGTGCTTTTGTAAAATACAATTCACTATATGCAATCTGCCATAACAGAAAATTACTGATCCGCTCTTCTCCGCTTGTACGGATCATCAACTCAGGATCTTGTAATTCTTTGGGCAAGAAACCTGTCATTAGATGGTTGGCAATCACTTCATCATCGATTTCTTCTGCCTGTATTTCTCCCTTTGCTACTTCTTCAGCAATGTTTTGGACTGCAGTCACGATTTCTGCTCTGCTTCCGTAATTCAAAGCAAAGTTTAACACCATTCCGGTATTGTCTTTTGTTTGCTCAATTGCACGTTTTACAGCGTCTTGCGTATGTTCTGGTAACACGTTCTCATACCCCATGACATGGACTTTGACGTTTTCTTTGATCAATTCTGGTACGAACGTATCAAAAAAGTCGACAGGTAGTTGCATGAGAAAACTTACTTCATCTTTTGGTCGCTTCCAGTTTTCAGTCGAAAAAGCATAAAGCGTCAATACTTTCACTCCAAGCCTTGATGCTTTCTTTGTAACTTTCTTTACTGTTTCCATACCTTCTTTATGACCAGCGACTCTTGGCAAACGCCGGTTTTGCGCCCAACGACCATTGCCGTCCATGATGATGGCAACGTGTTGAGGAATTGGTCCATCGGCATTAAATTGAAATTCGCTTTTTTCTTGAATATATTTGTTTTTTTGCGGAAAAAAACGTAACATTCTTTTTCCTCCTATACTTAAAAGATTCCCACTATCTTAAGTATTATAGCAATATCTAAACGTTTTTCCTATGAAATCATTGTTTTTTTATTTAAAAACTGAATAATTTTTTCTTTTTTTAATCTTTAAATAAAAGAAACATAAATAAAAACAGAGGAAGCGGAATGATCCGCCCCTCTGTTTTTATGGTTTTATTAAACTTCCAATAATTCTTTTTCTTTATCAGCAGCGATCTTATCTACTTCTTTAATGCTGTTATCTGTCAATGTTTGTACGTCTTTTTCTAGTCCGCGCAAATCATCTTCGGTAATGTCACCATTTTTTTGTTGTTTTTTATATTCGTCGATCGCATCACGACGGATGTTACGAATCGCGATTTTTGCATTTTCTGCTTCTTTTTTCACATCTTTAGCTAATTCTTTTCTGCGTTCTTCTGTCAGTTGCGGGATAACCAAACGAATAACATTTCCATCATTGGTAGGACTGATTCCGATATCACTTGCCATAATAGCTTTTTCAACATCTTGAAGAATGCTCTTGTCAAAAGGCGTGATCATTAAAACACGTGCTTCTGGGATTTGGATTGACGCCATTTGGTTCAATGGAGTTGGTGCACCGTAATAATTCACAGTGATTCGATCCAAAAGGCTAGCATTCGCGCGGCCTGCGCGGATTTGCCCAAGTTCACGTTGAAGATTTTGTGCTGCTTTTTTCATTTTTTCTTTTGCTTCTATCATAATTGCATCTGCCATTTTTATTTCCCCCTTACAGTCGTTCCGATATTTTCGCCTAAGATTGCCCGGCGAATATTTCCGTGTTCATTTAAATTGAAGACAAGCAATGGAATGTCATTATCCATGCTTAGTGAACTTGCAGTTGAATCCATGACTTGTAATCCTTTAGCAATCACTTCCAGATGAGTCAGTTCTTCAAATTTCACTGCATTTGCATCTACTTTCGGATCAGCAGAATAAACACCGTCTACATTGTTTTTAGCCATCAGGATAACATCTGCGCCGATTTCTGCTGCGCGTAATGCTGCCGTTGTATCTGTCGAGAAGTACGGGTTGCCGGTACCGCCCGCAAAAATAACAATCCGTCCTTTTTCTAAATGACGTTCTGCTTTACGGCGAATGTATGGCTCTGCGATTTGACGCATTTCAATCGAAGTTTGCACGCGTGTCGGTACACCCACGTTTTCCAACGTATCCTGTAAAGCTAAGGCATTCATAACTGTAGCTAACATACCCATGTAATCAGCTTGAGCGCGTTCCATACCCATTTGTGCTCCGATTTGTCCGCGCCAGATATTTCCGCCGCCCACAACGATTGCCATTTCAACGCCCAGTTCGTGAACTTCTTTGATTTCTTGGATGATTTCTTTGATTACTGGTGGTTTGATTCCAAATCCTGCATCCCCAGCTAAAGCTTCTCCACTCAATTTTAAGACTACACGCTGATATTTCGGTGTGACCATGTTCATTCCTCCAATATTTTCTATTGCCATTTTACCATACTTAGATGATTTCGACACGCTAAGCCTGGTTTTTCTTGTTTTGCTTAAAAAAAGGGAGCGCACAAAGCGTGCGTTCCCGTCTGTCATTCAACAGAATTATTTTTTCACTTGGCTCATAACTTCTTCTACAAAGTTATCTTCGCGTTTTTCGATACCTTCGCCAACTTCGAAACGTACGAATGTTTTAACAGTTGCGCCTTTTGAAGCAACGTATTTTTCAACAGTCATATCAGGATCTTTAACGAATGGTTGGTCAACCAAAGCGATTTCTGCTTTGAATTTCTTCAAGCGTCCTTCTACCATTTTTTCAACGATATTCGCTGGTTTGCCTTCATTCAATGCTTGTTCTGTAAGAACAGTTTTTTCATGTTCTAATTCAGCTTCTGGAATTTGTGATTCGTTTACATAGCGAGGATTGATAGCTGCTACGTGCATAGCTACGTCTCTTGCAACTGTTTCATCTGTTGTTCCGTCTAGAACAGTCAATACAGCAATACGTCCACCCATATGCAAGTATCCGCCAAATGCAGCATTGTCGTCTTTTTCTACAACTTCAAAGCGACGGAAGCTGATTTTTTCTCCGATAACTTGAGTTGCTTCGATCAAGTCAGATTCAATCGTTCCTTTATCTGTTTTGATTTTCATTGCAGCTTCCATGTCTGCTGGTTTATTTTCAGCAACAAGTTCTGCGATTTCTTTTACTAAGTCTTGGAACATTTCATTTTTAGATACAAAGTCTGTTTCTGAGTTTACTTCAACGATTGCTGCAGTGTTACCTTTCACAGCAACTGAAGCTAATCCTTCAGCGGCAATGCGGTCATTTTTCTTTGCAGCCTTTGCCATCCCTTTTTCACGTAAAAGATCAACTGCTTTTTCCATATCGCCTTCTACTTCAACTAATGCTTTTTTCGCATCCATCATTCCTACGCCAGTCATTTCGCGTAGTTCTTTTACCATTTTAGCTGTAACGTCTGCCATGTTTAACTCCTCCTGTGTGTGTTCTTTTTAAAAAAAGCTGCTTCAAAGGAGAGTGAGGCTTGTCGCCCAGCCTTTGAAACAGCTCCATCATTCAAAATTATTCTGCTGAAGAATTGTCGCCTTCAACAACATCTACGATTTCTTCGATTGATGTTGCTGTGTTTTCTTCTGTGAAATCTTCTTCAACTACTTGATCTTCACCTTGGTTTCCTTCGATGAAAGCATCAGCCATTTTTGAAGTAATCAATTTAACAGCACGAATTGCATCGTCGTTTGAAGGGATTACTACGTCGATTTCATCTGGATCGCAGTTTGTATCAACCATAGCTACGATTGGGATATTTAATTTGTGTGCTTCTTGAACAGCAATACGTTCTTTACGTGGGTCAACGATGTACATTACATCTGGGATTCTTGGCATATCAGCGATACCGCCTAAGAATTTTTCAAGACGTTCGCGTTCTTTGTTCAAACCAGCAACTTCTTTTTTAGGTAGAACTTCAAAAGTTCCATCTTCTTCCATTGCATTGATTTGTTTCAAACGGCTGATACGTTTTTGGATAGTATCCCAGTTTGTCAATGTTCCGCCTAACCAACGATGGTTAACGAAGTATTGTCCTGCACGAGTTGCTTCTTCTTTGATTGCTTCTTGTGCTTGTTTTTTTGTACCTACGAATAATGCTACGCCGCCTTCTTCAGCAACGCTCTTCATGTAATCATAAGCTGCATCTACTAATTTAACTGTTTTTTGTAAGTCAATGATGTAGATTCCGTTTCTTTCTGTGAAGATATATTTCTTCATTTTTGGGTTCCAGCGACGAGTTTGGTGACCAAAGTGTACGCCGGCTTCTAGTAATTGTTTCATAGAAATTACTGCCATGTTTGTTTCCTCCGATTTGGTTTTATTTTCCCTCTTCTTATCTTCTACCTTGCCGGCAAACTTTTTCAAGCACCTACCGACAATCCAATAAGAATGTGGATTTGCTGATGCATAAAGCACCCTCAGCTATTATACAGACAAAAGATCCGTATCGCAAGAGCAAATGTACTTTTCTGCTCAACATTCAATAGTTTACCTGAAAGACAAAAAGAATTCAAGAAAAACAGTAGATTTCTCTTTGTTTCTTTATTCTCTTTTTTCCATAAAATAATTTTAGATATAAAAGACGAATATTATTGGGCAATCCTTCTTTTTTTTGTTATGATACATGTGAAATCTTTCGTAAAGGAGAAAGAAAATGCGCAAAGCTCAAAGACATTTGCTGATTAAACAAGTCATTGAAGAATTCCCGATCCGTACGCAAGAAGAACTATTAAACAAACTTGGGCATTATGGCGTTACCGCAACGCAAGCAACGATTTCTCGAGATATACGTGATCTGAAAATCGTGAAAGCACCTGATGAAAACGGTATTTCCCGCTTTGTGTTGTTTCGCGAAAAAGGTACTCCTGATACTAAGACTGAAGAAGAGGATCGGCTGATTCAAATGATTGAAGACATTGTGTTGAAAGTCGAACGAGTCCACTTTTTGACAATCGTTAATACCTTGCCAGACAATGCTCATTTATTTGCATCTGTTTTAGATGAGATCAAGCCTCCTCCTATCGTCAGTACGATTGCTGGATTTGATACGATCATGATCATCTCAGAAAATGAGGAGGATGCAAAACGAGTAGAAGAATTTCTTCACCATCCGACTGAAGTATCACTTTTTTAATCAGAACACGTGTTCCTAATAAGGAATGCGTGTTTTTTTATTTTCAATATTTTCCTTGTTAAATAAACCTTTACACTCTTTACAAAAATACATCAGTTTTTATTTAAACTTTTCATAACTTTGATTAAATCACAATACTCATCATTTATATTGGATGTTAGCAAGAGCAGAGTCTTGCTCTTTGTGTATGTCAATAAAAAAGAAATGAAAGGAAATCGCATGTATAAATTATTAACGCCTGGACCATTAACGACTTCTGAAACAGTGAAAAAAGCGATGCTGACCGATCATTGTACCTGGGATCAAGAATACAAAGAGATGACACAATGGATAAGAAAAAAATTGCTGGAGCTTGCTCAAGTACCGGAAGAACTATACACAACGGTCTTGATGCAAGGCAGCGGCTCCTTTGGGGTAGAATCTGTTTTAAGTTCTGTGATCAGACCAGAAGATACTTTACTGATTTGTTCAAATGGCGCATACGGTCAACGAATGATTGCCATGTGCAAATGTCTGCAACTAAACTATGCAGTTTATGAAGTACCTGAACACCAAATCCCCCAAGCATATATGATTACACAGTTGATTGAAGAGAATCCGTCTATCTCCGCACTTGCAATGGTCCATAGCGAGACTACTTCCGGTATTTTAAATGATTTGGAAGAAATTGCTGCTGTCACACAGGAAAGAGATCTTTTGTTCATAGTAGATGCGATGTCTAGCTTTGGTGGGATACCGATTCATGTAGCGGAACTAGGGATCGATTTTTTGATTTCTAGCTCAAATAAATGTATTCAAGGTGTTCCAGGTTTTTCTTTTGTACTTGCTAATAAAGTGGAACTAGAAAAGCGAAAAAATGCGAGTCGAAGTTTGTCACTTGATTTGTATGACCAGTACCGCGTGATGGAAAACGAGAATGGCAAATGGCGTTTCACTTCCCCTACTCATACGGTTTTGGCTTTTCAACAGGCATTAAAGGAACTAGAGCTAGAAGGAGGGATTGAAACTCGATATTCACGTTATCTCGCCAATAATCATGTGCTACGACAAAAAATGACAGAGATGGGGTTCCAGCCTTTCATCCAAGAGTATCAGGGGCCATTCATTACCTCTTTTCTTTACCCTAAAGACTGGCGATTTGATTTCAATCATTTCTATCAGCATTTAAAACAAAACGGATTTGTGATCTATCCTGGGAAAATCAGCGATCATGAATGTTTTCGTATCGGTAATATTGGCGAGATTTATCCAGAAGACATTTTAGAACTGACAGCAATTATCAAAGACTATAAGGAGAACATTAATGATTAAAACTGTAATTTTTGATTGGGCAGGAACAACTGTGGACTTTGGCTGTATGGCTCCTGTCCACGCTTTTAGAAATGCTTTTCTAGAAAAAGGGATCCAACTGACTGACAAAGAGATCCGCGAACCGATGGGAAAATTAAAATGGGATCATATCCAACAGCTTCTTTCCCTCCCTTCTGTCAAAGAACAATGGATAGCGATTCAAGGACAACTACCTCAGGAAAAAGAGGTGGAGGAATTGTATCAGCAATTTGAACATTATCTGTTTAAAGATTTGGCCCAACATTCTACCTTGAAACCCGACACATTGGAAACGATCGAACAGTTGAGAAGCGCTGGGATCAATATTGGTTCCACGACTGGATTTACTGCTCCTATGATGGCAATCGTAGCAGAAACCGCAAAAAAAGAAGGCTATTCACCAGACTTCATGGCAACTTCTGAAGACGTCGAAGGATATGGACGACCATTTCCTTATATGATTCATAAAAATATACAATATTTCAAAAACAAGTCAGTTGATGAAGTAATCAAAGTCGGAGATACGGTCTCAGATATCCAAGAAGGGAAAAATGCTGGGGTGTTTACAGTAGGTGTGATTGAAGGTAGTTCGCTGATGGGACTTTCATATGATGCATACCAACAAATAGAGATGGAGGAAAAAGATCGCTTAAAACAGTCTGTTGCACTTAGATTCCAACAAGCTGGTGCTGATCTTTGCGTAAATAACTTGAAGGAGTTAACAGAGTACATTTTGTGCGCTGACAAGAATCCAGAATGACTTTTATACAAAATAAGAGCTGTGACAAAAATATTGTCACAGCCCTTATTGCGAATAAACGGTGTTCTCCTGCCAACTCCTCGGTCACAAGTCACAATATCCAACAAACATGAGAAGCTGTTTTTTGAAATTGTTCCTTGTGACTCGGAGCTGAACACTGATTTCACATTCTTTTTTCTTACATCTTATCTGGTGCATGAAGTCCTAGCAAACGAAGATCTTCTTTCAATAATACAGTCACTGCATACACTAAAGCTAAGCGTGCTTCTTTTTGTTCATCGTCAGCTAAAATCTTCGTATGAGCATAGTATTTGTTGAATGCCTGTGCTAATTTGATTGCATGTTTCGCAATCACTGAAGGTTCATATTTTTCCCCAGCGGATAAGACTGTTTCAGGATATTTTTGAACCAATTTGACTACTTCCCAGCTGATATCGTCATTCAACGCATAGTCTGCTGTTTCTGAAGGGACGAATCCTGCTTTTTCCAACAGACTGACTGCACGAGCATGTGTATATTGCACATAAGGTCCAGTTTCTCCTTCAAAACGAACAACTTCTTCTAAGTTGAAGTCAAATGTATTGAGACGATCGTTTTTCAAATCATGGAAGATGACTGCCCCAACCCCTACTTGTTTAGCTACAACATCTTTGTTTTCTAAATCAGGGTTTTTCTCGCTGATCTGCTCTTTAGCAGATTGGATTGCTTCATTCAATACTTCTTCTAGTAAGACGATTTTTCCTTTACGAGTTGATAATTTTTTACCACCTTGTGTGATCAAACCAAATGGGATATGGTGCATGTCGTCAGACCAGTCAAAGCCCATTTCCTTCAAGACAGCTTTCAATTGTTTGAAATGATAACTTTGTTCATTCCCTACTACATATAGAGATTGTTTGAAGTCATAGGTACGTTTACGATACAATGCGGCAGCTAAGTCACGTGTGATGTATAGTGTCGCGCCATCTGATTTCTTGATTAATGCTGGATTCAAGTCGTAAGCAGAAAGGTCAACGATCTCCGCACCTTTATCTTCGTTCAGCAAATGTTTTTCTTCTAAAAGTTCGACGATTTCATCCATTTTGTCATTATAGAAAGCTTCACCGTTCAATGAATCAAACTGTACTTCCAGTAGATCATAGATTTTGTTGAATTCTTTCATCGATTCATCACGGAACCATTGCCACAATTGGATAGCTTCTTCATCGCCTTCTTCTAGACGTTTGAACCAAGCACGAGCTTCTTCATTTAATTCCGGTTCTGTTTCAGCTACTTCATGGAATTGGACATACAAACGAAGCAGTTCATTGATTGGCTCTGCTTTGACCGCTTCTTCTGAACCCCATTTTTTGTAAGCAACAATCAGTTTTCCGAATTGCGTGCCCCAGTCACCTAAATGATTGATGCGGATTGGCTGGTATCCGATTTTTTCCATAATGAAGCCAATCGAATTACCGATAACTGTCGAACGTAAATGTCCCATTGAGATTGGTTTTGCAATATTTGGAGAAGACATATCGATCGGTACGGTTCCTTGATTCCCGATATTGCTGTCCCCATAATGTTCTTTTTCTTTCACTACTGTTTGCAAAACTTTTTTGCTGATAAGTTCTTTATTCATGAAAAAGTTCAAGTAAGGTCCAACCACTTCGATTTTTTCAAAGTTGGCAGAGTCGATTTTTTCTGCTAAATCTGCAGCGATTTGCTGTGGCGCTTTTCGGTAAACTTTTGCTAATGAAAAGGCTGGAAATGCCACATCCCCGTGTTCGGCTGATTTTGGATTTTCTAGTAATTGTTCGACTTGTTCAAGTGTCAAATCGTCTTTGACAACGTCATAGACGGCTTTAGCGACAAGATCTTTATTATTCATCTTTATTCCTCCTAAAATACTCTCTTATTTGTTCAACAAAAAAAATCTCTAATGACGACATACTTAGTATGCCATCATTAGAGACGAGATTTCCCGCGGTACCACTCCAATTGTCCTAAAAAAAGGACCAGCTCCATCTGATATCGGTAGACGACCGTCTGTTTAAAACAGAATTCTCCAAGTGCGCTTCGTTGTATCTCCTTCATTCGGCTTCCACCACTTCCGAATTCGCTAGCCAAGAATGATACAAGTACTCTCTTGTTCAACAAATCTTAATCTTATTAAACTTTCTTGAATTATATCAGAAAAAAAAACGAAAGGCTAGTCGTTTCTAATAAAAAAAACAATCCAGATGGCCTAAAGGAGAAGAAATACCACCTGGATAGTTATAAATCATTTCGTAAATACGAAAGACTTAACAAATTAATCAGCTACGATAATCGTTCCTTCTTCAGAAGCTAAAAGATTTTCGATATTTTCTAAAGAAGTGATGATTGCCTTAGCGTTCGGTTTTGCTTCAACAAATGCAATGGCTGCTTCTACTTTCGGAAGCATGCTTCCTGGAGCGAACTGTTTTTCATCAATGTATTGTTTCATTTCTGAAACAGTAACAGTTTCTAGTTTCTTTTGATCCGGTTTTTGGTAATTGACATACACATTGTCTACACCTGTCAATACGATGAGCAAATCTGCATCGATGATTTCGGCTAATTTTTCTGAAGCAAAATCTTTATCGATCACGGCTTCTCGCCCTTCTAATCCGGTCGCTGTTTCTACAACAGGAATCCCGCCACCGCCGACAGACACCGTGATAACTCCTTGTTCGACTAGCGTTTCGATGACACGTGCTTCTTTGATCGAGATTGGTTTAGGGGAAGCGACTACTTTTCTCCATCCACGTCCAGCGTCTTCTTTGAATGTCACAGTAGAATCAGCATTCATTTGTTCTTTCGCTTCTTCTTCCGTGTAGAATGGGCCGACTGGTTTACTTGGATTTTTGAAGGAAGGATCATTTTCATCCACAATAACTTGAGTGACTAAAGAAACTACATCTTTATCGATCCCTTTTTCCTTCAGTACTTCACCCATCGCGTTTTGGAGCCAGTAGCCGATTGACCCTTCCGTCATTGCGACACATGTATCTAAAGGCATTGCTGGTGTTTTCTCAGAATCAGCAGCTTGCTGCTGAATCAATAGGTTGCCGACTTGCGGACCATTTCCGTGAGAGATGATTAGTTCATCTCCTTGTTCGATAAATTTCACTAAATACTTTGCTGTTTCCGTTAACGCTTCTTGTTGGGCTTTTGCACTTGCATCCGTAGACAAGATGGCATTGCCTCCTAAAGCGACAACTACTTTTCGTTTGACCATTTCATTCGTCCTTTCTTCAGTTCTCCTGAATTTTCTAGATAACAAAACGAGCCAGCGTTTTGTGATTTTCCCTCAATGCTGACTCGTTTTTTCGTGAGATGAATGTGGTTATGCTTAAACACGAGGGATAAACAAGTTACCTAATGTTGCTGCCATGATTGCTTTGATTGAATGCATACGATTTTCTGCTTGGTCAAATTGACGAGCATATTTGCTGCGGAATACTTCATCTGTTACTTCCATTTCAGTGATGCCAAAGCGTTCTTTCATTTGTTCACCGTAAACAGTGTTTGTATCATGGAAAGCTGGTAAGCAGTGCAAGAAGATCAAACGATCTGTATTGTGTGTTTTTTCTACCATTTCCATATTGATTTGGTAAGGTTTCAACAATTTGATCCGTTCTTCAAATTTATCTTCTTCACCCATTGATACCCATACATCAGAATAAAGCACGTCTGCTCCGTCTACACCTTTATCAACATCGTCGGTAATCATCAATTGTGCCCCTGATTTTTCAGCAAAACCTTCTGCCATTTTGACGATTTCTTCTTCAGGTTGTAATTCTTTTGGTGCAACAATACGCATGTTTGCTCCCAAAATTGCACCTGTTACTAATAAAGAGTTAGCCATATTGTTTCGACCATCTCCACAGTATGCAACAGTGATACCTTCTACAGTTCCAAAGTTTTCTTGGATAGTTAAAAAGTCAGCGATCATTTGTGTTGGATGCCATTCGTCAGTCAAACCATTCCAAACTGGAACGCCAGAGAATTCTGCTAGTTCCTCTACCATTTTTTGACTGAATCCACGGAATTCGATTCCGTCAAACATACGACCTAACACTTTAGCTGTATCTTCTGTTGATTCTTTTTTACCTAATTGGATGTCATTTGCACCTAGGTATTCAGGATGTGCACCTAGATCGATTGCTGCAGTGGTAAATGCAGAACGAGTACGTGTAGATGTTTTTTCAAATAAAAGTGCGATATTTTTTCCTTCTAGATAGTGATGTGGGATCCCACGTTTTTTCAAGTCTTTCAAGTGTTCTGAAAAATCGATCAAATATTGTAACTCTTCTTTTGTAAAATCTTTTTCTGCTAATAAACTTCTTCCTTGGAATACTGATTCTTTCATATTAAACATTCTCCTTTAGATTGTTTTTATTTAAGATTAAAGAGGAAATCCTGACGACAGCTGACAGTAAGACTGTCGTCAGGTTATAAACTACTTCAAGTCTTCACGGACAAGTGGTTGGCTCATACAACGTGGACCGCCACGACCTCGTGACAATTCACTAGAATTGATTTCCAACACTTTGATACCATAGCTACGAAGCAATTCGTTCGATACGTAATTCCGATTGTAAGTGACTACGACACCTGGAGCGATTGCCAATGTATTGGATCCGTCATTCCATTGTTCTCTAGGGGCAACGATCTCATCCCCATTACCAGTTGGAATCAATACAAGATCATCTAATCCAAGAGCAGCTTTCATCGTTTCGTGTAAGTTATCTGAATGAGTGATCTTGATATCATCACCATCTGGTTCGATCGTAAAGACATCCATCTTACCGTCTTTACTTTGGATTGCTGGATGGATAGTGAATTTGTCATGATCTACCATTGTGAATACGGTGTCCAGATGCATCATTGCACGGTTGTTCGGGATTTTGATTGCTAATACTTTTTCAAATCCTGAATTTTTTGCGAATAGATGGCGTGCTAATTTTTCTAAAGCTTTTGCATTTGTTCGTTGAGAAATCCCAACTGCTACTACTTTGTCGCTTAAGATTAATTCATCTCCACCTTCGATATGATCAGGATTTTCACGATCCAACCATACTTCGATCCCTTTATTGGCAAATCTTGGATGATGTTTCAAAATATATTCTGTAAACATCGATTCACGACGACGTGCTTCAAAAGTCATCTTATTGACGGTCATTCCATTTCCCATTGATGCGGAAGGGTCGCGTGTAAAGTACAAGTTTGGCATTGGGTCCATGTAAAATGGATAGTCGTCGTCTGCTGAAAGATCATACAAGCTGCTAGAACGTACTTCGATATCTTTTGTACGAACCCCAGCCATGATTTTATCTACCATTTCTTGTGTTTCCATTGATAGAAGGAACTCATGAAGACCATCTCTTACTGCATTCGATGCGATATGAGATTCATCCAACATTTTATTCAAGAATTGTTCTTTGACGTTGCCTGCGTCAATCGCTTCTGCTGCTAATTTTTCCAAGTAAAGAGTTTCGACGCCTTCGTTTTGCAAGGTCTTTGCAAAGTTGTCATGCTCTTCTTGAGCAATCGGAAGATATGGAATATCATCGAACAACAGACGATCCATAATATCTGGTGTCAAATTTTCCACTTCTTGCCCAGGCCGTTTCAGTAAAACTGTCTTTAATTTCCCTATTTCAGAGAAAACGTGAATAGGTTTATCCATGTTGTGTTGCCTCCTTCTTTTTGATTACATGTATAGGATAGCCTCCTTTTGTAATCACTTTCATAATTTTGTCTCATTCAAAATGAGACATCCCTCACATTAATATTCGATAATTAAATAATTAAACGTTTTTCTAATTTTAAGCGTAATTTATTCATTTTTTATTCTGTATACACTTCCAAAAAAATATTTATTCATCTAAAAAATTTTTTTGAATAAATCAAAAAAATAAACTATACTAATATTGTTAGCGTTTGCTATATGTATTATTGTTGTTTTTTATACACAAATACTTATCTTCAAAATAAATTATTCAATGTAGATGTATATTTTTTACATAATAACAAATTTTATTTGTAAAGTATTAAAACTTATGTTTAATCCAGATGTGTTAAAACTTTACAAATTCTTTAAAAAAAGTAACAATAACTATAGTGAACAATAAGGAGAGGACTTTTTAATGCGTGTTAATAAAATCGATTTTCACTTTTCAAAACTCAGATATCAACCTGATTTTGAACATTTCTCGGATGAAGAGTTCCAACAGATCAAGGAACATACTGTTCTTCGTTCCTATAAGAAAGGACAAATCCTTTTTGATGATGGAGATCCTAGACAACGATTATATATCTTGACCAAAGGACTTGTTCGTTTAGAACGTTACGATGAAAGTGCCACCTATTATTATTATGATTACGTGACTACCAATAACCTTTTTCCTATGTCAGGAATGTTTGGAGAAGATACCTACACTTATACAGCTCAAGCGATGACTGATATCGAAACTTTCTATCTTCCTGTTTCCTACTATGAAAAATTAGCACGAAAAAATCCTGAACAACTGATCTATATGATCCAAAAAATTTCTAAAGTAGTCGAAATACATGAGTTACGTATCCAAATTGGATTAACCTCCAGTGCTTTTGATCGAGTGAAACAAAATCTATTCATTTTGAAAGAAGAACTTGGCGTACCAACAGAAGACGGCCATATCACCATTCCTTATCCAATTACCTTAAAAGAATTAGCAGTGAATAGCGGTACGACACGTGAAACTGCTGGACAAGTAATCAAACAACTACGTGATTCAGGACTGTTAGATTATCACAAAAAGCATTTTACTTTCTGTAAGACCGCTACTACTCCAGCTTTGAGAGAATAACGCGACAAAAAGAAACAGCGATCCTGATATTTATCGGGGGCGCTGTTTCTTTTTGTTTCGTCTATTCAAATGATTGGTAATAATAAGTGAGATCACTCTCTTTTTTTGTTCCATTGTAAACTACACCTAATATATTTGCTTTTGCAATCTGCAACAGTTCTTTCGCTTTTAACAACTCTTGTTTCTTTGTCTTTCTTTCTCTGACAACAAGTAGCGTTCCATCCGTTTTTGCTGCAAGGATTTGAGCATCCGTTACAGTCGCTACCGGAGGCATATCAAAGATGACCAGATCAAAGTCAAGTATCAGTTCCTCTATTATCTCTTCCATTCTTTTCGTCCCTAAAACTTCCGAAGGGTTGGGCGGCTTTGGACCACTGGGCAAGATCCAAAGATTTTCTATATGTGTTTCAGTTATGTAATCGTCCGCTATCCGTTCACGCTCACTAAGTAAATTACTCAATCCTTCATTATGCGGCAATTGAAAAGACAATGCTACAGTTGGTTTCCTCAAATCGGCATCTACAAGTAAGACCTGTTTTCCACTATTTGCAAAAACTACTGCTAGATTAGCGGCAGTAATAGATTTCCCTTCATCTGGGCCGGAAGAAGTGATGACCAATGTCTTCAATTCACGATCAATCGCTGCAAACTGGATATTGGACCGGATCGTTCGATATTTCTCGGCAGTAATCGATTGATCAGCTAGTGCAACTAAAGGAACCGGAGAGGCAGCTATTTTCTTTTTCTTCATATTCTCTCTACTTTCTTTTTTCATTTTATATTCAGACTTTCTATGTACACGAATAAATCCTATGATTTATTGAATTAATCATAGCACAGGAAAAAAACGAACACAATTTATATAATAACTATTTTTTATTACAGATATCAGCATAAAACATTTTTAAAACAAGTTATCTCATAAATTTAAATAACACATTCAATTAAAAATAGGCAAAAAATAGGGTTGTGACAAAAATCTGTCACAACCCTTATTACAATAAATAGTGTTCAAAAGCTTGCATCTACGGTAATAAGTTCAACCAAGTCAAAAACATGTGAAGCTGTTTTTTCTTTGCTGTTCTTATAACTTGATGCAAGGCAGCTTTTTCACACTCTCTTTCATTTATTCAGATAAAACCAAGCTTGGATCAGCATTTAACTGATAGCTGGCAAAATTTCTTTTTTGCATTTCCACATGTGCTGCTGCTCCAATCATTGCAGCATTATCTCCACAAAGTCTCAGAGGCGGAATCACTAATTCTACTTCAGGGAGTTTAGCTGACAGAGCAGCTTGCAATCCTTCACGCAACCCTTGATTGGCCGCTACACCTCCAGCTACAACCAGTTGCTTGACTGGATAATTTTGACAAGCTCGAAGTGTTTTAGTAATCAATACATCGATCACACTTGCTTGAAAGCTAGCTGCTAAATCATTTTTGTCTAAATCTTCTCCACGCTGTTGTGCATTATGCACCAAATTGATAAATGCACTTTTTAATCCACTAAAACTGAAATCATAATTATCTTCATGGATCATCGCTCGTGGAAAATGATAATTATCTTTTCCTTGATGAGCTAGCTGATCGATTTCTTTTCCACTTGGATAAGAAAGACCTAATACTCTTCCAACTTTGTCATAAGCTTCTCCTGCTGCGTCATCTCTTGTCTCCCCAATGATTTCATATGATCCATCTTCTTGCATATAGACTAATTCTGTATGTCCTCCGCTAACAAGAAGTGCCATCAATGGAAACTGGAATGGTTTGACCAGACGTGCGGCATAAATATGACCTGCCATATGGTTCACAGGAATCAGCGGCAATTGGTGTGCCCAAGCAAAAGCCTTAGCTGCAGAAATACCAATCAACAAAGAGCCGACGAGTCCAGGCCCATAAGTGACAGCGACTGCCGATAAATCTTCTGCCGATACACCAGCTTCTACCAGTGCATCTTCCAAGCATAAGGTTATTTGTTCTACATGATGGCGGCTAGCTACTTCAGGCACCACTCCGCCAAAACGTTTATGACTGTTTATTTGGGAAGCAACGATGTTAGATAAGATCTCTGTTCCATTTCTAACGACCGCTACACTCGTTTCATCACAACTTGATTCAATTGCCAGAATCAATTCTTCATTCATTTCATCGTCTCCGTTTTTAACTTTCTGCTCATAATGATCGCATCTTCTGTCGGATTGCGATAATATGATTTCCGTTTACCTAATATACGGAACTTTTCTGATTCATAAAGTTTCCTTGCTGCTTCATTAGACAGACGTACTTCTAAAAAAACATGCAGCGAATCTTTTATTTGTTCCGCAATCAGCAGATGTAGCAAATGCCGTGCATAGCCTTTTCCTTGTTCTGAAACTGCAACAGCGATATTCGTGATTTCGACTTCATCCATTACTTTCGAATACCCGACAAAACCACAGATCTGGTTATCTTCAACTAAAAGCAGATAATCCGTGTGGGGCTGTTGGATATCTGTCAAAAACTGCATCTTCGTCCAAGGTGAGCCATATGGATAAGCATTTTCGCTAATTGCCCATACGCATTCTGCCAAATATGCTTCATCAAAATCTTTTTTTCTGCAAATCAACTAATCTCACTCATTTTCTAAAATTTTTATCATATCCAACGCATCTTCTTTTGTTTCAGTGTAATATCTTTTTTTGATCGTCGTTGCTTGAAACCCTAATTTCCGATAAAGTCTTTGCGCATCCTGATTACTCATGCGTACTTCCAATGACATCGTCTCACAGCGATTCATTATAGCAAAGTTCTCGATTTCGTCAATAAGCAGCGAACCGATTCGTTTACGCTGATATGCCGGTCGAACAGCAATATTCGTGATATGACAATCTAAACCGAACGCCCTTGAGCCAACAAACCCGATCATTCTTCCATTATCAAAGATCCCTAAATATAGATGAGGAAGTGGTGACTTCAATTCTGACATAAAGGCACTTTTGGTCCATGGCAATTCGCCATTATAGACTTCTCGTTCGACATCCAACAGCTCTTTGATATCTTCTGTAGTCAATTCTCTTAGTATATAGCGACGATCGATTTGTTCGATTGTTTTTTCTGCATAGATCATTTTATCTTGAAAAAGGCTTCTAGCATATGCTTTAAATTTTTTCAACATAGCTTTCGTCTCCAGGTGTGTGCGTCTCTAACCATTTCTCTTCAGCTTCTACTCGTTTTAAATAACGAGGGAGAAAAGCTTGTTTATCTGCAACTGGTTCATCCAACGCACCTAATTGAGCCACAGTCACACCACTTGGGATATCCCATGCTGGAACTGTATTAATCATCGCATCAGGTAGCATTTCTTTTATTTCAGAGATGAATTTATGACAATCACTCCCAACGAAATAAATAGCTTCATTCAGCTCTTGTAGTTGTGCAAACAAATCAGAAGCAGCAATATGTACATCTTCAAGTACAGTTTCTAATCTATTTTCTTTCCAGCGGTATGCCCCAGCATAGACATTTTTTCTTCGAGCATCAAACATGGGCACAATCATTTTATCCACCCCGACACAATTAGCCGCGATGGCTTTCAGGCTAGATACTCCTATTAGATCTTTATCTAGTGTATAAGCAATCGTTTTCGCTGTCGTTACACCTATACGAAGTCCTGTATAAGAACCAGGACCATCAGAAACCGCGATTCGGTCAATGTCTTGGGGACTCATTTGAAGATCTGCAAACAATTGGTCAATGGCAGGCATCAGCGTCACACTGTGGTTGCGTTTGATATTTGTCTGTATTTGCCCAAGAATTTGTTTATCTTCCACCACACCGATCGCCAAAGTTTGATTTGCAGTATCTATTCCTAATGTAATCATATATTTGATCCTTTCTGCTATAACATTCTCGCCTTCCATTGTAGCATACTTTTTTATTCCAATGATGAAAATATCAAAGGCAAAACTAGTACAATGATACATGATTATCTGCTGACCGGCAAATCTAGTTTCTTCCTTACATACACAAAAAAAGTTGCGGTATCACGACACTTTACCACAACTTTTTCTTTTTTTATTTCGTCGACTCTCGAACAATCAACTCTGTTTCCATAATGATTTTTCTTGAAACTGGTGCTTTGGAATTACTTAGTTGAAGGATCGTCTCCACTGCTAGCTCTCCCATCCATTCCGTATAAACTTTCACAGTAGAAAGAGAGGGTGTCACATATTTCGCTACACTGACATCGTTGAAACCCATCACGGAAATATCTTCTGGCACCGCTAAACCTGTTTCTTGAATCGCTTTCAGCGCGCCAATCGCTAATGCATCATTAGCCGCAAAAAGTGCGTCAGGAATCTGCTCGTTTGTTTTTAAATATTTTTTAACCGCTTGATAGCCTGACTCGACAGAAAAATCTGCTTCGATAATTGAACCTTCGTCGTAGCCTTTTTCTGCTAAAACTTGTTGGAATGCCATGATTCTAGGATCCCTTAGTCGCTGATGGTTTTTCTTTGTATATTCTGTTCCAGCAAGCATAGCGATATGTTGTGCATTCTGGGAAACAAAGTGCTCAATGACTTTTTGAACACTCGACTTAAAATCGACAACTATAGAATCGATTCCTTGAGAAGTGCCATCAGAATCTACCAGAAGCAAGGCTTGTTGGGATTGTTTCAAATCCAACAGCTGAGCTTCATCGAATTTCCCTAATGCGATCGTTCCATCTGCTGGAAGCTCACTAATGGAATCCCACGTTTCTTTCAACAAAGTAACGTTTGCTTCTTCTGCCTTTTTTTCGATTCCTAAACGAATAGACAAATAATAAAGATCTTCAAGTTCTTCTGTATCATCGTACCATTGGATCAGACGAAGGGTTTGCTTAGCATTTGCTGCATTTTTGCGGTGCTTCGTATAATTCAAGCGTTCCGCTGCTTCAAAAATTTTTTGCTTTGTGGCTAAGCCGACGGAAAGTTCAGGATCGTAGTTGAGCACTCTTGAAACAGTAGCAGGAGAAACTCCTGCCAACTGAGCAATGTCTTTAATTGTTGCCATTTGTCTCTCCTCCTTTTTTTCCGTTTATAAAATCGCAGTAAACCGCTCAAACGCTGCTTGTCCTTTTTCATCTCGCTTGAACACTCCAGCATCTTCTAGGACACGAGCAAAAACCTGACCTACAGCTTTTTGTACAACATCAGTGACCGCATCTTTCGTCAAATCAGGATGCTCTTTTTTCAACTGTTCTGCCCATGGACGATGATATTCAGCCATCTGGTTCTCTTCTCCCAATAAGAACCGCTCTACTTCTGCTAGTTCCGATTTCAAACGAGGTGGTAAAACAGCAAGTCCCATTACTTCGATCAATCCAATGTTCTCTTTCTTGATATGTTGGACATCTTTATGCGGATGAAAAATACCATCAGGATGCTCATCTGAAACATTATTGTCTCGAAGGACAAGATCCAGCTCAAAATAATTGTCCCTTCTTCGTGCAATTGGCGTAATCGTGTGGTGTGGTGTACCATCTGCTGAAAAAGCCCGGATTTCTACAGTTTCATCCGAATATCCTTTCCACTTTTCCAACACTGAA
This sequence comes from Enterococcus lactis, assembly GCF_015751045.1. Lineage (GTDB taxonomy): Bacteria > Bacillota > Bacilli > Lactobacillales > Enterococcaceae > Enterococcus_B > Enterococcus_B lactis. Next base: position 217,519 of record NZ_BNJW01000001.1, read on the forward strand.
TTAGCTGCTTCAATCAGCAACTCTTTATCTGTTGATTGCAAACGGATCACAGACATCGGCCATTTCACAACTCCTGCGATGACTTGCGGATAATCTGCTAATTTGATGAGTTTTTCTATCGGTGCTTTTGCCATAGGAAATTCATGACGTCCTGCCTGATAATGATCATGAGAAAGAATCGATCCTCCAACAATCGGCAAGTCAGCATTTGAACCAACAAAGTAATGAGGCAAGACTTCAGTAATCCGAAGCAGTCTAACAAATGTTTCCTTTGAAATTTTCATTGGACGGTGCTGCTCTGATAAAATGATCGAATGCTCATTGTAATAAGCATAAGGAGAATATTGGAATCCCCAGCTTTCACCATCTAGATTCATTCGAATGATTCGATGATTGGTGCGGGCTGGATAATTCAAGCGTCCTCTATATCCTTCATTTTCCATGCACAGCATACATGTAGGATAATCTACTTTGGCTGCCTCGCGTTCTGCCGCAATTTGTTTTGGATCTTTTTCTGGTTTAGATAAATTGATCGTGATTTCCAATTCACCATATGCTGACTCTGCTGGAAATTTGATATTTTTAGCGATGGCTCTTGTTTTGATGTAATCATTTTTCTTACTTAAATCAAAGAAATAATCAGTTGCTTCCTCTGGACTTTTCGAATAATGCTGTGCAAAGAATGCATTGACAACGGAAGGCGGCGGTGTAAGAAAATCCATCAATTGTGCTTCAAAAATCTCTTGTTCTGCTGGTAATTCTGAAAGAACACCATTTTCTCTTGCCTTAGCGACAAGCTGATCCAATAAGTCTACTGATTCTTCCTTAACTGGTCTTACTTCGACGCTTTCTAGAGCGTCTTCTCCTACCATCCCTAAAAGACGATTCTGTAAATATAAGCGGTCCATTTCCATCCATCCGCCAGCTTCGATCGCAAGTGTGGCAAAATCACAAATCGTTTGACTGATTGACATATCTCATTCCCCTATTCTTCATAACCATTTGGATGGCTGACGTGCCAATCCCATGCTGTTTTGATAATTTCTTTGATATCTGTGTATTCAGGTTTCCAGCCCAGAATCTCTCTCGCTTTTTCACTTGAAGCGACTAATCGGCTAGGATCTCCAGCTCTTCTTGGTGCTATTTCTGCCGGGATTTCTTTCCCTGTCACTTCTCTCGCTGCTTCTAACATTTCCTTGACCGAGTACCCTTTATTACTGCCTAAATTGAAGAAGTTGCTTTCGTTTCCTTCTTTCAAGTATTCCAAAGCTAAAATATGTGCGGCAATCAAGTCTTCTACTTGAACATAATCTCTAATACATGTTCCATCTGGTGTATCGTAATCGTCTCCATAAACAGCCAATGCTTTTCTTTGACCAAGAGCTACTTGTAAAATGATTGGGACAAGATGCGTTTCTGGTGTATGATCTTCTCCGATAGATGCATCTGCTTTTGCTCCGGCTACATTGAAGTAGCGCAAAGCGACATAGCGCATGCCATACGCTTGATCACACCACTTCATCATTTTTTCCATCATCAATTTGCTTTCACCATACGGATTTTTAGGATCAGTTGGTGTATTTTCCGTGATTGGAGACTCTTTCGGCTCTCCATAAGTTGCTGCAGTAGAAGAGAATACGATTTTATTCACGTTGAACTCGTGCATGACTTCAAGCAAGATTTGCATACCGTATACATTGTTGTTAAAATACATCAATGGTTTTTCGACAGATTCTCCTACTAAAGAGCTTGCAGCAAAATGGATTACTCCTTCAATCGGTTCCTTTTCAAATACGGAACGTAGAAATTCTTTATCCCGAATATCTCCTTCATAAAAATGAGCATCTGGATGTACTGCTTGTTTGTGACCTGTGAGTAAATTATCTACCACAGCGACTTGATACCCCTTTTGAACTAGCTGGTCTACAGCGTGCGAACCGATATAACCGGCTCCGCCTAGTACTAAAATTGTCATAAAAAACACTCCTTTGATTAGTGAAATTGTGTTTGTTGATTCTATATAATTTAAAAAACGAAGTCTACTTTATGGTAGAAAAGAAGAAAGTAAAATTTCGTAAATTTATCTGGTAAATTTATAATAAAACATTTAGTAAACATTTTCAAGGATTTTTTGCAAAGGTTTACAAACAAACGTAAAACTAGCCTTTTTTTCTCTTTTGTTCCATAATAGATATAACAAATAATAAATGAGGTGGATTCAATGAAAAAATTTGTATCTGGAATATTAGTAGGTAGCTTGGCAACAGCCGCTGCCGTTGCTGGTTTGGTCGCTTCTGTGAAAAAAACAGTGATCGATCCGATTGACGAAAAAGAAGCAATGATCGAAGAAAATCGTAAAAAAGCAATGCGCAAACGCGTTTCTCGTTAATAATTATTTAAAAAATACGCATGAAGACTTGTGAAAGAACAGATAAGTCATCATGCGTATTTTTATTTGTCAGTCAATATAAGTTGTGCTATTTTATCTGCTTGTCTCAAATTCCATGGATCTGTATAAGGTCTAGCTGCTGCTGCAGTTAACCAATCCACACCTTCAACTGGTATTCCATAGCAATAAAAGCCAGACTGGATTTTCCCGGAAGCATCAATCACGCGATTCGTACCTCGCTCAACATCTATAGCTTCTGAATGATAACTTCCTGTATTATCTGAAAACGAAAAAGAGCGAACAAGTTTATTTTCCTTCAAATTTTTTATGACAGGATTACTTGAACGAGAAAAGCTTGTTTGTGGCAAACGAGCTTCGATCAAATAGCGACTGCTGATTTCTTTATCTTGTAGAGAAATAACATAACGGTTTTGCTTTTGCTGAATATCAAGTGGCGGTTCGATCAAATGAAAAATACCCGCATCTATCAGTGCTGCTAACTCTTTCGTCCGAATAACTGGCGGACCAATCGTTAAAAAGCTGTTTAGATGAGTAAACCATCCCCACAGTATTTCTTTGTATTCCTTAGCCGAAAAAACGTGCCATTCAATAGCCTGCCGGATTGGATCACGCCAGTCTTTCAATGCATCAAATGTCGAAGTCAATGCCCCTGTGCAATTGCCTTTTTCCGCTTCTTTTATCTGCCTTTCAATAAATGCTCGGCTAGCTTCTGCAAAGGACTCATCCAGATAGGTAAGAGGAGTTTCTAGCCACGACCAAGACCATTTGTAAGGAAGTAATGCTGGATACTTTCCAAGACACTCTTCTGAAGAGAGGGAAAGAAAATCATGCTCAAAAGTTTTCATTGAAATCGGCAAGTGATGTTCTTCGATGATTTTCTTGTAATAAAACAACTCAGCGTCTTTTTTCAGATAGTCAAAAAATGTTTCGCCAGTCAAAAGTCCCGATCGATGCCATTGCTCAAGGTTCTCTTTTGTAAGTAGCCGTGGCCATGCCATTGCTCCACCTTGCTTTTGATTTCTCCCTCGAGGATAGTAAGGCAGACCTCTTCTTGACCCGCTGTATACAATCGGTTCCTTGCCAGATGGATGATAGACCAGTTTTCCCTTTTTGTTTTCGAAGCACCCTCCTCTTGATACCGTAAACAATCCGACATAATCGAAAAAGCTTAAACCAAGCCCTCTTAGAAAGACATTTTCTTTTGGCGGTATCTTTGAAAGATCGACATCTGCAGGATTAGAAGGAAGCTGATACAGTAAATCATTTTTCTTTGCATAGTCTATCCAGGCTCTTTCCTCTTCTGTCTGATCATTTTCCCAATGACCACTCGCTAAAATGAGCTGATCGACAGGATAGCTTTGCTGATCTGTCTGTAATAGGAAACCGTCTTTTTCTTTGCTGACCTTTTTCACTAAAGAATAGACAAGCTGAGTAGAAGTTGGAAATTCTTCTTGCAACTTTGAGAAAAACCAGCGTTGATAAAGTCCGTATAGGCAACGAGTAGATTGTTGGTCTTTTTCCAGACGGTTAATTTCTTCTATAAATAGTTGCTTATTTTTGGTTACCGTCTGTTCGATATAATCTGTAGCAGGTCCTTTACTCCATTGAAACAAATTAGGTCCCGGCATTACCGTTCCCTCACTGGACAACGTCTCGTCTGTAAAAAGCGTCACTTGTTGAGAAACAGAGTTCATTAATAATTCTGGCGGCTGATTCAACCGCCAAACTCGACCGCCTGGACCTTCTGGATCAAAAAGAATAAGTTCAAGAGAATGTCTGCCCTGATTATTATACAGAATCCTTTCTGCTACACTTAATCCTCTAGGTCCGGCACCAATGATCCCTATTTTCATTTGTACACCTCCTTTTCGATAAATTCTTTTAACACAACGGCATGGTTCTGGTGCTCGTTTTTTGCACCATAAACGAAAGTAATGACTGGATGTTCTTTCATAAGTTGGATGAGTTCGGAAACAGCTCGCGTCTTTTCTTCTTCAAAAGACAATTCTTGCTGATATTTCTTTGCAAATAAAGCAAAACGTTCTGGTACGTGGTCAAAAGCTTTGCGTGCTTCATTACTAGGCGCAATTTCTTTCAACCATAGATCTAAGTGTGCTTTTTCTTTTGAAATCCCTCGTGGCCAGAGCCTATCTACGAGTATCCGAAAGCCATCCTCTTCTTCAGCATCAAGGTAAACACGCTTTAATTTGATCATAGTTGTTTCCTTCTTTCTGCCTTTTTTCTTTTATATTTTATATGTAGATAATAGCACAAAATAAAAAATGAACGACACAACTATCCCTCGCGTCGTTCATTTTTTCTTAGTCAATACCTGATTATTGATCTAGTTTTTCCAAAGCTGTCATAAAAATATATGCTTTATACTTTTTTGCTTTTGATTTTTCCAGACCAGCCGTCATAACCACCCTTAAGCAAATAAATCTCTTTATAACCTGCTTTACGTAATTTATTTGCCGTGCGGATACTCAAGCTTTTCTTTTGATCATAGATATAGACAGGTTGGTCTTTTCGAATCGATCCTAGTGAATCTTTCAAAACAGTGTAAGGGATGTTTCTTGCACCTAAGATATGCCCTGCATCAAACACATCTTTTTCGCGAACATCGATTACTTGTGCTTTTCTCATTCCTTCTCGAAACTCTTCTTCTGTCAAAGTCGTTGCTGAACGCTTGGCCATTACTCGTAGATAGACTTCCCAAAAGATGATTGCAAGCACAATCAATAGCAAAATGATATTAATTACCCATAAAACCATGTAATGCCTCCGTTTTTTTAAGCAAATTTCAAGGCTAATGAGGCAGCGCCAATGACACCAGCTTCATTTCCAAGCTCTGCTAATTTGATTTTTGTTGATTCTCTTACTTGCGGGAAAGTGAATTCTTTAAAATATTTCTCTACACGGCTGCGTAAAAATTCTCCTGCCGCCGATACTCCGCCGCCTAACACAATACTTGACGGATTCAATGTATTCCCCAAGTTTGCGCAAGCTAAGCCTAAATAGAAGCATACGCGATCAACAACCATCAATGCAAACGGATCGTCTTCTTGAGCCATTTCAAAGATATCTTTACTTGTTACTTCTTCACCGTTATCTAACATTGCTTTCAGTTTTGAATCTCCTGCGTATTCTTCTGCCAAGTAACGTCCTAGACGTACCACACCAGTAGCGCTAGATACAGTTTCTAAACATCCGCGTTTACCGCAAGTACATTCGAACCCTTCAGGATCCACAGTGATATGGCCGATCTCTCCGCCTGCTCCGCTCACGCCATGGATCAAATTCCCGCCAGCAACGATACCACCGCCAACACCTGTTCCTAGAGTAACGAATACAACGTCTGGATCGTTTTCTCCAGCACCTTTCCATCGTTCACCTAAAGCAGCCACATTCGCATCATTATCGATAGCGAATTTAATTCCTGTCCCTGCTTCAATCAGTTTTTTCACAAATTGTACTTCTGTCCAGTTCAAGTTATATGCACCAATAACTGTTCCAGCGTCACTGTCCACGCTTCCTGGAGTACCCATACCGATTCCAATAAAGTCTTCGGCTTTCATATTATATAAATTCAATCGATGGTTGATTGATTCGATGATTTCAGGAACGATATGTTTGCCATCATCCAAAATATTGGTATCGATGCTCCATTTTTGTTGAATCTCTCCTTCTGGTGTTAAAATTGCAAATTTTGCTGTTGTTCCACCTAAATCAATCCCAATAATTTTCTTGTCCATTACAAATTTCCTTTCTTTCGGCTTTCTTCAATTCGGTGCTCTCTTTTTAATATGCGCCACGCTGTCATGTATGTATCATGATCGATCAAACGGCTATCATACAGATTCCGCAATTCAATAGTCATCAATTCAATATCATAGATGCGTGCACCCACATAGATAAAGATGCCAAATTTTTTGAACAGCTGCTGTACATCATATAAGCTCTCCATCTTTAAGCACTTCCTTCATATTATACAAGTAAACCATATTTTTTTAAACCCAGTAAAATACATATTACAAAAAGAAATACAAAAACTAGTGTAGAAAGAATCTTCTGGTGTATCGAATAGCTTGTCTGCTGTTTCGGTAGCCCTAAAATGTTCCCTAATACTAAACCGCCCACCAGTCCGCCGAGATGTCCCCAAACATCTACAGAGGTGTCAAGAAGACCAAAAACAAATGTCATCGCAATAAATAAAAGAAAATGTCTGACTAGTTGTTGGATCGCCGTATTATATTTAAAATGAAATCCTAAAATAAACAACGCACCAAACAATCCGAATATCGAAGTGCTTGCACCACCAGACAAAACATTCGCTTCGTTGAAAGCAAAACTTGCTGTATTTCCCATTATCCCACTGAACATATAGATCAGGAAAAACCGCCAGTGACCGTATATTGCCTCGATTTGTTGCCCCATAAAATACAATATCAGTGAGTTCATGACGAAATGCATCACTCCAAAATGGATGAAGATTGGTGTCACTAAGCGCCACCATTCATTGAAGTGAACAAGATAAGGACCATACATTCCAGTATAATAAGGAATTTCAAGACGCGGAAACAACTCCATTATAATGAAGACTATTGTCTGTATCCCTAAAAAAACATAGGTCCATAACGGTCGCCTCAACCATGCACGCATTTTTATTTGCTGTTGATAATTCATGAAAACCTCCCATTTCATTTTAGTCAATAAATAATTGTTGGATCTTCTGATCAAAACTCTCCGGTTGCCATTGTTCATTCAATTGTTCTCGAAAAACGAGGCTGCATGTTTTTCGATGGAAATTTTTTAAATACCGGTCGTAATAACCACCGCCAAAACCAATACGATAACCGGCTCTATTGTAGATAATCCCTGGTACAATGAGGAGGTCGATCATTTCCGGCAAATAAAGCTTCTCTGATTGTGGCTCAAGAACGCCAAAACTCGAACGTTCAAAAATGGTGTGTTCATCCATTTCATAAAACGCCATCTGTCGTTTTGGTAAAGTTTTAGGAACAACTATTTTCTTTTGTTCTTTTTTCGCCCGTTGGATAATCGGCTGTGTATCCAGCTCAATTTCATTTGACAAAGTCGTCCCTATCACTTGTGCCGACTTCCAGTACTCGCTTGCGAATAGCTGTTCATAGATTCGCTGTTCTTTGCCCTTTTTCTTGCCGCTTTTGGCCAGATTTTTCAGCTTTTCAATTCCTTGCCGGCGTAATTTTTCTTTCATTTGCTCCAAAAAATCACCTTTCCTTCTCTCATAAAATGGTATAGGAAAAAAAGAAAAATAGCAATCGAACTTTCAAATAAATGTATAAATAAAAGAAAAAGAAGACCTAACGATGATTGGCCTTCTTGCCTTTTAATGAACTTCAACTGCTCAGCACGTGTTTTTGTCTGATAAACAATACATACAGAAAATATGGCGCACCAAAAAAGGCGATCAAAATCCCTGTCGGTATTTCCCCACTTGGTAGAATCACTCGTGCAACAATATCTGCGCTAAGTACAAAAACGGAACCGAACAAACTGCTCAAAATAAAGGTCCAATGATTTTCTTTACGTACGACTAACTTCGCAGCATGAGGAGCCAGTAGTCCTACAAAGGATAAACTCCCTGTCACCGCTACGCTACCGCTTGCTAAAGCAACAGCTAACAACAAAAGGATTTTTTGACTTTTATTCACATTTAGCCCTAATCCTTGCGCGCGTTCTTGGCCAAATGATAGCAAGCCAATCCGTTGCGCATAAAATCCTCCTAGCGGAATCAAGATAATCGCCCATGGAAGAAGCGCCCAAACATAGGACCAGCTCGCACCCCAAATCGATCCCGCCAACCATGCATTGACAAATCCATAATTTTCCTTTGACAATTGGATGGTGCACAACAACGTTAATGCAGAAAGACCAGCATTAACGGCAATACCAGACAATAAGATACGATTCATCCCTAAAAATCCATTTCGATCATAGGCCGCAAGATACACACAGCAAGCAGCGAGAATACCACCTATAAAGGCTACAACTAGCAACAGAAACGGCAGAGAATATTGTGAAAAGAAACCTAAATAAAGCATCACTAGAAATCCAGCTCCCGCATTAATCCCCAATATGCTAGAATCTGCCAATTCATTTCTCGTCACTCCTTGCAAGATATAGCCAGAAACGCCAAGACAAGCTCCTGCTAATAAACTGATCAGTAATCGGGGAACTCGAAACTCTCCAACAATCAGCGCCAAAGCCAAAGAAGAGGAGCCTTTCCCTATGAACGTGTCAAAAAGCTGATCAAGATAAATAAAAGGCGTGCCAATCATCAAACTACCTACAGACAAGACGATAAGTAGAAAAAGCAAGAAATACAACGTCCAATATATTCTTTTCACCGTCGTTCCCTCCTTACTTGTATCAGTAAAAACGGAACGCCAATCAATGCAATGACTAATCCAAAAGGTGTTTCAAAAGGTGGATTGATCATCCTTGCTACAAGATCCGCCAACATGACCAGTCCGCCTCCAACTAAAAAAGAGACAGGTAGGACATAACGATAGTCTGTCCCAACCATTCCGCGAACAATCGGCGGAACCAACAGCCCAATAAATGAAACAGGTCCGACTAACGAAACGGCAATGGCTGCTAACACTGCAACTAGACAGAAAACAATCAACCGTGTTCGTTTAGGACGACCTCCAAGAGCTATTGCATGAGTTTCACTCAAACTAATCAAGGATATCGCTTTTCCTAATGAAAAAGAAACCAAGACAGCAAGCACATATACAGGGAACAACACTGTTAACTGTTTCCATGTGATATTGGCAGCTCCACCTACAAACCAAAAGGCAAGATCCTGCTGTAGATTAAAAAATTGGGTAAGTGCTTGACTGATTGCAGTAAAAAAAGAACTAATAGCTACGCCAGCTAAAATCAGCTGTAAAGGATTCATGCCCATTTTCGAAAACTGCAAAAAGCCAAATACGAGCAAAGTCACAGCAAAAGAACCTGCCAATGACACCAGAAACACAGAAAACCCAGAAGCTTTGGGCCAAAAAGCAAAACTAAGAGCCATTGCCAACGAAGCACCAGCGTTGATTCCTAGTAAACCTGAATCTGCTAACGGATTTCTTGTCACACCTTGCATCAATGCACCGCTCAATGCAAAACAACTCCCTACGAGAAATGCCCCTGCGACCCGAGGCAAGCGAATGTTTCTTATGATTTGATGACTTTGTTTTGATCCATCAAAATCAACCAAAGCCTGCCAAAAGGCTGTTTTTCCCACACTCGCTGCGCCATTTGAAAGAGCAATAAAAAAAATGATCAAAAGAACAAAACAGATCAAAAGCAAGAGTTTGTTTTTTTTCCTAGCCTTCATAATTGATCCTCCTGCTCTTTTGGCAACAGATCATACGTCAGAAAAACTGGTTTATTCGTTTTTGGTAGTGTGACAATCGTTGCATCAATCTCAAATATTTTTTTCATACACTCTTTTGTGATCACTTCTTCAGGTGTACCTTCCGTAATCAATTCACCGTCTTTCATGCCTAGTAAATAATCAGAAAAACGTGAAGCAAGATTAATATCATGGATCGACATCAAGATCGTTGTTTGTTTTATTTGATTGATTTGAGACAATAACTGTAGGATCTCTAATTGGTGTGACGGATCTAAAAACGTCGTCGGCTCGTCCAAGATCAAGATATCTGTTTCCTGAGCAAGTGCCATAGCGATCCAGACACGCTGGGTTTGTCCACCAGACAACGTTGCGATATCTCGCGTGCGATATCCAGACAAACCTGTTGCATCCAAAGCCCACTCGATTGCTTCATGATCTTGTGCATCCATACCACTAAACAGTTTTTGATAGGGATAACGTCCGTAAGATACTACTTCTTCTACTGTCATACCTATAGGATGTTCACTAGTTTGTGCTAATAAAGCAATTTTTTTTGCAAGTTCTTTTGAACTGTATGTAGATATATCAGAGTCATTGACAATGATCTTTCCTGATTTCACAGGTAGTATACGGGTAAAGCTTTTCAATAAAGTAGATTTTCCACTTCCGTTTGGCCCGATCAAGCTCGTGATTTTCCCTTCAGGAATCGTAACAGACATGTTTTCAATAATTTTTTTATTTTCGTAGCCGACTGCAATATCAGCTGCCCTTAGTCTCGTCATTTCACCCACCCTTTCGCTGAAAATCATTTTCAATTATGACGCTGTTTCACTATTTCGTCAAGCGCTACTTTCATATCTATAGCTAAATGAAGCGGTTGACAGCATTCGAAATATCAGGAATAATAACCAATGAGAAAGATTCTCAATTATGTCAGGAGGAAAGAAATGAACTTAAAAACAAAAGTATTCACCTTATCTAGCATGTTGCTGCTGGCTGGAGTATTGAGCGCTTGCTCCCCCTCTTCAGATAAAGAAACAGCTACAACTACCAATTCGACGACTTCATCCACCAGCACGCATACAGTCACAGATACGCTTGGACATAAAGTCGACATTCCAAACGCACCTAAACGAATCATCGGCAGTTACTTAGAAGACTATCTGATTTCCCTAGGAGAAAAACCTATCGCCCAATGGACAGTGGGCAGTGGTTCTATCCAAGATTATCTGCAAGATGATTTGAAAGATGTTCCAACTATTTCTTATGATCTTCCTTACGAGAAAGTATTAAGCTTCGAACCTGACTTGCTGTTGATTTCTTCTTCCGCTACTGTCGAAGGTGGAAAATACGAGCAATATAGTAAAATCGCGCCAACTTATGTCGTAAAAAATGGAACAGACGTCACATGGGAAGAACAACTAAAAGATGTCGGCAAGGCTTTGGCAAAAGAAAAAGAAGCGGAAAAAGTCATTTCCGATTATCAAAAATCCGTCGAGAGCACTCGCGAAGAATTAGCAGATAAAATTGAGAACAAGACAGCTGCAGTGTTATGGGTGACCAATAACTCCGCCTTCATGGTCAGCAAAAATCGGTCAAGCGGTAGAATCGTATATGACGATCTAAAATTTGGTGTGCCTGATTTAGTAGAAGAAGTGTCCAAAGAAGCCACTTCTGACTGGTCTGCTGTTTCTTCGGAAAAACTAGCTGAATTAGATGCTGATTACATCATTCTTGTAAACAGTGATAAAGATGCTGCTATGTTCAATGAACCAAGCTGGAAAAATCTCAAAGCAGTGAAGGACAATCACGTACTGCAATTCGGCCCTGAATCTAGCTGGCTATATAATGGACCTATTGCCAGTCAGGAAATGGTCAATGATATCAAAGAAAAGCTAAACTGATTTTAACTAAAAAAGCATCTTCACGTTCATTCGCGAGATGCTTTTTTATTATCTTAATTGTCAAATTAAGTTAGACAGATCATCAATACTTACGTAACTCAAAAATACTTCCAAAGGTGTTCGATAATCCAGTGATTTTCTAGGAATATTATTTCGTTTAGATGCGACAGATTGAATAAAAAATTCATCTACTGA
>NZ_BNJW01000002.1 GCF_015751045.1 Enterococcus lactis
ACGTGTTACTCACCCGTTCGCCACTCCTCTTTTTCCGGTGGAGCAAGCTCCGGTGGAAAAAGAAGCGTACGACTTGCATGTATTAGGCACGCCGCCAGCGTTCGTCCTGAGCCAGGATCAAACTCTCATAAAAAGTTCGAACAATCTTACGATTGTTAAGCTCAATTTGTTTGCTAGCATATTGCTTGCTTGTTAAAAATGTTTGTTGTCTTGAATCGAATCAAGACGCCCTACACATTTGGTTTGTCTTACTTTGTTCAGTTTTCAAAGGTCTACTTCATCGGAAGTGTTTTTCCGATTTGTTTTTGGCTGCCGTAGCAACTTTTATATCATATCAGAGCAACAAGCGATTGTCAACTCTTTTTTAAAAGTTTTTTTCGATTTCGTTTTTCGAAATCTTTCAGCAACTCATTTATCATAACTCATCGTTTGTTATTTGTCAAGAACTTTTTTGAAGTTTTTTTCGATAGAATCAAGCTTCGCAAGCTGTTCTTTTTTAACGACTCAGTTATCTTATCATGTCGTTAGCAACATGTCAATAACTTTTTTGTTATGTTTTTGAAGAAATATTTCCTTCTGTCTTTTGGACAAGTAATAATATACCAACTAAATTTATCTTGGTCAACGAATTTTTTGTATTTTTTCAAGTTTTTTTCAATAAGCGATTATTCATTACTTTTCTTTCTTTATCGTTCGCTTTCGGCTCCATTAATGTCTGCAATATTTGATAACAGCTTTTGAACATTCGTTGTTGTTTGTTGCTTTCTATATAGCAAAAGCTGCCTAAGGAGTCCCCTAGACAGCTTTTATTTGATTATCTCATTGTTGGGAATAGTAGAACGTCCCGAATGGATTGAGCGTCAGTTAGCAGCATCACTAATCTGTCAATCCCGATACCTAGACCACCAGTTGGCGGCATACCGTATTCTAATGCTTCCAAGAAGTCTTCGTCTACACCGTGAGCTTCATCGTTCCCTAGTTCACGTTCCTTTTCTTGTGCTTCAAATCGTTCTCTTTGATCAATTGGATCGTTTAGTTCTGTAAAGGCATTAGCAAATTCGCGTCCTACGATAAACAGTTCGAATCGGTCTGTGAATCGAGGATCTTCTGGATTTTTCTTCGCTAAAGGCGAAACTTCGACTGGATGTCCGTAAACAAATGTCGGTTGTGTCAACGTTTCTTCAACAAACGTTTCAAAGAATTCATTGATAACATGTCCGACTCCCATCGCTTCTGTTACTTCTACGTTATGCTTTTCAGCTAAGGCTAATGCTTCTTCCAATGTCATTTCTTTCCAGAAATCTACACCAGTTTGTTCTTTGATCGCATCTACCATATGGATACGTTTAAAGTCGCTTTCTAAGTCAACAGCTTGTCCATCATATGTGATTTTCGCTGTCCCTAGTACTTTTTGAGCTGCGTTACGGATAATACCTTCTGTCAGATTCATTACATCATTGAAATCAGTATATGCTGTGTATGCTTCTAACATCGTAAATTCTGGATTATGCGTAGTGTCAATCCCTTCATTACGGAAAACACGACCGATTTCATAAACTTTTTCCATTCCGCCGACAATTAGTCGTTTCAAATGAAGCTCCAACGCGATACGCAAATATAAATCAATATCCAGTGCATTATGGTGCGTGATGAACGGACGAGCAGCGGCTCCACCTGCCTCATTATGCAATACTGGCGTTTCTACTTCGATATAGCCATTGCCATCTAAATAACGACGGATCTCGCTGATAATTTGGCTTCGTTTCATAAATCGGTCAAAGCTTTCGCGATTACTGATCAAATCCAAGTAGCGTTGTCTGTAGCGTTGTTCAATATTCGTCAAGCCATGGTATTTATCTGGCAGTGGACGAAGTGCTTTTGACAAAATCGTGATTTCTGAAGCTTTGATAGAAACTTCGCCTGTGTCTGTTTTCATGATTTGTCCAGTTACACCAAAGAAATCTCCAAGGTCTGCATGTTTGAATACTTCATAGGCTTCATCACCTACTTGGTCTTTTCTCACATAAATTTGAATTTGGCCTTCACGATCTTGTAGATGCGCAAATCCAGCTTTTCCTTTTCCTCGGCGAGTCATCATACGACCAGCTACACTAGCGGTCAATCCCATCTCTGCTAGTTCTTCTTTTGTTCTTGGATCAAATAGTTCATGCAATTCTTCTGAGTTGTGTGTGCGTTCAAATCTTTTTCCAAATGGATCGATTCCATCTTCACGCAATTGTTCCATTTTTTGACGACGTACAAGCATTTGATCATTTAAATCTTCTACTTGATGTTGTTGTTCCTGTGTCACAAAAGTTCCTCCATTCTCATGTTAATCTCTTTCCTATAATGCCAATGAAACACAAAAAAAGCAAGCCGAACTTGGAATTTCGGCTTGAAAATTCACGAAAAACTTAGAAATCACAACGTTTGTTTCAATAGTACTTTTTCTGCTTTTTCTACAAATTGATCCAGCAGATCATTGATTTCTTGCTGATTTTCTGTCTGATTGATTGCTACTTTCACTTTTGCTGCTCGAGGAATCCCTTTTAAATAATAAGCCGCATGTGTTCTGAATTCTCTACATGCTATTTTTTCTCCTTTGAGATCTGCTAAGCGTTGTAAATGAAGTTTAGCTGTAGCAATCTTTTCGGCTGGTGTTGGCTCAGGAATCAGTTCTCCTGTTTCTAGATAATGCTGTGTACGATGAATCATCCATGGGTTTCCCAAAGCTGCCCGGCCAATCATCACACCGTCTGCACCAACATAATCAAGCATCCGTTTTGCATCTTCGGGTGTTTTGACATCCCCGTTCCCCATAAATGGGATGGTGAGATGTTTTTTTACTTCTTTTAATATTTCCCAATCTGCTTTTCCCTCATACATCTGAACCCGCGTACGCCCGTGCATAGCGATGGCACTTGCTCCAGCTGATTGTGCTGCTAATGCATTTTCTACAGCAAAGACGTGTTCTTCATCCCAACCGATACGCATCTTGACCGTTACAGGGATATCTACTGCTGAAGAAACAGCTTTAACCATTTCGTATACTTTCTCAGGATCTAAAAGCCACTTTGCCCCTGCTTCTGCTTTGATCACTTTGTTTACTGGACAGCCCATATTGATATCTATTATATCTGCAGCTGTGTTTTCTTCGACAAATTGAGCGGCTTCAACTAGGCTGTCTTTGTTCCCGCCAAATATCTGTAAACTTAATGGATGTTCTGTTTCTTCAATGTGGAGCATCTCTAAAGTTTTTTTGTTTCTGAAATGGATACCTTGGTCACTGATCATTTCACATACGACTAAGCCTGCACCAAATTCTTTGACAGTGACTCGAAATGCTGAATTTGTTATTCCAGCCATCGGCGCAACAACGACACGATTAGGGATTTCAACATTGCCGATTTTCCATTTATGTTCCACTTAAATTCCTCCTAAGGCTTCTTTCTTCAATCCAGCTAATTCTTCTTCACTATACTTGTATTTATTGTTACAGAAAGAGCATACCGCTTCTGCTCCATGATCTTCATCTATCATTGCTTGGATTTCTTCTGCACCTAGCGCGATAATTGCTTCTGCAAATTTTTCTTTCGAACAGTCACATTTGAATTGAACAGGCATTTTTTCTAAAACGTTCAGCTCTTCTGTATCAAGCAATCCCTTCAATATTTCTTCTGGTGTCTGTCCTTCATCTAAGAGAGTAGAGATTCTTGGTGTTGTTTTTAATTGTTCCTCAATCTTGCTGATTGTTTCTTCATCGGCACCTGGCATGATTTGAATCATGAATCCACCCGCTGTCTTGATACTGTCATCAGTATTGACCAGTACACTTAGTCCAACAGCTGAAGGGATTTGTTCTGAGATAGCGAGATAGTAAGTAAAATCTTCAGCGATTTCTCCAGAAACAATTGGCGTTTGTCCAGAAAAAGGTTCTTTTAATCCTAAATCTTTTGTGACAGTAAACATCCCTTGTGTCCCAACTGCTCCTCGCACATCGATTTTACCTTCACTATTCAAAGGAAGACTGAGATGCGGATTTTTGATGTAGCCTTTCACATCTCCCTTCCCATTTGCATCTACTACGATTCCCGCTGCTGGACCATCGCCTTGGATTCGAACAGTTAGTTTATCTTCTCCTTTAAGTGTTGCACCAAGCAGCAGACTGCCCACTAATGTTCGTCCTAAAGCAGCTGAGGACGTATGCCAAGTATCATGACGTCTTTGTGCCTCCGCTACGGTATTTGTTGCTTGAACGGCGTATGCTCGTACGAATCCGTCGTGAGCAAGTGCCTTAACTAGATAATCTTTCATTTGTTATGTACTCCTTTTTCCGTTTTTAAACTCATAGTGAATCATACTAGCAACTCCTGCTTTTTTCAACTTTGGAATGCTTCTTTTAAAAATAATTCAGAATCATCTAGAAAACAGGACATCATCCTATTTACATCTTAAATAAAGAAATCTCCCGAAAACCGGTTTTTGTTCCGGTTTTCGGGAGTCCTATCAGATCAATTGACCTATATTTTTTTATTTGTATCGATCGTCTGAATGATCATCTTCTGATTGTTGAGAATCTGAATCATGCTCTGCTTTATTTTCCTCATGCAGTTCATGTTTTGCTTCTTCAAAATCACGTTTTTCTTCTGCTTGTTTTTCAGCGTCTTTTTCTTCCAAAGCACGTTTTGCTTCTTCAAAAGTTTTCGCTTCTTTTTCGCTTGGATAATCATTTGACTCAGTACCTTCAGGCATCACACCGTGTTCGAATAACGATTTGATTGCTTTGGCATCCAATGTTTCGAATTCCAGAAGTTTTTCAGCAATCAATTTATGCTGTGCACGATGAGCTTCGATGATTTCATGAGCTTTGGCATGAGCTTCCATCAAAATCTTGCGTACTTCTTGATCAATTTCGAAAGCAACTTGTTCAGAGTAAGCTTTTGTTTGACCGTAGTCGCGGCCAACGAACACTTGATGATTGCCTTCATATTGAACGGGACCTAAACGATCGCTCATTCCATATTCTGTTACCATACTTCGTGCTAAAGCTGTCGCTTGTTCAAAGTCATTGGAGGCACCAGTTGATTGGACATTGAAGATGATTTCTTCAGCTGTACGTCCACCAAGCAAGCCTACGATTTGTTCAAACATATCTTCTTTTGTCATCAAGAACTGATCTTCTTTTGGCAAAGCGATCATATATCCACCGGCGCGTCCGCGAGGGATAATCGTTACTTTGTGGACGACCCGAGCGCGACTTAACACTAATCCGACAATCGTATGACCAGCTTCGTGATAAGCAACCATTTCGCGTTCTTTTTTGCTGATTACACGATCTTTTTTAGCTGGACCTGCAATCACGCGATCTTCCGCTTCATCGATATCAGAAGCATCGATTTTCTTTTTATTTCTTCTAGCAGCTACTAGCGCCGCTTCGTTCAAGACGTTTTCCAAATCTGCTCCGGCAAACCCTGGAGTCTGTTGAGCAACAACTTTCAAGTCAACATCATCGGCCATCGGTTTATTCCGTGCATGGACACGTAAGATTGCTTCACGTCCTTTTACATCTGGACGGCCAACTAAAATTTGACGGTCAAAACGTCCGGGACGTAGTAACGCTGGATCTAGTACGTCAGAACGGTTAGTTGCAGCAATGACGATTACTCCTTCATTTCCGTCGAAACCATCCATTTCTACAAGCAATTGGTTCAATGTTTGTTCACGTTCATCATGTCCGCCGCCCATACCGGCACCACGTTGACGACCTACTGCATCAATTTCATCGATGAAAATGATAGCCGGTGCGTTTTTCTTCGCTGTTTCAAACAAATCACGAACACGGCTTGCCCCGACACCGACAAACATTTCTACGAAATCAGAACCTGAGATCGAATAAAATGGTACGCCAGCTTCTCCGGCAACAGCTTTTGCTAACAAGGTTTTACCTGTTCCTGGAGGTCCTTCTAAAAGTACACCTGCCGGGATACGGGCACCTAATTCAACAAATCGGCGAGGATCTTTCAGAAATTCAACAACTTCAACTAGTTCTTGTTTTTCTTCTTCCGCACCCGCTACATCAGAAAAACGTACGCGATTAGCTTTTTTGTCTGCTTCTTTGGCTTTTGATTTACCAAAGTTCATGACACGGCCGCCACCGCCACCACCGCCGCCTTGTTGTCCCATCATCATGTAGAAGAAAAAGATGATGATCACGATCGGCAAGAAGCTAAGCAATAACGAAACCCATACGCCGCTGCTTGATTCTTCTTTTACTGTTGTAGCAACTTTGTTTTCTTTTGCCAGTTCTGTTACTTGGCTCAATGTTGTATCATTTGGCAAAATGATTGTTGTGAAATGGGTAGTAGTCGTATCTGTTGAACCCAAGATAGCTAACCCGCCGCTGTTAGCGACTGTCTGCTGTTCCTTGTATTCACCAGTGATCTTATATACACCATTTGCAGGCTGCACTTCAAACTCTTTGATTTTGCCTGCTTGTAGTTGTTCTGTGAATTTTGAGTACTCGATATCTGACGATCGCTGGCCGTTATTACCAAAAATGAAATAAACGACCATTACCATCGCTAAGATTACGAGGACATAATACAAGGCATTTTTCATCATGCCATTGTTCTTTTTGTTCATAGTTGCCCTCCCTAAGCGTCAATTTAATTTAACAGTTTTTTATCAATCCTGACCATTCTATTGTACCATAATTTAATTGAGATACAGCATTAATTTGATTGATAAACACTAGGTTTCAATACACCGATGTACGGAAGGTTACGATATGCTTCTGCATAATCCAAGCCATAACCGACAACAAATTCATTTGGTACGTTGAACCCAACATAATCTGCTTCGATGTTTACTACTCTTCCTTCGGGTTTGTCAAGTAATGTAACGATTTTGACTGATTTTGCTTTGCGGTATTTGAAAAGATCCACTAAATAAGCAAGTGTTCTTCCGCTGTCAATGATATCTTCAACGATCAACAGATCGCGACCTTCTACATTTGTATCCAAGTCTTTGACGATTTTTACTTCCCCTGACGAGACTGTTGCATTCCCGTAGCTTGAAACATCCATGAAATCCAATTCCAAATACGTATCGATAGAACGAACGATATCTGCCATGAATGGTACCGCTCCTTTTAAGACACCTACTACTAGGGGATTGGTGTTTTGGTAAATTTCTGTTAACTCTTTGCCTAGTTCTTTGCAACGAACTTGTATCTCTTCTTGTGAGATCAAAATTCTCTCAATATCCTTTTCCAACATCAGGTTCTCCTTCCAATTGCTTCTTTTTGATATTTGTAAAGAAGTATGTAGTGTATTTTATCAGTTTCTTCACGAATACTCAAATATGAAAAGGCAAAAGGTATCAAGCTATATATATTTCTTTTGGCATCTGTAATGATCCAAGCATGCTGCCTTTGTGAATTAGGTACTTTCTGATCGATAAAATATCTAGATACTTTTTTTGTAAGTTTCTCCGTTAATTGAATACGGTCTCCTGCTTTTCTTTTTTCGACATATAGTTGCACATCGGCGGGAACCCAAATGTCATGAGAAAACAGAGACCATGAATCTGTTGCTTTGATGTCCTCTGAATGTCCAGGTTTGACCAGACCAATCCATTCTGTTTCGTTCAACTGTATCCCTTGTTCTGGAATAAGCAACAAGCGCTGATCTTCTGTCTGAGCAGTGGCTTGTTTTTCTTTTTTAGCGAGTACAACAAAATGGTACTCTCTTTTCAGTACCCAGTTGCTGCCGATGCTAAGCTGCCATTGACTTTTTTTCTGTTGCCACTGCTCTAAAATCGATGTCATTTGCTGCTCTTTCAAAATGACCCCTGTTTCTGAGAATACTTTGTCGAAGAAGGAGTGGAAAAAATAGTATCGTTCCGCTTCTTCCATTTTTTCTATCATTTCTGCTGAAAATTGAAATCGATCCTTTAACTGTTCGACTTCCTTTTCGATTAACTGCCCCATACATTTTTGAATGACTTGGTCTGCCCATTGAATCTGTTGCGAAAACTGCTGAAAATGTCTCATCACCTGGGTGTTTTCTTGTTTTAACTGAGGAACAACCAAATGGCGAAGCCGATTTCTTTGGACATCTAATAATTGGTTCGTCTGATCCTCAAAGTAAACAAGCTGTGATTCTGCTGCATAAGCATATAATTCTTCTTTACTGAAACTCAGCAATGGACGAACAAGCCTGCCCGTAGCAAATGGTTGTACTTCTTTGATTCCAGAAAAAGTACTTAACTGTCCTCCACGAATGATTTTCATCAACACCGTCTCGATTTGATCATCTCCATGATGAGCAGTCATCAACGTATCATATTGTTCTTCTTCCATCACGCGAGTGAATGCTTGATAACGAAAGTTACGGGCTGCTGTTTCTATGGCCGTTTTGGCCGGATCTTCCCAAACACTTACATATAAAGGGAGATTCTTCTTTTCACAATATGAGCGAAGATAAGCAGCTTCTTCTGCTGATTCTTCTCTCAATTGGTGATTGATATGGACGACGCCCAAAGAAAAACCGATTTGGCGTTGCGCTTGCAAAAGCAAATGGAGCAAAACCATCGAATCAACCCCACCTGATACCGCTGCTAAAATCCTTGATTCTTTTTGCCAGAATCTTTGTTCATTCCCGTGCCGAATAAATGACTGCTGCAATAGCGGTACTTTTTTACCGTCTTTTTCAACGCTCATTCTTTCCACACCCTTTCTTCCTAAAAAAAAGAGAGCGGGAAAACGTCTAAAACGACAATTAACCTGCCCTCTGTTGATACTCTGACTAAAATAGTCGCATCATCATTATTTTCAGCTTTATTAGCTGCGGCGTCCGCCACGACCACCGCGTTTTCCTTCTGTGTTTCGCTTCAATGAAGATAAGCGGTCATCGCTATCTTTCAAAAATGAACTCATCAATGAATCGAAGTCTTCTTTTTGAGCTGAAGGCTGACTGCGAGAAAAAGATTTTTTCTGTGCTGGACGATTGCGGTTGTCACGGGAATCTTTTTGTTGAAATTTTTTAGGACGGCTTTCTTCTCCAGATTCTACAGGTTGTTCCTGCGCTTTGCGGATAGATAGTCCGATTTTCCCATCATCATTTACTGAAATAACTTTGACTGTTACTTCATCTCCTACACTTAAAACATCATGGATGTCTTTTACATATCCATTTGACACTTCGCTAATATGAACTAGACCCGTTTTTCCAGCACCTAGATCAATAAACGCACCAAAATTTGTAATTCCTGATACTTTTCCTTGCAGTTTTGCTCCTACCTCGATTGACATAAAAAAAATGTTCCTCCTAATTATTTCCCTTTTTTATATTCCTGCTTATTTTGCAGTTGTAGAACTAGTTGATTGATCTGTTTCATTTGTCGAGCTGTCTGTATTTGATTCTAATATAGGATAAACTTTTTCACCGTCTTTTGAGTAAAAGAATTTACTTCTGGCAAGTTTAGCTACATATTCATCATCTTTCAGCAATGAAACATCTTGGTGCAGCTGATCAACGTCTGCGTTGACTTCTTTCATTTCAGTATTTGCTTCGACTCTCAATTCGTTCAATTGATGCATCCTTTGCATATCATGGAAAATCTGCACACCTATTATCGCGAAAATGACCAAAGCACCAACAAAAATTGCAGCCAGTCTGCGTCTTCGAAAAATCAGTTGTCGTTGTTGTTGCTGAAATTCAGCATACTTTTTCTTTGCATATTCCGTATCTAGCGCAGCGATTTTATTGCTTTTTTTCGTCACTTGGATTCGCTCCAATCTTTTTTGATTGTCTTTCTCATTATACCAATATCATGAAAGCTTGTCTAATCTATTTCTCTAGTGTTTCTGTGCGATTTTCAGAAATAATTTCGTACATTTTTTGTGCATCTTCTTTTTTGGTCGATTCATGTAATTCCGTAATTTTCACTTCCAATGTTTTGTTGCCGAACTGGACTTTCAAAATGTCGCCTACTTTGACGTCACTGGAAGATTTCGCCAATTTTCCGTTGATTTGGATCCTTCCTTTATCAGCCACTTCTTTTGCTACTGATCGTCTTTTGATGATTCGGGATATTTTTAAAAATTTGTCTAATCGCATATCTTATTCCTCACTTTTTGATTTTTTTGTTTAATCGTAGAATTTTCTTACCAAATGGCAACATGAGCCACTCTCTTACTGTAAACAGACGGAGACGAATCACTGCATAAATGAACACAGATGCGCCAACCCCAACGCCTATCACACTGACAAAAAAAGCAGTGGAACGATGAGTTACAGGACCAAACACTATATTTAATACACCATAATACAGCAGCAGGACTGCTGTCATACAAAGAAGGCTGATAATCAACTTCCGCCCAAAATGTCGTTCTTTCCAAAAAGCATTTAGCTCTTTTGTTTCGATTCGGACAAAATACCAAAGCGTCACACCTAATCCTAAAAGGGTAGACAGGCTTGCTCCGGCTGTTCCTAATAAACCAGTTAGAAAAGAAGTAGTCAATCCTTTTACCAAGAGTCCCCATCCTGCTCCTTTTAAAGAAGGGCGAAAAGAGTTCTTGCTTTGAGCAATACTTTGATAGGCTTGGATGACTGCAGTAAAAGCAATGGAAAAAACAAACAATACAAGCGCTGCATTTCCTGCATAATCTTTAAACAACGCATAATTGATATAAGGAAGCAGTAAGGCTAATCCCAAAGATGCAGCTAATGCCAAAGCGGTCGTCAATCTAAGATAGATTTTGGCTGTCTGCAAAAACTGACGATAGATCCGATTGGTCAAATGACGGGTCAATGCAGGCAGAAATGTCGCACTTAATGCGGTGGCAATCACTAAACCTAATTGAACCAAAGGCTGCCCTCGGTCATAGACCCCTTTTGCTATCTTCGCACCATATTCCGATAGACCGTAAACTTCCAAAGCATTTTTTACAAAGAAAGAGTCGATCAGCTGAAAAAAGATGAGTAATCCGCTATAAATCGAAACCAGACCGCCTTCTACTAGAAAGCGTCGGATCAAAGATTTTGGTGGCTGTTTGAATAATGGGAACCGGCGGAAGCTTAATACTCCTCCATGAATCTTTTGTTCATAGTAGTGAAGGATTCCATATGCGCATAACCCGCCAAAAACGGCTCCACTCATCGCTGCCGTCCCTGTTTGGTACACCGTCCATCCGAGCTTTCTAAAAGCAAATGCACTACAGACGATTACAGAAACACGAACGAACTGCTCAACTACTTGAGAAACTGCCGTTGGTTCCATCAAAAATCTTCCTTGAAAATTCCCTCGATAAAAAGATAAACCAGGCATCAGCAAAAAGGTAAAAGAAACTACTTGGATCAGTGGTTTCAATTGTATATCCCCCATCATCCAAGCAATCCAACTGCTAAATGAAAAGACAAACAGCCACAGAAAGACGCCTGTCCAAAACACCAAGGGATAAAGACTTTGCAAAGCTTGCTTTCGCTCGAAAGGATTCTTTCTTTCTGCAACGTACTTTGATATGAACTGCGGAAGACCTGATAAAGCTAAAGTCATTGCTATACCATAAATTGGATAAACTTGCTGATAAACATAAAAACCTTCGTCGCCGACTAAGTTTTGGAGGGGAATTCGGTAAAGGGCACTTAATACTTTTGCTATGAAAGAAGCAATCGTCAGTACAAATGCTCCTTGCATGACGCGCCGCATTTCTTTATGATCCAAATCGTTGCTCCTTCCTACGCTGACAGATATTTTTGCTCACGCAATGCTTTGACAAACTTTTGGATTTCCTGAAGCCACACTGCTTCTTCCATTTGGTTTGGAATCGTCAAGCGTATCACCATCTGTTCTTTTTCAACGCCTAGACTGGCTTTTAGTTTCGTCGCCGTTAGTGCTTCGAATAATTGTTCCACGCTATAGCGTTTCGTTCCAACTTTGCTTAGAGTAAAGACGATATGCGGCTCCTGTTTCCTTATCGTTTCCAAGAGCGCTCGATCGCCATCCATTTTAATCTGTCCGATTGTCAGGAGGTGTGCTACTTCTTCTGGGTATTCTCCAAAACGGTCGAGCAGATCATCTTCCAGTTCATCTAGCATTTCTTGCGAATCAAGTTCACGAATTCGTTTATAGATCTCGATTTTCTGCCGCTGATCTGCCACGTATGTTTCAGGTAGATATGCGTCAACACCGAGGTCGATCTCAACAGTGGTCTTCTCCACTTGACTATTCTTTCCTTGTTTACGAGACACTGCTTCGCTCAGCATTTGAGAATACATATCGAAACCGACTGCATCAATAAATCCATGTTGCTGAGCACCTAAGAGATTACCTGCACCGCGAATGGAAAGATCACGCATCGCAATTTTGAATCCAGATCCCAGTTCTGTAAAATCTTTGATTGCCTGAAGACGCTTTTCACTGACTTCATTAAGGATCTTCTGCTGCTCATACATAAAGTAAGCATATGCGACGCGGCTACTTCTTCCTACCCGTCCGCGTAATTGATATAACGTGGATAAACCCATATAATCAGCGTTCTCAACAAACAATGTATTTGCGTTCGGGATATCCACTCCTGTTTCAATGATGGTCGTAGTGACAAGAACATCATACTGACCTTCAATAAATTCAAAGAGCGTATTTTCTAATTGCGCCTCTGTCATTTGTCCATGAGCATAGCCGATCCGCGCTTCCGGAACGAGTTCTTGGATTTCTTCTACTTTTTGTTCGATCGTTTCTACTCGATTATATAAATAGAATACTTGTCCACCTCGTCCCATTTCTCGATGGATTGCTTCGCGGATAGCCCCAGGATTTTTTTCCATAACATATGTTTGGATCGGATAACGATTCGCAGGCGGTGTTTCGATTACTGAAAGATCTCGCACGCCTAGCATCGACATATGCAAAGTTCTCGGAATCGGTGTTGCTGTCAGAGTCAAAACATCCACTTGTGCACGTAACTGTTTCAATCGTTCTTTATGTTTTACACCAAAACGTTGTTCTTCGTCAATGATCAATAGACCCAAATCGCTAAATTCAATATCTTTTGACAAGATTCGATGGGTTCCTACAACAATATCAACTTGACCTGTGCGCAGTTGTTCGATGGTTTCTTTTTGTTGCTTTCTTGTTCTGAAACGACTTAATAGCCCGATATTTACGGGGAAACCTTCAAATCTTTCCAGCATCGTTTCATAGTGCTGCTGTGCCAAGATCGTTGTTGGAACTAAAAAGGCTACTTGTTTGCTTTCCTTTATCGCTTTAAAGGCCGCTCGAAGCGCTACTTCTGTTTTCCCATAACCAACATCACCTACGAGTAGTCGATCCATTGGTTTTTCTTTTTCCATATCCCGCTTGATCTCCGCTGCACTTCTCAACTGGTCGTCTGTTTCAGAATAAGGGAAAGCATTTTCAAATTCTTTTTGGTAGGCGTCATCAGGACCAAAAGCATATCCTTTTTCTGATTCTCTTGCTGCGTATAGTTTGATTAAATCGTCAGCGATATCTTCGATTTTCGAAGATACTTTTCGTTTAGTTTTCGTCCATTCACTTCCGCCTAACTTATTGATGCGAGGTGCTTTGGCTTCCGAGGCGACATATTTTTGGATCAGATTCAGTTGAGTAACAGGAATAAACAGTTTGTCGTCGTTTTGATACAAAATAGTCATATAGTCTTGGTGAACGCCATCTACTTCTAGCGTTTCCATCCCAATGTATTTCCCGATACCATGATTGGCATGGACAACGTAATCTCCTGCTTTTAACTCATTATAGCTTTTCAATCGCTCTGCGTTTGTTACTGTTTGTCGTCTCGTTTGTTTTTTCGTCGTTTTTTGGAAAATTTCTTTTTCTGTGATAGCTACTATTTTTTCTTGAGGAAGTTCAAAACCAGCCTGCAAAGCTCCTTCAACTAATTGTACCTGTCCTCTGATCAATGCATTTTTTTCTGTTTCTACTACTAATATATCTTCATCTCGAAGCATTTGTTCTGCTTTACGTATTCTGTCCTTTGTCGGAATAAAGATCACAACAGTCTGTTTTTGCTTGCGCCAACGATCCATTTCTGTTTTCAGCAATGGCATTTGTCCGAAGAACTGTTGCATCGTCCGATATTGAAAATTATGGATTGCTTGGAAACGAAGATTTCCCATCCCTTTTTGGAAGAGTGAGAAAAAGGTTGTAGTAAATTTTTCCTTTTGAACGATTCTTTGTACATCTGCTGAAAATGACTGCTCAGAAAAAACCCGCAATTCGCTGATTTTTTGAGTATGCCATTCTGCCGCTTCCCTTTCGATTTCCCGATTTGTTTCCATGATCCGCTGGTAATCATCAACGACTAGTAAACTATTTGAAGGAAAATAATCCAAGATCGTTACAAATTCTTGGTAAAGAAGATCTGAGTAGAATTTTGCTTCTTCTGTCGGGATACCTGCTTGCCAACTTGAAGTCATCTGACCGAAGTAATCTTGTAAAAACTCGCGGTCTGCTTCTTCTGTGGTCGCAGCAAGCCGTTTTTCTAGCATTTTTTGCATTTGCTCTATTCCATGTTTCAGATCCTCTGGTCCATAGACTTGTTCACTCGTTGGAGAAACCCAGATTTCTTCCGTTTTTTCGATTGAACGTTGTGTTTCTGCTTCAAAATACCGCATAGAATCTATCTCTACATCAAATAATTCTACACGAATAGGATAGTTTGTTGTTAATGGGTAAATATCGACGATGCTTCCTCGAATACTGAATTCTCCGGGTTTTGCGACCATTTCTTCTCGTACATAGCCCATCAAAGTCAATTGGCGAGGAAGATTTTCCACATCTATCTCATCACCAACATGCCAATTCAATTGCGCCTGTAGCCAAGTTTTCTTATTCGGCAGCCGCTTGTGCAAAGCTGCGACTGGCAACAAATAGATACCTGCTTTTTTTTCTTGAAGTGCGTTGAGCGTTGCGACTCTCTCGCCTCGCGCTTCGGGAGAAGAAAAGGCCATTTCAGCAGAAAGCACTTCATCCACTGGAAATAAATGGATCTGATCCTGCGGAATCACATGTTGCAGATCTTCTGCTAACTGATTGGCATAATACAAATTTGGCATCAGAATGATCATATTTTTATTTGTTTTCTTAAATGCTCGAGCAAATAGAAGCGTCTTCGCTGAGCCAGCTAATCCTGTGATTAGTTGTCTAGGCATTTTTTCTTCTAAATTGCTGATCCATTCTTTTACTTGCGGATCTTTTCCGACTAATTGAATGATATCCATTCCTTTTCCTCCTTTCTCAATTGAATTGATTCATCGCATCCACGAACGAATGCCCTTCTATGAGATATTCGACTGCTTTAACAGATTGAAATATGCTTTCTTCTATCAAAGGCTGGTTTTCTTTGCTGAAAGGACTAAGCACATGTTGGACCACTGTTTTTTTTCCTTCTGGTCTGCCAATTCCCACCTTGATTCGATCAAAGACATTCGTATTCAAATGGGAAATGATACTTTTGATACCATTATGCCCGCCGGCACTCCCCTTTTGACGGAGCCGGATCTTTCCTACTGCCAGATCCAAATCATCGTAGATGACGACTAATTCTTCTGGATAAATCCCAAAATAAGTCATTAACGGTCCGACTGCACGACCAGATTCATTCATGAATGTCTGTGGTTTGACTAGAAGGATCTTTTCTCCATTATGAAAAAATTCGGCAACTTCTGCTTCGAATGGATTTTTTTTGAAAGTAGCTTGATGTTCGCGTGCAATTTGATCCACGACCATAAAGCCGATATTGTGTTTAGTATATTGGTATTTGGTACCTGGGTTTCCTAACCCGACGATCATTTTCATTTTTGTTTTTCCACCTAATTCTAAAAACAGCACAAAAGGCTGGACTGCTAATTAGCGGTCCAGTCCATCGAGCTTTTTTTCTTTTTTATACTGTCAATGTATAGTATACCACAAAACAAAGCGTTTCGGCTAAAAGAGAATCGTTAATAAATGATAAAGAAATTAAAAATTTCTTCAAAGTTTAATGAAATAATTGATTTATAAAAATAGTGAAATAACGCACATGTAAGCTTTTACATATAATACAACCTTGTTATCTGTTATATTTTATAGCCAAATAGCGTGACATGGGGCTTGAGAAATGTTAGCATAAGCATGGGAAAAAACAAATCAATGGAAGGATTGATACTAAATGACTGCAGCTGCAGAAAAAAAAGATCATCAAAAAGTTATTCTTGTTGGAGACGGCGCCGTAGGTTCTAGCTATGCCTTTGCTCTAGTTACTCAAAATATTGCTCAAGAAGTAGGTATCGTGGATATCAATACTGCTAAAACTGAAGGAGACGCAATTGACTTGTCTCACGCTTTGGCATTTACTTCACCTAAAAAAATCTACTCTGCTACTTACGCAGACGCACATGATGCTGACTTAGTTGTTATTACAGCTGGCGCACCACAAAAACCAGGTGAAACTCGTTTAGACTTAGTAAACAAAAACTTAAAAATCAACCGCGATGTTGTCACACAAATCGTTGAATCAGGATTTAACGGTATCTTTTTAGTTGCCGCTAACCCAGTAGATATTTTGACTTACTCAACTTGGAAATTCTCAGGTTTCCCTAAAGAACGCGTTATCGGTTCAGGTACGTCTCTTGACTCTGCTCGTTTCCGTCAAGCACTTGCGGAATTAGTTGACGTTGATGCACGTAATGTCCATGCTTACATCTTAGGTGAACACGGAGATTCAGAATTCCCAGTTTGGTCACATGCAAATGTTGCCGGCTTGCAAATCTATGAATGGGTGAAAAACAACCCTGAAATCGATGAAGAAGCTATGGTTAACCTATTCTTCGGCGTACGTGACGCTGCTTACACAATTATCGAGAAAAAAGGCGCTACTTTCTATGGTATCGCAGTAGCATTAGCACGTATCACTCGTGCCATCTTAGATGATGAAAATGCTGTTCTTCCTTTATCAGTCTTCATGAATGGCGAATATGGATTGAACGACATCTACATTGGTGCACCTGCTGTTATCAACCGTCAAGGTATCCAAAAAGTAATCGAAATTCCTTTAAGCGACAGCGAACAAGACCGCATGGCTGCTTCTGCTAAACAATTAAAAGAAATTCTAGATGAAGCTTTTGCTAAACTAGACGCTGAATAATTTTTGAATATGACGGAAAACATCTAAACGGTGTTTTCCGTTTTTTTATTTTATCACTCTTCTGGTTTCTAAATTTTTTCATAAAGAAGAGATAACCTTCGTCTTTTCGTCTAAATTATGCTATCATGAGACCGTTCCACCCTAAACTTTTACTTAAGGAGTTGTCGATATGACAAGATCTTCGCATCGAAAAAAATCGAAACATGTTGCTTTGCTTTCAGCTCTTGGTGTTCTCTTAGTGCTGATTAGCTTTTATACCTATCGCAGTACATACTACACAAAACATTTTTTGCCGAATACGGAAATCAACGGAATAAATGTCAGCGATCTAACAGTCGAAAAAGCAAATGAAAAATTAAAAGAAGCTTATTCCGATAAAAAATTAGCTATTAAAGAAGATGGAAAAGTCTGGCAGGAAGTACCAAAATCTGAGCTCGGCTATAAAGATGATTTCACTTCTGAGCTTTCTCCGATCCTAAATGAACAAAACGGATGGACTTGGGGAATGACTTATGTTTCAGCAGCGGAAAAACAAGAAATCGATCCTATCAGTCAAGACCACCAGAAACTGGATACTACCGTTCAGACATTGACAACTAAACTGACTGATCTGAATAAAGACCGGACACCTACAACTGATGCAACAATTGAAAAATCAGGCGACTCTTTTGTTATCAAGCCTGAAGACAATGGAAATACCATCAACGTCGATGCTGCGGTCAAACAAATAAAAAGTGCAGTAAATTCCGGTAAAGATACGATTGAATTAACTGAGTTCAAAGAAAAACCAAAAGTAACCTCCGGAGACAGTTCACTGAAAGAACAGCTCGAATCCATGAATGCTATCGCAAAAGTAAAAGCTACTTACAGTATAAACGGTGAGACTTTCCAGATTCCATCAAGTGATATCATGAGCTGGCTGACCTACGACGGAAAAGTCGATTTAGATACAGAACAAGTACGTCAATATGTAACAGATTTAGGCACAAAGTATAACACAAGTACGAATGACACAAAATTTAAAAGTACAAAAAGAGGAGAAGTTACGGTCCCAGTTGGCACTTACAGCTGGACGATCCAAACAGATAGCGAGACAGAAGCGTTGAAAAAAGCTATTCTGACAGGCCAAGACTTTACTCGTTCTCCGATTGTGCAAGGTGGCACAACCGCTGATCATCCATTGATCGAAGATACGTATATCGAAGTTGATCTAGAGAACCAGCATATGTGGTATTATAAAGACGGAAAAGTAGCCCTTGAAACAGATATCGTTTCCGGAAAGCCATCTACACCTACACCTGCTGGGGTCTTCTATGTTTGGAATAAAGAAGAAGATGCAACTTTAAAAGGAACAAATGACGACGGAACGCCTTACGAGAGTCCAGTAAATTACTGGATGCCGATTGACTGGACAGGTGTTGGTATCCACGATTCTGACTGGCAACCTGAATACGGCGGAGATTTATGGAAAACCCGCGGTTCACATGGCTGTATCAACACTCCGCCAAGTGTAATGAAGGAATTATTCGGGATGGTCGAAAAAGGAACACCAGTATTGGTCTTCTAACAAAAAAGAATTGATAAAAAGAACGCACCTGTACGAATCGTACAGGTGCGTTCTTACTTATTATCTCAACTAGGCGCTTTCTTACATTTCAGCAGCAGTAAAGACTTCTGAGACATCATCATCGTCCTCTAGCTTATCTACTAGACGTTCCAATTGCTCCCGTTGTTCCTCATTTAAATCGATCGTCGTTTGTGGGATCATCGTCAATTCTGCTTGCGCTAAAGTGAACTCTTTTTCCAGCTCATCTCGTACAGCAGCAAAATCTTCTGGTGCAGTATAAATCTCGAACACTTCAGGAGAAGTTTGCAGATCTTCTGCCCCCGCCTCTAATACATCTTCAAACATCGTCTCTTCATCAACAGCCAACCCATCGCGTTCAATGACGATATACCCTTTGCGATCAAACAAGTAACTGACTGAACCCGTTTCTCCCTGTGACCCGCCGTTTCGAGTAAAAGCTACTCGGACATTTGTCGCTGTCCGATTACGATTATCCGTCAACGCATGGACTAAGATTCCTACTCCACCCGGACCATATCCTTCATACGTGATTTCATCGTAATTTGTTTCATCTACGGCACTGGTAGCCTTTTTAATCGCCCGTTCTACATTGTCGTTTGGCATATTTGCAGCTTTTGCTTTGTCCACAACAAGCCGCAGAGCTGGGTTCATGGATGGATCAGGACCGCCTGCTTTAGCTGCCATATAGATTTCACGAGAAAGTTTCTGAAAGACTTTTCCTCGTTTCGCATCTTGGGCATTTTTTCTTCCTTGGATATTATGCCACTTACTATGTCCTGACATGATTTTTCCTCCCTTGTTCTTTTGAGAATACACTTCTATTCTAGTACTATTTCACAAAAAAACAAAGCCACAGCCAATCTATAAACGCTTCTTGAATGCCGCAAAAAGCACACATAATACCACAGCAGTCAGAGCACCGATCGAATCCAACATGACATCTTGGAACATAGGCGTTCTTCCACCGGTCATCATCTGATGGAATTCGTCCAAACCTGCGTATCCTGTTGCTGAAAGCCAAGCAAGGATCGCTGTCAGCCACCAAATTTTTAGTTTAGGGAAAACACCTAAAAACAAGCTGCCACCCAAAACAAAATAAGTACCAAAATGTGCGCCTTTTCTTAAAAAGAACTCTACAAATTTGGCGTAGCCCAGATGGTCGATACTCACGATACTTCCACCATAATTAAAACGTATACCTGCTAATGTGTCCTTAAATGGCTGATTAGGAAGCCAGCTTTCTAATCGCGAAACTTGTGATTGCTGTCCGTAAGTTTGAGAAGAACTGTAAAATAAGATGGCAACGACTATAAGTGCGATCACTAAATAAATATTTCCGTTTTTCAGTTGTTTTTTTGAAGAATTCATAAGTCACCTCTGTATTTATCTTAGACTTTTTTTGAAGAAACAACAATCATTTTCATAGAGACTTCTTCTATAAAAAAGTGCTATACTTAATTTTGTATTACAATATGAAGGGAGTTTTTTCATGAGTTATTCATTAAATTGGGATCTAGATTCTATTTTCCCCGGAGGAAGCCATTCTGATGCTTTGAATCAACGGATGAAGCAATTGGAAGACCAAACGAACGAATATTATCAACGTGTAACAAAATGGTCACCTAGTTCTGACAAGGCAGAGCAGCTAAACGCGATTCTTCAATTGCAAGAAACGATTACGAACGGCTTTACCCAATGCAACAGCTATATTACTGCATTGCTTTCTGCCAATGTCAATGATTCAGATGCAAAGATCTTATCAGGTAAGCTTTACGCCTTGCTTCCTCGTCTACAATCAGCCGAAACAGTATTGTCGAAGAAATTTGCAGAAATATCTGACAATGATTGGAATCAGATGCTTTCCCATGGTTCGTTTGAAACAATCGCGTTTCGTTTAAACGAGATCCGTCGTGACGGTTCACAATTATTATCAGAAGCTGAAGAGAACATTATCAACACGCTCTCATTAGATGGTCTAAATGCCTGGAGCAGTCATTATGATACGATTGTAGCCAGCATTTCGATTCCCTTCGAACAAGATGGTCAAGTTGTCGAATTATCTGCTGGCCAAGCCTTCAATAAGATGATGGGCGATCCAGATCCAAAAGTCAGAGAAACACTTTTCGCAGCATGGGAAAAAGCATGGAAAGAAAAGGCTCCCCTCTTCACAGATACTTTGAATCATTTAGATGGTTTCAGACTTTCTAACTATGAACTTCATGGCATCACAGATTTTCTGCAAAAACCATTAGAATACAACCGTTTGAAAAAAGAAACATTGTCTGTCATGTGGGAGACGATCCAAAAAAACAAACAACCCCTTGTTGATTACTTGACTAGAAAATCCAATCTTTTCGGTAAAGAAAAAATGGAATGGCAGGATCAAGATGCACCTATTATTTTAGGCGATTTGAAAGAAAAAACCTTTAGTTTTGACGAAGCAGCTGCATTTATTATCGAAAACTTTAATAAATTCAGTCCAAAAATGGCTAAATTCGCACAATCTGCTTTTGAAAAGAGCTGGATCGAAGCAGAAGATCGTCCTGGAAAACGTCCTGGTGGCTATTGTACTGAGTTACCAGAAACAAAAGAATCAAGGATCTTTATGACCTACAGCAATTCTGTTAATGAGGTTGCGACACTTGCTCATGAATTGGGTCATGCTTTCCATAGCAGCACGATGTGGGACTTGCCTTCTTTAAATCGCGAATACGCAATGAATGTCGCAGAAACAGCAAGTACATTCGCAGAACTGATTGTAGCCGATGCTACATTAAAAGCCGCAAAAACAAAAGAAGAAAAAATCAATTTGCTAGATACAAAACTGCAAAATGCTTTAGCTATGTTCATGAATATCCATTCTCGATTCATTTTTGAGAATCGATTCTATGAAGCACGGCAAGAAGGATTAGTCTCAGAAGATAAGATCACAGAGATGATGGTTGAAGCACAAAAAGAAGGCTACCAAGGAGCTTTAGCCACTTATCATCCATATTTCTGGGCTGCAAAATTACATTTCTTTATTGATGACGTACCGTTTTATAACTTCCCATACACCTTTGGCTACCTGTTTAGTTTAGGCATTTATGCTTACGCTAATCAAAAAGGGGCAAATTTCGAAGAAGAATATATCCATTTACTACGTGATACTGCTTCAATGACGACGGAAGAGCTTGCAAAGAAACATTTGAATGTCGATCTCACTCAACCAAATTTTTGGCAAGCAGGTATCGATATGGTGATGGAAGATATCCAAACGTTCATGGAATTGACAGAAGAATTCATCTGATTTCTATTTTCTCTTAATAAAAAAAGAGTTAGCCCTTTTCTGGACTAACTCTTTTTGATTAATCATTCTTACATGCTGACAGCAAAGTCAGGTGCAAACCATTGAACTGAACCAACTTTTACGCTTTCGCCTGGTTGAGGAGCATGGATATATTGTCCTCCGCCTAAAGCAATCGCTACGTGGTAAGTTCCGCCTGGTGAACCCCAGAATAATAAGTCTCCAGCTTTTGCTTGAGAAACTGAGATTTTTGTTCCAGCTGATTCTTGAGGAACTGTCCAACCACCAATGTCACGACCAGTTACTTGCAAGTAAACATAGCGTGTGAATCCTGAGCAGTCAAATCCACTTGGATCTTTACCGCCCCAAACATATGGAGTACCGATATATTTGTAAGCTTCTGCTACGATTGCTGCACCATTCACACTTCCAGAAGGTGTTGGTGTTGGTGTTGTATTAGTTGTGTTATTAGTTGCATTACTACCAGTACTGTTCCCAGGATCAACACTTTGATCTGTTGATGGTGTTGTAGGCGCAGGTGTTGTTGATTCTTCTGTTGAAGATTCAGGTACAGTTGTTGACTCTTCTGTTGTTGAAGATTCAGGTACAGTTGTTGACTCTTCTGTTGTTGAAGATTCAGGCACTGTTGTTGATTCTTCTGTTGTTGAAGATTCAGGCGCTGTTGTTGATTCTTCTGTTGTTGAAGATTCAGGCACTGTTGTTGATTCTTCTGTTGTTGAAGATTCAGGCGCTGTTGTTGATTCTTCTGTTGTTGAAGATTGAGCAGCTGATGATGATTCTTCAGTCGTTGAAGATTGAGCAGCTGATGATTCTTCTGTTGCTGAGCTTTGTGCAGCTGATGAAGCTTGAGTAGCTTGTGCTTCAGCTTCTGCTTGTTCGCGTGCTTCTTTTTCAGCTTTTTCTTGTGCTGCTTGTTGACGTGCTTGTTCTGCTAGACGTTGTTGTTCACGAATGCGTGCTTGTTCTGCTTCAGCTTCTGCTTTTTGGCGGTTCAAGTCAGCTTTCTTGTCTTCAGCAGTTGCTTGTTCAGCAGCTAATGAAGTTTTCAGTACGTTCAAATCAGCTTGTTTAGATAAAAGATCGCCTTTTTGAGATTCCAAAGCAGCTTGGTTTTCAGCTAATTCTTTTAGTTTAGCATCGTTTTCAGCTTTTTTGTCTTCTACAGCTTTTTTATCTTGTTTTTGTTGTTCCATCAAGTCGTTGTTTGCTTTTACCATCGTTGTCATTGCTTGAACGCGTCCGATAGCATCTGCTAATGAATCAGCATTCAATACAGCGTCAATATAGTTTGAGCTTGTATTGCTTACTTGTGCTTCACGTGCTTGTTTTTGGATTGTATCTTCACGTTTTTCAATACGTTCTTGTAAATCTGCAATATCTTTTACTAATTGTGCAGATTCTTGACGCAATGTGTCTTGTTTTGCTAATAGATCTTGTGCTTGTGTGTTGATTTCAGAAACTTGGCTTTCTAGGGCATCGATTTGTGATTGTGCATCTGCTTGTTGGTTTTTCAAGTCTGCAATCTTTTGATCTTGTTGTTGTATCTGAGAATCAAAATCGTCCGCCGCGGCAGCGATCGGTGATGCTACGGCAGTCAAGGTCATTGAACATACCATTACTGCTGATATTAAACTCTTTTTCACTCTTCATTCCTCCGACTGGCTTAATTTAATAAATATCTAAATATATTTAAGTCTTTCTTAACGATATAAAAATTGTACCATAGCAGTATGTCAGCGATATAATAGTTATGTTACAAAAATGTTTCAAAACAACCTCTAAAAATGACAAAACTGTTCGTTTCAGAAAATGATCATGAAAAAGGCATGCTAAGACGGGCTTTTTTTAAGATAACAACAATTCTTTTTTGCTTTCAGAGGAAAAACAAAAAAAGAAATTATTCATCACTGAATAATTTCTTAAATGGAAAAATGAATAATACAAAAATAATCATGTTCAACAGCAGTGTAGGCCCTAAGAACCTTGTAATAAAATACGTGTTATTTACTACTGCTAGTTTAAAAATCAATTGGACCACCATCGTAAACAGTTCATACCCCGTGACAAAGATAATCATACTGAAAAGTTCAGTAAAGATGTTGACGTGGATGACATCTTTCATTACGTACATCAACCATACGATCAAAGGGAGAGCTACGGCATAGATACCGATAACACCGATATAGTAAACATCATAGACTGCACCGAGAACAATCGTGGTGATTAGCAAATAGCGTTTTTCAAATGCCATACTGCAACATAACAATGCCAAGATCAGAAAGTGGGCATTTGACATATAACTGCCTTTCGACCACTCTCCTAGCATTCTTGTTAAATGGCCATCTATCAACATCAAAAAGAAAAGAACGATTGGCAGATAGTACTTCATTGTTTCTTTTTTCAACATGGACTAATCCTCCGCTAGCCGTTGGACAATCGTCACAACTGACACATCATACATTTCTGCATAAGGTTTCACATAAACTTCCCGATCCAGGCCATAACTGTCTGGTTTCGTTTTGATAACCGTACCGATCGGCAAGTTAGCTGGAGAATTTCCTCCAAGACCGGATGTCTGAACAACATCCCCTTCTTTGATATCCGTATCACCAGTCAATTGGGTCACCACTAATGCATGGAGTTTTTCATCATAGTTTTTAAGCAAACCGAATGCTTCGCCATTAGCCGAAGATACCCGTACTGGAAAATGATTGGAGCTTTCGTTAGAGGATGACAGTAATTCGATTTTAGACGAAGCTGTATTGACTTCGATCACTCGGCCGATCAATCCTTTTTGCGACATGACTGCCATATTTGCTTCGATACCGTCTTTAGAACCCTTGTCTACGATCAGCATGTCCTGCCAGCTATCTGGTGAACGAGTAATGACATTTGCCGTTACTTTTTCGTAACTCGTCAGCGTCTGGTTCAAATCAAGTTCTTTTTTCAAAGATTCGATTTCTCTCTCGTAATTCTTGTTTTGCTGTGCAACGTCATCATAGCTATCGATTTTTTCTTTTAACCGCTCATTTTCGGCATAAGTTGAAAAAAGATTATGGACAGAATCTACTCCGTTTCGCACCCACCGTACTGGGGCAGAGATTGTTTTATCAACCATTGCAACACTGTCATTAACGATGGATTGGAAGAAATTAGGCTTTCCTTCATTCGCTCGCTGTGCAGCGGTCACACTTAGTATCGTCACCACGATGATAACAATAACCAAGGTAATAATAATATTTTTATTAGGATTGAACTTCTTCACAAAGACACCTCGAATTAATTAGACTCTTGTGTTCAATTTTATCACTAAATGCCGGGAAACAAAAGGCAAGTTGCTCCTCTTAAGCTTTTTTTTAGTAAATAATAGATTCTGTCATTTTTAGCCTGAAAGACAAAACTTTTCCTTTTGTTCATTGGTCAGTCTTTGCTTTGAATAACTGCAATCATACCATCTGAAAAAGAAAATTCAGCGGTATCTGAAAGAAACTCGTTACTTGCATAAGATGTCGGGTATTCAACTGCTTTATTTTCCAATACATACTTACTGCCTTTCAATGTAAGAGCCGAGACGGGCGTCAAACAGCAATAAGCTAGATACTTCATACTTGGAATCTGTCTTACTATATGCTTTCCAGGCAAATAATAAGCCAAATAATTTTGACGATCTCTAATAATAAGCTGATGGGCAAACGGTTTGAATCGAGGTTCCAGACCTAACCAGAGATTGGCTAAAAGATGATCCAATCTTCCGCCTGTGGCGCCGATCAAAGTGACTTCAGCTTGCGGATAACGTTCAAATGTCTTTAAGATCCCCAATTGTGTATCTGTATCGTCTTTTTCTGCGGGTGAACGGGCATACTCTTTGGCTTTTGCAAATACTTCCTCCTGCTCTTCGTTCGACAATGAATCAAAATCACCTACTGCCAGATCTACTGGGTAGCCTGCTTGAAGCAGATACAGCGCACCACGATCTATTCCGATATAGGCATCGTATTTGGTCAGTAGAGGCTGCGGCCAGTTTTCCGGATTACCTCCAGCAGCTAATAAAATTTTCATTTAATCTAATGCCTCTTTTAACCGTTCGATTTGTCCGACTGGATTTTCGGCTCCATAGATATATGATCCTGCAACAAAGACATCCGCCCCTGCATCTTTACAGATTTTTGCTGTTTCTGGAACGATTCCGCCATCTACTTCGATTGCATAAGACCAATTGTTCTCTTTACGTAGATCAGCGAGTTCTGTGATTTTTTCTACCGTTTCTTCAATAAAGCTTTGTCCGCCAAACCCAGGATTGACAGTCATGACCAGCACTTGATTAGCCAAAGGCAAAACATGTTTGATCATGGAGACTGGTGTCCCCGGATTAATAACTACTCCAGCTTTGACACCTAAGCTTTTTGTCATTTGGAGTGCCCGATGGATATGAGGAGTTGCTTCTACATGAACAGTAATGATATCTGCTCCAGCTTTCGCAAATGCTGGAATGTAATTTTCCGGATCAACGATCATCAGATGGACGTCTAGCGGTAATTTAGTGACAGGTCGGATTGCCTGAACAATATTTGGCCCTAATGTGATATTTGGGACAAATTGGCCATCCATGACATCTACGTGGATGTAATCTGCGCCTCCTTTTTCTACTAACTCAATATCTCTTTGCAAATTGGCAAAATCTGCGCTCAAAATGGATGGTGCTATTTTCATTCTTGGTTCCTCCTATTTTCGTTTACCTTCTTTTTTCGTATACATGGGTTTTCTTTTCTCGATTTCTTGTAAGAATTGCAAATAATTATCGTAACGTGTCTGTGCGATACCACCTGTTTCTACTCTATGTTTCACTTCACAGCCAGGTTCTTTGGCATGCATGCACTCTCTAAATTTGCAATGGGCAGAAGCTTCCACAAATTCCGGAAATTGTCTTGGCAATTCTCCTGCTTCGATAGTCAAAAAGTCAATCGAGCTGAATCCTGGTGTATCTGCTACTAACCCACCGTAGATAGGGAGAAGCTCCACATGCCGTGTTGTATGCCGCCCTCTTCCAAGTGCATCAGAAATCTCTCCTGTTGCTAAATTCAGTTCTGGAGATATTTGATTCAGTAGTGTTGATTTTCCTGCTCCAGACTGTCCCATGAAGACCGATAGCCGTTCTGGAAAATAACGGATCAATTCTGTCGTGTCACCTGCATGATTAGGTACAATCACTGGGTAGCCTATCTTAGTATAGGTTTGCTTGATTTCTTCGATTGTTTTCGGATCGTCTGACAAGTCGGTCTTCGTCAAAAAAATGAGCGGTTCGATTGATTCATATTCCAAGGTAACTAGAAAGCGGTCAAGCAGATTATAAGAAAATGCAGGTTCCACGATACTTGTGACAATGATTCCAAGATCAACATTTGTGACTGGCGGGCGAACTAATTGATTTTTTCTCGGCAAGATTTCCAGAAGATAGCCGTCTGTTTGATTTTCACTCTCAAAGATTACCTGATCTCCGACAAGCGGCGTGATTTTCCGATTCCGGAAATTCCCTCTTCCTCTTGTTTGATAGGTCTCTCCGTCTGCGTATACATAGTAAAAACCGCTGATTGCTTTTCTGATTTGTCCTTTGATAAGTGCCACCTCCGTTTTTGTTTATTTTACCATATGAAGAGGAAAGTAGGTGTCGTTCCACGCAAACTTCTCAAAGTAAAGGGCTTGAAAACTAATCAAAAGGGATAGAAAACACAAAAAAGGGACTGCGGCACAGTCCCTTCGAATAAACGGTGTTCCAGAAGTAGCTTCTGTCACAACCTCTTTGTTCTATTTTATTAAAAACTTATTTTGAGCTTTCTGAGGTACTATCTGATGAACTTGTGGTGCTGGAAGATTCTTCTTTGGAAGAGCTGCTCGTACTGCTAGAGCTACTTGAGCTGCTAGAACTGTCTGAAGAATCTTTCTCAGAACTAGAAGACGCTGGATCTGGTCCTTTAGAGTAAATCACGTTTACAACCATTCCTTTGGTAATCGTCGTACCTGCCCCTGGCACTGTACGGATTACTTTGTCCTTATCCACCGTGCTTGAATATTCAGAAGTCTCATGACCGATATATTCTGCACCAATACTAGCCAAATAACTTTGTGCTTCGCTTTTTGTATAGCCGGAGATGTCATTCAGTTTAGGTTCTGTTCCTTGGCTTACGACAAAACTGATGTAAGTTTCTTCTGCTACAACTTCACCTGAGACTGGATCCTGACTAATGATCGAACCCGATGGCACAGTGTCGCTATAGTCATAAGTAGCACTAATATTATTGATATTGAATCCTTGTGTAACAAGCCAATTACGGACAGTTTCGTAGTTTTCTCCTACATGACTACTCAAAGTCACTGTTTCTGGTCCTTTGCTGACTGTGAAAGTAATCGTGTCTGTTTTAGGATCGACTTCTGTATCTTCTGATGGAGATTGCGAAATGATCATTCCGCTTTCTACCTCTGAACTGAATTCCTCTTCTTTTTGAATCAAATCAGCAGAAAATCCTAATTCTTTCAAACTTGCTTCAGCATCTTCATAACTTTTACCACTGTAATCGTCTAATTTGATTTTTTTCGTGCCACTGCTGATATAAAGAGTGACTTCGCGTTTTTGCTTGACTGTCGTTCCCGCTGCAGGGTCTGTCTTCACCACATTGCCTTCTTCGATTTTGTCATCTGCAATTTCTTCTGTTTTTGTTGCTACTTCTAATTTCGCTTTTGCGAGTGTTTCTCTGGCAGAAGCTTCAGAAAGATCAGAAACATCAGGAACAACAACTTCTCCTCGTCCGCCATAAGCAAAGAATACAGCTGTTCCGATTCCTAAAACAGCGAGGACAGCTAACAGGATCAGCCACCATTTTTTCTGTCCTTTCTTTTTAGGGTCAGGCAGAACTTCTTCCTCTTCCGGCAATGTTTCGTTTCTCGGTTCGTCTTTTGGCAGAGGCATAGATTTGAAAGAATCCGGCATTGGTGTATCTGCCGCAAGCGGTGTGATAACTTTTGTTTCGTTATCCATCGCATGAGGTTGCCATTTTTCTTCGTTTGCACGAGCTGGTGATAATACTGTAGAAAGATCATCAGACATTTCTTCGGCTGACTTGTAACGGTCTGCAGGTTCTTTAGCCGTCGCCCGTAAAATCACATTTTCCAGTGCTTGCGGTACATTTGGATCAAGTGCCTTTATGGATGGAAGATCATCTTGGAAATGTTTTAAAGCAATCGTCACAGCAGATTCGCCGTCAAACGGCACGCTACCTGTCAGCATCTCATAAAGAATGATCCCTAAAGCATAAATATCTGACTGCTTCGTTGCCATACTCCCTCTTGCTTGCTCAGGAGATAGGTAATGAACAGATCCCAACATCGTATTCGTCTGTGTGATCGATGTTTCAGATAAAGCAATAGCAATCCCGAAATCCGTGATTTTTACTACACCTTCGTTATCGATCAATACGTTTTGGGGTTTCAAATCTCGGTGGATGATTTGATGGTTATGAGCTAAAGAAATAGCAGAAAGAATCTGCTGCATAATATTTACTGCTGTTTCATAAGGAACAGGATAATGTGTTTGGATATATCGTTTCAAGTCCATTCCTTTGACGTATTCCATCACTAGGTACTGCATATTGTCTTCTTCACCAACATCGTAAACACTGACAATATTTGGATGAACGAGTTCTGTTGCTGCTAAAGCTTCTCGCTGAAATCGTCGAATCGCGGTTTGATCATTTTGAAAGTCGAATCGTAAGACTTTGACTGCTACATCTCGATCCAAGATCAAATCGTGCGCCAAAAATACATTAGCCATACCACCACTACCGATATTCCCCGTGATTTGATAACGGCCATTTAATTTTTTTCCCAACTCGATCATACACTGTCCTCCTTATATTCGATAAGAAGAACGGTGATATTATCCGCTCCGCCTGCTTCATTGGCACGATCAATCAGCTCAGTTACTTTATGGGATAACGGGCCTTCTTGATTAATGATCGTTCCTATTTCTTCTTCAGATAGCATATTCGTCAAGCCATCTGAACATAACAGCAAGCGATCTTTTAGCTGCCAAAGATGAGTAGAAACATCTACTTCGACTGTTCCTGGCATGCCGACAGAACGTGTTAAAATATTCTTTCTTGGATGGTTCACTGCCATT
This sequence comes from Enterococcus lactis, assembly GCF_015751045.1. Classification (GTDB taxonomy): domain Bacteria; phylum Bacillota; class Bacilli; order Lactobacillales; family Enterococcaceae; genus Enterococcus_B; species Enterococcus_B lactis. Next base: position 30,233 of record NZ_BNJW01000002.1, read on the forward strand.
TCTTCGCTGATTTCCCCTGATTTGACTAGTTCGTTAACTAAAGAATGATCCTCTGTCAATTGCATGATTTTATCTTCGCGAATCAAATACGCTCTGCTGTCGCCAACATTCGCAATCGTGAACCAGTCATCTGACAGAGCTGCCGCTACGATTGTTGTTCCCATACCGTTATATTCCGGCTGTTCTTGTCCTCGCTGATAAATCAGCACATTTTCCTCTTGAATCGATTGAATGAACCACTGGGCGATTTTTTCATCGTCGGCAGCTTCTTGTTCTTCCCAAGCTTCGCCTAGATTTGTTACCGCCATTTGACTGGCAATGTCTCCAGCACGGTGCCCACCCATCCCATCTGCTAATACAGCAAGCTTGAGACCTGAACGGCTAGTAAATACACTGGCATAGTCTTGATTGGTGTTACGTCGTCTTCCTACATCTGATTGATATTCAATCTGCATTTTTTCACCTCATTACTTTTTGCGCAAACAACAAATGAAAAATCCATCTGTGTAAAACTGATGCGGATACAAAGTCAACATTTTCTCTACGATTGATGATTGTAGCATAGGATCGGTCAAAACATCAATCCTCTCAAAATCAGGGTGTGTTTCCAAGAAAGCAGAAACAACGTCTTGGTTTTCTTCTTTTAAGATCGTACAAGTACTATAAGTCAGAATACCGGAAGACTTTAAAGCTGGTGCGCAGCTTTCTAAAATTTCCAATTGGATTTTTGGTAAATTCGCTAATTCATCCGGCTGTTTTTTATAACGGATATCTGGTTTTCGCCGAAGGAGCCCTAGACCTGAACAAGGCGCGTCTACTAAAATCCGATCGAACTGCTCTGGTTCAAACTGCTTGCTGACTTCTCTAGCATCCATCTTTTGAGCGTAAACAGCAGAAGAGACACCCAGACGTGTTGCATTTTCTTCAATGAGTTTGACTTTGTGTTCATGTACATCTAAAGCAATCACTTCCCCACCACATGAGGGATCCAAAAAAGAAGCAATATGTGTCGTCTTACCTCCGGGTGCTGCACAGGCATCTAAGACATGATGTTCATGCTCGATTTGCATAGACGGCGCTACAAGCATCGAACTTTCATCTTGGATCGTCATGACGCCATCGTGGAACAATGAGCTAGAAGCTAAATGCCCTTTTTTCGCTACTATACCGCATGGACTGACTTGGCTTTTTTCAGCTGTGATCTCTTCTTCTTGCAAAACAGTGATGGCCTGATCTCTGGAAAGTCGGCGTGTATCTACTCGGGCACTAGCATGGCTAGGCTGATATAGCGATAAACCGAGCTTTTCAGTTTCTTCGTAACCGATTTGATCCACCAACCGCTTCGTCATCCATAGAGGCAGGCTGATTTTGACAGAAAGTCTTTCGATAGGATCAGCAATGCCTTGCAGATCTGGTGCTCCTTGACGCTGATAATTCCTCAAAACACCATTTACAAATTTTCCTGTCCCAGGATTTCCTTTTACTTTCGCGATTTCGACCGCCTCGTTTAAAATAGCATGTGCAGGGACTTTATCTAAAAATTCTAATTGATATACAGAAAGATAAAGAAGCGTCTTGACCCAGTCATCCACTTTTTTTGCTTTAGCGATCAATGGTGCAACGTAAAATTCCAATAGTCGCTGATGGCTAATCGTACCGTAGATCAATTCTGTAAATAGACCCACATCTTTTTGATTTAGCTCGCTTTGTTTGATCATCTCATTCAACAAAAGATTCGAGTAGGCGCCACCCTTGTTCACTCGCTCTAATGTCAGTAATGCCATATATCGTACAGATTTTTTCATTTTTTTAGGGATTTTTTTCATTATTTCACCTGCTGACCAATCTGAACTTGCTGACCGCTTCCGTTAAGAAAATCGTGTACGGCTTGTTTTCCTTTACCAGCTGGCTGTAATTCATTGATGGCTAATACAGTCTGTTTACCGCAAGCAATCCATAGATTTTTTTTGTCTTTTCGGATGATCGTGCCTGGTGCTTCGTCTGTACTTTCTGCCAGTACTTCAACTGATAATAATTTCCAGCGTGTACCTTCATAAGTCGTGAATGCAATCGGCCAAGGACGCATCCCGCGTACTTGGTTGTCGATTTCTTCTGCAGTTTTATGCCAATCGACCGCTTCTTGTTCACGTGTGATGTTTGGCGAAAAAGTGGCTTTTGACTCGTCTTGAGGAACTGGTTTTTGTCCATTCAAAATATTAGGCAATGTTTCTAGCAATAGCTTTCTTCCTAAAAGGCTGAGCTTTTCAAACATCGTCCCCACATCATCTTGTTTAGTGATTGGCATGCTTTCTTGCGCATAGATTCCGCCTGCATCCATTTTTTTGATCATTTCCATGATCGTTACACCAGTTTCTTTCTCCCCATTCATGATGGCATAATGAACAGGCGCACCTCCCCGATATTTAGGAAGTAAAGAAGCATGGACATTGATTGCCCCTAATTTTGGCACTTGCAATAACTTTTCAGGCAAGAACTGGCCAAACGCCGCAGTGACGATCAAATCAGGTGCCAATTCAATGATTTCTTCCATTTCTGGCGAACCGGAGATTTTCTCTGGTTGCAACACACGGATACCGTGCTTTAGAGCAGCTTCTTTTACCGGTGTCGGCGTAATTACTCGTTTCCGCCCAACTGGACGGTCGGGCTGTGTGACTACTGCCTGGATCTCGTAGCCTGATTCTATCAGCCCTTCAAGAATTGGCACAGAAAAAGCAGGTGTGCCCATAAATACTAACTTAGTCATCAAGATGTTCCTCCATATATTCTTCAAGTTCTTCTTCCGGGATCTGCTGTACCATTTTCTCAATGAACAGAATACCGTCTAAGTGATCGATTTCATGCTGGAAGGCACGGGCTAAATAGCCGAAAGCTGTCACTTCTATCTCTTCTCCATCTCGGTCATAATAGCGTACAGTCACTTCATCTGCTCGCTTGACTGTTCCATAGACATGCGGAATACTGAGACAGCCTTCTACGTCCATGCTTTCACCTTTTGCTTCAATGATTTCTGGGTTTATCAGTTCGAATTTTTCGCCTTCATCTACTTCGATCACAGCGATTCTCTTGTTTTTTCCTACTTGAGGAGCAGCAATCCCTATTCCGTCATTCGCAATCATCGTCTCATATAAGTTGTCTAACAAAGCAATCGTTTCATCCGTGATCACGTCGATTGGCTGAGCAGGTCTTTTTAATTTATCATTAGGGTGGATCAATATAGGATAGCGCATAAGTTGGTCCTTTCTTAAATAAAGTTTAATGGTTCGTTGTCAATTGCCACAAAAAGACCTTGCCGCTGTTCTTTCTGGCTTCCATTCAAGATTTCATCCAAAACATGAGGAAGATTCGGCTCATGTTTATATTTGATGATCAGTTGATAATAGTATCGATTTTTCACTCTCAAAATCATGCTGGGTGTTGGTCCTAGTAACAAACTTTGAGGACTTAATACTTCTTTTAGCTGATTGGCAATCTGAAAGATTTTCTTTGCCGCCACTTGTTCTTCAGGATGGCTGGCAGTTATTTTCACAGTAAAGTAATACGGAGGGTAACCTCCACGATGCCGTACATGCATTTCCTGCTGATAAAACTGTTCATAGTTTTGTTTTTTAGCCAATTCTATAGCGTAATGCTGAGGATTGAACGTTTGGATCACGACTTCGCCTAGTTTTTCCGCTCGTCCTGCTCGTCCTGAAACTTGGGTCAGCAATTGGAATGTATGCTCGCTAGAACGAAAATCCGGTAAATTCAGGGAGGTATCGGCATTCAACACGCCAACTAATGTGACTTCTGGAAAATCCAAGCCTTTAGCGATCATTTGCGTCCCTAATAAAATATCTGCTTCTTTTGCACCGAATTTTTGTAAAATCTGTTCGTGTGCCCCTTTTCTTCGGGTGGTATCTACATCCATACGCAAAATCCTAGCTTGCGGATAAAGTTCTCGGAGTTCCTCTTCTACTTTTTGGGTGCCTGTCCCATAGTAGCGGATTTTGTTGCCCCCACAATTGGGACAGCGATTAGGAATAGGTTCTTCGTGTCCGCAATAATGACAGCGCATCGAACGTGTATCCATATGCAAGGTAAGAGAGATATCGCAATTAGGGCATGGGAGAACAAATCCGCAGTCTCTGCACATCACAAAAGACGAATATCCTCGACGATTGAGCAGTAGGACAGTTTGTTCTTTTTTGTCTAACCGATCTTGTATCTTTTCCTGCAAATTAGCAGAAAAAGTAGAGGTCCGATGATTCTGAAACTCTTCACGCATGTCTACGATCTCAATAGCTGGAAGTTGTGCAGCTACTTTAGCTCGGTGGTTCAACTGCAATAACTGATACACGCCTTTTTGAGCTCGTGCTCTTGATTCCAAAGAGGGTGTCGCACTTCCAAGGACTATTGGGCAATGATGGTATTTACTGCGCCAAATAGCTAAATCTCTCGCATGATAACGCGGCGTCTCATCTTGTTTATAACTTGATTCATGTTCTTCATCGATAATGATCAATCCTATATTTTTCAGCGGAGCAAAAATAGCAGAGCGCGCGCCTACTACTACTTGTGCTTCTTCCCGCTCGATCTTGCGCCATTCATCATATTTTTCACCTTGGGAAAGTCCGCTATGTAAGACCGCAACTGATTCACCGAAGCGTCCTTTGAATCGCTCGACCATTTGCGGAGTCAATGCGATTTCAGGCACTAACATAATAGCCGTTTTATTTTCTGACAAAACATCAGCGATTGATTGAAGATATACTTCTGTTTTTCCACTACCGGTGATTCCCTCTAGCAAAAAGACCTGATCTTTTTGTTGCTGACCTGCTGTGATGATTTGTTCGACAGCATTTTTTTGTTCTGCATTCAGTTCCAATGCCGTCGTTTGGTCAAATACTCGGTCTTGATAAGGGTCTCGATAACGTTCTGATTCTACAAACTCCAGCCAGCCCTTTTCTTTTCCTTGATTCAAGACAGCAGTACTGATTTCTTTATCTTTGAAATAAGCGATTGGTTCTTCTTGGCTCAGTTCAGATAAACACAAAAGAAGCTCTTTTTGTTTCTTGGCATTTTGCCGTAATTTTGCCCATTCTTCTTCGATTTGTTTTTCAGTTAATAGGGAACGGACCAAACGAATCGTTTTTACTTTATTTCGTGTATGGACTTCGTATTTGATATCTACTAATTGCTCTTGGCGCCAACGAATCAACTGAGAAAGGCTGCCTTCTTCTTCTGCTTCTTTCCAGGAAATCACTTCCCGTTGACCAAACAATGCCTGAATTTCTGGTGTATCTGCCAAAGGATAGATCAATTTATCATATTCTGCTTTCATCACACTCGGAAGCATCGTTTGTAGACAAGTGATTTTGAATGCATAAGTGATCTTTTTCATATAATCAGCTAATGAAAGTAATTCTTCATTGACCACTGGGGCAAGGTCCAGCAAACGGATCACTGCCTTCAACGATGGGTTAGCTGATTCTTCTGATTTTTGGATAGCCATAACAAATCCTTGGACATGACGATTGCCATTACCAAAAGGGACCTCTACCCGCATCCCGACTTGCAAAGCTGTTTCCATTTCAGAGGGAACCAGATAGGTGAATGGCTGATCGGTCTGCATAGTAGGTACGTCCACAATGACTTCAGCTGTTAATGTCATGGTTCGTTTCCTCCTTTTTTTGTCTTTTCATATCAAGCGACAAAAAGTTCCTTGCCTATTTTACTAGAGATCGCTGGATTTGTCTTATTTTCTGCCAAATCCTAACAAAAAATTAACAGCGGATAAGAAAAAAAAGAACTGTGTCAAAAAGTTCAGACACAGCCTTTTCTACCAGACAATAAGAGGCGAATATTTGAAAAGGAAACAGCTGGGTTTGCTTTTCTTTTTAGATGCTCGCTCTACTTTTCTTTATTACATTTTTTGCTCTTCGCGGATACGTGATTCCAATTCGTGTTGTTCACGCTCTTTTTGAGCTTGACGTTCCTCTTCTTCCATCTTCAAACGTTCACGTTTTAATTCAGGATGGGGATCATTGACTACATTCCCTGCATCGATTTCTTCTAAAGCTTGACCAACGCTTTTTACTGAATCAAAAGAATCTAGTGTAGGTTGTGCACTTGCATCCAACTCATGCGCGCGTTTGCTTGCTAAAATTACTAGAGAATATTTTGAATTTACACGATCTAATAGTGAGTCAATTGAAGGTTTTAACATCATAAGACTACATCTCCTTTAACATTTTAATATATTTACCGATTACGCGATCTACTCGAAAATGTTCACTGGCAATAATGTGTTTGATTCGTTCAACTGCTAGCGACACTTCATCATTTACAACAGCATAGTCGTAAAGAGCCATCATTTCGATTTCTTCTTTTGCAACTTTCATTCGTTCTTCGATTACTTCATCTGCATCTGTTCCTCGGCCTACGATCCGTGATTTTAATTCCGCTAAATCTGGCGGAGTCAAAAAAATGAATACACCATCGGGCACTTTTTCTTTGACTTGTTTTGCTCCTTGGACTTCAATCTCCAAGAAAACATCTTTTCCTTCATCCAATGTCTTGTTGACATATGACAAAGGCGTTCCATAATAATTCCCGACATATTCTGCGTATTCCAGCATCTCTCCAGCTTCGATCATTGATTCAAACTCTTCTTTGCTTCGGAAGAAATAATCAACGCCTTCGACCTCCCCTTCACGCATTTTACGGGTAGTCATTGAGATTGAATACTGAAAATCATTATCCTCACTCTCAAAAATTGCTTTTCGTACTGTGCCTTTTCCTACACCGGATGGACCAGACAACACGATTAATAATCCACGCTCTGACATGACGACGTCCTTTCAACTAGTCTTTTTGTACTTATCGTTTATTTTGCACTTTTTTTCTGCAACTTTCAAGGTTATCTTTAATTATAGCTAGAAATTGGTAAAAAAGCTACCCTGTACCAAGAGGTCGTAAAAAAGCTGCCCTGCATCAAGTAATAAGAACAGCCAAATAAAAATGGCTTCTCACATTTTTGCATAAATTTGGCTTCATACCGAGAAAATGGTTTTTGAACATCACTTATTCAAAATAAAAAAAGGTTGTGACACGAATTTTGTCACAACCTTTAAATGTATTCCTAGAGCAAAGAAGCTAAGCGTAGAAATGCAATTCTGATTATTTATTGTATTTCTTTGTTCAGCATCCTTGCTAAAAGCCCATATTGGACAAAGTATTCACTACACCCATGATCTCATCTTTTCGAGAACGTGCTTTTTCTGTCGGATCTTCTACCTCTTCTGTGTCGATTCGAACAATAAATTTCCGATTCATCGTCACGTAAGCACCGTCGTTGATCAAAATAAACAGTTCGTTCTCAGTATAGTCTGCACAGGCATCTTTCCATACGTCAAAGCCGTTTTTTTCAGAAGGGATATCCCGTTTAACAACAGTTTTTCCACTTAATTCGTGGAACGTTACGTCATAGTATTTCATTGTCTCTACCTCTTTCGTCATTCAATATTTTGGACCTGTTCTCTGATTTTTTCTAAGATCGTCTTGGATTGGACGACTTGATTTTTAATTTCGATTGCATTTGATTTGGAACCGATCGTGTTGATTTCCCGATTCATTTCCTGGATCAAAAAATCTAATTCTCGCCCTACAGGACATTGCGCCTCGATAAGTTCATCTAGTTTTTGGACATGGATTGCCAAACGGTCCAGTTCCTCGTGGATATCTCCACGTTCCAGCAAGATAGCCAACTCCGTCAGCAACCGTTGCTCATCCACTTTCGCTCCAAGAAATTCCTCCAGCTTTTTTTGATACCTTAATTGAAATTCCTGTTCATAGATGTCTACAAAACTATTGAGTTTTTTTAGTACTTGTTTGAATTCTTCCGTGTTCTTTTTCAGCACTGAAGCTAAGGCTTGTCCTTCTTTTTCTCGACTGGCTTCAATAGAATCAAGTGCACTTTTCAATGTATCTAGAGCTAACTGTGCCAATTCTTCCATGCTCTCTTCCGGTTTTTCTTCTACCGTTACGAAGTTTTCATCCAGCGCGAAGCGTTCCGCCAGCCGACGAATTGACACTTGATTTTGACTCCCGTATCGTTGTTGAATCCCGTCTGTCAATTGGGTGATAAGTGAATCAATCAATTCCCAGTTGATGACGATCTGCTTTTCATTTTTGCCAATATAAGCTAGATTCACAAATACCTCGATCCGTCCGCGGCTTAACTGCTGTTTGATAAGCTGACGAAAATCGTTTTCAATAAAGTTCAGGATTTTAGGACTTCGTATTTGGACATCTAGAAAACGCTGATTGACACTTTTTATTTCGATATCTAGCTGATATGCTTTTGTTTCGCGGATGGCTTTGCCAAAACCAGTCATACTTTTCATTCGACAGGGTCCTTCCTCATTACATATTTTCTATTGCTTTTTGCAGTTGTTCAAACTCTTCGTTCGTCAGTGTCAGCCCTTTCCCCATCTTTTCATGGTCGGGTGCCCAATCTCGAAGATCGAATTTTGGCGGACGACCATTCCAGCTGACTAAGTTCAGCTCTTTACGCCATCCTTTGTTGTTTTCTGATAAAACAGCGATTTCTTCTACGATTTCATATGAAAATTCTTGTGCCATGGTTGTTCCTCCTTGAGATAATATAAATATAGGATCAGTAATGTGTCAACTGGCTGTTCAAGCAGTTCACGCTGCAAACGATCCTTACATTTTTCTTGCAGCAGTTTTTCAAAATAAACGGCTTTCGTGCGTTCATTTTGTATTTTCTGCTGATATTTTCGATACCTCCGCCATTCTTCTGTACTTAATTGACCAACTTGTGCCAATAAATCGTCTGGCATACTTTTTCTATCTTGTTGGCAGATCATTTGAAACATCCAATCTACTTCATAGACTTTGTTTGGCAATAAAAAATGTTTTTTTGCTAAAAGTTCCAGCATCGCCAGTCCGCATGTTTCTGGTTCGACCCTGTTCTTATATATATTACGCAGTTTTTGCCAAAATTTTATGGTTTTGAAAAAAGATAGCTCTAACTGAAGTTCTTTTATTAAGTAAGATAAAAATCCACGCCAGCATGTTCCTGCTTGTTTGACAGAATCAAATGTATACCAATTCCCGTAGTAACAGCCTAATCGTTTTTTCATTTCCAGATAGCCTAATTGTAAATTTAATTGGTTTCTTTGGCTATCAAAAAGCAGAAAGCTGCCAAGCGTCCACAATGTTTGACATTTCCAATGGATAAACGTATCTGGCACACGGATTCTTTTCGCTGGCCCTGGTCCTTGCACATCCACGACAAACGCCTCTGTTGCGCCTTCGTTAATCGCGATATCAATAGGAATTTTGTTACGATATCCACCATCTGCATATTTATTTTTTCCGATCTTTCGGTAAGCCATAGCAGGATAAAATGAAGCAGAGGCAAGTATCCAATCTGGTATTTCTTCTGTTTTTGTTTGTTGGATAGCAGTCACTACTTCCGCTAGTTCTGGCAATTTAGTAGACACCGTGTATAAACGTATTTTGGAATTGTATTTGAGCAAAGACAAATCTAAATTTTCCTTGACCAGCTTTTCCAATGGCGCAGACGAAACCCCACCTTCAACTAGTGCCGTTTTCGTCATTTGGCGTCTTTCTTGATAGAAACGTTCACGCAAGTCTTCTACGTCAGCCATTTCTGGTAACGCAAGCACTTGTCTGGTTGATAGCTTTTTCCATAAACCCACAGCTTTTTCCATGTCTCCTTGTAAAATCAATGCGCCGTTCAGCGCACCTACCGAGGTCCCAGTGATGATTTCAAATTGGATGTTATGTTCCTTCAGCGCCTGCCATACACCAATCTGATAGGCACCGTGTGCTCCCCCTCCTCCTAATACAAATGCTGTGTGATAGACCAGCTTTTTATTTAGTTGCATGGTTCCTTGATAGCCGTTTTTATGAAAAATACGCAACCATTCTTCTGATAGAGGAGATTGAAATAAAAAACAACAGTTTTCTTTAATAAAAAAACGAGCGCAAGCTTCCATATGCTGAAAAAGTTTTTGCCATTCAAAAGTTACGCCTTCGATCAGCAAGTTATTAAAAATAACATCTTCTCTACTTTTATCAATAGTAAAATAGATGGTATATTTTTTTGATACTGCTTCAAAGGCACATTGCTTTTTTGCAGAACGCCAAAATGCTTCTCTACTTTCTTGATGGCTTTGAAAAAACGGAAGAGGTTGTTTTGCTTGGTTGATACGCGAATACAGCGACATTTTCTGTGAAAAGTAAACTTTTTTTATCTCCATCGCTTTCTCCTTTTTCTTCAAGTATACCAGTACGTCGAAAAAAGTTCATGAGTATCGTATTCGACTTTGGATATTCCATAAGAAAACAATTCATAAAACCACCTTTAAATAAAAAATACAAAAATTAATTGAAAATGAGAGTATTTTCAATGAAAACGTGATTTTGTAATGGAATTTTAAAATAAAAGAAACAAGCTTTTTTTATGCAAATGTTGTAAAATAAAAGAGATTAAGAGGAAATAAGAGGAGGAACATGATGACTGAGTCAGTTTATGTACATATTGATACCACAAGTAATGCTGTTTTAACAAAAGGACTGACTGCTACTGATTTTGCAAACAGTATCGTGCATTTTCCTCAAAACTTGCTCTTGCTTGATCCATCTGCTTCTGCTGGAGAATACGAATCTCATACAGGACTGAAAGTAATCCGTGGTACAGAAAATATCCAGCGTTTCTTTTCCTCTTCTCGAAACAGGCGTGGATTCGATGAATTGAAATGGATCGACTTTACTGATTTAACGATGCTGAAAGAATTGACACCTTTAGAAATTTCAGAATTGTTATATTTTGGCCATATGAAAACACACCTCCACTCACCATTTTTTTATAAGCTACAAAATAATTTCGTGTACTTCGATCTGAACGATCAATTGAACCGAATTTATTATCGCTATTTAGATGAATTTTACAGGATTTTTGCTAGTAAATTAAGTTCTATCCTGTCAGATAAGATCAATGTAAAAAAATCCTTTTTTAAAAAGGAAACTCCTGTTGAAAAAATCAGTGTGGAATTATTGAAAGAAATGCGTAATTTAATGCAGGAAGGGATCATTTTTTCTTTTGATCAAGTTGGTTTGATCGATGACGAATACCGTATTCCTATTTATGTGATTGAGGACTATATTTGGAAATTGAAAGGTACTCGGTATCGGGAAGAAGAAGTCGTCGCTACTTTAATCTACTCTGGCAACGATCGACGCTGGCAATTGGTAGAAGATGCCGGTCTTTCTTATCTGCCATTGAAGTGAATCTATTTCTTACCGAAAAACAAAAAGGAAACAAGGAACTTAGGACATGATTCTGTCTCAAGTTTTTTGTTTCCTTTTTTATTTAAAGATTCTGTCGTTTATCTGGCACAAAAAGCGATGGAATCGTTTGTTGGATCCCTAATAAAACGATCATCGTCACAATCGCTGTGCTCAACCCGCTAGCACCATTCATTACGAAAGAAAAGAGCCAAGGATTCATCCCCCATAGTGCATAGGCTCCCCAGAAAACAACTCCCGCAATAAAATGCCAAAAATATCTGGAAAGTGCGCCAATCAATGCACCAAACACTATGTTTTTTCTGATTTGTTTCGTATTTCCATCTGCATAGCTTTTTTGGACATTTGAAGCCATGAGCCCTGCTGCACCTGCAAAAGTATAAGCAATCGGATACTCAATCAACACTTGAACGACACTTAAATAATAAACTTGTCCCAACGGAAAGTGTAAGATCCCCCAAATGAAACCTGCTAGCATCCCTGCCTTTGCCCCTCTTCTTAACGCAAAAAGCGTCAACGGAATCTGCCCTAATGAAATAGAAAAACTGCTGCCGATCTGGATTGGTATCAATGACAGCACCATCGCTAACGCTGCAACAATCGTTCCTTCTACCCAAACTCTATTTTTTCCCATAAAAAAACTTCCTCCTTTGAATAAAAAAGTCACAAAGGAGGAAGCAGCTTTCGAAAATTTTCAAACAGCTGTTTTTTCACAATTCCTACGCTCGCATAACCGAAACAGGTACGAAGGGTTTAGAAATAGATTCAATCTCAGCCCAATTGGACTCCCCTTTGTGAGTTTATTTATTATTTATTTTTTGTTTCAAATAATGGACTAACTGGTTTGTTTTCATGGATACGTTTGATTGCATCTCCCATTAGTCCGCCAACACTTACTTCATCGATTTTATCGATTTTACGATCTTCTGGAAGATAGATCGAGTCTGTGACAACTAGTCGCTCGATAGCTGAATCTTCTATTCTTTGTAAAGCAGGACCAGATAATACTGGATGGGTACATGAAGCATACACACTTGTTGCACCAGCTTCTTTCAAAGCATTGGCAGCCAATGTGATCGTACCTGCTGTATCGATCATATCGTCGATCAGTACACAAGTTTTGCCTTTGACTTGACCAATGATGTTCATTACTTCTGCAACATTTGCTTTTGGACGGCGTTTGTCGATGATCGCAATCGGAGATTTCAAGAATTCCGCTAATTTACGTGCTCGTGTAACGCCACCGTGGTCTGGTGAAACAACGACAACATCATCGCCTTTGATTCCTTTTTCCAAGAAATAATTAGCAATAAGTGGCGCACCCATCAAATGATCGACGGGAATATCAAAGAAACCTTGGATTTGGACTGCATGAAGGTCCAAAGTCAGCATTCGTGTTGCACCGGCTTTTTGGATCATGTTTGCTACTAATTTCGCTGTGATTGGTTCCCGTGCACGTGCTTTACGATCTTGACGCGCATAACCATAATAAGGCATGACTACGTTGATTGTTTTTGCACTTGCTCGTTTCAGTGCATCAATCATGATCAGCAACTCCATCAAGTTATCATTGACTGGGCTGCTCGTTGATTGGATCACATAGACATGCGATCCACGAATACTTTCTTCAATGTTTACTTGAATTTCTCCATCACTAAATTGAGTAACAGATGATTTTCCTAACTCGACACCGACTGCTGCTGCAATTTTCTCTGCTAATGGGCGATTGGAATTTAACGCAAAAATTTTTAATCTTGGGTCAAAGTAATGTTTTGACATGGGGACCTCCACTTTCTTTTTCACAACTCTAGAATTCTACCTAATAAATAGTAGTCATATTTTTTAAATAAATCAAGTGATTTTGCAAAAGTCTTAGTTTAGATAAGGGAGTTTTTTTGCATATCCTTCTTTATTGACTTGTCTTGCTCTCGCAATTGCCAGCGCATATTCTGGAATATCGTCTGTAATTGTTGACCCGGCAGCAATCGAACTGTTTTTAGCTACCTCGACAGGTCCGATGATATTCGTGCTAGAACCAATAAAGCTGTGGTCGCCGACAGTCGTATGATGCTTGTTCTTTCCATCATAGTTGACAAAGACAACACCACATCCGACATTGATCTCTTCTCCCAACGTAGCATCACCAACATACGTCAAGTGACCGACTTTCGTTCCTTTGCCGATTTGAGCATTTTTCACTTCCACAAAGTTTCCGATATGGACGTTTTCGCCAATTTCAGCTTTTGGTCGTAAATGTGCATAAGGTCCCACATCTGCATGTTTCTTGACATGGCTGCTTTCAATGACTGAGTTTTCAATGACGACGTGATCCTCAATCCTACTGTCTACGATTTTTGAATGTGCCCCGATGACACAATCAGAACCGATGACTGTATTGCCTTGGATTTGTACACCTGCTTCAATCAATGTGTCTGGACCAATCTCTACGCCTGCATCGATGTATGTCGTTGCTGAATCGACAAAGCTTACGCCATTGACCATATGCATCTGGTTGATCCGCTTTCTCATGATCTCATTTGCTTTAGCTAACGCGATCCGATCATTGACTCCCATTGATTCTTCGAAATCATCTGTTTGATAAGCAGCAACTGTATTGCCTTCTTCTTTTAAGATTTCGATGATATCTGTCAGATAGTATTCACCTTGAGCATTGTTTGTTCCGACTTTGCTTAACGCATCGAACAAAGCTTCGTTGTCAAAACAGTATGTTCCTGTATTGATTTCTTGTACAAGTGCTTCTTCTGGTGTTGCGTCTTTTTGTTCCACGATTTTTTCTACGATCCCAATATGGTCACGAATGATCCGACCATATCCTGTTGGGTTTTCTGCTTGTGCCGTCAAGATCGTCGCACTTGCATTTTTTCCTTGGTGATATTCAAAAAGATTGTTCAGCGTTTCAGTAGTCAATAATGGTGTATCGCCACTGATAACTAACGTCGTTCCTTTTTTTCCTTCCAAGAAAGAAGCGGCTTGCAAAACAGCATGTCCTGTTCCCAATTGCTCCGCCTGTAACGCATATTTACTGCGTTCTCCTAGTTGTGCTTTGACTTGTTCTGCTCCGTGTCCAACGATGGTAATCACTTCATCTGGTTTCGTTTCACTGACCCGATTGATGATATGTTCTACCATAGGTTTACCAGAGACGGGATGTAAAACTTTATATAATTTTGACTTCATGCGGGTACCTTTCCCTGCCGCCAAAATAATTGCATAACGTGCGTCCAACTGCGTCACTCCTAAATATAGTTTGCTGATTTCAGTTTATCCCAGTATACCCATTTTTTCAACAAAACAAGTGATTTTCTTTCATCACGGTGTTCTTTGGATAAAAAAATAGATAGACCATAAAGGGCCTATCTATTGGGTAACCGGCGCTCTCCTACCAACCCCTCAGTCACAAGTCACACTACTCATAAAACATGAAAAGCTGTTTTTTGAAATCGTTTCTTGTGACTTAGAGTTAAACGGTAGGCTTACAACCTCTAGATAAACGGTGTTCAAAAGCCAGTTTCTCGGTATTAAGCCAAATTTATGAAAAAATGTGGAAAGCCATTTTCACAAAATTTTTCTTACTACTCGAAACTAAGCGGCTTTTTCACAACCTCTTATTCTGAAAAATAATTTCCCGGCACAACCGTGATATTTTTCGTTTGAGTATCTACATCTTTGACATAAAGCAGTGACGTATAATCATCGATAGCGCGATGTCCGTTGAATTTCGATTCGGCAAATACAGTGATGCCAACAAGTTCTGATTCGAATTCTTCGATCAAGCTCTTCATTCCGTTGACTGTTCCGCCGCCTTTCATGAAATCATCCACTACAAGGACACGTGAACCACGTTTCAAGCTTCTCTTAGACAATTCCATTTTTTCAATTCTTTCAGAAGAACCGGACACATAGTTGACACTGACTGTTGATCCTTCTGTTATTTTTGAGTCTCGGCGTACAATAACGAATGGTGCATTCAGATAATAGGACACAGCTTGGGCAATAGGTACGCCTTTTGTGGCCACAGTCATTACAGCATCGATTTTTTCACCAAGGTATTTAGAAGCAATGATTCTCCCAACTTGACGCAGCAGTTCAGGTTCTCCTAACAAATCAGAGAGATAAACATATCCTCCTGGAAGCAGACGATCTTGTTCTGATAGACGTTCTGCTAGAGATTCAATATATTTTTTCGCCTCTTCATATGAAATTTCAGGGATGAACAATACACCACCTGCAGCACCTGGGATTGTTTCCAAGGTACCATACCCTCGTTCTTTAAATGTTTTCTTGATGATTCCCAAATCTTCACTGATGGAAGATTTAGCAGATTCATAACGTTCGGCAAAGCTTGTTAAGGAAATCAATTCATGCGGGTGATTCAATAAATACTGTGTCATGTCAACCAGACGTTCACTGCGACGTACTTTCACCTATTCCAACTCCTTTTAAGAAATTTTATCGTTTTACATTATATAAGTTTTTCTTCAAAAATTCGAGCATTTTATGAAAAAATAAGAAAATAGTTCGGTATTTATTAAAATAAAAAGAAGCCTATAAAAAATTTTTCGTTTTTATCAGGCTTCTTTTCTTTATCATTCAGTTATTTTTTCTTCTAAAGGCAACCAATATTCGTTTGATGATATTTACAATCAGGAACAAAGCAATAAAGACTAATGTGATTGTTGCTCCTGGAGGGGTATCTAGATAAAACGAGCTAGTCAATCCTGACAGCATCCCTAGAAATCCGACACAAACACTGATAGCAATCACAACATTGAAACTTTTACCTAACCGCATACCGATTGCTGCAGGAAGAACCATGATTGCGGATATCAAAAGTGCACCGGCAATCGGGATCATCACAGCAATAGCTACACCAGTAATCACATTGAACATCATTGACATCAAATGAACGGGTAATCCATCCACATGGGCGGTATCCTCATCAAAAGTCAGAACATACATCGGACGTTTGAATAAAAAGAACAATATACCGATCGCAACGAATAAGATTCCTAAAAAGATGACTTGCTCCCAAGTAATGGTCACGATCGAACCAAACAGATAAGATTGGATGCTTGTTGCAGAATTCCCGCCACTCAGATTCATTAATACTAAAGCTAGCGCTAAACCGCCAGCCATTAAAATGGCAATGGAGATTTCCGAATAGGTTCGGTAGATCGTTCGCAGATATTCCAATATCACAGCTGCTAGCACAACGACTAGCATGGTCGTAAGTGTAGGATTAAGGTTCAAAAAGAATCCTAACGCTACCCCTGCTAAAGAGACATGAGAAAGTGTATCAGCCATCAGCGATTGTCTTCTGATCACTAAAAACACACCTAGCATCGGGGCGATCCCCGCTATGAAGATAGCCGCAAGAAAAGCTCTTCTCATGAATTCATATGAAAGCAACGCCATTGAGAATCCTCCTTTCTCACCAGTCGGATCTGTCTGTCCGCATACTGTTTGATATCTTCATGATCATGAGTGATCATTAGAACTGATTTCCCATGGACATGGGCACTATGTCGAAGAAGGCGATAAAACTCATTTCGAGACTCTTCATCCATTCCTGTTGTTGGCTCATCAAGGACAAATAAGTCAGGATCAGTAGCAAAAATACGTGCTAAGCTGATCCGCTGCTTTTGTCCGCCAGACAATTCACCTATCCGCCGGTTTCGCATATCCCACATCCCAACAGCTTCTAGAGCCCGCTGTACATGTTGATGATCTTTTTCAGAGAGACGCTTGAACCAGCGGCCTCTTGGGTATCTTCCTGATCGGACTAATTCGATCACCGTACTTGGAAAACCTGCATTGAAAGATGCAACTTGTTGGGGAATATAGCCGATACTTAATTTTTTTCCCTCTTGATTTTTCTCAGCAATCTTTATCGTTCCTTTTGAAGGTTTCAGTAATCCTAACGATGCTTTCACCAAGGTTGACTTGGCTGCTCCATTTTCTCCAGTCAAAATGACAAATTCACCCGCGTCTACATGATAGGAGACATCTTCTAGTACTGGTTCATCATCATAATAAAAGGTCAAATCAGATATTTCGATGTAACGCACCTTATAACCTCCATTCTAGACTTAATTGATACTTTCTTTTAAAGCTTCCAGATTTTTTTCCATGACAGAAATATAATTTTCGCCTGCTTTGATTTGTTCATTGGTCAAGCTTTCTAAAGGATTCAACACCTCTAACTTCACACCCGTTTCATTCGATAATGTCTCTGCCACCTTCGAAGAGGCATTTTCTTCAAAGTAAATCACTTTGATGTTGTTTTTCTTCACAAATTCTTTTAGTTCAGCTAAGCGGCTTGGTGTTGGTTCCTGATCTGGCGAAACACCTGAAATCGCCACTTGTTCTAAGTTGTATTGATTCGCTAAATAGGCAAAAGCAGCATGCTGAGTGACGAATGTGCGGTTTGTTGCATTTTTGAGTTCTTCGGAGTATTTTTGATCCAGTGCTTCAAGCTTTTTGATATAAGCATCAGCATTCTTCGTAAATATTTCCTTTTTATCTGGATATTTTTCGCCTAATTCTCCAGCAATCGTTCTGACTTCTTTTATAGCTAATACCGGATCGAGCCAAACATGGGGATCATATTCATGCGCATGATCATGTCCTTCTTCTGATTCTTCGTGTTCGTCTGCTTCTTGAGATTCTAAGCGGTCAATTCCTTTAGCTGCTTCGATCATCAAGGTCTGTTTGCTGTCCACTGAATCCTTCAACGAATCCACGAAAAATTCCATGTCTGAACTATTATACACGAAAACATCTGCATCGGAAATTTCTGCTCTTTCTTTTGCGCTTGGTTCAAAATCATGAGGCTCCGTTCCGGCAGGGATCAAAAGTTTCACGTTTCCTTCGTCCCCTACGATCTCTTTTGTAAAATCATATATCGGATAAAATGTCGTAACGATCGTCAAGTCTTCTTTTTTATCTGCTTCCTTATTCGTATTTCCACATGCTGCAAACAATAAAGCACCTATCATTACCGTAGCTGTCAAAAGATATTTTTTCATCTATATGCTCCTTTCAAATAAACAAATCGTAATTTTACGATTTATCAACGTGAATTAATGTATCAAAATAAAAAAACGCCGTCAATAGAAATCCATCAATTTCTGATTTAAACATGGATATTCTGATTAAATCGTAAAATGGATGAGTTAACACTCATGTTTAAGCTGTTCATTACAATAAAAAAACTGAAGAATCCCATTTTAGGACTCCTCAGTCTTTTCTTACCTGTTTTACTTCTTCTATTTTTATTGCAAGGTTCGTACTAAATAAACTTCTTCACAAAAACCCTTTAACCCATTATATACTCTCTGCGCTCTTGAATAATGTTGGCACAAGGCAAAAACGGTTGGTCCGCTTCCACTCATCAATGCAGCATCTGCTCCGTACTTGACCATACGCTCTTTGATTTGATGGATGACTGGATGCCGGTTTCCCGTTACATCTTCTAAACTGTTTCCCATTTTTTTGATCATCTGCTGATAATCTTGCTCTCGGATGGCTTCAACAAGTCCGTGGATATCTTGATGTTGGATAGCTTGCGTATCTACTTCCCTAAACACTGTACGTGTGGAAACGCTCATTCTTGGTTTGACCAACACAACCCAGCACTGCGGCATAGAAGGTAATACTTGGATTTCTTCCCCTTTACCTCCGACAAAAGCCGTACTTCCATATACACAGTAAGGAACGTCTGTACCAACTTCCAAACCAATCTCTGCTAGCTCTTCTAATGAACAGCCTAGATTCCATAATTGGTTGAGCCCTCTTAAAGCAGCTGCACAGTCTGTACTTCCTCCGCCTAATCCAGCGGCTACTGGAATATTCTTCTTAACAAAGATCTTGACACCGGTTTTGATATTGTATTTGTTTTTTAATAATAAAGCAGCTTGATAAACATTGTTACGCTCATCTACCGGTAAAAATGCTTTATTTGTTTCTACAATGATTTTGTCTTCTGCTATTTCTTCAAAAAATAGATGATCTGCCAAGTCTACGCTCGACATCACCATTTCCAACTCATGATACCCATCTTGCCGTCTATATAATACATCCAGTCCTAAATTTATCTTGGCTGGCGCTTTTTCAATCAATTCCATCCTCTCACCCATTCGAAAAGTCTAAGTCGCAAGTATTCTATCATAGGGAAAAATAAAAGTATAGCTTATGTCCGCCTAGCTGTTGATTTTGTCATCGTTTCAACAGCTTTCATAGAATTTTCTCTTCATAATCCACATAAACTCTAGTGATTCTTATAATTCTGTGAGCACTTCTTCTGCCAAACTCGGCACATTTCCTTTTTCTTTCCCTATCAGACTGAGCAGCTGCATGGTAGCAAATCCGAAATTACTTCCTTTACGATATGCAAAGTAGCGACCTTCCCAATGATCGACATATTTTAATTTCTTTTCATAAGCAGACTGGAAGGAATAGAAAAAATTACCATAATTATATACGATATGCATGACTTTTTCTTGAAAGAAAGAAAAATCTGTTTCTCCAACATTTGCTAAAGGAGCTAATCCTAGATTTGCTTCCAGATAGCCCATTTTCTCGTATACAATGAACAAATTAGCTAATAGATAATCCGCTAATTCTTCAGGCTCTTCAGGCAAGATTCGCAGCAAATCATACCCCGCTTGTTCTTTCGTCATCGGTTGAGCGGTGATGAAGCCTACGACTTTTTGATCTTTACGGACAATACCGACGCCACTAGACAATACATAGGATTCATCGAATCGTCCCACAGAAAAGTATTTTTCTCGTGCCCCGTGAAGCCATTTTTGTGAAACTTCATTTACAGCTTGATGTAATTCTTCTGGTAGTTGGTCGTACCAAGTGAAATGGTATCCTTCTTTCATCAAACGTTGATATTCAAGTTGCTGACTCAGCCGAGACAAGTCTTCTGTCGCTAGATCAACAATTCCTGCTTCACCTACTTTCGTGAAATGAAAGCCCAATTCGTGAAGCATCACTACGTAGCTTTCTGATATCTTATAAAAAGCAAGCTGATAACCTAAACAATCTGCTCGTTTCATGAACTGATTCGTTGCTGCCCGCATCATTTTGGGATTACCAATTGGATCTCCTAAAACAAAGCATTTGTTCCCTTTGATTTGATAGCCAAAAACGACTTGGTCTTGGTCGTCTTTTTGGTAATAAAAATAACTGTATCCTGGCAAGCGAAGCTGATGGCTTGTAGCTGTGCCTCCATATGTTTCCAATAAACGGTCAAAACGTTCTTTTTCGTACTCAATGCCAAGCGTCGTAGGATCTTCTGCTAAGTATTGATAAAGCGCCACTAAAGCTAGCAATGAGATGCCCAAACCAATGAGCCCTGAGAACCACACATCATCTGAAGGAAACAAAATAAAATGGTTACCTGTTATCCGTCCAACTAAAAAGCGTCCACTATGATAACCTGCAATTGCGTAAACAATAAACAAGAAACCGAACAAGCTAGCATCAAAGAGTATAGCTCCCCAAGAATAAACGAATTTTGTTCGATAAAATTCTTTTCTAGATAACCACACAGCCAATAGAATCAAGACATATACCAATAACAATTGCCAAGATAATGTACGTGTGATCGTATTTAAAATACCAAAAGCTAGTAAAGCGATCGTAGGCAGAAATGCCTTTTTGACTTTTACTGAAAGTGCTCGAGCAAGACCGAGCAATAAAAAGCCCACTAATAGGTTCAATGTCTGGTCTAAAAAGTTGAACGAGAACGGCAATAATACCTGAAACAGCCGACTGATTGCAGACAGATTAGTGATCGTTGACAGGAGTACCATCATGATCCCTGCAAAATATACAGCACTTACGAGCACGATATGCGCAACCTTTTGGAAAAATAATCGCGGTATATTATCTAAAAATCGATTGATTTTGACTCCTGTATGTGTGATGAACAATAGAAGTCCCGTCAAAAAAGGCAGGACATAATAAAACAACCGATAATATAACAACCAAACTACTGCTACGTCTTGCCGAACAGACAATTGACTCATTCCTAAGATCATCAAAACATCAAAAGTCCCCATTCCACCTGGGACCATTGTCAACATTCCTATCAGCGTCGCAATCATGAACATAGGATAGATCGAAAACATGGAAATATCTATTCTCATCAACTTGCCGATAGTCAGAAATACTGCAAGTGCCCCCGTCCATTGTCCAAAGGATGCCAGTAGCAGACCAAGTAAGCCTTTTGGATAAAACTCAGAGAACAAGGTCTTTCTCTTTAGGTAAGCAAAAAAGAAAATGACTGGCGCTAAAAAACTACCGCCGAAAAGCCAGATCCAATAGCTCCGAAAAATACTTTCTGACTGAATAAAAAAGACATCAATAAATGTAAGAAATGACCATACAGACAAACCAGTCAGCATAAATAGTGCGACTTTTGAAACAGTCACTAAAACCATTTTCCTATTTGTCTGCTTTCCATAAAAACTAGCCCGAAGACTTGCTCCTACCACACCACCAAAACCGGCGAGATTGTTGATCGTGTTTGTTACCCACGCAGCAAGAAGAAACTCTTTTCTTTCCATTTTTGGTTTTCCTTGTTTTTCTAAGACTCTGATCGTCACCCAATCATACAACAACATCGGAGTGACACCCAGCAGTCCAGCCAGAATCATGAGCAGGATCGTCATATGGCTTTGTTGTCCCATCCTTTGCCAAATATCTTGCCAACTCATGCCATTAGCAATATTTGCGACTTGATTTGCCACAAAGACTAACACGGAGCCGAAAAAAATCAATTTTAAAATCAGACTATGTTCCTTTATCCATTGCAGCATCAAGTATCGTTTATTTTTCACATTTTCCCATTCCTAACTTGTATACTTTTGTGTTATACCCCAATGTTATCTTATTTATTTTAATTTTTCCACTTTAGACCTGTTCTTTGCTTGCGATCATAGAAAAAGAAAGATATCCTAATGCTAAAGGAGAGGATAACATGAAAGTAGGATTTATCGGTACAGGGAATATGGCACAAGCTATTATTGATGGTTTATTGAAAACAGGAACAGTCTCGAAAGAAGAAGTGTTCGTTTCCAGTGGTCATTCTGAAAATGCACAAACATTCGCTGCTGAAACTGGCGTCCATGCGTGCAAAAGCAACCAGGAAGTTGCATCAAAATCAGATATCGTTCTTTTAGCCGTGAAACCAAAAATCATTGAAAAAGTATTGAAAGAACTAAAAGAATACAGCCAGAAGGTCTTATTCATTTCTATTGCTTCAGGAAAATCATTAACAGATTTAGAAACAGCGCTTGAAGATCCTCAGGCCTCCATCGTACGTGTGATGCCGAATGTCAATGTCAGCGTAGGAGCAGGCGTTTCTGCGATTTGCAAAAATGAAGCTGCTACGGATGAACAGCTTCAACAAGCCACGATAATTTTTGAAGCAATCGGTAGCGTCTATCCTTTAGCAGAAGCAGATTTCAGTACATTCATCGGACTTGCTGGCAGCTCGCCCGCATTCATTTATATGCTGATCGATGCGATGGGACGGACTGGTGTATTAAATGGTTTGTCCAAACAAACAGCAACTGAAATTGCTGCAAAAGCAATCATGGGTTCTTGTCAAAAATTCCTTTCAAGTGATAAAAATCCATGGGAACTTGTAGACCAAGTTTCTTCTCCTGGTGGTACGACCGTTGCCGGTGTAGTTGCCCTAGAAGAAGCAGGATTCATCCCAGCAATCATCAAAGGAATCAATACGACGATCGAGAAAGATCTTGAGATGTTGAATAAATAATAATGATAGCAATGTTTTTTCGTGCCTTACAAAAAAAGAAGAGCTGCGGCTTTTGCCGCGACTCTTCTTTTTTGTTTACTCTTATTTAGCATAATCAGTTGCGCGAGTTTCCCGAATAACGATTACTTTGATATGTCCAGGATAATCCAGCTCTTCTTCGATTCGTTTACGGATATCGCGTACTAAACGAACAGCGTCCAGATCCGAGATTTCTTCTGGTTTGACCATTACCCGAACTTCGCGTCCAGCTTGAACGGCGTAACTTGATTCTACACCGGCGAAGCTGTTCGAAATATTTTCCAGACTTCTTAAACGACGGATGTAGTTTTCCAATGATTCACTTCGCGCACCAGGTCTTGCTGCAGAAAGCGCGTCTGCTGCAGCTACAAGGACAGAGATAACAGAAGTCGCTTCCACATCGCCATGGTGAGAAGCGATTGCGTTGATGACTACTGGGTTTTCTTTGTACTTGGCAGCTAATTCCGCACCGATCTCAACGTGAGATCCTTCAATCTCATGGTCAAGTGCTTTTCCAATATCATGGAGCAATCCGGCACGTTTTGCTAATTGGATATCTTCGCCAAGTTCTGCTGCTAAGATACCAGCTAATTTTGCAACTTCGACCGAATGCTTCAAGACGTTTTGTCCGTAACTAGTTCTGAATCTCAGACGTCCGATGATCTTGATTAGATCTGGATGAAGTGTATGGGCACCGACTTCAAATGCTGCTTCTTCCCCGTATTCACGAATACGTTCATCCATTTCTTTACGAGATTTCTCGACCATTTCTTCGATTCGTGCTGGATGGATTCGTCCATCTTGTATCAGTTTTTCCAAGGTCATTCGTGCGATTTCTCTTCGGATTGGATCAAATCCGGAAAGAACAACTGCTTCAGGTGTGTCATCGATGATCAAATCGATACCAGTCAGCGTCTCAAGCGTTCGAATATTACGACCTTCTCGTCCAATGATACGACCTTTCATTTCATCATTCGGAAGGGTAACGACTGAAACAGTCGTTTCTGAAACTTGATCTGCTGCGCAGCGTTGAATCGCTAATGATAATAAGTTTTTCGCTTTGCGATCTGCTTCTTCTTTGGCACGCTGTTCAGATTCTTTTACCATTAGAGTTAACTCATGATTCAGCTCTTCTTCAGTCGATTTCATGATGACATCTCGTGCGTCCTCTTTTGATAAACCAGCAATTTTTTCTAGTTCTTTTTGTTGATCTTCAATCATTTTTTCAACGTCTTTTTCTCGCTCTTCAATTAATTGCTGTTTTGAACTAAGTGCTTCTTCTTTACTTTCAAGTGAGTTCTCGCGTTTTTCTAACGAGTCATCTTTACGATTCAGCGTTTGTTCGCGTTGAATCAAACGATTCTCTTGAGATTTTAATTCTAACTTACTTTCTCTCAGCTCACTTTCAACTTCAGAACGGTATTTCTGATTTTCTTCCTTAGCTTCTAACAATGCTTCTTTTTTTAGAGTTTCTGCTTCTTTCTTTGCACTATCGATGATCCCAGCAGCTGATGATTGTGCACCAGCTATTTCTTTCTCGTGACGTGACTTTGCGACCATAAACCCTAAACCAAGACCGACAATTAAACCGATGATAGCGAGGAGAATGTTGAATACCATAAAATCCACCTCCATACTATCTTTTTCATTTTTATCATCTATACAGCTTCTATGATAAATTATTCTAAACTTGTCAATATGCATCTTCGCATATATGTGTACAAAAAACATGCACAACTTTATTCTAATGTTTGTACCCCGTAGTGTCAACTTTAAATAAACAAAGAAACGGCTTTCCGTTCATTCATTAAACGGTGGTTTTTAGAATAAATGACACTAGTTTCATATAAGTAAACCTTTAAGTTGAGAAACTTTTTCACTAAATTACTTTTTGTAGTCGAATAGATATTTTTTATTTTATGTAGCTACTCGTATGATTAAATAGCTCAAGATTTCTTTGTTCTTTATTCAATAAAAAAACGGCAGGTCAAGGAGAGTATCTACTCTTCAGACCAGCCGTTTTTATTTATGTTGTTTATTATTATTCTTCTAAAGGTAATTCTTCTTGGCCTTTTGTATCTTCTGGGACAGCCACTTCTTCACCAATGCCATAAGCTGCTCTAACTAGAGCAGAAACTTCTGCCATCATTTCAGGATGATTAGCCATATAGATTTTAGCATTTTCTCGTCCTTGGCCAATCCGATCTTCTTTATAAGAGTACCAAGCACCGCTTTTATCAACGATGTCTTTTTCTACTGCCATGTCTAGAAGTTCTCCTTCTTGTGAGATCCCTAAACCATACATGATATCTACTTCAGCGATTTTGAAAGGAGGTGCTACTTTGTTTTTTACGACTTTGATCTTTGTACGGTTACCAACAATATCTGTTCCTTGTTTCAATTGTTCTGCACGACGTACTTCTAAACGGATCGTTGCGTAGAATTTCAATGCGCGTCCTCCAGGAGTGATTTCTGGATTCCCAAACATCACGCCTACTTTTTCACGGATTTGGTTGATGAAAATAGCGATTGTTTTTGTTTTGTTGATCGAACCAGAGAGTTTACGCAATGCTTGAGACATCAAACGTGCTTGTAACCCGACATGTGAGTCACCCATTTCGCCGTCGATTTCTGCTCGTGGAACTAAAGCAGCAACTGAATCGACTACTACGATATCTACAGCCCCACTTGATACTAAAGCATCAGCGATCTCCAGACCTTGTTCTCCTGTGTCAGGCTGTGAAAGAAGTAGTTCATCGATATTCACGCCTAATTTTTGTGCATATTGCGGATCTAACGCATGCTCAGCATCAATGAAAGCGGCCGTTCCGCCATTTTTTTGTACTTCTGCAATAGCGTGTAGCGCCACTGTTGTTTTACCTGAACTTTCAGGTCCATATACTTCGATGATACGTCCACGGGGGTAACCGCCGACACCTAAAGCGACATCTAACGCAAGAGAGCCACTTGGAATTGTAGAGATTTGTTGGTCGATTTTTTCGCCCAATTTCATAATAGAGCCTTTACCATAGCTCTTTTCAATTTTTTTCAGTGCAGCATCTAAGGCTGCTTTACGATCATCTGCCAATACGATAATCCTCCTTATATTTACAAATCAGAGCAACATTTCATTATCCTTATCATATCGTTTTTAGTAATAAAAAGCAAGAAAAAACCGAACAAATATTCGCATTTATCATTTTCTTAAAAGCTGTTTTCTCAAAAGATCAAATCCTTGCATAACCGCATTATATCTGATAGCCGCACGGTCTCTGGCAAAGTGATATTTTTCTGAAACCACGCCATCTTTAGATGAAATTGCGATCCATACTGTTCCTGCAGGGTGACCTTCTAATGTGTCCGGTCCAGCCACTCCGGTGAAAGCTACACTGTAATCTGTTCTTGCTATCTCACGTGCTTGAATGGCCATCTGCTCCACACATTCTTTGCTGACTGTTCCATATTTTGCTAATAGCTCCGGATCAATCTCCAGAAAACCAGCTTTTGTTTGGAGCGAGTAGGTAACGAAGCCGCCTGGAAATACATCAGATACACCAGCAATATCGCCCAATGCGGCTTGGAAGGCACCGGCTGTCAAGCTTTCCGCCGCTGTTACAGTCTGCTTGTTTGCTTTCAGCAGTTCCACTACGACTTTTGCTAACGAATTATCATCGCCATATCCATAAAAATATTCTCCTACTCGTTCTTGAATCTTTTCTTCCAATGCTAAAAGAGCTTGATTTCCTGCCTGAACATCCTTTGTTTTCACTGTTAGACGCAATGTCACTTCATTTGGTTTGGCATAAGGAGCGATCGTTGGATTGATCTGTGTCTCGATCAGATCTTTTAGTTCAGTGACCAGTCGCGATTCACCAATCCCATAAAAGCGCAAAACTTTAGAAATCAGTTTTTCTTCAGAAGGAAAACGTTCCTCTAGTAATGGACGTACTTGTTCCACAAACATTGGTTTCAACTCATTAGGCGGACCGGGAAGAAGGATATATGCATGTGTATCTGTTTGATAAAAAGTCCCTAAAGCAAGCCCTGTACGATTTGGTAGAGGAACCCCGCCTTCGATGATTTGAGACTGTTGCAGATTGTTTTTGGTCATTTTTCGATGGGTTGTTTCAAAATATGCCAATAATTTTTTGTATCCTTCCGTATTTTGTATGAGAGACTTACCGAGGTGAGCCGCAGTTGCTTCTTTTGTCAGGTCATCTTCTGTCGGCCCTAATCCGCCACATAAGAGTATGAGTTCACTTCTTGTTTCAGCTAGAGCAATCAACTCTTCTAAACGCTGCTGATTATCTCCTACGACTGTCTGATAATAAACTTCGATACCTAGATCAGCTAGCTGTTCTGACAAGAAAGTGGCATTCGTATTCACGACTTGTCCTAGTAAAAGTTCTGTTCCGACAGCTATTATTTCTGCTTTCATTACTTCCCGCTCCCTTATATAGTATACGCTGTACTTATATATTTTTTTATTTAAAAAGAGGGCAAGGCTGATCCATGGACCAGCCTCTCCCCAGTTCTTTTTTCATTATATGATCAAATTATTTTCGCTTTATCAAGAACCGACGAATCTGACCATCCACAAAACAATACCTACATTGATCCTTTGAACACGCCGCTATTTTTGATGAAGTAATCCGCACCTGAATAGATAGTAAAGATCAGACAAGCATAAAGCATGATTTGGTCTACTGGAATACCGATCAGATTGAATGGGATATTATTGATAAACAGCAAGATAATAGCAACCATTTGTGTAGCCGTCTTGACTTTTCCCGGCCAAGCAGCAGCCATGACTTCTCCATGTTCGACAAGTAGTAAACGTAAGCCTGTGACGGCTAATTCGCGGCAGACAATAATCGCGACTACCCAACCTGGGGCCTTTCCTTGGTCAACCAACATGATAAAAGCGGTCATAACTAGCATTTTATCTGCCAGTGGGTCCGCAAACTTGCCAAAGTTAGTGACAAGACCTCGTGCACGGGCAATTTTTCCGTCTAACCAGTCTGTGATGCTGGCTAATGCAAAAATAACTGCGCCTACTAGCTGCGTAACAGCCAGTGTGGTGTCCCCTACGTTAAGTTGTCCCCAATCTAACGGTAATCCTACAACCAAAATGAAAATCGGGATCATACAAATTCTAAGTACAGTTAATTTATTTGGTAAATTCACATTATCGACTCCTTTCTTCCCTATTCTACGTGACTATCCGCGAAGTTTCCACCGATATTATTTACTTTTCCGAACGAATTTATTCAACGGAGCATTTTTATTGAATCTGATCTTTTGGAAATAACGAAGAAGGACCGCGACACAGATTTGTCACGATCCTTCTTTTTTATGCCTACAAGTAAATAGATGAATAAACTCATTTGTACGATCACTCTGCGTATTGGAGAGTCAGGTTCACATTTTTAGGACTCTGATTGTTTTCCCCTGGATTAACTGGTACGGATTCTCCATTCGCTTTGATCGTCGCATTGCTTGCTGCACCGATCGTAATGGTCGCATTGGCCGCTGTTTCCGGTAACACGGTACTTTGTGTTTCATTTGCTGCCAGTATGCCTTGATAAACATAAGCATTGTCTACTAGCACACCGATCCACACACGATTGACAGCGGTAAACTCAAGAGTGACAGGCTTGGTAGCATCTGTAATATTTACTGCGATGGCACTACCGGAATCCTCTCCTGCAGCTATTGCCATTTTCTTTTCTTCACTTGATTCTGTTGTTGACTCTACTGTAGAAGACTCTTGGGTCTGCGTGCTTTTCTCTGAGGAAGAGGACTCCTCGACTGATCCTTCTACTTTGAGCGAAGAAGCTGTATCGCCGATTATTGGATCAGCTTGACGATCTTGCCAAGTCATATAGCCTACGACAACGACGATCGCCAAAGCAACCAATCCTAATAAAATGACAGGAAGACTTGTCCAAAAACGACTTGGATGCGATTCTTCTTGATGTATTGCTTTTCTGGAAGTACTTACTGTTTCAGGCTGCGGACGTTCAGGGACCGATCCTGTCAATTTGCTTTTTCCATCAAAAACATCGACTAAATGGTCTCCATCTTCTCCTACAGCTTCAGCATATTGCCTAATAAACGCCCGTACGTAAAACTTACCAGGCAATTGATCAAAATCATCATTGTCGATTGCTTCCAAATAACGTTTTTGAATTTTTGTAATCTGCTGTAATTCATCTAAAGATATCTTTTTATTCAGGCGTGCTTGCCGTAATTTTTCTCCGATGGTTTCAAAAGCCACTCGTTCATCTTCTCCAGTCTGTTTGATTCTCCGAAGCATCTGCTGTTGCAACGAAAGACGTTATGTTTGGTGGCTGTGACAAAAGTCGTGTCACAGCTCCTTTTACCGTATAAACGGCGTTCCAGAAGTAGCTTCTTCGGCAATAAGCCGAAATATCACAAAAATTTGAGAAGCAATTTTCATAAATTCCTTCTTATTTCTTGAAGCTGACCACTTCTGTCACAACCTCTTTGATTACTTCGTTTGATTTTATTTTAATATAAGTTGATTAAAAGAGAGCATGATTTGTTTTATTTTCTCATTAATATTTCCAACACATCTAAGAATACCACAAAAGCTGGTTTTGGAGGAGGTTCCTGCTACAAGTCTAAAACGAAATTTAAGACTTTTCTCCATAAAATACTGGTTTATTTTGGTCTCATATAAAACTCACTGAAGGCCTCTTCACTTATAAATGCTTCTCCAGCTGCCAGTACGTCTTTCATTTGGATCGAATCGATGATTTCAGGAAGATCAAATAATGTTCGATCACCAAATAAACTTTGCGTAAATTGATTAGCAATATATTCGATTGAATTCAATGATTGGAAATATTGTCCAAGCATTTTCTTCTTCAGCAAATCGAGATTCATTTCTGACACTTCAGGATCATCAGCGAATCCAAGAATGATTTCTTTGACTTTTTTTGCTGCTTTCTCTGGTTCATCCGTATCTCCGCTGAAGTCCGCAAAGTGAAATTCACGATCCAAGCTGAATTCAAAACCAAAGCTGTCATCGATAATTCCTTGATTGTACATAGCTAGATAGTTTCGAGAAGTATTACCTAAAATCATTTGAAACAACAGATTGATAGCTGTTTTATAACGTAGTAGTTCTGTTCCTTCTTGCGGCAATGTGTCTAATCCTTTAATACCCAGTACAAATTTATCTCGTGTGATGGCTGCTTCCAATGCACTTTGTTTGATGATTTCTTTTGTGTTTTCTGGGAAATACCGTACAATTTCTTGCTTTGGCGGGAAATTTTTTGCTTCTTGGTTTTCCCGAATAAGTTTCATCAATTTCTCAGGCTCCATCTTACCAACTACAAATAAAACCATATTGCTTGGCTGATAAAACGTCCGATAGCACGTATACAAGTCTTGAGCTGTAATTTTGTCGATACTTTCAACCGTGCCCGCAATATCGATATGCAACGGGTGTGCAGGATACAAGTTATTTAGTATACCAAAAAACATCCGCCAGTTAGGGTCGTCTTCATACATTTGGATTTCCTGACCGATGATTCCTTTTTCCTTGTTTACAGTTTCTTCTGTAAAGTAAGGTGCTTGTACGAAGTCGATCAGGGTCGTCAGATTCTTTTCTACCTGATCAGTCGTAGAGAACAGGTAACTAGTTTTCGTGAAACTCGTGAAAGCATTAGCGGAAGCACCTTGCTGTCCAAATAATTGAAAGACATCGCCGTCTTCTTTTTCAAACAGCTTGTGTTCTAAGAAATGAGCGATTCCATCTGGAACTTTCACTTTTTCTTTTTCGCCATAGGGAATAAATTCGTTATCGATCGAACCATAATTCGTACTGAACAAACCATATGTCTTGTGATAGTCGTTTTTAGGTAACAAATACACGGTCAAACCGTTTGGCAGTACTTCATGATAAAGCGTTTCATTGATTTGCTCATATTCTGTTTTATTCATTTGCATTTCCTCCTGCTAAAAAGAAGATTGCTTGCAATTCGATTTGCTCAGCTACTTGTTGTATCTCTTTGATCGTTACACTCTCCATACGTTTCAACCATTCTTCATCAGATAATTTTGTTTCCGGCAGCCAGCTGTCTAAAAAAGAAGCTTCGATTGCCGCTTGCGGAGAGTCTAGAGAAAGCAGGTATTGGTTTCTTAGCATCGCTTTTGTCTGAGCTAGTTCCAAATCTGTTATTTCACCGTTTCGTAAGCTTTCTAATTGCTCGTGAATCAGGCGAAGTACTTGATTTCGGTTTTTTTCATCGATACCGGTCTGAACACTCATGAACCCTCGGAATGTATCCACACTGCTAGAGGCATAATAAGCTAGACTTTCTTTCTCTCTCACATTCATGAACAGTTTGGAGTGAGGAAACCCGCCAAATAAACCGTTGAAGACCATTAGCGCAAAACGTTCTGGCTCATCATAATACACATTTGTCTGATAAGCTAGATTCAGCTTTGCTTGAACGATTGGCTCACGGACTTGTCGTTCCTTGACGATATTCACTTGAGGCTGGGTATAAAACAATTCTGGATGAGCTGTTTCACGCGGCTCAAATGGTAATTGCGCAACAGCTTCGGCTGCTTTGTCCGGATCAACATCGCCGACAACAAAAATGTCAATTTGATCGTTCGCCATCATTTCTTGATAGTAAGCCGCTAGCGAACGAGCAGTAATCTTGTCTAGTTCTTCCACTACGCCTAAACTTGGAATTTTTTGTTCCGGGCTGTTTTCAAAATAAAGTTCTTGCAGTGCATAGGAAGCAAAAGTTTGTTTATCTTCCTTCAAACTTTCCAAATAGAGACGCAGATTGTTCTTTTCCAAGTCAAACGTCAACTGATCAAACTGTTGATTTTTGATATTTGGATAAAATAAAACCTCTTTTAAAAAATCCACCGCTTGAGAGAAAAGGTTCGGATCATTGACATATTCGCCGTTCACAAAGCTGATTCCTGCGTTTAGCCAATGCAAGTTCCCTTTTTTCCTTACTGATAGTCCGAAGCTTGCACCATAAAGCTCAGCAAGTTTCGCACTTAACTTTGTCTGATCCGGATAATTCAAACTATTTGTTTCCAGCATACTGCTGAGTAGTGAACGTTTTGTAATGACTTCTTGTTGCAGACGTGCAGTAAAACGGATAAAAATCCGAATCGTTTTGTATTGTTTTGTTGGTAAGACATGAAGATTCACGCCTTCTGCCAATTGATACACCATATTTATATGCTCCTTTTCGTAGATGATTGCCTCTTACTCTTTTAGTAGGACAATCGGCCTTTTTTACTTATGCATCTGCTTGAAATATATAAGTACAGGCAATTCGCCGATTTTTCTAAATGATGTTACACTTTATAGTATAGCATAGAAGTTTTTTATCAAAAGGGACAGACGGCTAAAAGCGTATATCGTTTTTTTATTTTTTATTTTTCGATATACTAAAGACATACAAAAGAAGGGAGGGTCATTCATGATCAAAGAATTCAGAGAGTTCATCATGCGTGGTGATGTCTTGGATCTTGCTGTCGGTGTTGTTATCGGGAGTGCGTTTACAAGTATCGTAAACCAAGTGGTACAAGGATTAATCACTCCGCTAATTGGTTGGATTGTCGCTATGATCACAGGAACTTCTGATTTAGAAGGAGCACTTTCAATTCTTGACTGGTCGCCGACAAAAGGTGTCACATTTGCGTTTGGTAACGTTATTAGTGCTATCATTACATTCCTGATTACTGGTTTTGTCTTATTCTTAGTTGTCAAAGCGGCAAACCGTGCGAAGAATTTACGCGCCAAAGAAGCAGAAGAAGAAGTGGAAGAAACACCTACTGCAGAAGATTATCTTAGTGACATACGCGATCTTCTTGCCAAACAAGTGGCAGAAGACAATACGCATCCGGTAGAGCAAACAAATCTTTCAGATACTTCTAAATAATGAAGAATCTAAAAAAAAGAAAGCCGATTTTCAGTGTCGGCTTTCTTTTTTTAGATTCTTAACTTGTTACCTGTTCTTTTTTCATGTCGATATGCGGAATATCATCTTCCAAATACACATCTGAGATTGCCTTGAATCCAAAAGACTCATAAAAGGCCTGTAGATATTCTTGTGCACCGATCACAATTGGTTTTTCTGGAAATTTTTTCTGGATCATGTTGATCGTTTCTTGGACAATCTTTCTTCCTAAGCCGTCTTTACGGTTATTTTGATGAACAAGAACGCGACCAAAATGGATGCTCTCTGCTTCTTCATATACCCGCGTGTAGGCAAGGATCTTCCCATCAGTATCTTGGAAATACGTATGCCAAGCTTGTCCATCGATATCATCAACTTCTTGATAAGGGCACTGTTGCTCCACAACAAAGACTGCAATCCGTTCTTTGACGATTGCATAAAACTCTGCTGTCGACAATTCTTCAAATTTCTTTACTTGGTATTCCACTAAGTAAACGCCTCCTACTTTTTTATTATTAGCATACCGATTCATACACAAAAAAGCAAACGAACCTTACGAATCTCAGGCTCGTTTGCTTTTTAAACTGCTTCAGTTAAAAATTCGATCTCAACTGTCCGAGTAAGTACATCTGAATAGCTGTAAGATACTCGTTCAAAAGAATTTTCTTCAGGATCCAAGTCAACAACGAATACTGAAGGATAGGTTTCTGTTAAAACGCCGCGGCGTTCTGTTTGACGCTTTCTTCCTGTCTGAGCAACCAACATGATTGGGCTGCCGATACGACCTTCTAAATCTTTCTTGATTGAAGCTAAAGTTGTTGGCATACAGTTCACCTCTATTACCAACTATACCACATATTTTTAAAATTTTCAAGTTTACCATAAAAAAAAAAGAAATGCAATAAAAATAAATAAGAAGCTCATTAAGATTTTTCTAAATTATTCCTCATTATAAAATTTCAAGTGTTTTTTTATTTTGAGTTTTACCCTTCCATATGCACTCATCACTTGCTTGTGATCCATTGACAAACATTCAGCCATCTCCGCAAAATCAACCCCTTGCATGTAATAATGAAAAATTTGTGCTTCTTTTTTTAAAAATCGGATCTCGCAATTTTCGATTGCTTCTTTTAATAAAAGATGCTGAATTGCTAAAGGTTCCTGCAAGGTGATCTCTGCTAAAAAATCTGGTCCTTCTGTCTCTATTTTTTGGTCGATCGAGACTTCGTCTTTTTGGTCACGGCGCTTCAGCGCGTTCTGTTTTCTCAATAAAGAATAAATTTGATTGCTTATGATACTTTTATAATAACTTCCAAAGCTGACTCCTTTGCTTTTTTCGTAAGTTCTCAATGCCTGATATAAAGCGATCCTCGCTTCTTGTTCCCAATCCTCAGTAACATAATTTCTTAAATAGTAAGTGTTTTTCAAACGTAGTAAGAGTGGAAAATATTTTTGATACAGGGCAGCAAATGCTTCTTCGTCACCATTACGTGCAGCGCGCAATAACTCCTCAGACATAAAATAATTCCTCCATAAATTCGTTTATGGAGGAATCTTATCATCAATGATTCATCGAACTGATTAGAACGATATGTTATTTATTTTTTCTCATTAAATCGTCCAATTTTTGGGACAATTTTTTTAACTGCTCTTCATTCCACGGAGAATTACGTCGGAAATCAACAAAATGCATATCTTTATTTTCTTGGGCTATTGTTTTTTCCGTTTTTTTAATCGTTTTATATAACTCGTAAGCAGAAGTTCGCAACGCCCCCTGAGAAAAAATCATCCACTGTTCTGCTAGGTCGCTTGTCGCCACTGTTACTTGTGTCAAACGATCATTCAGCTGCCCAGCGATTCTCTCGATATAACTGTCAGCCGTTTCATCTTCTTTCGTAAAAACAACATCCAACTGATATTTCCTATAATTTTGTTGGATGCCCGGTACTAATTGAGCATCGAAGACAACGATGACTTCCAGTCCTTCATATTTCGCATAATTTGATAAACGATGCAAAAGAGCTTCTCTTGCATCTGCCATTTTGTCCTGCTTTTTAAGCTGGACCAGTTCCGGCCACGAACCGATCATATTGTAGCCATCTACAATCAACAGCTGTTTTTTCATGACCTACTCCCCCTGACGTTGGGAAAAAGCCTGATACATCAGCAATCCAGCGGCAACACTGGCATTTAAACTTTGGACGTGCCCAGTCATTGGAATCGTCAGTAATTCATCCATTTCTTTTTTCAATCCTGGACTCATTCCTTTGCCTTCATTACCAATGACTAAAGCAATGGATCCTTTGGCATTCCATTTTTGGAAGTTTGTGCCGGTCATATCTGTGCCAAATACCCAAAATCCTATCTCTTTGAGCTGTTGCACAGCTTGTATCAAATTCGTCACACGTGCAACAGGCACATATTCCACTGCACCAGTGGAAGTCTTTGTTACGATAGGCGTGATTCCAACTGCTCGGTGTTTTGGTATGATCACACCATCAACGCCACTTGCGTCTGCTGTTCGTAAAATCGACCCAAAATTGTGTGGATCTTCGATACTATCCAAAATCAAAAAGAAGGGGTCTTCTTTTTTCTCTTTTGTTCGTTCAATCAGTTGGTCAAGGGATAAATATTCATAAGGTGTAATCGCAAGAACGACTCCTTGATGCACGCCATGATCGCTCAAAGTTTCTAATTTTTGTTTAGGGACCCATTTGACCGGTACAGCTTGCTCACGTGCGATTTCTTTCAGTTCTTCTACTTTTTCTCCTCGTGAATCTTCTTGAAGAAAGAGTTTATTCCCTCGCCCTTGTTGTAGCGCTTCTACTGCGGCATGGTGTCCAAAGACGAAATTATCTTCTAATGCTTCTTCATTTTGATCAGAAACTGACTGATTTCGTCCAGTTTGCTTTTTATTTGGATATCTATTTTGTTTTTTGTCTTCAAATCCACGTTTCGATTGATGTTTGTTTGTTCTTTCTTTACCCATTTTTTTCACCAACTTTCTGAATACACCAGCGGATCAATTCTTCCATCCGCTCGGTTTGTTTTGTCAAATGCAGATAACCCATCAGTGCTTCGAACCCTGTTGCGACCCGGTAAGTCGTAACGTCAGCATTTTTTGCACTCGTATGGCTTTTGGCATTTCTTCCTCTGCGATAATAAAGCTCTTCTTCTTCTGTCAAAAGATGTTCCTCCAGCATTTGCTGAATCAAAAAAGCTTGTGCATTCGCAGAAACATAATTCGTTGCCGCACGATGCAGCTTATTGGGTTTTGTTTCTCCTTGATCGATCAGGTGGTCGCGAACATAGATTTCGTAAATCGCATCTCCCACGTAAGCCAAGGCTAAACCGTTCAATTGTGTGTAATCTCTCATGCTTCTCTTCTCCATCGGGTTCCTTGGGGTGTATCTTCTAATAAGATCCCTTTTTCTTTCAACAAATCACGGATTTCGTCGCTTCGGGCAAAATCACGATTGCTTCTTGCTTGATTTCGTTCTTCGATCAATTGTTCAATCTCTTCATCCAATAATTCTTCTGCTGTAAATAAAATACCGAAGATCGAAAGCCATTGCGAGAATAAAGCTTCTCCCTGTGCCAAGACAGTGGCAGAAACTTCCGGCTGGTCTAGATAAGTGTTCAGCCATTTAGCAAGCTCATAGACCACTGTGATCCCATTTGCTGCATTAAAATCATCGTCCATTTCTTCGATGAATCGCTGTTCCAAATTTTCTAACAAAGCGATTTTATCCGCATCATCTGCCAAATTCTCTGAGGCAGTTTCTTGGCGGAATTTCAAATTGTCAAACGTATTCTTCAGTCGTTGTAAATTGGTGGCTGCTTCTTTCATCGTCGTTTCACTGTAACGGATCGGACGACGGTATTGTGTGGTCGCCATGAAGAAGCGCAAGACTTGTGGATCGACGTTTTGGATCATTTCATGCACAGTGATGAAATTCCCTAGAGATTTACTCATTTTTTCATCGTCTTCGCCAATCGTTACATAGCCATTGTGCATCCAGTAATTAGCGAATTTTTTCCCTGTTTTCGCTTCACTTTGTGCGATTTCATTTTCGTGATGAGGAAATTCCAAATCTTGCCCGCCACCATGGATATCGATCGTTTCGCCTAAATGTTTTGTTGCCATGACGGAACATTCGATGTGCCAACCGGGACGTCCTTTGCCCCATGGCGAATCCCAAGAAATCTCGCCTGGTTTTGCTTGTTTCCATAAAGCGAAATCTAATGGGTCTTCTTTTTGCTGCTGTTCTTCACCAGTACGCTGACTTGCGCCGACTTCCAATTCATCGATGGATTGGTCACTTAATTTCCCATAGTTTTCAAATTTACGGGTACGGTAATACACATCACCTGAAGATTCATAAGCATAGCCTTTTTCAACCAACACTTGAATAAATGCTAAAATATCTGGCATATGGTCCATGACTCTGGGATGCAGTGTAGCAGGCTCGACATTCAACGCTTTCGTATCTTCTTCAAATGCTCGGATGAAACGATCAGCGACTTCTGGTGCTGTGATGCCTAATTCGTTTGCTGTACGGATGATTTTATCGTCTACATCCGTGAAATTCGATACAAAATCGACTTTATAGCCTCGATATTCAAAATAGCGTCGAATCGTATCGAAAGCAATGGTACTACGAGCATTTCCGATATGGATATAATTATACACAGTCGGTCCGCAGACATACATACCGACATGTCCCTTTTGTATAGGGATGAATTCTTCTTTTTTTCTGGTCAATGTATTGTAGATTTTTATCATTCTGATCTCCTCACTTTTTCTCCTTTGATTCGAACGACTTTTGCTGGTACTCCTACCGCTGTAGCATCGTCTGGAACATCTTTCAACACAACGGCACCTGCACCGATTTTTGCGTTTTTTCCGATCGTTACCGGTCCTAATATCTGCGCATTCGCAGAGAGCATGGCTCCTTGTTTGACCGTTGGATGTCTTTTACCTGTTTCTTTTCCCGTACCGCCTAATGTTACGCCATGGAACAAAATCACATCATCCTCGATTTCTGCAGTTTCGCCAATGACGATCCCCATTCCATGGTCGATGAACACACCTGTTCCAATCGTTGCTCCTGGATGGATTTCAACACCTGTCAGGAATCGCCAAAATTGAGCATTGATCTTCGCCAATAAAAAGAGCCGATGCTGATATAAAAAATGAGAGAAACGATGCCAAAACAAGGCATGAAAACCAGGATAGGTCAAAACGATCTCCGCTGTCGAACGTGCAGCCGGATCGTTTCTCTTTGCTGCATCAATCGCTCGGGCAAACCAACTCATGACTTTCCACTCCTTTCGTAAGTATTTTATGTAGGAAAACAGCTTCTTATAAAGAAAAGAAGCGCCTTTTAAATAAGTTTCCTTATCAAAAGACGCTTTCCGCGTGGTTCCACTTTTCTTCATAATCAATGATTATCTCTGACAGCTAACGCCTGTTATACGTTCTTGGCTACTTCGTTTCCTGTAAAACAGTTTTTCCTGTTTTCTGTGTTTTCGCCAAGACCACTCCCAGAGGCATTTCGGCAACCATTCATTGATACCTTGCACCACCCGGTATCTCTCTTGTAATGATCAGCTGCTTACTTTTTTCTGTTCATCGTGTTTAGTTCAGTACTTGATTTAAATGTGCTAATGATTTTTCACGACCAAGCAATTCGATCGTTTCAGGCAATTCTGGGCCATGCATTTGTCCTGATACAGCTACACGGATCGGCATGAAAAGATTTTTCCCTTTTACGCCAGTTTCTTTTTGAACAGCTTTGATGGCAGCTTTTACAGTTGGAGCATCTACTACTTCCATTTGTTCTAGCTGTGCTTTAAATGCGTGGAGAACAGTAGGAACTGTTTCACCAGCAAGTACTTCTTTTGCTGCTTCATTCAATACAGGATGTTCATTGAAAAATAGCGTAGACAGATCAACGATTTCTGCAGCATAGCTCATTTGAGGTTGATACAGGCTAACGATCTTCTTCACCCATTCGATTGTCTTTTCATCTGGGTTTTCTGCTACACGTCCATCAGCGATTAGATAAGGCAGACACATGTCAGTAAATGCATCTAGATCCATTGCTTTGATGTAATGGTTGTTTACCCATTGCAGTTTTTTCGCATCGAAAGCTGCGGGTGATTTACTTAGGCGTTTTGGATCGAACATTTTGATCAATTCTTGGTGGGCGAAGATTTCGTCTTCACCCACAGGTGACCAGCCCAATAATGCGATAAAGTTGAACATTGCATCTGGTAAATAACCTAATTCGCGATATTGTTCGATAAATTGTAAGATTGATTCGTCACGTTTGCTTAGTTTTTTGCCTGTTTCACTGTTGATGATCAACGTCATATGTCCGAATGTTGGTGGCGTCCAGCCAAATGCTTCATAGATCATCAGTTGTTTTGGTGTATTGGCAATATGGTCATCTCCACGTAAAACGTGAGTGATTTTCATCAAATGGTCATCGACCGCAACAGCAAAGTTATAGGTTGGCATACCATCGCGTTTTTGGATGACAAAGTCGCCGCCGATATTATCGGATTCGAACGAAATAGCGCCTTTTACCATATCTGTAAATGCGTATTCTGTATTGCGAGGCACACGGAAACGTACAACAGATTCTAGACCTTGTGCTTCTTTTTCTGCTTGTTCTTCAGGTGTCAAGTTCGCACATGTTCCTGCGTAATGAGGCATTTCTCCTCTTACGCGTTGTGCTTCCCGTTCTGCTTCTAATTCTTCTTCTGTGCAATAGCATTTGTATGCTCGATTGCTAGCAAGTAACTGATCAATCAGCGGTTGATAGATTTCTTTACGTTCAGATTGACGGTAAGGGCCGTATTCTCCAGGATTTTCAGGAGATTCATCCCAATCCATTCCCAACCAAGCAAGGTTTTCCAACTGGCTTTTTTCGCCATCTTCGATATTACGTTTTTGGTCAGTATCCTCAATACGAATAATAAAGTCTCCATCATTGTGGCGGGCAAACAAATAATTGAACAATGCAGTTCTTGCATTTCCAATATGCAGGTGCCCAGTTGGACTTGGTGCATAGCGTACGCGTACTTTCGTCATTTTCTTCCTCTTCTTTCAAACTAGACTTTGACTAACAGTAAAAATTCCGTCAGTTACGGCTTCTCAAATATCATTTATTTAAAGCCACTCAGCACAAATTTTACCTTTTCTAAGGTAAATAGTAAAGCCAACTGGTTGAATTTCCTTACCAGTTGGCTGAATTTCTTTTTTATTTTGATTGTTTTGTCTTTTTCTCTGTCTCTTTTTTATTGTCGATCCCTCGTCCTGCATGGGCAGGTTTAGCAAAGATCATACGTCCAGCAGCTGTTTGAAGGGCGCTTGTCACAACGACTTCGATACGTTCATTCATGTAATGCTGTCCATCTTCTACGACAACCATCGTGCCGTCATCAAGGTAGGCTACCCCTTGCTGGCGTTCTGTTCCGGCTTTTACTACTAGAACATTCATCGTTTCGCCAGGAATGACGACTGGTTTCACGGCATTTGCCAACGCATTGATATTAAGAACAGGTACATTTTGGAATTCAGAGACTTTATTCAAGTTATAGTCATTGGTTACGATGACACCGTCTAAAAGCTTGGCTAATTTGATCAACTTGCTGTCTACTTCGCTGATATCTTCAAAGTCTCCATCGTACATTTCGACAGATATACCTTCTTCTTTTTGCAAAGCATTCAAGATATCTAATCCGCGACGACCACGCACACGTTTCAAACTATCCCCTGAGTCCGCGATGTATTGTAGTTCGTAAAGAACAAAATTAGGGATCATCAAGGTTCCTTCTAAGAATCCAGTCTTTGTAATATCATAAATCCGACCATCAATGATCACGCTTGTATCCAAGATTTTATATTTATGGAAATTTTCTCCTGATTTTCGTTCTAACAGTTGGCTCTCCACTTGGCTAGCTGTTTCTTGCTCGATTTTTTTACTTCGTGAACCAAAGACTTTCTTCCATTCTTCGATTCGTGTCGTTCCCATTCTCAATCCCAGATAACCTAAGATGATCATCAGTAAAATCGGCAATACACTATTGACGAATGGAATTTCCATATTGTAAAGAGGGGTTGAGATCACAACGCCCAAAGTCAATCCGATGATCGCACCGATCGCACCGAAGAGAAGATAAGTCAAACTGACCTCGCTTAGTTTTTGTTCTACTTGTTTGATAATAGCTGAGATATGTTTGGCCAACAGCAAAGATAATAAAAAGAAAATAAGTGCGCCTAACAAGCTGTTGGTAAATGTATTATTCAGCCACCCATTTGACTGTTGACCGATTGCCTGCCAAGCTGAGGGTAAAAATGAAATACCCAAGCTTGCGCCGACAATGATCATCAGCAACGTAATGACACGTTTTTGCATCGTTTTTCCTCCGTTTCGACAATAATTTATTATTTAGCGGAACACACGCTTCAACGTTTCAGCCAAAGTTGCTACTCCAACGATCTCGATTCCTTTTGGCGCTTCCCAGTTGCCTAAGTTGTTTTTAGGCAGGTAAACTTTTGTGAAGCCGAGTTTTTGGACTTCTTTGACCCGTTGTTCAATATGACTGACACGTCTGATTTCTCCAGTCAGTCCGATTTCACCGATGAAACATTCCGTCGGCTGTGTTCCTTTTTCTTTGTAGCTTGAAGCAATACTGACAGCGATAGCTAAATCAATCGCTGGTTCATTTAATTTTACCCCACCTGCAGCTTTTAAGTAAGCATCTTGATTCTGAAGAAGTAGTCCAGCTCTTTTTTCCAGCACTGCCATGATCAGAGATACACGATTGAAATCAAGACCTGTTGTTGTTCGCTTAGCATTTCCGAACATAGTAGGTGTGACTAATGCTTGGATCTCTACCAAAATTGGACGTGTTCCTTCCATTGCTACAACGATAGCAGAGCCAGTCGCACCGTCTAGGCGTTCCTCTAAGAAAATCTGTGAAGGGTTAGCGACTTCTTCCAATCCATGCTCATGCATTTCAAAAATCCCAATCTCGTTCGTTGAGCCAAATCGGTTTTTTACCGCTCGTAAAATTCGGAAACTATGATGTTGTTCACCTTCAAAATATAACACTGTATCCACCATATGCTCT
Organism: Enterococcus lactis; assembly: GCF_015751045.1. Classification (GTDB taxonomy): domain Bacteria; phylum Bacillota; class Bacilli; order Lactobacillales; family Enterococcaceae; genus Enterococcus_B; species Enterococcus_B lactis. Next base: position 72,542 of record NZ_BNJW01000002.1, read on the forward strand.
AACATTCTTGGACCGGCGATCGAACCTTCTTTCGTAACATGACCGACGATAAAGATGGCAATCCCATTTGTTTTAGCGATTTTGAGTAATTCTGCAGTGGTTTCTCTTACTTGGCTGACGCTTCCTGCCACACTTGTGATGTCTGGCTGCGTCATCGTTTGGATGGAATCAATAATAACATAATCAGGGGAGATATGTTCGATGGCACGACTGATTTCATTCATATCTGTTTCAGCGTATAGATAAAATTCTGTGTTGATACTTCCGAGGCGCTCCGCGCGTAATTTTATCTGTTCTGCGCTTTCTTCGCCGGATACATACAAGACTTTCCCGCCTATGGCTGCTAATTGCTGAGAAACTTGTAATAGCAAAGTGGATTTACCAATACCTGGATCACCACCGATCAAGACCATGGATCCCGGTACCACACCTCCACCTAGCACACGGTTCAGTTCTTCTAATTTCGTTTTGACCCGAGGTTCTTTTTTAGGGACGACGTCTGCGATTTTTGTTGGTTTCGCTTTTTCTCCTGTCAAACTTGTTCGCGTTCTGCGGTCTGTTGTATCTTGTTCGATTTCTTCGACCATCGTATTCCATTTTCCGCAATTTGGGCAGCGTCCCAAGAACTTAGGCGACACATACCCGCAATTTTGGCAAACAAATTGTACTTTTGATTTTTTTGCCATTGTACCGCCTCCTTTTATTCTAACCATGAGACATTAAATCAAGCTTAAATTTCTTTATCGTTTTATTTACTGGAAGAACCAAATCCGCCTTGACGTTGAGCAGTCGTTTGATCTTGATCTGCTTTTAAAAATGGCAAGAAGATTCCTTGACCGATACGCTCACCTTTTTTGATCACTACATCCTTGAAACCAAAGTTGGTGAATTGGAACATGATATGGCCTTCATTTGCCTCATTATTGTAATAATCACTATCAATCACACCCACGCCGTTCGTCAACACTAAAAACCGCTTCAACGGATTGCTTGAACGGTTAGCAAGCTGCAAAAATTCATCTTCTCCCATGTAGGCTTTGATCCCAGTAGGTACGAGGATCGGTTTCAACTGTTTTTCATTTTCTGATACGTCTTTTTTCAATGTATCTGCGACGGTTTCCAATCCTTTTTTCCAGCCTGCTTTCCAGATACTTGGAATCACGACCTCTTCTGCTGCTTCAAAATCATAGCCAGCAGCATGATGTGTAGCGCGCTGCGGTAGATTGATATTTTGCTCTTTATATTTAGAAATAACTTCAAATCCTCTTTTTCTCACCGGTTTTCCTCCCTAAATAAACTACTCCTATTCTAACATATTCGAGGCTATAAAAGACTCTCTTTACAAATTCTTCAAGAAATTCTGCTATCCTAAAGTCAACCATTAACGCGTTCTTTTACCGAACAACTGCAAGTTGTACAAAAAAACTATTTTTTACATGACTTTACTCGTCAAAACAAGTAGAATAGAACGAAATTAATGAGTGGATATTTGATTGAGGTGTCACATGCGTAAAGAAATAAAAAATGCAAAACGAATTATTGTCAAAGTAGGAACAAGTACATTGATCTATCCCAATGGAAACATCAATCTTGCAGCGATTGATCAGTTAGCTTTTGTCCTTTCCGATCTTAGAAATCGTGGAAAGGAAGTGATCTTAGTCTCATCGGGAGCTGTAGGCGTCGGTATGCATAAATTACATTTGTCAGAACGTCCGACTTTGATCCCTGAACAGCAAGCTGCGGCGGCTGTTGGTCAAGCCGAATTGATGAATATCTATAATCAAAGATTCAGTGTATATAATCAGCAGACAGCACAAATCCTCGTGACAAGAGACGTGGTAGATTACCCTGAAAGTCGTAAAAATGTGAGGAATACATTGGAACAGCTTTTGATCATGGATACGATTCCTATCGTGAACGAAAACGATACTGTCGCAGTAGATGAATTAGATCATCTGACAAAATTTGGCGATAATGATCAGCTGTCAGCAATCATGGCAAAACTTGTCGCGGCAGACCTTTTAATCGTTCTTTCTGATATCGACGGTTTTTATTCAGATAATCCGACTACAAATCCCGAGGCTCAGATGTATCGCTATATCGATAAAATCGATGAAAAGATTCTGGCACAAGCAGGTGGTGCAGGCAGCACCTTTGGAACAGGCGGTATGCAAAGTAAATTAAAAGCAGCTTCCAGGATATTTGAAGCAAACAGTGCAATGATTTTAGCAAATGGGAAAAATCCGGCAATCATTTTTGATATTCTTGCAGGAAAAGAAGTAGGTACTTTATTTAAGGAGGACTTGAAATGACTGATTTGATGCAATTAGGGCAACAGGCAAAAGATAGTGCGCAACAACTAGCACTTATGCCTACAAACCGTAAAAATGAGCTACTTGTTCAGATGGCGAAAACCATCAAAAAGAATCAACAAGCGATCATCGAAGCAAATCATAAAGACTTAGAAAAAGCAGTCGAAAACAATATCAGTGAAACGATGCAAGACCGCTTGCAGCTGACACCTGAGCGAATCAATGCCATGGCTGCAGAGATCGAAAAGATTGCTTCGTTAGACGATCCTATTGGAAAAGTAGATGAGATGTGGACGAACACCGACGGATTGAGAATCGGCAAAAAGCGCGTGCCCCTCGGCGTGATCGGTATCATTTACGAATCTCGTCCAAATGTCACGACTGATGCAGCCAGTCTAGCGTTCAAATCAGGGAATGCCGTTATCCTTCGCGGTGGCAAAGAAGCATTCTTCTCGAACCAATTACTGGTCCAACTATTGCAGCAAGTACTGGTCAGTGCTGGCGAATCTCCTTATGCCATCCAGTTTGTCGATGATACTTCTCATGAAACTGCAGGACAGTTGATGCGATTGACAGAATACTTAGATGTGCTGATCCCTCGAGGCGGAGCAAAATTGATCCAACGAGTCAAAGAACAAGCAACGGTACCTATCATTGAAACAGGTACAGGAAATAATCACGTATACATCGATAAAGAAGCACAGTTGTCTATGGCAGTGAAAATCATCGTCAATGCAAAAGCTTCCCGTCCTTCTGTCTGCAACGCGGCAGAAACATTACTGATCCATTCTGAGATCGCACCCTTTTTCTTACCAGCTATTGAAAAAGAACTGGTAGAACATGGCGTCTCTTTACGTGCGGATGCTCGTGCGTTAGAATATCTAGAGACAGCTGCTTTAGCAGAAGAGGCAGATTGGGATACTGAATATCTAGATTATATCCTTGCCGTCAAAGTAGTCGATTCTTTAAGTGAAGCAATTGCGCATATCAACCGACATAACACCAAGCATTCAGAAACAATCGTGACAGATAGCTATTCGGCTAGTCAGCGTTTCTTGAATGAAGTGGACGCGGCGGCTGTCTATGTCAATGCCTCCACTCGTTTTACAGACGGATCGGTATTTGGTTTTGGTGCAGAGATCGGCATCTCCACTCAAAAGCTACATGCCCGTGGTCCAATGGGGTTAAATGAATTGACTTCCACAAAATATATCATTTATGGCGATGGACAAATCCGCGAATAATGTTTCGTGTGAAACATTATTCACGCCTTTTGCCTTTTTACTGTAAAGATTCTATCCAACTAGAAAGGTGTCAGTATGTTTGAAATTTTAATGATTTTTTTTATTTACCTTATTTCTCTGAATATCGCTGCTTTTCTAGGAGTCGGTATTTTATCCCTTTTTTTTCAGTTCAAAAAACGAAGCATAGGGAGTCAACGGGAAAAATGGGCGCAGTATTTTGACAAAATTGGGCCAAAAGGTTTGGTTGCTCGCTTACACATCAGCTACATGGTTGCATTATGCCTGTTAGCTGGAGTCAATTACTATTCTTTTTTCGATCATTCAATTGCCTATACGATTACGTTGCTGATTGCTGGGATCTTTCACTTATCTTATAAATATCAGCTGAATAAAAACCACTTGAATCGGACTTTCCGCTAAAAAATATCCGTACGATAAGTAGGGTGCCTTGAACATCGGAAAAAAACTGCCGAACTTTTTAGAGCGTGGGACAAAAGTAAAGAAAAACTTTTGTCCCACGCTCTAAACATGTATAAACGGTGTTCTCCTACCAGCTGCCTGGTAAATCTGTTTCCTCTTCGTTAAGAAGTGAAAATCCGTCAAATGTTTCGCCATCATAATAACGAAGCAGCTCATCCATGGACAAGTTCATCGTTTTTTCTTTTTCTTCTTCCGCTGATTCTGCCAATAGCTGTTCCCGATACACCTGATACATACCAGCTATTTTTTGCTGCATCGCTTTTCTAGTTTCACCTTCCGCGTTGATCATTGGCAATTCTTTGATATAGCCACGATAAATCAACCGATCATCTGAAAATTCAATGGGTAATTCAACGAGTGTCAACCCGACTTCCTGAAAATATTCTTCCAGCATCTATTATCCCCCCATTCTTTTTCTTAAATGAATTTTAGCTTACCTACTGAAAATTTTCCAGTTTCATTATTTTGAGAAAAAAAGGGAATGTGACAAAAATCGTGTCACATTCCCTTTTTCCGAATAAACGGTGTTCAATCAGCTGTCCTTCGGTATTCGCTCAACAAATGGCAAAATATGAAGAACTATTTTTCCGTTGCTTCTCTAATACTCAGGTCAAAGCGCTGATTTCACAATCTCTTCCTTAAACGGTGTTCAAAAGCTTGCATCTGCGGTAATAAGTCCAACCAAACGAAAAATAGGAGGAGCTATTTTTGTTTGGCTGTTCTTATTACTTGATGCAGGACAGCTTTTTCACAACCTCTGATTTCTTATTCTTCTTCATTTGTAGCAAAATAATTACGGTGATAAATGATACAACATACACTGATAAGAACAATGGCCCCTGCAAAATAAAACGCATAGCTTTCACCAATATGTTCGCCGATCACACCTGCAATAAATGGTGCTAAAGCTCCACCGAAAAAGCGGACAAAACTATAGCTGGAAGAAGCAACGTTTCGTTGCAGACCGGGTATTTCCATAGCAATCGTCGTCAACAATGTATTGATGATTCCTTGGAAAAATCCTGCTAACACAATGCTGATCGGTACAAGGACTGGCATAGAAGTTCCAGCTCCTAATAACAGCAAACAAATAATGAATAAGACAAATGCAGCTAAAATCGTCCGATAAGTCGTAAACTTCCGCTCAAGAGCCGGTGCAACGAAAATCGAAGCAATAGCCAGAAGCACACCCCAGCCAAAAAATACAAAACCGACTTCTAATTCAGAATAGCCAATCAATAAAAATGGCGCATACGCAAGTAAAGTAAAGAATCCGAAATTATATAACAATGCGATCAGTCCAACTGAACGAAGTTTATGATTGCTTAACGCTTTGACACCTTCCCAAAGACCTACTTTTCTCTTTGGTTTCTCAGTTTCAGGTAAAAGTACCGCTAGGGCTATAAAACCGCAAAACATCAAAAAGGCTACCCCCAAAAATGGATAACGCCATGAACCGCTGCCCAAGACCCCACCGACTAGCGGGCCAACAGCCATTCCGCAGCCAAGTGCTGCTTCATACATCATGATTGCTTTTTCTGTGTTACCGACTAAAATACTGACGATCGTTGCTAAAGCAGTAGAGACAAATAAAGCATTCCCGACTCCCCAGCCAGCACGTAACCCAATCAACATACCGATATTGCCAGATAATCCACCAAGACCAGCGAATACAACGATGATAAACAATCCGGTCATCAATGTTTTTTTCAAGCCAATCCGACTAGATAGGAAACCTGTAAATAGCATCACCACACCAGTGACTAGCATGTAACTAGTAAATAACAGGGTTGTTTCAGCTGGCGTAGCGTTTATCTGTGCAGCAATCGTTTTTAAGATCGGGTCTACTAGGCCCACTCCCATAAAAGCGATCATACAGGTAGCTGCTACAACTAGCGCCGAACTTTTCCCCTTTGTTTCTTCATTTGTTTGTTCTTGTATATCTATTTGATTCTCCAATATTTCCATCCCTTTCTCTCTATTAGCATCATACATGATTTATTTTACATGTCAATATGCACATGTAAAACATGGAAACTTTACTGTGATATAATAAAGAAAATAAGACGAGAGGTAGGATTTTTATGAATACTTTAGCCTATATATTATTATGCGTGCTTTTATCCAAACCGCGTTCTGGGTATGAATTGAAGCAGCTGATCACGATTTTTTGGGAAGCTCATCACAGTCAAATCTATACGACGCTTGCCAAGTTAGACCAGCAGGGTTATGTGACCGTTTTGGACAAAGACGAGCACTCTCAAAAAAAGATCTACCACTTAACTGATGAAGGGCGTGCCCTTGTAGAGGAATGGATCAAAGAGGAGACCCCAGCTCCTACGCAAAAAGATGAATTTTTAGCAAAAATCTATGCTTTTTCAACACTCGACAAAACAACAGCTACTGGACTGCTATTCACTAGAGAACAACAGCTGAACAAAATCATGCAAAAAAATCAAAAAAAATTGAATGACCTCTCGCTAGACAAGAGACAAGAATTTGGGCGTTATGTTGTGATCCAGCGCCGAATCATGCTTTGTCAGCAGGAACTCCAATGGTGTCAGCAAGTAAGAGAACAAATGCAGCCGTTTTTTGAGTAATGGATAAACAGAACCTTTCTAGATTTATCTATTAAGCAACGAATCATCTTCACTAAAAGAATGATACATCTGAAAAAGAAAAACGATCCGAAAGACAGGCAAAAACCTATCGTTCGGATCATTTTTCTTTCTAGAACTGCATTGAAGGGACTGTGACAAAAAGCAGGTCACAACCTTTTTTTCAAATAAACAGTGTTCCATTATTCATTGCTTTGAATGGCTTTCAACACACTTCTTGAAAGTGGGCCAACGATGATCAACTGCAACGGTAAAGCGGCAATCACATTCATTTTCCAAGCATTCATATAAGCAGAGAATAATTGATCAGGTATTCCTTGTTCCATGATCACACCAAACAAAGACATACATGTGACCATTCCTAAAACCATCAAGCAGGAAATAGTTAAGATCATTTGGATCTTGCTTTCTGGATTTACTGGTAGTTTAAAGGCAATTTTTTTCGCCAGCACACCGATGATGAAGACATCCAAAATGAAAGCCACCACGAATCCAGGCACTAGACCAATCAACAAACTTGATAAATGAAGATCTTGATGCAGCCATAAATTATACGCGCTCATCCCCAAGACCATCAAAAAACACATCATTGTTGTAAAAATTATTCCTTCTTTTTTATTTGTAGGCAATCTGTACCACTCCTTTAAATTTGTCACGAAAATCATCGTAGCACATTTAAAAATTTCTCGTAAGTACTTTTTTTATTTTCTGCCCTTTTATTTCATAAACTTCATCAGCCGTACGTTCGACAAAGTAGGAATCATGAGAAGTAAACAAAATCGTTCCCGGATATACTTGCATCAGCTGCTCTAAAGCTTCGATCGTTGCCATATCAATGAAATTAGTCGGTTCATCTAACAGCAATACATTACTTGGCTTAGTAAAAAGCAAAGCAATCGTCAAACGGGTCGCTTCTCCCCCACTTAACGTACACAACGGTTTCGTCAGAGTTTCCTGAGCAAACCCTAAGTGATTCAGCAAACTACGGACAAGCGATTCCGAAAACTCTGTTTGTCTCATGACAAAACGAATGACGGATTCTTCAGATGTCATTTGATAATCCTTTTGCTGATAGACTTGAAAGCTCACTTTCGGAGAGAGAAGGATTCCTTCTCCTTGTTTGCGGATATGTTCCAATAAGGTTGTCTTACCTGAACCATTTTCGCCGACAATCGCGATTTTTTTACCTAAAGAAAATTGAAAATCGCTATTTATCAGTAATGTTCTTCCGTTTCTTTCCAATTGGATATTTTGTCCCATGATTGGATAACGATTGTGGAGTGCAAGAGATTTTGGTACTGGAAAACGGATTTGTTTCATCTGTTGCGGCTTAGTTGTTTCTCCTATTTTTTGGAGTCTTCTCTCTAATGTTTTCGCATTCTTTTGGATGGCTTTTTGTACACTGTCTTTTTGTTTAGAGGAAGACAACCGATCCGGTCTGATTTGTTGCTTTTTCTTTTTACTAGACACTTTTTCCAACTTTTCCGCTTGTTTTTTCTTTTCTTGGATCGATTTTTCCAATCGTTTTTTCTCTTTCATGATCGACTCTGCTTCTCGTAGCTGAGTCTTTTTCTCCAATTCCTTTTGAGTGAGATAGGCACTATAATTCCCCGAAAACTCTCGGATTTCTCCGTCTTTTACTTCCCAGATTTTCGTTGCCAGCTCATCTAGAAAATAGCGGTCATGACTAACAAAAATCAGCGTGCCATAATAATAACGAAGCTCTTCAATCAGTTGATCCACACTTTTTCTATCTAGATGGGTCGTCGGCTCGTCTAGAAGCATCCCTTGTTCATAAGAAGAAAGAAGACGTATCAACTCGATCTTTCGTTCTTCCCCTCCACTCCATTTCCGTTCCGAAGTTTCTTCCAGTTTTAACTGGAAATGACTGGCTAATTCCAAATTCAGATCCTTTATTTCAGCAAGATAGGTTAATTGAGGCAGATAGTTGAAAGTAATCTCTGTTTGGATTTTCCCTTGATTGGGGATAAGTTCTCCGGCTATCAGTTTCAGCAACGTTGATTTACCGACTCCATTTTCTCCTATGATCCCTATCCGATCTTGCTGATAGACACGAAGAGAATCAATAGATAATTCTAACTGGTTACCAAAACGAACTTGCAGGTTTGTTATATTTATTGCTAAATTTTCCATATGTTTTACACTCCTATTTCATGTAAAACAACAATTATCGATACTAAAAAAGAGCAGAAAAATCTGTTTGCAAAAAAACTGCATAACATCTTTTCCTACTCTGAACGAAATAACTATGACTAAATCATCAAATCTGTCATAGCTTTCACCTATTCTACTGTCGTTCGAAAAAATGGACATACTCCACCCATGAAATTGTTGTTTATACATGTCTTTTGAATTTATTTAGTTGTTATTCAAAAGTTCAAAACGTAATTTCATCGATGCAGTCATTTTTCCGACCTCCTTTTTTATTAGGTTACCACACACGATTCAAAAAAAGCAATAGCTACTGAATAGTAACTGAAAACCTTTTATTTGAACGTAGTGATCTTTTCTGGTGCTAAACGAACAGACTCATAACCTTCTTCTACCGCTTTTCCTATTGATAAAATAATAACTGGAACATAGCGGTCTTTATCCAAACCAAATGCCTCTGCCAACTGATCTGCTTCGAATCCACCAATTGGATTTGTTTCATAGCCATGATCACGTGCAACTAACATGAATTGCATAGCCGCTAAGCTAGAATCGACTTTGACTACATCGTTCATTTCTTCTCTTGAAAAGCTCTTGTAATAAGGAATGATCGCAGCTAATTGTTGATCTCTGACTTCTTTTGGCATCTTCCCTGATTCGTAAGCTTGGTTATAGATTTCTTCGCCATATTCGTAACATTGCATATCGCCAAAAATCATGACCATTGCAGAAGAAGTATCATTTTGTCTCGTATTGAAACGGATCAAAGGACGCAAGATTTCTTTTGCTTCCTCGCTTTCAGCGACCACAAAGCGCCATGGTTGCATGTTGACAGAAGAAGGAGCAGTCGTCGCTTCTTTGATCATTTCCAGCATTTCTTCGTGTGGGATTTTGTATGTTTCATCATATACGCGAACGGATCTTCTACCAGTCATAATTGTTGAAAAATCATTTTTTTGTTCCATTATTATTAACCTCTTTCGTTTCTGTTGTTATATTGCAAAGTTGGGTATTCAATTTATCTAAAAGTGTTAGGAATTGTTTCATTTCTGCATCGCTGAAAGCTGGGGACAGCACGGAACCTGTATCTTTATGGTCCATTTCACAATGCTCGATTTTCTGCTGGGCTTTTTCTGTCAGTGCTACGTACACTTCCCGGTTGTTCTGAGGATTTCTCTGACGCGAAACATAGCCGTTTGCTTCTAAAACCTTCAGATGACGTGTAACTGCTCCTTGATCAATCTGCAACTTTTCTTGCAAACTGCTTTGCAGCAATGGATTTTCTTCTTTCAGTCTCATCATGATCTCGTATCTAGTAAGACTTATACCGATATTTTCCTCAAAGATCTGGACGATTTTTTGATCGGCTAATTTGATTTGATATAAAAGGTGGCTAATCTCTTCTAAAGACATAATTTCCTCCTCTCTAATAATTGACTAGTCAACGATTGACTTGTCAATAATAGAATAAAAAAAGAAAAAAGTCAAAGAATCAGCTGTGAAATTAAAAAACAAAGGCTTTCAATAGAAATTAGTGTAAATAAAAGAAATCTCTTGTAGAATGAAAAGAAGGAACAATAAAAAAGAAAGAGAGGATAATGATGTGAGAAAAAGAATAGTAGCCGCAGTATTTCTCTTAGTGAATGCGACGTTGTTACCTAATAGTCTCGTATTTGCTGATACCGTTTTGGCAAATGTTCAAACAACAGAAACATCTACCCTATCAGAAGATGAAAGCGCACCATCCCAATCAAGCCTATCTGGAGAGAATTCCTATCAAAATCTAGAAGACAGCTCTTCTGCAGTAGAAAATTTTACACCGCCAAAAATCTCTGGAAATCCCTCTTTGCAAGGAGCAAATGGTAGATTTGAACAAATGAAACCTGATAAAATCCACCTTTCAGCTTCAAAACAAACAAAGGAATCGTTCATTCAGCAGCAATCTGCTCATAGCTACATTGATACGCAAGGTGTGTATGAGATTGTCTCTACTGATGTCCAGCTACCCGATGGACAATGGGTGGATAAAGGAACGATCCAACTAGTCATACCAACAGAGCCAACAGAACAAGTCACCAATTATCTGGCCTATTATGTAGCAAAAAAAATCAAAACCTATTCTTTACCCTTGGAAAAATCAGCAGATTTCTTGATGTTTGACGATTCGATCACTCTAGACAAGGAGCATTTTCTTTCTTCCGTACGTGCGTATTACTCAGAAGTTGCAGCTGGTCCTATCATTCAAACACATATAAGTATGACAGAAACCTATACGACTCTGAATGAAACAGATATTTATCCTACCTTCTATCGCCAAGAAGAACATCAAAAAATATCTGGACCAGCCCTCATCACGGATAAAGTAGCGTTATCGGATCAAACAACTTGGGTACATATCCAAACAGCAAACTATGAAGGATGGGTAGCAGCAAACTCTGTAACTGCTCATGAGCCAAAAACAGTTCCAGTTGAAGCATCACAAGGTCAGCTTTCTGAATCAGCCGTTACCTCTCTGTCACTTGATCAAGCTTGGTTAGAACAATCAGAGGAAACCATTTCACATTCAGAAAGTTATCACGTACAAAGAGCAGTCCAAATCAGCGATCAAGTGTTTTATGTGCTGACAGCAAAGGATTCTTCAATCGTTTTTGTCCCACAGAAAGAATTCCAACCAAAGGATCCAGTATCAGCAGAGACTGATTTCTCAAATGAACAGATAGGAACAGCTGAAAGTACAGCATCTGATTCAAAAGAAACAACTGATTCTTCTTTCCAGCCGCAAAACAAAGTGCCACAGACAGATGAATCTACCTTGCGTACTGCACATCCATCTATTACTTATAGTACACATGTCAAAAATCGTGGTTGGCTGCCAAATGTTTCTAGCGGTCAACTTTCAGGAACAACAGGTCAATCTTTACAAGTAGAAGCTTTTCGTATCCATCTTTCATCCTCCCTCTCTGGTGCTATTGAATACACCTCTTATGTCCAAGGTTCAGGATGGCAAAATTGGGTAGCTAACGGCGCTATTTCTGGAACGACTGGACAAGTCAAACAGATTGAAGGAATCAATATTCGATTAACTGGACAATTAGCAGCAACTTACAATGTTTATTATAGAGTCCATGTACGAAATTTTGGCTGGCTTCCTTGGACAATGAACGAAAATCCTTCCGGAACACTTGGATACGGTCATCAAATCGAAGCAATTGAAATCCAATTATTGGACAAAAACAGTTCCGGCCCTGCTACTAACGGTATTTCTTATATCGAAAAGGAACCATCCGTATTGGCGAATACTCACGTAACTAACAGAGGATGGTTAGGCCAGACAGATGCTGCTAATCAAGCTGGTACGACTGGCCAACGGTTAAGTCTTCAAGCAATGCAACTGCGTTTATCTGAAAATACAATTGGTGGCGGTATCACTTATCAATCCCATATCGCTAACAAATGTTGGGAAACCAACTGGGCACAAAATGGCACGATTTCTGGTACGACTGGACAAAATCTGCCTATTGAGGCGATCCGCATCAATCTGACTGGCACAATCAGCACCCGATATGACGTTTATTATCGTGTACATGCACAAGAATTTGGCTGGATGAACTGGGCAAAGAACGGTGAATCAGCTGGTACACAAAGCTATGCTTACCGTGCAGAAGCGATTCAAATTGTATTAGTAAGGAAAGGAGGAGCCGCACCTGGTGCAACTACTCGCGCCTTTCGTATAGCTCCGCCTAGAATCACGTTGCAAGGACATGTATCGAATATTGGCTGGGTAAGCCAAACGAGCCTGAACAACTCGATCAGCTACGCAAATCAAGGAAGACAATTTGAAGCGATTCGCGCAAATTTAGGAACATCAAGGTATACTGGCGGTATCCAATATGATTCACACATAGCTGACAGCGGTTGGACCAGAACTGTATCCAATGGAGCGATCTCAGGAACGACTGGACAAAATCGCTCTCTTCAAGCCTTTTCCTTTCAGTTGACAGGAGAACTTGCTGAAAACTATGATATTTATTATCGTGCCTTTGTTCGTTCCAGAGGCTGGTTAGGCTGGGCATCAAATGGACAAAAAGCAGGCTCTGTCAGAATGAATTTGCCTGTTGAAGGTATCCAGCTAACCATTGTTGAAAACGACCGGCGGCCAAGCGGCTATCAGCCAAACCAACTGACGATTCTAGGACAAGTGAATGATCAGACACCTCAGGGAAGATTCATCAATTCTGTCAGCCAAAGTGCGAATCGTATCGCGCCTGCTCATGGCTTGTATACTTCTGTCATGTTGGCTCAAGCGATCCTAGAAACAGGATATGGCACAAGCTATCTAGCTCAGCACGCGAATAACTTCTTTGGGATGAAATTCAAAGACGGCGAAGATGAAGGAAAGTATGGCTATATCTGGCATATATCTAACGAAGTGATCAATGGTGTCGTTGTCCCTGTCAATTCAAAATTTCGGGTCTATCAGTCTACTGACCAATCCTTCTTAGATAACGCCTTAAAATTAAGATATGGTGTTTCTTGGGACCCAAACCGATATGCGGGGACATGGAAAGTCAATGCACGTTCTTACAGAGATGCTACCCGTGCATTAACAGGAACATACGCGACAGATCCTGATTACGGTCAAAAATTGAATAATCTGATCGAATATTGGAAGCTGGATCAATTTGATTGAACGGGCATAAAAAAAGGTTGTGACAAGAATGTTGTCACAACCTTTTTTGAGTAAATGGTGTTCAATCAGCTGACCCTCGGTATTAGCTCAAAAAACGGCAAAATATGAAGAACTATTTTTCCGTTTGTTTCTCTAATACTCAGGTCAGGACGCTGATTTCACAACCTCTGATACATGGTGTTCCAGAAATACCTTCTTCGAGAATAAGCTGAAATCTCACAAAAATTGGAGAAACAATTGTCGTCAATTCCTTCTTATTTCTTGAAGCTGACCACTTCTGTCACAACCTCTTTTTAATAACCATAAAATCCTATTCCTTCATATCTCCAGCCCATTGGCGTTAGCCAATCTCTTTCTTTCGCACTTAAGGTATAGTGATGGGTACCAGTTTTTTCATTTGGATTGAATAGTCGATAGATTGGCTTGGAACCACCAGAGTAAAAACTTAGACCTTCATAGCGCCAACCGATTTTTGTTAAGGAGTTGATCTCAGATTGCGCCATTGTGTAATGATGGTCTCCGCTGTAAGGATTGTATAAACGGTAGACAGGCTGTCCACTGTTTGGTGCTTGCCAAGCAATTCCTTCATATTCCCAGCCTACAGTTGGCAGATAATTTTTTTCGCCGGCATTCAATGTATACAAATGCTCTCCTGTATGACGATTATATAAACGATACATTGGAGAAGTTGAAGTTGGTGCTGTATCATACTGCGTCAGATTGTAAGTCTCGATTACATTGTTTAGTGTAGCACCATAATTAGGCGCAGTGGCATAACGACCGGTCAACCAAGCTGTAGCATCCTTGTAAGAGTTCGTATTGCTTTTCCATGCACCAGAATAGTAATACACGCCCGGCTGGAAAGAAGTCGTCTTCAATACCGTCACATTATCTTGTAATGATTCTTTGTACGAAGGATATTTTCTAAAAGCAGCATTTACCGTAATCCATTGTCCATTGACATATTCCGAAGTAGGCATCGTAACAGATTGACCATTATAGCTTCCTTTGATTCCAAATAGATTGTAATTAGGAGCAGAAGCCAAGGCACTGTTCCCCCAGCCGCTTTCAACGATTGCTTGTGCAATCATGACTGATGCGTATAAGTCATTGGCACTTGCCAAACTTTGTGCAGTGGATGCAATACTATCAATGAATGCTTGTTGAGAATTAGCAGATGAGCGGGCAGAAAAAGCGTAGCCAGTATAGTTTTCGAATTCAGACAAATCTGCTTGATGGGTATGTGTCAATGTTTGTCCATCTGTCAATTGGTTCGTGATTTCTTCCGCATTCTCTGGATTTTTCTGAGCTTCTGCTGATGTGCTTTTTTCCGTTTGCGGTTGTTCTGTTGTCCCTGTTGTTGATTCTTCAGTTGAAACCGTATTTTCGGAGACAGTAGCTGACTGCAACGTACTTTCTGTATCGTTTTCAATTCCTATTTCTGAAGAACTCGTTGTCTGAGCTGTGACTGTTCCTGTCGTTTCTTCAGCTAGCACGGTTGTGTTGGCAACTGCTAGATTTCCTAAAAGAATAACGCTAAATAATAAATTTCTTGCTTTCATTCTTTTTCTCCTTTAAATATGAAACTTTACCTAAATAACAGTGTAACTAAAAAAGTAAAAGTAAGTCAATGCTCATAATTAAATAACATACGTTTCTTTATTTTGTGCTCTCAATGATCCTCATATATTCCATTAAATTACTATAATTATAAAAAAAGAATTGACAAAACATAACTGTCTATATAAAATGATTACGTTAACAATAATTCGTTTCATGTGACTAGATCATACTAGGCATGAAAAATCTCTGAGGAACATGGTTTCCTAGGAGGTTTTTCGTGTCTATTTTTGTTTGGCCGCAATCAACTGGTCTAGCAGACATGAAAACCAAATCTTCAAAAAGGGTGCGCGCATGAAAATCAAAAAGATCTTTAATCAAAATGCAGTATTGGTAGATGACGGTGGGCAGGAAAAAGTAGCTATTGGAAAAGGAATTGGATTTGACAGAAAAAGAAATGATTTGATCTTTGATCGTGATATTGAGCGGATATTCGTCATGGAGCCAGAAGGACAAATCAAATTGCAAAATCTACTCAATCAGATCGATGAACGCTTTTTGTTTGCAGCAGAAACAATCATCGATCATGCGGAAACTGTCTTGATGGAGAAACTGAATGAACATGTGTTGATCGCTTTGACCGACCACATTGCTTTTTCTGCGGAGAATATCAATAACGGTATCGTCATCCGCAACAAGCTTTTGAGAGAAATCGAAGTGCTTTACAGTGATGAATTCAGTATTGCTCAATGGGCAGTAGAATATCTGACAAAAGAGCTTGGGATTCCATACACTTATGACGAAGCAGGATATATCGCAATCCATATCCACAGCGGTCGAAGCGGTCGAAATAATAACCATCGCAGTATCCGTGAAGTGACGATTGTATCTGATATCATCCATTTAGTGGAATCAGAATTGGAAACAGATATCCATTCAGAACCATTTTCACTGAATTATTCAAGACTGGTGAATCATTTACGACTGCTTCTACAACGAACCCATGCGCAACAATATGCTGTCTTGGATACGGAAATCGTAGAAATGGTCAAACGAAAATACCCAGAAAGCTATAAGATTTCTAAAAAAATCCGTGTGTTGCTGACCAAAGAATACCAGCTCGCGATCACGAAAGAAGAACTGGGTTACTTGGCCATCCATATCGAGCGTTTAAGAAGCGCAATCGTACAAACAAATGTTAACAATCATGAGGAGGAAAAAAATTGAAAGCATATCTACAACGAATGGGACGTTCCCTTCAACTCCCAGTTGCGGTCTTACCTGCTGCTGCTTTGCTAGTAGGGATCGGAAACTGGTGGGCATCTTATAGTAACGACATTGTCGCTCATTTTTTACAAGCTGGAGGTAACGCAGTTTTAGGTCAATTGCCTTTGCTGTTTGCCGTTGGGTTAGCACTAGGGATGTCAGTGGACAAATCAGGTGCTGCTGCCTTGGCAGGTTTGGTTGCATTTGAAGTTCCCGTAAACGTTTTAAAAACTGATTCAGTAGCCACTTTATTGAATATCAAACCAGAATCAGTTGATCCATCTTTTGCTCAGATCAGTAACGTATTTATTGGTATTATTGCCGGATTGATTGCGGCAGCTCTTTATAATCGTTTCCACGAAGCAAAAT
This sequence comes from Enterococcus lactis, assembly GCF_015751045.1. Taxonomy (GTDB): domain Bacteria; phylum Bacillota; class Bacilli; order Lactobacillales; family Enterococcaceae; genus Enterococcus_B; species Enterococcus_B lactis. The sequence continues at coordinate 89,253 of NZ_BNJW01000002.1, forward strand.
TACCGATGGCTTTATCTTTCTTTAGCGGCAAGCGTTTAGTGCCAATCTTAGCTGCCTTCGTCATGCTGCTGATCAGTGCAGTGCTACTGCTCGTATGGCCTCCGGTTTACTCTGCTTTAGTTTCTTTTGCTAAATTCATTTTGAGTTTAGGATGGGTTGGTGCAGGTCTTTATGGCTTCTTCAACCGTTTACTGATCCCTACAGGATTGCATCAAGCAATGAACTCCGTGTTCTGGTTTGACGTAGCTGGAATCAATGATATCGGTAAATTCTTGGCTTCTGAAGGAACAAAAGGCGTAACAGGAATGTATCAAGCTGGATTTTTCCCAATCATGATGTTCGGGCTTCCAGCAGGAGCATATGCTATTTACAGAAATGCACGTCCAGAAAACAAAGCAAAAACAGCTTCATTGATGTTAGCAGCAGCTTTTGCTTCATTCTTTACTGGTGTAACAGAACCACTTGAATTCTCATTTATGTTCGTTGCTTGGCCATTATATGTCTTGCATGCCATTTTCACTGGGATTTCTTTAGCAGTGAGTGCATTCTTCCATTGGACAGCAGGATTTGCCTTTAGTGCCGGATTTGTCGATTACTTCCTATCTTTGAAAAATCCGATTGCGAATCAGCCTTTGATGTTGATCGTCCAAGGGTTAGTAACAGCAGTGATTTACTACTTTGGTTTTAACTTTGCTATCAAAAAATTCCATCTGATGACTCCTGGCCGCGAGGAAGCAGATCTTTCAGATGACGATACTGCAACGACTAATTCAGACAATAAATATGCGGCACAAGCAAACAAAATCTACGCTGCATTAGGCGGAGCTGACAATGTAACTTCAATCGACAACTGTACTACACGTCTTCGTTTGCAAGTCAAAGATACAGGCCTGATCGATCAAAACAAAATCAAAGCCACTGGCGTACCTGGAATGAAAATCATTGATGGGAAAAATGCGCAAGTCATCGTAGGTACAGAAGTACAATTCGTTGCAGATGAGATGGCAAAACTGCATGGTGGTGCTGCAGCACGACCTGCACAAACAAACACTGTGGTTAAAACAGAAACATTTGCCGGTGGAACGATCGAACAAGATATTTACGCTATCGCAAATGGGAAACTGATTCCAATCACTGAAGTTTCAGATGATGTATTCGCAGAAAAAATGATGGGTGACGGCTATGCTGTATTACCAGAAAATGGAGAAATCTTCTCTCCAATCGCTGGTACGATCACAAACATTTTCCCAACGAAACATGCCGTTGGTATCCAAACTGATTCTGGTATCGAAGTCTTGCTTCATATGGGAATCAACACTGTTGACTTAAAAGGCGAACCATTCACTTTATATGTAGAAGAAGGTCAAAAAGTCGCAAGAGGTCAATTGATTGCTTTAGTTGATCTTGCTGCTATTCAATCTGCAGGCAAAAACACGGATATGGTCGTTGTATTCACAAATGGCGACAAAGTCCAAAACCTAGAAATTAAACCCGCACGTGATGTAAAAGCAAATGATAAAATCGGCTCTGTTTCCAACAAAGCCTGATCCATCGTCTTCCCCAGACTTTTTTATCGATAAACAAAAGCAGCTGAGACAAAAATCTTGTCTCAGCTGCTTTTTTCGAATAAAAACGGCGTTCTCCTGCCAACTCCGCGGTAATAAGTCCAGCCAAACGAAACATATGAAGAGCTATTTTTTATTTGACTCTTCTTATTACTTGATGCAGAACAGCTTTTTTACAACCTCTGGTAAACGGTGTTCAAAAACCAGTTTATCGGCATGAAGTCAAATTTATGCAAAAATGTGGAAAGCCATTTTCATAAAATTTTTCTTCATACTCAAAACTAAGCGGCTTTTTCACAACCTCTTTATATCATCCATTATTCCTGATCCAATATTTCTTTCAATGCTGCTTCAAGAGAGACTAATGGTTTTTCCAAAACTTTTTCTAAATCATCAGAAGAAACAGCTAACTGACCCTTTTTGATATCATGTTGGATCGCTAAAAACATGTCAGCTGCTTCTTGAGGGAATCCGGCTTCTTTTAGATTTTCGACAAACGCTGCATCACTTGCTTCAATAATTTCTAACTCTTTACCTGTCGCACGCTCTAATGCCTTGGCTAATTCTTCATAGTCAGTTAGATGGCCGGATAATTCTAAGATTTCTGGGGAGTCATTCTCTACTAGTACTTTTGCTGCGGCTTCTGCATATTCCCGTTTCAATGCCCAACCTGTTTTTCCATTTCCTGCAGCATAAACGAATTGACCAGTTTTTAAAGCTTGCCCAATGATAGGTAATTCATTCTCTACATACCAATTGTTCCGTAAAAATGTATGGGGAATACCTGAATCCTTAATCGTTTTTTCAGTGAATTGGTGATCTGGCGCTAATACACTGATTGAGTGATCGGCATCTGCAAAACTTGTATAAGCGATATAAGATACCCCGGCTGCTTGCGCTGCTTTCACTACATTCTCATGTTCAGCTTGGCGATTTCCTGGAACGCCAGAGACAAAAAGCAATCGATCTATTCCTTTCAACGCTTCTTTCATTGAATCTAAATCATCATAATCACCAATACGTATGTTAAATCCAGCTTCTTTCAGTGCTTCTCCTTTTTCTTCACTACGTACTAGTGCATAGATTTCATTTTGTGGAACCATCTTTTTTAAGAATTCTAGCGCATAACCACCAAAACCTCCAGTTGCTCCTGTTACTAAATAATGCATCTTTCCCACTCCTTATTCTTTTTATTTGTTAAGATTTATAGCTGTACATTTATAAATTACACCTTTATCATAAAGAGTGTGGTAAGATAAGTCAAGCAAAAAAAATGAAAGGATGACAACTGATGAAGTATTCTCTGCAATTTAGTGATGCAATCCATGTACTTGCCTATATTGAAATGTTTCAAGATACCCGATTGCTTTCTAGTGAGATGATTGCCAACAGTATCGAAACAAATGCAGCAAATGTACGTAAAATCATGAGTCAGCTCAAAAAATCCGGCTTGATCCTTACAAAAACCGGAAAACCGCAACCTTCCCTTGCCAAAAGACCAGATCAGATTTCTTTACTAGATGTCTACCGCAGCATTGAAGGTAATACACAGCTTATCCAAGTCGATCCAAAAACAAACCCAAATTGCGTCGTTGGTGCAAATATCCAGGAAGCTTTAGAAGAAAGCTACGCTCGACTGCAGAAAAAAGCAGAAGAAGAAATGGCTAAGATCACACTTGATAATCTGATACATAAAATAGCCGTTTTGGAAAAAGAAAAAAGACCAGAAAACACAGGCCTCGTAGAGAGATTTTTATAATTCTCTCTACTGGGCCTGCATTTTTCTGATCGGAATCGTCTACATAAATTCTTTTATTCTCCGGGAGACAAAAGCCTTGTCATGCCTCATTTTCCTCTCTAATGCTCAGGTCAAAACGCTACTTTCACGACCTCTATATTATCATGGTTTGTTGACTACCGGTATCCAGATTTCTCCAATGTATTTCCCATCGGCAACACCCATTTCAACGACAGCATTCGGTCCCCCAACATAGGCGTAATCTTCTACTTCTCTTAAAACATGTCCAAAGGCCGTATTCGTCAAATCATTTCTCAACTCTTCAGACGACTCAGCAGAAGCGCTTACAATGAGATAGGTTCCTTTTGGAAATGGGATGATTCTCGTAGTGTTAGGAATATCCTGACTCGTTTGAACACCGACATAGTACATCATTTTCCCGTCATAGGGTTCGTTGACTGTAAAGAAATAATGATTTTCAGCAGCTTGTTTCAAGGTGTCTATTGTTCCGTCACTGATGACTTTTTGCTCAAAGGCTTGCTTCTCTGCTGCCAAACCGACAAAATCTGTATTGCTACTTTTCAATTCCACACCAATACCTGTCACTGCAAACTCTGGTTTTTCTTCAATCTTATACTTTGCCATTTCTCCCACCCTTTCTATTATGTTAAGTTCATCTTACATAAAATTAAAGAGAAATGACACGATTACGCTCTTCTTGTAGGGATACTTTCATTTTTTAACTATTTTTTTGCTTTCACTGCAATCCAAATTTCACTGTAAACATGACTGAAGTCCTCTCCCCATTTTGTAAAAGAGATCTCGGGAGCTTCAACTAACTCATAATCTGAAGAAGGAAGCCATTCTGCATAGATTTTCCCCCAAGTGTCTTGTAAAGTTTGGGGAAATGGTCCTTTATTAGGAAAAATGGCCCAAGTGTGTTCTTCTATAGCAAACATTTCTAAATCAGCGTACGGATTTTCTTTTGTCGTAGCAAAGCCGATCATGTGCATCAAACTACCCTTTTCTTCCAAGCGGTCTCCATCAAATCCATAAGAAACGTTGATTACTTGATGTGGATATAAATCTCCTAACTTATGCATCTCTTCCCTTTGAGTCTCCGTGATCGTCTGCGCTAACTTTTGTATTTCTTGATTAACTCCTTCAAATTGGACAGGGACTTTTTTCGCCACACCTGCCACATAAAACTGTTCTTTCTTTTCGATACGAAATTCCATCGATTTTCCTCCTCTGACATCAATAAAAAATGTCAAGCGTGGAAAAGATTTTTGTATGCCATATCTGCTGATTTCTGAAGGCAGATAACCTGACCAATCACGAAAAGCTCTTGAAAAACCCTCGACTGTTTCATATCCATATCTAAACGCCGTTTCTGTTACTTTTTCCCCACCTAGAAGATCGCGATTAGCCAAAGCCAATCTACGGTTTTTGATATAGTCCATCAGAGACATCCCTGCAATAAACGTAAAGATGCGCTTTAACTGATATTCAGAGATTCCTGTATTTTCGGCTATTTTTTTATAGGTAAGACTTTCTGTCAAATGTTCTTCGATGTAATCAATCAATTGGTTCAGATCTTTAAGCATATTTATCTTCCTCCTTGCTTGCCTTTTCATCATATTATCAAAGAAAGTCAATTACTTGATGAATCAGGAACCAATTTAGTCGGGTATAGAAAAATTTGTATGGATTTAAAGAAAATTCTCAAGCAGCGTTTTGTAACGGATAATTGGTAGTATCTGCCTACTTATGTTTTACCTTTAGAAAAAATGAATTTTGGGGAAGACACATTCTAAGTTAACAAAGCAGGAAAAATAGCTTTTATCCCCTTCGTTAAACCGCTTACTATCTACTGTACAAAGCAAGTAGCTATTCGGACTGTTGATACGAACGCTGCTTGAATCTTTCTTTGCGTTACATCATACCTCTTTTATTGATTGAAACCATTATTTATTTCCAACAAAATTCCTTCATTTTTGCCAGATAAATAAAAAAACAAAAAGTTCCATCTTTAAAATACGCTATTTTTTTACTTTTTCTCCCATTCTCTAAGAAAAGGAACGCAGAATTAATTTTTGACAATTCGAGAAAAAGTTGCTTCACAGATATGGTAAAATCAGCTACTTTTTTCTTTGACGATTCTTTATACTAAATATAAACAAATGTTTCATGAAAGGAGAACTATATGAATAATTGGCTTGAGCTTTTTCCTGAAAACATTTTGGAACGCGGGTACAGCTATCATCTGCACGGATTTGTCAGTCATTTGAACTATACGAGTAAACACTTGACCGCAACAGTTTCTGGCACGGAAGATTATAAGGTAGTGATCACATGGGATGAAAAGACGAATATGACTTGCGATTGTCTATATGCCATAGAAGGAAAAAACTGCAAGCACATGGCTGCTGTCTTATTCGCTTACGAAGAACGTCCAATAAAAAAATCCAACTACTCGCTTTCCGAACTCTCTTCCTTTGTTTCTTCCGCTAGTTGCTCTCTTGTACGGGAACTTTTAACAGAGATTCTTATAGAACATCCGCAATTTATCGAACGCTTCAAAGAGAAGATCCCGCTCCATGCAGTAAACTACACAGATAAATTAGCAACAATCATCCACAAATACGATCATCCTATCGGAAAAAACAAAAACAGGAAAACAGCGAAGTTCATCATGGAGATGCGAACGTTCATTCAAGAAGCTGTTGAGTCGCTTATACAGCAAAATGCCTATCTTCCCGCATTCGAATTGATCAATGAAGTGATTGCTACTCTTGAAACATGCTATTTGGAGCCTGCGGACGAACGATCACTTCTTCTGATAGAGGACTGTTATTATTTATGGAAAGAATTATTAGCAGAAGCACCCCGTGCAGAAAAAAGACAAATGTTCTCTTGGTTCGTCTACCAAGTCGATCATACTGACGCCTCTTATTCAAAAAGCTACTCCATAAAAATCCTGAAAGAAGAATTTCAGGAAAAAGAGTTTTCTAGCCAAAAGAAAAAAATAGCCAAAAAACGAAAAGAATCTGTAAAAAAAGGCGAGCCCCACAAAAAAGGACAAACACACGCGGACAAGCAGTCTGAATCCCTCAAAAAAACAACTGGCTCTACTTTAAAAAATGCGGATGATACAAGTAAAATAGACAATTTGAAAAAACGTTTATTAGCATCTGACAGTATCCACTTCCCTACATTGGAAAAACTAAAAAACGCATGTCCACCTGAAACATGGCCGATCATACGTAATGAACTGTTTTCAGCTCTTAAATATCATAAAAATGTGGATCGTTTTTATGCAGCAGAAGGTTGTTATGATTTATTGTGGGATTATGTAAAAAGTACAGACAGATTGATCATGATCGATCGGTACTTTGATATCTTGAAAAACTATTGTCCTAAACAGTTATTACAAAAATATGAATTTGAATTACGCCAAAACGTAGCTAATTTTGCGACAAAATTGGAATACCAAAAACTTGGCAACCAAATAGAAAAAATGGCTAGCTTGCCAAACGGACTTGTGACAGCTAAATTGTTGACCAAAGAACTTCGAGAAAAATATCCGCGCAGAAAAGCATTGATTGCTGAGATGAAAAGAATTGAACCAAGGTTGAAGTAAAGAAGATGGAAAAGATTGTGACAGAAGTGGTCAGATTCAAGAAATAAGAAGAGACTGTGACAAAAGTTTTGTCACAGCCCTTCTGTTTTATAATTTATAAGTTATGACAGATTTCCTTCGTTGCTGGATAGATTTTTCGGTATTGTTGATAGATTTTGCGATACTTTTCTACATTTTGTGAGAGAGGTTCCACTGCATCTGTATATTGGATAAAAGTCTGACAACAGCTTTCAGGCGTATCGAACCATCCTAATCCTAGTGCAGCAATCATTGTTGCGCCTAATGCAGGTCCTTCCTCCACACTTAAACCATAGATCGTTGCATCGAAAATATCTGCTTGGATTTGTAGCCATGCAAGATTTTTTGCGCCTCCTCCCACCGAAACAATACGTGTAAATCTGCGACCCGCTAGTTCTTCCATCAACTGTTGCGAATCTTTCAATGAAAAGGTGATTCCTTCCAACACTGCTCGGGTAAAATGGCTAAGTGTATGTCGAGTATCCATACCAATGAAACTCCCCCGTATCTGACTATCGGCGTACGGTGTTCGTTCCCCTGAAAGATAGGGTGTAAACAATAATCCATTTGAACCTGGCTCGATCTTTTCGATTCCTTGCAGCAGTTCTTCAAAAGAAAGTCCTTTGGCAAAAGTCTTTTTGAACCAATTGAGACTGTGTCCCGCAGCTAATGTCACTCCCATAGAATAATAAGCATCATTTATTGCATGATGGAATAAATGGAGTTTGCCTTCATAAGACTTTTGGTTATTTTTCTCATAAGACAAAAATACTCCTGAGGTTCCAATACTAACCATAGCTGCGCCATCTTGGATGATCCCAGCACCTAAAGCAGCACATGCATTGTCTGCTCCGCCAGCAAATACCTTTACTTCTTTGTGGAAACCAAATTGTTCTGCTAGTTCTTTGCGTACCGATCCAATGCAATTAATAGAAGATACAAGCGGAGGCAATATTTTAGGAGAGATATGGAAAGTCTGTAAGAGCTCCTCAGACCATGTTTTTCTTTCCATATCAAGTAATAACGTACCTGCAGCATCTGAATAATCCATCTGCTGGTTTCCTGTCAGCCAAAACCCAAGGTAATCTTTCGGCAATAAAACATGACGAACATTTGCCCATAATTCCGGCTCATTTTCTTGAAGCCATAGCATTTTAGGCAACGTAAAACCTTCTAATGCGCGATTATTGGTAATCTCAAGTAATCGATCACCAAAGTTTTCCATTATTTCTTCACATTCTTTGGTTGTACGCACATCATTCCATAAAATCGCATTTCTTAACGGTTGGTTCGCTTCATCTAGTACGACTAAACTGTGCATTTGACCAGAAAAACTGATTCCTTCTATTTTTTGAGTAAAATCAGGCACTTTTTCAGCTAATTCTTCGATCACTTGACCACAAGCTTGGATCCAGTCTTTAGGATCTTGTTCACTAAATCCAGCTTCTGGTTGTAGCAACGGATAGTCTTCGCTCGCCGCACCCTGGATCGTCCCATTCCTATCCATTACTAATCCCTTCAATGAACTAGTTCCTAGATCAATACCTAAAATATACATTTGACCACCTGCCTTGTTTTTATTATCCTATCAAAAACGACTGCTGACAATGTCTGTTTTTCCTATTCTTTGATCCCACCTGCAGTCACGCCACCTATAATGTACTTCGATAAAAACAGATAAATCAGCAGAAGCGGTGCGATACTGAGAGAAATCCCTAGATACATACTGCCGAATTCTGTACGATAGACATCGGTTTTTAACAGCTGGATCAACATCGGCAAGGTAAATTTGTCAGTATCGTTGATCAAGATCAGCGGCATCAAAAAATTGTTCCAAGTAGTCACGAATGAAAATATAGCCATCGTCGCTAATCCCGGTTTCATCAAAGGAAGCATCACTTTATGGAAAATCTTCAGCTCTCCTGCACCATCTAAACGCGCTGAATCTGCCAAATCGGAATGATAAACAGTCTCCAGATATTGTTTCAAAAAGAAGACAGTCGTAGGCGATGCAATCGCTGGAAAGATCAATGGAATATAGCTATTCAGCAAATCCAACCGATTCATAAATTGATAAAAACCAATCATGCTGATCTGCTGAGGAATCATGATCAAACCAAGAATAACGGCAAAAGCAAGTCTTTTTCCTTTGAAGCGATAAGCAATCAATCCATACGCAGTTAAGGCAGAGAAATAGACATTCAATAACGTAGCACCAGCTGAGATCACCAAACTATTTTGGAATCCGTTGAACACATCGAATCCTTTATTCCTCAAAACATGCCAATTCGCTGCTAACTGTGTTCCCGGAAGTAAGGATAGCCCTTGTTGTATTTGCTCTGCTGAACGTGTGGAATTCACCAGAACGACCCAAAAGGGAAAAATACTCAAAAACGTAAGTAACAACATGAATCCATAAATCAGCAGACGTTGCAACCGATAGTGTTTATCCATTTCTTCCCCTCACTTTGCTCTTTTCTTGGAAAAACCGGAAAAGCAATGTACTCAAAAGAATCGACATCCCTAACAAAATGACTGAAGCTGTCGCAGCAATCTGAAAATTCCGACTACCAGTAAATGCTTGTTTGTAGATGAACATCGTGATCGTGTTGACACTATTGTCAGGATTTCCGTTAGTCAATAAAAACGGGATATCGAACATCTGCAGACCCCCGATCAATGACGTCACTAAAGTATACAGCATGATAGGTTTCAATAACGGCAACGTGATCTTTCGAAAAATCTGAGCATCACTTGCGCCATCAACCATGGCAGATTCGAAAAGTGACTGATCGATACTTAATATCCCTGAAACAAGTACAATCGTTGTCTGCCCATACCACATCCAAAACTGAATAAAAGAGACAATCAAGCGTGTACTTGCCACACTTCGGAAAAAATCAAACGGTCGCTCCAACACGCCTAAATGAGTCAGGACCAAATTCATCGGCCCCATCGGAAAGCTGAACAATGCAAAAAATAGAACGGCTACAGACGCTGCTGTAATAATGTTTGGCAAATAGAAAATGATTTTAAAGAAACCTGTCCCCTTCAACTTCAATTTGAGATTTGTAAACCAAGCAGCCAAAAGGAGCGCCAACGTAATCTGAGGGACAAAATTCACACCCCAAAGAATCAACGTGTTTCTGATTGATTGAAGGAACAATGTATTGTTCAAAAGATTGACATAGTTTTCGAAACCGACGATCGAGGCTTCTGTATTCCATCCTTTCAAATCTGTGAAGCTTAAAAAAATAGTATAGAAGATTGGATAAAGCTGAAATACTAGAAATGCTAAGAAAAATGGGGCAATGAATAATAAACCATAACGATTGTAGCGCTCAAATCTAGCTTTTTTCACTCGAATCTCCTTTCTTGTACCTTTTAGACAACTGTCCCAGCTAATCGATTTCTAAATCAGGATAAGCATTCGCTACGGCATCTTTGAAATTTTGGATAGCCGATTCTTTGTCCGTCTCTCCTTTAGAATAAGGTGTCAAGCAATGGTCGATAAACAACGTTTCGATTGTTTGATCATATTCAGTCAGAATTTTTGCATTGATTGATTGGACTATTTCAGAAAATTCATCATAATGGTTTTGCCCGCCCAGAAAGTCTTCCTGGTAAGACGATTTGATTGCTTCTACTACCCGTTCATTCGATACAAAGTCTCCCGTATCTTTTGCCCATTGTTCCAAAAATTCTGGGTCAGTAGTTAGATATTGGATCAGCGCTGCCGCTTCTTCTTTCATTTCTGAGGTGTCCGTGGCACCGATCCATGTACCACCCCAAAACCAAGAAGAAGGTCCTTGGATCATCCGCCAATCCCCTTCTGTTGTTCTAGAGCCGTCTGCCGAAGTAGCATTTTGTTTCAACCAATAATGTAATCCCCATGTAGGCAGACTATATCCAAAGTCTGTCTCGCCATTCATTCCAGCAAACCATGCTTCTGATTGACCTTCTGTATCTTTCGTCAAATCTTCTTCAACAAATCGCCGTGAAATATCCATTAATTCATGAAGTTTATCATCGATGATTAGCTTTTCATCTTCCACCCATCCTGATTCCCGCATACCAAAAAATGGTTTTGCTAAGTCTTGGACACTGGAGATCATCTGGACAGTCCCACCACTGTTTTCTTTGACTTCTTTTGCCACTTCGTAAAATTTCTCGTAATCAGCTATTTGCTCTTGCATCTGGTCTGCATCTGTAATCCCTAAAAGTGATTCTGCTAGAGAAGCACGACAATAAAATCCGCCAGGCGCTGCTTGCCAAGCTAAAGCATGTAAAGTCCCTTCTCTGCTAGTTCCGACATCCTTGACATATAAGTAGGTATCACTTGCCGCTTCTTCCAGACCGTATTCTCCTAGATCAGCCATCAATCCCGATTCGACATATTTCTTTACGAACGCAGATTCTAAGGCAATGACATCAGGCGTATTTCTTGTTCCTAACACTGGATCTAATTTAGTCTCAAATTGATCAGAAGGGATCTCTACGATCTTTATCTCGTAATCCAAAGATTCATGAGCTGGCAAATAATATTCATTGATCATCGTCGAAAGTTCGTCTGTGAACGTCCACACAGTCAATTCTAAATTGTCTTCTGAAGAACGTTCAGAGCTCGTTCCGCAAGCAGTTAGTACGCCTATCAGACTGACTCCTAATAAAGTGACACTCAGCTTCTTCCATTGTTTCATGGCTTCCCTCCTTTTTCTTCATACGAAAAGAAATCAAAATCTGCAGCCAGCCTTGTGCCGGAAGTATCGATGGCAAACATACCGACAAATGCTCCCGTGAAAAATCCTTCTTGGGTTTCAGCAGTATAATCATCGGAAAGTTTTAAGCTATCAAAAGTATAACCAACGTCTATCCATACTTTCCCGTCGAATGAATAAGAATAACGATATGTCTCATAAGAAACAATAGTTTTTAAATATACAGCGCTTACATTATCAGGTGTGGGGATGATTCCGACTGGTTCACATAATTGTCCATTGACACAATCTAAAAGAGCGATGACCCTTCCCTTCTCTTCATCATGTGTGAGATGGATGCTTGACCAGTTCTTAGTATTGTAATAATTCGTCATTCCTGCTAGTTGCATAAAATTCTCAGGTGAACATTCTACTTTCGTCACGGCTTCAAATGAAAAATGCTGCCATCGTCTAGCAACTAAAGATTTGGTGAACAGCGAATGGAATGATTCTCGACCAAACAGTCTCAAATAACCTTTCCGCTCAGTCAAACTACCGATTTCTTCAGTAAAGGGAATCCTTAATGTTTGAAAATGCAGAGGGAGCTGTTCTTGATCGAATGATTCTTTGATAGGTGTTTTTTCCCACATCTGTTCTGGTATGGACGGGCTTTCCACTCTATTTTTTGGAAAATTCTCTCCAGTTATATACGGCCATCCCCCTTTCCACTCTATTTTCTGGATCGCAGTTTCCCTTCCTAAGGGGCAATACCCTCTGTTTTCTAAAAGCGGTGTTTCTTTGTATTTTAGTGGTCTAGCTGTCAAATGGACAAAATACCATTCATCTGTATGTGTCTGAACGAACGACCCATGACCTGCTTTTTGCAAAGGCAGTTCGGGATATGACCAAGAAGTAATCAACGGATTCTCTGGATGGATTTCGTACGGACCCTCGATTTTCTTTGATCGGGCAATGGTTGCCGCATGTTCATACTTCGTGCCACCTTCTGCAGTCAGCAAATAGTAATAGCCGTTGATTTTATAAAGATGAGGTGCTTCTGTCAATTTTCGATTCGTCCCTTTAAAGATGATCTTTGATGGACCAATCAATTTTCTTTCTTCTGGTGAATATTCTTGAAGGGCGATTCCATAGAAAGAATGACGAGTAGGACGATAATCCCAAACCATATTGACCAAGTACTTTTTCCCATCTTCCTCATGGAACAAGGAAGGATCGAATCCTGAGCTATTCAAATAGATTGGATCTGTCCATTTTCCGTCGATGGTATCACATGTAATCAAATAATTGTTCACGTCTTTCCAACTACCACTCAATTCTTTGACATCGGAATAGATCAGCCAGAATTTCCCATCGTGATAACTCAAAGCAGGAGCCCAGACACCTCCAGAATCCGGGTTCCCTAACATATTCAGCTGACTTGTTCGGTTGACAGGCGTACTTACCAAGTGCCAATGTTTTAAATCCTTTGAATGATAGATCATGACACCTGGGAACCATTCAAAAGTAGAAACAGCGATATAATAATCTTTCCCAACACGACAAACACTAGGATCTGGATGGAATCCAGTTAAAATCGGGTTATTTATCATAAAGAATTCCTTTCTATACTAGGTAATCGTTCAAACGCGACTTGATCCATTCTAAGTGACTTGACTCATTCTTTATTTGGTCATGTACTAAAGCATACTCTGTCAGTGATTCAAGATCTTCCTGATCCATGACGATCCGTTCTCCCACACCTGATTTATAGCTTGCATAACGTTTTTCTTTGATTGTTTCGAAAAACTCCTCTTCTATCAATCGTGCGGCAGCTTTCAACCCACGTGCAACTTGGCCACGCCCATTAATTGCTTGAGGAACAAGGCTTGCACGACCTACTAAGCTGGTGATTTCCGTTTCATCATTCAAATATAGAGCTATTTTGGTAGAAATATTACTCAGCATATTCATACGAAGGCTACCTACTCGATTAGCAGTAAAAATAAGATAGCATCCTAAACTCGCACCATCACGAAGTAGCTGCAGGAGTAGTCCATCGATTTTTTCCTTACGCGTATCATCCGTGCTTAGACCATCATAACTATCAAGAACTGTAACAACGATTGGTAATGTTATTTGCCTTTTCGTTTCATATTGTTCAAGATTTGCTACGCCGCATTCTTTGAATAACTGTTTTCTTTCTGTTAATACAAGAGAAATCCTATCCAACATTTTTTGCAGCTTTTCGTCTTCCTCCAAAGTGACAATGTCTGCTGTGTGAGGCAAATTTTTTAATGGCAATAGACCATTATTCCCAAAGTCCAATAAATGAAAGTGAATCTGTTCCGGCGTGTTCTGACGTGAAAGATTCATCGTAATCGTTTGCAATATTGTTGATTTTCCGTACCCCGGACTTGCAAATATAGCAGTGTGGCTAGCTTTTACCAAATCATAATTATAGATCTCTTGTGTTTGTTTGGACGGTATGTCTACTACTCCAAGCGGGATATCCATTTTTCTTTCTTTCGTTTCTTTCACAGACGGCGTCACGATCTGGTCTTCCAGATTGGGTAACCAAGGCTTCTCGGGGAGGATATAATCCGACTGTTGAAAAATTTGATCGATCTTGTCAATCACTGCCTCTAGTTGCGTTGGTAATTCGCTAGTATCTTTTCCTTGAATCACTTCCTCACCAGGATCATAGAGCACCTCTGATTGCCCTAAATCATTGATCATAAAAATCCGTTCGTCCACATTCTCTTCGATTATTTTGTCTGGATCATATGAAACACCGGCATAACCGCTTTGGAATAATTCATATACTTCATTTTCGCCAACTTTAAGATAACCACGACCAGGATTTATGATTTGAGCAGCATCTGGGGTTTTTAGTAATTCATTCGAATCTTGGACACTAGCCATTTTAAGTGCGATTTTACTTGTACTATTTGCTTCAATCTGGTCATTTACCACACCAGATGGCTTTTGTGTGGCTAGAATCAAATGGACTCCTAGCGATCGGCCGATTCGTGCTACTGAGGTCAATTCTTCTAAGAATTCAGGAACATTTGCTTTTAATTCAGCAAATTCATCTGAAACTAAAATCAAATGTGGTAATGGTTTACTAGGATAAGTGATAGCTGGATTAGGGTTTAGACGTTGTTTATATAAACTCATGTATCCATTGATATTGTTTACTCCATATTTAGCAAACTCTCTTTGTCTTTTGTTCAGTTCTGCTTTGATACTTGCCAATGCACGAGCCGTCCCTGCACCATCTAGATTAGTAATTGCCCCCATGAAATGAGGTAATTTTTCTAATGTATTTGCAATTCCTCCACCTTTCCAGTCAATAATCAGCATTCCGATATCCTCTGGAGAAAAATTAATCGCCAAACCTAGCAAATAGGTGGTCAAAAACTCCGATTTTCCTCTCCAGCCAATCAAAGAACGAATTGATTTGTTTGGTTCAGCTTTCAACCAGCGAGTCCGAATAGAAAGTTCTTCTATTTTTTTCACTTCGTATTGATCTAATAAACTAAGACTTTCCGGCACCGCATTCTTCTCCACTTCCACGTGCTGCAGGTTCGCTAAACGCTGGATGGCTTGCTCCAGTGGATAGCTAGTTGGCAGATGGTTTGGCAAGAAGGTCTGATTGATGTATTCGCTGTTTTGATTGATCAGGGTAGCAGATTCACTACTTTGATATTCGATGAGCGTTGTCGTTGTCTCCGGCAGCATGTTCAAAGCTTCTTTTCCCCAAATGACTGTCACACCGTAAAGACTCATGTCTTCAGCCAGAAATTCATTCAATCCATGACCTGAAAGCCAGCTTTCATCAAGGATCGAAAAAATGTAATGCGGCTGAAAAACAACTGTTTCATTTCCGGCTTCTTTGACTTGCTGGCGTCGCTTTGTCAGCATTTGATAAAAGGAATTCAGGACCATGTCCCGTGACTGTGCGTGATGGACGATTCCCCGAAGATTCAAATGTCGGATCTTCGTATGGGGCAGCCAGCGCCAGGCACTCCACTCCTTTTGATAATCCGCTTCCGGAACCAATGTGATGAATTCGACATCTCGGTACGAATGAAGAACCGATAATTGGAAAAGGATGGTTTGGACGGCGGTTCGCAGTACAGCAGATGGTCCTGCTAATCCTAGCGTCTGATCCTTTAGCGGAACGACGATTGGCGCTTCGTCCAACTGTTTATAAGGCCAGACGAGCTGTTCTTCTGCTTCTTTGCTCAAATCATCTTCTTCTGCTGGCTGGTAGTTCGTCTTGAAACTGGAGATGATTTCTCCTGTGCCCACTCGAATATTCAAAAAATCTTCATTGCGGCTCATACGCTCATAGATCCGCGCATGATATTCTTTAGCCATCACAGCCAAATCATCTATAGAAGGATTCATATACGCTAACGCTTCTTTTTGTTTTTGTTGCAGCTTGTTCAGTTCTGATTTTTTTTGAAGCATATACTGGCGGTAGGTGGTTTCCCGTTCCTCGTTTGTTCGTTTCGTTTCTTTTTTATTGGTCAGATAACTGGAAACTGAAAAACCAGCTGTCAATAGACTCGCACCACCCATGCTCAGCATCATGATCGGGTTTCCTCCGCTAAGAAAACTTGTGGCACCGCTTAAAACGACCATACCAAGTGGTGGTACGATTGTTTTCAATAAGTCATTCCTGCCTTCTGTTTCTTTTGGTTTCGGTGCAAGGATCTCGATTTCATTCGCTGGTTCTTTCAAATGGATACGCGGGCTTCTTCTAAAAAATGGGAAATCATCCGGATATTCGGGAAGAAACGTTTCTTCTACCAGTTTCCATGGATCCAGCTGATAGTTTGTGCCCAGACTGGTGAAACGCAGCTGCTTTTCCCGGACTTCGATCACTAAACGATCGACCATCAACCGATCTCCTACGCCAAACGAAAATGTACCTTCTTGTATAAGCTGATCGTTGTAGTAAACACGTTCCTTACTCGGATAGATCTTCAGCTGATATTCTTTGGTTTTAGGATCGATAGGAATTGAGATCAATGCATCTGTTTCTAAAAAAACTGCCGATTTTTTCGCTCCGGAGATCAGAAAATCTTTTTTGGGTTTATTCGTAAAAACAGTTTCCAGCTCTTCATGTCTTAAAATCAGCAAGTGTTCATCTGACTTGATTGGTTTTCCGTCACACAATAACTTCTGGTCTTCATAAGTGAAGCTTTGACCGTTAAGCACGACTTGACGCTGTTTCTCGGTGAGTTGTTCATGGACGAACGTTTCACCAAAATAAAAAATATCAAAGAGGATCTTTACAGATGTCCGGATTTGATCACTTAATGGGACGAACCGATCAGTTGGCTTCATTTCCATCTTCTCCTCCTAACAACTTCATGTATTTATTGATCTCTTCTTCATACTTTGTGAGCAATTCTTGTTTTTTCTCACCTTTCATCTTGTTGTTGGTCTTTGTTGCATCGTATAACTTGGTATAAGCGTGTAAGATATATTGATTGTCACCAAGATTCTTAGCGACATCCAGTGCCTTATCGAAGTTCCCTTTTCCAGCATAGATCCAGTAAAGCAATGTGTTGTCGCTCGATTTAAGGGACAAGTTATTTAAAATAGCTGCCTTTTGTTCATTGGACAAATTGTCCAGTTGTACGGCACTGACTGCGGCAACATATTTAGCACCAGTGGGCAGTTTTTCAGGTTCGTCTTCTTTCAACGTATTCAAAACACCAGCGTAATCATTGGCGATATATTGTGTCTCAGCGGAACTGATACGCTCTTGTGCCGGGAGTTTATCCAGAGCATAGATCCCTGTCGCAACAGCAAATCCGATTGTCGATACCCCCAATACCAAGCTGCTCCACTTAAAAATCTGATGATTTCTTTTACTGACCACTTGTGTTTCTTTGGCTCGTTTTTGCTTTTGCTTCAGAATCTCCGTTGCTAGCAACTGATCGATGATTTCGATCGTATCTGCTTCGTTTATTTTTTTTGTAAAGGCATCTTTCAGCGTACCGCTGCCTTCGATCAGCAGTTCATAGTTTAATCTAGGATGCAAGATATAAAGGACCAATGCCCGATATTGCTTGATAAAATCATCTTCTTCATTGATATAAGGGACGATCGTTTCCATAAATCCTCGGTGCCCGATAACTAGTTCTTCTCCACGAACGAATAGATTAGCAGGATGGAGGAAAGGCTGAGCTGGACGGTGTAGAAAATCCGTTAAGAAATGGATTTTTTGTGCCAGCAGCAAACGTTGGAAGAGCTCTTCCTTTTTGACGACTTGCTCAAGCGGCAAGGTAGCCGATTCTTTTTTATAGCGAATAACCAGCTTTTCTTCTGTTGCTTCTATAATCTCTCCTGACAGCATTCGGATACCAGGTGCTAAAAAGTGCTGATACTGTGTCAGTTTGTCCAGCCTATACTGATTGGCCTGCAGAGTCACCTCTACAGCGTTAGTTTCATTCATAAATCCAATGGTTTGGTCGATGTTCTGTATTTCTCTCACAGTGGGTTTTCCTCCCTGTTTTTTTGTCTTTCGATCACTTGTAACTGATCGCCATTGCCTAAAGAATAATCAGCTAAGATGGCCTCATTTCTCAAATGGATGGGTTTATTCAAAAGAGCCAATTCAAAATTTTCGGGAAGTCGGATATGAATGATTGGAAACGACTCTTGTAAAATTGTTTTCAGTCGTGCCACAGTGACTTGGCTTGGGACTTTCAGATCGATGATCCGATCAGCTGTATGCAGACTGATACTGATTGTTGTACCTTTTTCCATGCTACACGCCACTCCTGCTCCTTTTATTTTTGTGATAAGCTAATTGTTTCCCTAAAAATAGACCGATTCCTATGCATAGGCTTCCGCCAAGAACATAGCCGCTAAAGGTAACCAGCTGATTTACTTTCCTTTGCTGCATGGTCGAAGAAGAAGTACTTTGGACTGAAGCAACAGTGTCTCCTTCTTTGAAGAGATAAGCCATTACTTTTTGGTCAAGAGCTTCTAGCTCAGTCGTTTCCTCAAAAAATACTTTTTCCTGTGCAGTTGAGACCAGTTCTTTTTGTTTTGCTTTCAATTGCTGATCTTTCGCTTCTTTCTCCGCCAAAAACAAGTCGTCGATGGCAAATGAGACCTCGTTTCCGCCTGCTTCCGTTTGCTGATCCTCATAGATTACCTGATTGTTGATTGTAAGAGACCCTTGTTCAGCATGCACACGTGTTCCGTCGAAGCTAATAGGAAAAAGAACACTCAAAATACCGATGATCCAACAGATTTTTCTTTTTTTATTCATGATTCACGCTCTTTTCTATCTTGTTCTTCAGGAAGAACAATGAGATTCAGAAACAGTCCTAAAACAAGAAGGGTGGCGATCACAAGATAACTGACCCAACTGATACGGCCGCCATTCAGCAGGACTGTGAAACCATTTTGGATATTTTGGAACGGTGACAGCCGATAGAGAAACTCGGTGAATGAACCTATTTTGACCGTCACTCCTAATAATGGTGTGAGTATGAAATACAATCCTAGAACGATGCCGTAACCATATAAGGTAAGTTTCTTGAATTGCCGTAAACAGCCTGTGACAAGCAGCTGCATGCTGGCAAAGGTCAAAAAGGCATAGCTGAACCACAACAAGCGATTCGCCGTGCCAGCACTTGCACTGGTAGCACCAGCATAAAAACCGGCAAGTAAGATCGTCACAAACGAAAGAAGGAAGACATTAGGAACGTTCAGCCATATCCTTGTCGGCTGAACCAGCAGATTGGCTTCTGTCACTTTACGTTTTTTCATAAATCCTAGTAATGAAAGCCCTGCGACCATAAGCAGAATCGCGCCAGTTAATGTTGCGTAATAAGGAACTAACGAGATTTGTCTTGTTTGTCCGAACACACCTTTTCCTTGGATCGGCCGTGACAGAAAATGGAAAACTTGTGTATTGTCTGCTCCGCCGTTTTTCGTGTTGGACAACACTTTTTCAAAGGTCTTTGCATATTCTTCGTTTTCTTTCGTTATTTGCTTCGATTGTTGAATCGATTGATCCAGATTGGTGAGGATCGTTGTTGCATTTGTCTGAACATCAGCTGTCGTTGTTTTTAATTCTTCGATTACCGGCGCGATATCTTTGACTTCTGCAGCAGATTTCTCGGTGCTAGCAGCCGTTTCTTTGGATGAT
Organism: Enterococcus lactis; assembly: GCF_015751045.1. Taxonomy (GTDB): domain Bacteria; phylum Bacillota; class Bacilli; order Lactobacillales; family Enterococcaceae; genus Enterococcus_B; species Enterococcus_B lactis. Next base: position 109,099 of record NZ_BNJW01000002.1, read on the forward strand.
CGCATCAGTTCCTGCATCGTTTGGACTAAAGACTCTGTTTGGGTGGCAATTTGTTTCGTCTCGTTTTCTTCAGGATGCGGATTTTCTTCATTGATCACTGATGCGGCTTCGATTTTTGCTGTTTCGCCCCATGCATTGTATGAATCCTTGATTTGCCGGTTGGCATCTGTGAACCATCGATTCAATTTATCTGCTTCCTGTAGCAGTTTTTCCGGGATGGTCATCAGATTCAATGTGCCGTAAAGCGTAGGGCTGGCTTCTTCTTTATTCTGATCTGTTTCATGCCCAATGACCGCTTGCAGTCGATTGATCTGAGTCTAGGTGTCCTTGTAGATCCTGTCTCCTGATTTCTTGTATTCTTCATATAATTTATCGGTAATGACCGTTTGTTTCTCAGCATTCGTAATATTGTCATACCGACGATAGATCGATTGGTCTTTAGCTAATTCCAGAACTGTTTTCCCTTGATTTTCTGACGCACGGATCATGGCAGCATAAGACTGGACTGATAACGACTGGTTCGGATTACCGAAAAGAGTCGCGATTTGCTGCGCAGCAGTATCCAGTGCTTGTAAATGTGTCAGAATTTTAGGCACATCATCGATCAGCGGCTGATCCATCGGGAGATAGACGGCATAGTGATGATCGCTTTGGACCGTTTCGTTCCTGCACCATGAATAGTGAAGTTCATTATAAGATGTCGCTTGTTCTATTGAGTTCAAATGCCAGATGATCGGCAGGTTGACCGTGAATGTCACCTGTTTCGGCAATTCTTTTTCTTGCGGGTCATCTGTTGAATCTTGCGTACTTTCTTCCGTTTCTTCGATTTTTTCAGGTGCTGCGAATGTAAATTGATGATCTGAATGGTCGATGATCGTAGTTTGATAGCGATAAGGATGCAGTTCATCATTCACTAACTGTTCGATTTCTTGCAGCTTGGGACCATCTAGCATCACACTGACTTGTTCTTGCGAATCAGCTGGTAATTGGATCGAATAAGTATTCTCTTTTGTCGGGTCCATGGAAAGCGTGACTGTTTGCTGCGGAATGGTGATCATTTCAGGATGTCCTTGTCTAGGATCTAAATACGTGAAATGGACCTCTTTTCCCAATGGCTTGTTCAAATCATTGGCGTATTTTCGGACGATTGCCAGTTCATCCAAGTAAAGGGAAGCTTGATCAGGTGTGATCACTTGCTGTTTTGCTAATTCGTCCACTAACTGTTCCAAGCTCTTGTCTGGGATCTGAGCCAATGAGGTCTCTAGTGTTCCTTGATACTCAGCATTCAATTTGGGTGCGTTCCCTCCCAAATCGGAAATCAGCTGGAGGATAGCTGTTTTCACTTGCTCGGTGGTTGCTGTATCAGGAGTAGCTGCAGGATCGTTATAATAAGTCGCTGCAATCTGGCTTTTCAACTGGGTCAACTGTTCTGTCTGGGCTTGTAGCTCAGCGATTTCTGCCTGAAGTTCCGTGATTCTTTTTATTTGTGTCACTTGGAAAAGAACCGATTCTGATAAAAACCCGGCGTACACACCTGTGCTTTCCTGTTCATTGCTGGTATAAAAATCACCCAACTGGGACAAGATTGTTTCATTCAATTGATCATGCTGCTTTTTATAGTCTGCCGTATCTGTTTCCCATTGTTCGTTGAGCTGCTTTTTTTGCATCGCTACTTGATCATTGAATTGTCTGATCGATTCTTTCAGTTTTTCATTTGCCTGCTTCGTGTAGTCCTCGACCGATTCTTTGACTGCTTCAGTCGATTGGCTGCCTCCTTCTAATCCTTGATTGTTTCTGTCCAGCAACTCTTTGACCGACTGGACAAAGGCTTGCTGCTGGGCAGTAAAAGACTGATTGTCTGTGTCTAAAATACTGGCTGTTTCCAGCACATTCGTATAATTGCCTGGGATTTCTTTGAATGGACTGTAAATAGATGATTCCAAATTCGTCTGATAGTTTACTTGTGTTCCGGCGATTTGATTCACGTTTTGCTGTGCTTCAAATAAATTCCCGACGATACTGGAAAAATACATTTGGATAATCCGCTGATTGAAGTCCGTTAAGATCATGTTGACATTGTCTTGAATCATTTGATTCGTGATTTCATTTTGTCCATCTCGAACTTGATATTCGATCAATGCTTTTTCCGGATTGATACTTTGCAGCGAGAGCAATTTTTCAGAAAAATCTTGGGGAATGATGATTTGCGCATCAAATTGCCCGCTTTCTACACCAGCTGTAGCGATGTTTCGAGTGGTGGTTTCCCAGCGATTTTTACTGTCTTTATTGATCAATGTCACAAAATCCGAACCTAATGAATAATTTTTGCCTTCAAATACTGCTCCTTTATCTTCGTTGACTAGTGCATATTGCATTTTCCCTGTAGGATCAGTTGTACTGATCGTGACGTTCTCATCTTTGAAACCTAGATAGATGAAGAAAAGCAATAGACATAGACTGGCAATGATTGTCAGGAATAAAGAAACCTTTCTTTTTAAATTTATTTTCATATCAAAAACGTCCACTCCTTCCCAATGAATGACGAAACTTTTTTGCTTCAAGTAATAGGGCAAATTTTTGTGAAAACTTATTGAAAAATTTGTACAAAAATTGGTCCTAATACCTGTGTTGAACAAGCCCCTATTGAAAGGAAGAGGCGATGAGGGTTCTCACTGCCTCTTCCATTTGCTTAAAATCCAAATGAGCTAGCGTCTTGACGATCCCGCTCTGCCACAGTGTCAGCATACTTGTTCAACTGTTGATTGATGCTTTCCAATAACTGCTCCATCTGTTTGACATTTCCTTCCAGCTGATTGTATTGCTCTAAATATGCTTGGAAGGCTTGCCCTTTCCATTGTTGAGCGATTTGTTGGTTCATGGAATTGACCTTTCTGATCGCATCTTGGATTTGAGATGCTGCCTGCTGGTAGACCTTTGCCTGTGATTTAAGCTGTTCGGGTGTGACTGCAATTGCTCCTGCCATGTTTGTTCCTCCTAATAAAAAGTTATTTTTTGTTACGCGTACATCATAAACTATTTTTTGTCTCTGTGGTCAAAATGTAGCATTCACGCACATCATGTGTCGTATACGACGTGTTATTTTGCCTCCTTATTCCTCCTTTTTTGACTGGTCAAAAATCCAAGAAAAATAACTATACAAATTATTTCTAATCTCACATATTTTTCTAAGTATGACCTTTTTAAATTTATTACAAATCACTTTGAAATAATTCTTAAAAACTGGCTGATATTTTAATGTTTTATGTTCTTTCTCAAAAAAATATAAAAAAAACGGCTAATATTTACTTGACAATACTCCTCTATCCCCCTTTTCTTTCTATCCGGAACGAATATTCCTTCTTGTAAATGCAGATGATCCTCCTTCGTTTTATATGTGGTGAATATTCTCCCATTTATTAAGTACGTAAATATTTGAAAAAATTTTTTTGATTTGTTTTTTTATTCTCTCCTTATCCTTTTGATATTTTTCATGCAAAAAAATAGCCAAGGTATTTGATGTAACACCTCGACTGTCTCTCTTTTTATTTGTCTACTACTAGTAATTCGTCTAATTGAAAATCGATTTCATAGATTCTTTCTACATTTCTCAAAAGTTCATGATTCATTTTATGATATTTCGTTGCACCAAGTTGCTGACAAATCTGCAACGCTTGGTTTACTTTTTGTCTTCCTTTTTCATTTCCTTTGATCATCTCCCAGATTCCAGTGAGTAGGGAATACTGATTTCGCTCAAAGAACATATCTTCTTCTAAAAAGACTGCTTCAAGTTTTGAGATATATTTCCAAATTAGTCCGCGTTGTTGCTGCTGGATAAAATGGATAATCGCGTTTGCCAGCATCCGAAAGCTCTCATTCTTTCGATCCTTGCTGTTTTGATAAGCGGAAATACTGACTAATGCTTTATCTAACACTAAATCGATAAAGAATGGATCAAAAGCATACATACAATGATTGAATAACACCAACTCATAATTCGTCCATGTCTGTGCATAAATCAGATACTGATAAACTTCTGAATCAGCAACAGCAATTGGCTCATCTACTATACGAGCAATCAGTAATTTGCATAAACTAGCTAGATGTCTCTCCTTTTGAGTGATGTCTCCTTTTTCTTCGCACAGGCTGATCAAATGTTGCAATTCTTCTTTATCTTGATTCATAAATGCTAAAACCATTTCTTTCATCATCCGGTCCATGTTTGCCACTTCCGGCGGATAATCGAATATCCTCAGTTCATCATAACCAAGATTGAGTTTTTGTAAAAAATATGAAAATTTGCTAACTGTCGTGTCTGCTTGATTTTTTACAAACCGTTCGTAAACGGATCGGCTGACTTCCTTTCCGCATAATTCTGCTACGGAGATACCTTTTTGCTTTCGAACAAATTCGATGATCTCCCATACTTCCATTTTGCCAACTCCTTTATAAATATGGCTCTCCTTCAGTTGAAAACAATCGCAACATGATTTTGTATGAAATAACATATACCAATCCATCAGATCTTCATTTTTCATTTCTAAAAATCATTTTTTCGTAAGACGTTCCTTATTTTTCATGATATCATCGCTGTTAAAACCAATTGTTCATTTACCAGTATTTTAAAAAAAACTTAATCATAATAGTTGTTTTATAATTTTGCAATCCATTAGAGGATAAAGAATAAGCGGTAAAGCAATACATATAATACGTTATTTTATTTTTGCTATATGAAAAATACTCATTTTTATTTTTTCTAGTAGAATTTTATCTTCTAAGTATGCCCCTCGTATGAACTATTTACCATTGACAAACGTTAAATAAAAATTTAGAATATTCACAAGTTTGACGACAATTATGAAAATTTATGTCGTGCTAAAGGAGTTTTGTTATTGGATGAAAAGTTAGATATAAAAACTGCGATCAAAGACACGTTACCTACCGTTTTTGGTTATATCGGTATTGGACTTGCATTTGGTATCGTTGGGAAAGCTGCCGGGTTTCATCCGCTGGTCGTCACGTTGATGTCCCTGCTGATTTATGCTGGTTCCGCTCAATTTATCACGGTCAGCATGCTTGCTAGCCACAGTCCGTTGCTTTCCATCGTTCTCTCGACCTTTCTAGTCAATTCCCGAATGATTTTGATGAGTATGACGATCGCCCCTTATTTCAAGAAAAATCGGTTGATTCAAAATCTGCTCATTGGCACATTGCTGACAGATGAAAGTTTCGCTCTGGGAATGAATAAATTGAACTATACGGGACAAAAGTTAAACTTTCGTTGGATGAATACAGCTAATTGGATTTCTTATTTGACGTGGGTGGGTTCTTCTCTTGTTGGCGCACTTTTAGGTAATTTTATTACTGATCCGAAAAAGTTTGGTTTGGATTTCGCCATCGTCGCTATGTTTATCGGCTTACTTTATCTTCAAGTCATTTCTGATAGAAACACCTCTAAACGATTACAGTTGATCCTGATTGGTCTCACTTTGATTCTGGTATATGTCGGACTGATTTTTATCCCAAGCAACTTAGTGATCGTAGTTGTGACACTTATCGGGTGCGGATTGGGGGTGTGGATCAAACATGCCTTCTTTTGAGTTTACATTGCTGACTATTTTAGGTTGTACTCTAGCGACTTGGCTTTCTAGGGTCCTACCGTTTGTCTTACTGAAAAAATTCGACTTACCGCAACCGTTGCTTGAGTATTTAAGTTTTGTTCCAATCGTCATTATGTCTGCTTTATGGTTCAGCAGTCTATTTACCCAAAATATCGGACATCTGCCACAGATCAATCTCGAAAATGCTTTGGCTTCAGTTCCTACGCTTTTAGCTGCTATTCTTTCAAAAAGCTTATTGGTGATCGTCTTGATAGGTATTCTTTCCCTTTCATTGATTCGCTTATTATAAATAAAAAACAAGAGCTTATGGCAAATTACTGTCATGCGCTCTTGTTTTTTATTTATAATAAGAAGAAAATCGGCGTATTCCTACTTATCCGTTGAACGGACCACTAACAACGACTTTTCCTAACATATGTCCTGTTTCTACGTCTTTGGTTGCTTGTTTCAAGTTTTTCGCATTGATCCCATCTGAATAGACCTTGCTCAATGTACTGCGGATAATCCCTTCGTTTGCTAAAGCAGCAATGTGCGCTAAAGCTTCTCCTTGCGTTTCGATTTCATAGTTATAGTCTGTTTTAGCGAACATATACTCCCAGTCGAAACTGATAGATTGGTTTTTCCAAACACCTATGTCTAACGGCTCTTTTATCCCTACGATCGTTCCCACATGTCCAAATGGTCGGACAAGGTGCTTGATTTGATCAAAATAGCGGGTAATATCGAATAATACAGCGACATACTCTACTTGATCGATTCCTAATTCACGAAAACTTTTACTTAAGTCTTGATGATAATCGATTGGATAGTCTACGCCTGTTTTTTTCAGCCATTCAAAATTCTTCGGACTTGCAGTCGCATAGACTTCTAGACCAGCCCAATGCGCTAGTTGATTCAAAATCGAACCGACGCCCCCAGCTCCGTTGATCACTAAGATTTTTTTCCCGCGGTTGGCATTTTCTTCTGGAATCAGACCAAATTTTTCAAATAACAATTCATAAGCGGTCAATGAAGTCAATGGCAACGCTGCGGCTTCTTCATCTGACAGATTTTTCGGTGCAAGAGCGGCAATACGTTCGTCAACCAGTTGGTATTCTTGATTGCTTCCTGCTCTTGTTGTTGTACCTGCATAAAACACGCGATCGCCGACAGAAAATTTTTGCACTTCATCGCCTACAGCAACGACTTTCCCGACCCCATCAAACCCTAAGATACGCAAAGCATTTCTTATCCCATTATCTTGGCGAAGTTTCGTATCGACAGGATTGACAGATACTGCGTTGACTTTTACCAGAAGATCCTGTGGAGTGGGTACAGGTACCTGTTCTTTTTCATCCATAAAGCTTTTTGGATCATCGATCGGCAGCCCTTCATAAAAACCGACTACCTTCATTAATTCCTTTTCTGACATACGAATTCCTCCTTAGCTTCATCAAGTTGGAGCATCCATACAGTGTTCATTTCAATATATATAGTATGTTATTTGTTCCACCTTTTTTATCCATCATAATTATTCTCTTACTTAAAGTAAACTATTTGTACTTTTTTGGTTAAAAAAGAGGCTGCGACAAGACTTTTGTCACAACCTCTTATAAACGGTGTTCTCCTACCAACTCTTCGGTCACAAGTTACAATATTCATAAAATATGAGGAGCTATTTTTTGAAATTGCTCCTTGTAACTCAGAGTTAAACGGCAGGCTCACAACCTCTGATTCGCGGTGTTCAAGCAAGAAATCATCGTTCACTGAAAAGTGTTGGATGTTCTTTTTCAAAGGTGTCTAAAATCTCTCGTACTTCATCGGTAGATTTCGTATTCATCAACTGAACACGCAAGTCATTTGCTCCTGGAAATCCTTTGATATAGATTTTAAAGAAACGATGCAGTCCTGTGATCGAACGCGGGATGATTTCTGAATAATGATCTTGCAGATCTAGTTGCAGACGAAGTAGGCCAATCAGTTCTTTTTCTGTATGTTCCCTCGGTTCTTTTTCAAATGCATAAGGATTCTTGAAAATCCCCCGGCCAATCATGATGCCATCTACGCCATATTTTTCAGCCAATTCTTCTCCTGTCCGGCGATCGGGGATATCTCCATTGATCGTGATTAGTGTTTGCGGAGCGATTTGGTCACGTAAAGCAATGATTTTAGGAATGACTTCCCAATGTGCATCTACTTTACTCATCTCTTTACGCGTACGCAAATGGACAGAAAGATTGGCTATATCTTGATGAAGTAGGTGACTGATCCATTCTTCCATCTCAGACATTTCCGTATAACCGATACGCGTCTTGACGCTGACAGGCAAACCACCAGTTTTAGCCGCTTCAATCAATTGTGCCGCTACTTCTGGACGAAGGATCAAGCCACTGCCTTTTCCACGTTCTGCTACATTAGGAACTGGGCAGCCCATGTTGATATCGATTCCTTGGAAGCCCATTTCTGCCATAGCAATGCTCATTTCTCTAAAAAATTCTGGCTTGTCTCCCCAGATATGGGCAACCATCGGCTGTTCATCTTCTGTAAAGGTCAATCTTCCTCGTACACTGTCTTTTCCATCTGGATGACAGAAACTGTCTGAGTTTGTAAACTCAGTAAAGAAGACATCCGGTGCTGCTGCATGCTTTACGACATGGCGAAATACAACATCTGTTACATCTTCCATTGGTGCTAAAACAAAAAAAGGCTTTGGCAGCTCTTTCCAAAAATTAGTAGTCATTTATTTGTTACTCTCCATTCTATCAAGCAGTGAAGTCGCAATCTTTCTCAAAAACATTGTCATTATACTAGGAAACAAAAAAAGAAGCAAAGTGAACAGCTTAAAAGATGTTTCTGATTGAACAAAAAAGACTGTGACAAAAATCTTATCACAGTCCATTTTCCGGAATAAATGGTGTTCTCCTGCCAACTCCTCGGTATTCGCTCAACAAACGACAAAATATGAGGAACTATTTTCCCGTTTGTTTCTCTAATACTCAGGTCAAAACGCTGATTTCACAACCTCTTTTCTAACTTCTCAATCCTCTTCCTTTATTGATCAGATACCAAGTAACAGCGTACAAAACAACGATGAATAACACAAGTACGATCATCGATGTTGCTACTGGCACATCGATCGTTCCAAGGAATCCGTAACGGAAACCGGAGATCATATAAACGATCGGATTGACTTTCGAAACAGCTTGCCAAAAGGGCGGTAACATCGAGATGGCATAGAAAACGCCACCTAGATAAGTTAACGGCTGCAAGACAAATGTAGGCACGATCGATACATCATCATAAGACTGAGCAAAAATCCCGTTGAGCAGACCTGCTAACGAAAACAAGATTGCCGTCATCAATAATGTAATGATGACCATGAACCATGAATACACATGAAGTGGTACAAAGAACAAGGAAATGATCGTTACGAGAGAGCCGACGAGAATACTACGACCCACTCCGCCAATCACAAAGCCCCAAATGATCACATGGGTAGGAACAGGTGCTACCAAGATTTCTTCGATGTTTTTCTGGAATTTTTGAGAGAAGAAGGACGAAGAAACGTTGGCATACGAACTAGTGATAGCAGACATCATAATCAAACCAGGCACGATGAATTCCATATATGAAAAACCACCCATGTCACCGATCCGACCACCGATCATTTTTCCGAAAATAACAAAGTACAAGGATGTCGTGATCACTGGCGGAACCAGTGTTTGGACCCAGATACGCAAATAGCGGTTCGTTTCCTTGATAGCTAAACTTTTTAATGCAGTAAAATAAAGATTAAACATTTTTCTCCTCCGTATGATCATTTTCTTCTGTGATTTTCAAGAACAGTTCTTCTAAACGATTCGACTTATTCCTCATAGAAAGAACTTTGATTCCTTGTCTTGTCAGCTGATCGAAGATTCCGTTCACCCCTTGATTTCGTTCAACTTCGACAGCGATTGTCTGTTCATCTTCAAATGTACAAGCGTATCCTTCAATCACAGGTTTGGTCTCATATGGCGCTAAATCAAAGATAAATGTTTCAAATTGCAATTTGGATAGAAGCTCTTTCATACTAGTATTCTCGATCAGTTCACCTGATTGGATGATCCCGATGTTACGACAAAGCATTTCAGCTTCTTCTAAATAATGCGTTGTTAAAATGATCGTTGTACCATGTTCGTTCAATTCTCGGAGAAACTCCCACATCTCGCGTCTCAATTCAATATCGACTCCTGCTGTTGGTTCATCCAAGATCAGCAAACGTGGTTCATGCATCAATGCCCTAGCAATCATCAGTCTTCGCTTCATTCCCCCGGAAAGCATACGTGCACGGACATTTCTCTTTTCCCAAAGATTGGACTGCTTCAAATATTTTTCGCTGCGTTTCATCGCTTCTTTGCGAGAGACACCGTAGTAACCTGCTTGATTCACGACGATTTGCTGGACCGTTTCAAAGGGATTGAAATTGAACTCTTGCGGGACTAATCCAATCTGTTGCTTTGCTCGGACTAGATCCGTATCCAGATCATAACCGAAGACCTTCACTTTTCCAGATGTTTTATTAACTAAAGAAGTAATGATTCCGATCGTTGTAGACTTTCCAGCTCCATTTGGTCCTAATAGCGCATAGAAATCTCCTTCTTTCACGGAGAGATCGATTCCTCGCAATGCTTCGACCCCACTTCCATAAACCTTTTTCAAATTATTTATTTCAAGCGCATTTGCCATTTATTTCCTATCTCCTTATAGACATGATTCTTTATTGTATCATGGAATACAGCAGATGAAAAAACAACTTGGTTCCAGCGAAAAATCAGGTTGCTGGGCTCAGGAAAATCTCCTAATAAAAGACATCAATCGGACGAAGTCAGACAACCTTTTCAGAAAAAACAAATCGAAGATAAAGGATTACTATTCATATGTGCAACAAAAGGAGCGTGAGACAAAAGTAAAGAACACTTTTGTCTCACGCTCTAAACACGTATAAACGGCGGAAGCAAAAGCCAAGATTTTTGATCCAATAAATACTTTCGATCACTTCGCCTATCCCAATACATGCCACTGCCGCTTTTCATCAAATGACGCAGCTTCCGTTTTTGCGGTTTCTACTAAAGTCTCTGGGTAATCCAAAACTTTCAGCAAGGCAATCGCATTTCGGGTCCTTGAAGGTCCTTCTTTTAATTTGAAATCAAAACTGATTCCTTTTCCTTCTGTTACTTGTTCTTCAAAGTGGACATTCTCACAATAATTCTTTAAAATCTCTGTCAATTCGATATCATGTGTGGCGACAAATGCTAAAGATGGATACTCCGCAAGCCACCGAACGACTGAAGCGGAAGAAGCAATCCGTTCGATCGTATTTGTTCCTTTTAAAATCTCATCTACGAAGCAGTAGCAGCGTTCTTTGGAAGCCACTTGGTCCAACAAACGTTTGATCGATTTGATTTCTGAAACAAAATAACTGTCGCCTTCAAATAAATCATCTTCGATTGCCATGGAAGTCAACACATGTCCAGGTTGCAGGGTAAACTGTTCTGCAATCGCTGTTTGGATCGTCTGTGCTAGAATACAGCTGATAGCTATACTTTTGACATACGTAGATTTTCCTGATGCATTGGAACCCGTGACTAATGTATTCTTCTGCCAGTTGACTGGATTCACTACCGCTTCTTTTAATAATGGATAATAGATATCTTTCGCTGTCACACCGCCCTCAGTAAATTCCGGACGGCAAGTGATGGGCATATAAGTACGGTAATTCAATACTGCGGCGGCTACTTCCAGTTCTCCCAGCAGTTCCCACAGCTTGATAGCTTCAGTTGAATGCTTTTCTAATTTAGTGAGAACGAAATGATAGGAGATAAATGGCAGCATGAACATGATGTTGACATATTCAAAAATCAACTCTGCTTCACTCCCGCTCTTCATACGAAATGAAAAACCTAATTTAGGGATGTCTCTTAATGGTTTAGTTTGCTGCTTCAGCTCTTCTTGAAGTGGTGTCGGCAGTTTTGCTAACTGATTGGCGGCTGAAATCGTTGAAACCAAATAACTCATGCTATTCAGCTCTGTTTCTAGTGTTTGTTTCTTCACTAGATAATAGACCGTATTGAATACTAACCCACCGATTGCCAAATAGATTCCTAGTACTTGACCTAAAAGAAGCAAACCTACACCCACCAGCGGAAGCAAGCCAAGAAAAATAAATAAACCTACGCGTCCAATCTTTTTACTTTTTCCATCCGCTAGATATTGTTTTGCAAAATTATGATCTTTTTTTCCTAAACGAGCGAATTGATATTGGATTTTTTCTCTCAGTTGAGGATTTTCCTGATAAAAAGCAATCAGTTTTTCTAACTGCTGATCTTCGCCAAAATCAAAGCTGCGTAAACGTTGATACAACGCTTCTGAACCTACACTAGAATAGGTACTGTTGATCCCTTCGAATACTTCGAACATATCCAGGTCATACCAAGTAAGATCGTCGATTTCGCTATCCCATGAACGGAACTTCTTCTCCGTGAGCCATGCTTCCTTCAAGCTTTCTTCTTTATCAAATCTCGGTTGATAAGGAATTTTTCCCCATTTGCTACGAACTGTTTCCTTTAATTTCAAACGTGAAAAAATTTCTAAAGCAACTAATAAAATAACAGCCGCAATAATAATTGAAATGATAAATTCTCTTTGACCCATATCCCTCTCCGTTCCTTTATTTGTTAGCTTTAGTATAGCACTGTTGCGCTATTTGAAAAGGGGGTAAAAAAACACCTTTCAAAATAAAAGGTGTTTTTTTCTTGTATATTACATATTTATCTCTCATTTATCAAAATTGACAAATAATCATAGGGAGGAATTGTTGTTAATTCTTGTTTATTCTCCAGTGCATTGACAACTGTCCCAAGGGAAAGGATAGCCTCAGGTACTATTTTTTCTTGTTCTGTTGGATTAGCTAAGCGAAGAACAAATCCTTGTTCATGAAAATAAGAAGGATAAATCGATGATACAATTAAGTCTTCAGGTAATTCAATCAATGAAAATTTACGAGGAACATCAAGTTCGTTTTGTAATGGCCAAATCTTGTTATCTAACCTGTGAATAAATACATTCAGTTTCTGCTTTTGATAAGAAATAGATTGTTCTAACCGTTTTTCTGCCTGTTTTGCCACTTTGAACTCATTAAATCTTCCTTCTTCTACATTAAATCCAAAAGTGACTTTATACTCACCTATTTCTTGAGCTAGCGGTGTTTCCATCATGACATGCCCTTCATTTGTCGTATCTCCTGAAGCTCGCCCAGGTCGCCAAGCAAGATTAGGTTTTCCAAGTTCCCCTGTTGTTGAAAATAAGGTTATGATCAATTGATTTTCTATACGTTCATACTCTTTTAAACCATCTGCATAAAAAGTAAAATAATGATCATTTTCTGCCACAGAGACACTCTTATCGAATATTTCTAAATTAACAGGTTTCTCTACCATAGTTTCTGACCAATCCGGAGGAATGACATCAGGGGTATTTTCAATAAATCCGTTTTGAATTTGTGCAATTGATTTTTCAGATTTATCTAAAACATTAATTGCTAAGCGCATACGATGCGAGTAAACAGTATTATGAATTTTGAGTGTGCCTTCAACGATTTGACTTTCTCCCAGACTGAACGATATTTCATAAGATATTTCTTCCATTTCGGGTTTTTCAGATAAACGATCTTTTAAATTTTTAGGAAGTTGAGCTTTTCCGTAAACAACTAATGTTTCTTGTAAAGAATCTTTATATACTTTAGCTGTTTCAAATTTTAGAGATAGTTCTGTATCTCCTTCTAATGGTGAATAATCATACGTATCGCCATCATTTGCTGAATCGATCAAATGAACGAAATCAAGATATTGTCTATCTCCAACTATCAAATTCAAGTGCCCATCCTTAAAAAAAAGTTTATATTTATTGTTACTTATCTCAGTTTTGTCTATCTCGATTGCTGTTTCTAATTTTTCATTATTTTTCTCAAATTCAACAACAGTGTATCCTAGCGCTGGCACATTTACATTTATTTTTATGTCAAGTTCATAATAAGCTGGTTCATCAAAATATTCGAAACCTGTAGCAATCATCCGATAAGCATTTTTCCGTTCTGGAAAATAAACTTCTTTTTCAATGATATTATAGGGACTGCCTTTGAAATGTATTTTCTTTGAATCAGCTACTACATGCACGATTTTCGATCCACTATAATTCTCAGTCGTTGTGTTGAAAACAAGGACTTCATTCGATTTTAGCTTTAATGCATCAGCCATCCGTTTTACAATAAGGTTTTCGATTCCGTCGGCTATCTCATTAGCTTCTTTGATCCGATGGAAAATATCTTCCGCAACATTATCTGAAACACAGCCACCAATACTATCATGAGCCTGGTTTTGCAAAATCTTTTTCCATAACCGACGAAGTAGGCCTTTACTGATATGGATACCATTTCTTTCTGCAATCAGCATGAGTGGCTCAACTCGTTTTAAAATTTTTTGTTCCAATTTAAAATTTTCTATTTTCATTTTTGTTCTTACTGAGCCAATCGAACGATGAACACGAGAGTAAACCGGCTGACGAAGTTCACCTTTATATTCAGGTAATTCTTTTTTATTTTTGATAACTTCTACATAAGAAGGATAGTCTGAAATAATATTGTGGAATTTACTGTATTTATTCAACTTCTCTACGACTTGATCAAAATTTAAAATCATTGACTTTTGATCTACACCCGAAGGTACTAAAATATCTTTGTTTTTTCCTTGCATATGAAGCATTTCAACTGCTTCATCCAACTTTTCTTTTGCAAATTCAGGAATATCTTTAATTGCGTCTAAGGTCATCATTCCAGTCATATAACCAAATGGAAAATTCATGGCATAAACAAATTTATCTCCTAATCCGTTCCAGATAAAGTAAGGAGATGGAACCATCGTTTCAAAGTTTAATCCTCGCCAACACATGAAATTATCGATTTCTACTTGATGAAAAAGTGTAGGCAAATTCGCATTGAACCCAAACGTGTCAGGCAAATACCCTACCATCATTGGATCTCCATATTTAAGGATCGTATCACTGATCCCAATCATTAAGTTTCTTAAAATTGATTCAGCATCCACTAATAAGGCATCTGTTTGTGCATACCACGGTCCCACGAATAGTTGTCCTGTTTTCATCAGTCGTTGGATAACCTTAAGCTTTTGCGGATTGATCTCCAAATACTCATCGACGATTGAAGTTTGTCCATCTAAACAAAAGTTTACTTTAGGGTTCCTTTCCAATTCATCTAGAACTTCAGTAAAGACCTGATCAGACAATACGATGGCATCTTCATTTGTAAAATACCATTCTCTGTCCCAGTGCGTGTGTTGAATTATATGTGCATTGACCATGTCAGATTCCCCTACTTTCCTTCTTCTACTGAATTTACTTGTTGTTCTTTTTTATACTTGATGGATTTTAGTGCATTGACCATTAACGCTGTAACCACTCCTCCAATAACAATTGATACTAAATATAAAGGTATATTCGTAACAAAAGGAATCGCCATAAAGGTTGAAAGCATTGTTTCTTGTGTAACACCAAAAAATCCATTTAGACCACATGCTACTGCAGTGCCCACCACGATGCTCGGTATTACTCGTAAAGGATCTTTCACGGCAAACGGGATCGTCCCTTCAGTAATCCCCACAAGGCCCATAATCATAGCTGTCTTTGCATTATCTCGTTCTGATTCATCATAGAGTTTTTTGTTTAAAATTGTTGCTAAAAACATTCCAAATGGCGGAATAGCAATTCCTAACAACATGGCTGTACTAGGTCCAAAGCTTCCGCTTGAAAAAGAAGCAACCCCAAAAGCATATGCAATTTTATTGATAGGTCCTCCCATATCAAACGCCATCATTCCTCCTAAAATAGCCGACATCAAAGCAGCATTTGCTCCTGACATGCCTTCTAGCCAATTAGTCAGTCCTGTTGTCATTGCTTGAATAGGCGTAGCTAGTACATACCATAATATGATTCCAACAACTAATGTAGTAACAAAAGGAATCAGCATAATTGATTTTAGACTAATAACTTGCATCGGTACTTTTACTTTTTTCAATGCATTAGCTAAATAGCCACAAGCTAATCCAGCAACCATTCCTCCAATAAATCCCATACCAAGATTTTGACACATCATCCCAGTGATAAAAGCTGGTGCTAGACCGGGACGGTCAGCAATTGAATATGCGATATAGGCTGAAATCATCGGTACGATAAACTGTAATCCCGTCTGACCAATCATTCGCAGGACTCCCCAGAATGTATCCGTCTGGTCCCAAACACCTGTGCCACCAAAAATGACTGCAATAGAAGTTAGTAACCCTGCTGCTACGACAAGCGGGATCATATAGGAAACCCCACTTTGGAAATGATTTAAAATTTCTCTTCCTTGTTTCTTGAATTCCATTAGTAACTCCCCCACGATACATTTTTTATTTGTTAATTAATGCAATTGCTTCATCAATCGTCTCTTCACCATCTTTTACTACCTCTGAGGTTCCTACTATTAAAATCGGTTTACCATCAAAGCGACCTCGTTCTGAAACATTTGTATCTACTGCAAATATGACAACATCTGCCTCGGAAACATCCGAAATTGAAAGTTTGTTTTCTATCCCCATAGCCCCCTGTGTTTCTACTTTAATATCTAACCCTTTCTTCTTCGCAAACTTTTCTAAATTAGCTTTTGCCATATAAGTATGGGCAATCCCTGCAATACATGCTGTTACTGCTACTATTTTTGTCATATGAAATTCCTCCTTTTAAAATGATAGAGCTTTTACCAATTCTTTTTTATTTCTCGAATCTTTTATTCTTTTAACAAACTCGTCATCCATCAATCTTCCAGATAATTCTGCTAAAATACGTAAATGATTAGTACCTTTATCAGTGTCTTTTATTGCTAACAAAAAGACGAGATCAACTGGTTGATCATCTAATGCGCCCCATTCAACAGACCGCTTTAACTTGGCTACAGCCACTGTTGATTCAATTACTGCTAGGCTTTTGCCATGAGGAATGGCGATATTTTTCCCAATTCCTGTGGTCATATGGTTTTCTCTGTCAAATACGTCTTTTTGAAATTGTTTGTGGTCAGACACAAACCCATTAGTCTCTAACAATTTCGATAATTTTTCGACTACACTTTTTTTATCAGATGCATTTAAATCTATCACTATATTATTTATATTGATTTTTTCACTGATCATTTATAAGCCTTCTTTCAATATATAAACTAATTTTTCAAACGACGAACTCGTTTTTAAATTTGCTAATAACTCATGATTCGAAGCGATTTCATTGAATGTTTCATAAATTTTATTCAATTCAGGTTTTACTTTTTCATTAAGTGCAAAAAAGAAAACAGAATGAACAAGTGTCCCATCCCAATCAATTCCTTCTGGATTAACGTAGACACAGATTACTGGTTTTTTTATAAAATCTACTTCAATATGCGGCATAGCAAAATCATTCATCGCTGTTGAAGATAGTTTTTCTCTTTTGATTGCTCCCTCTAGTATCCCTTCTTTCGCGTAATTTTCTTTTACCAATTTTTTGGTAATTATATTTAAAACGTTCACTTGATTATCCTTTATTTGGTGGGTAAAAAAGCAAAATCGTTTATCTAATAAATTTAGAAAAGCATCTTCTGTTTGTTCATTTAACTGTAGATACTGTTTTACTTTTCTGACATCTGCCCCTAACATCAAAGGACTAACAACAATAACAGGAAAATTTGTATTTTCAATCGGAATCGTGCTTATAACAAGTTCATCAGTGACTTTTCGATCTTGTAGTTCATTGATGCTTAGTACATCTTCTATCTCAACCATATCTGCAAAACCGTTATTTATTCTTTGCTCTAATAATTTTGATGTTCCATATCCGCTACTACAAACTAATATCACTTTCGTTTTGTCAGGTTTGTAACGATCCAAAAGTGATTGAACATGGAGTGTTACGTAAGCGATTTCATCTTCATTGAAATGTATACAGAATCTCTCTTCGATTTCCTCTAATAAATCCACACTTATCATAAATGACCTTTTAAAAGAATATTTGATTTTGTCCGTATAAGGATTATAGATATTTACTCCCAATTTGAGTCTTTTAACTGCTGCATTGAGATGTAATACTAGATTATTGATCAATTCTTCATCAGGATAAAATTCATTTAATTTAGTTCTTACTAGCTCTTGTAGCTCAACACCCATATCTAAATAGGAAAGCTTCGTTTGATCTAAGTCGTGATTCATAGCATTTTTTTCAATCGAAGTAATGTGGATGTCAACATAAGCTTGTTCATCTATTGGCACAATAATTGAAAATGCTTTTTCAATCATTTTGATTAAAATAAGTGTATTCTCTGAGATTTCTTCTTCAGAATTATTACTACGTGATAAGAAATTGCTTGTTTCAATCCTTTCTATCGCAATAGCAAGGTGGATAGCTAAAGTTTGAAATTCATAATCTGTAAATTTCAATTGTGTCTTATTCATGTATCGATTAAGCAATTCGGCTACTTTTTTCAATATGTCCTTATTTAAGAAATTATTCGCTTCACCAATGAAATTAATATTCAAGTCTAAGAGATCTGTTTTACTGTTAGATGCTGTAAAGCCACCCCAATAATAGTTCACAACTTCTGACATCAACCTTCTTTTACTTTTTTCATCAGCTTTGATGCGCACGCCATTTCGATCTGAAACTAAGGACATCCCATGCTTGTTTAGTCTTTTTCTAACATCTTTCATTGTGCTTTCTACCGTCGACCTGCTCACGTATAATTCGTCAGCAAGATTTTGAATCTTTAGAGAATCATTAGTATTCAATAATTTAGCAAACACATAAGTTAGACGGTCCTCCGGAGAGTCTGCGATATTGATTTTATGACTGGATAATAAATTTCGAAGTGTTTCTTTTTTTCCAATAAGCGAAACGCCTTTTTTAGGTTGAACCAACATTTGTACATCTGGCATTTTTTGGATTATTTCTTTCAAAATTAAAATATCTTTGCTAATTGTTTTCGTAGATACATATAATTGTTCTGATAATTCTTTGTAAGTTGTGTGCTCATTTTCAATCAAAAAGTATAGTATTTTCATTTGCCGTTCGCTAAATTCGATGCCCATTATCTTCACCTCCTGAATACAGCTTAAGTGTACAATTATTATCTCTATTTTCATACAGAAGAAAGTTCTTGATTAATGTAGAAGTTTCTAATATTCTTGATTATTTCAAATCAATAAAAAAGCCAGCAATATTTATATCACAGGCTTTTTTCTCTATTAAATCTATATATCTATATATATATATAGATAATACGTTTTTCTACTAGTTCTCACTAATCTTGTATAATTAAACCCTCCGCAACTTGACAGAGATGGAGAAGATGTCCCCGTCTAATTTAGCGGTCATCTCTCCTCCCATTCCTTCCACCAATTTTTTTGACAGGTAAAGCCCGATTCCGCTAGATTCCGTATTTGTGCGGCTGGTATTTTCGGTATAAAAACGCTGGAAGACTTTTTCAACAGAGGTTTGCGCTCCTGCTTTGATAGGATTGGCCACTGTTAATCGAATGAATGGATCCTCTTTTGAAAATGTCACCTTTGCTTGTCCATCTGCATAACGCAATAAATTCTGTATGATATTTTGCATCACTCGCAACAACATGAGCGGATCTGCTAATACAGTTGTATTTATCGAGTGTTCAGCGAACGCTACCTCGATATTTTTCTCAGAAAACTGTTCATAAAAAGAGAAAAAAGCTTCTTCCACCTCTTTAGAAAAAGAAAGCGTATGGAGATCCATTTCTTTTTGCTTCGTCTCTATTCGAGCAAGATCATAAAACTGATCCGTCATACTGAGTAATCTTGCAACAGATTGTTTGATGATCGTTAAATACTTCTCCCGTTTCTCCGTATCCTCTACCTGTTCTAGTAATTGTACATAACCGTTAATAGCAGTCAAAGGAGTTCTGAGATCATGAGAAAGGCCGACGATCGATAGTCGGATGTTTTCTTCCATTTCTTGAAATACTTGTCCTTTTTGTTCATTTTCATCCACCCATGTATTCAGTGCATCTACTAGGTCCATTAGATTCTTTTCTCGAAACTCGACTGAAAGACGACCACCATATTCTTGTCGTTCAGAAAGAGTGGCGATTTTCTTAGTCAATCGCTTGATTTCCCTTTGCAGGAAGAAAATAAAACTTCCCATAAAGATAACAACGAGAAGCAACAGCCACTTAATCAAATCTAAACCCCACTCCCCACACCGTATGAATATACACCGCATGTGCCTTTGCTAGTTTCCCTCGAAGATTGGAAATATGCATATTCACTGTTTTCTCACTATCAAAATATGGTTCTTGCCAAACTGTTTCATAAAGATTTGCTCGCGAAAATACTTTTTTCGGATGTTCTAAAAAAAGCTTCAGCAAATCGAATTCTCTTCCTGTCAAATGGACAGCCACACCATTCACATTTACATCCCTTGACTCTTTGTCCAGTAAGATTTCCTTATAATAGATGCGTTGTGACAGATCTTTTACTTGGACAGAAGTCTGATGACGAAGTTGGATGCCGATTCGTAACAACAGTTCTTCGATATCAAATGGTTTCGTCACATAGTCATCCGCTCCTGCTGCCAACAAGGAAACTTTATCTCTTTGATCGCTTTTTGCTGAAAGAACGATGATCGGAACATTCGATGTCTGTCGGATTTCTGCTAACAATGCTTCTCCTGAAAGCCCTGGAAGCATGAGATCTAGAAGGATCAAATCGACAGGATATGTGCTTAACAATAATTTTCCTTCCGTACCTGAATAAGCATCGAGAAGTTTGTATCTCTGTTCAAGAACCTCCTCCAGTAAGGAATGAACAGCTTCATCGTCTTCGATAATCAAAATAGTTTCCAGCAGGACCACCTACTTAATGTCAGATTTTTGGAAAATAAACATTCCTAGAGCTGATGATACCACGATTGTTACTAGACTGACCAGAATCATTTTCGGTGCTTGCGAATAAGTTGCTTGTTGCGCAAAGTCCGTATACATGAGCCACGTTTCCGTAAACCACTCCGTTAGAAATTCCAAGCCTTTGATTTTTGCGAAAACACCGGGAACGAAGGCCGTTCCCATGATATAAAGAAAAGAAAGAAGCAAACTGACACTGGTACTTCTAGTGATGAATGTCAAAGCCACTGGAACAGATAATGTCCCTAATGTCAGCAGAAGCAAGACAGGAAATACTTGCAGAACATAATTTCCATAGTTTTTGATTCCCTCGATTTCACCAAATCCGAAAGCAAGTGTGTAAGCAAGCATGGCTAGACCCGTGATCAAAACCACGCCAAGTGTTGTGATCAAAAGCGTAACGAGAAGTTTCGACACATAATAAGTCATTCGATTCCGTCCTAAAGATAACGTATTGCGAATCGTACCGTTTTGAAATTCTTCCCCAATATAAAAGCACGCAAATGCTGCAAAAGCCAGAAGAATCCATGCAGCCATTTTTTCCACCATTAAAATCCCTGTTGCACCGTTGATGACTGTATCCGTTGCTTGATTTAATTCATTGCCGTATTTTGTATGCATATACCATTCGTTCCAAGAATAAAAAAGCGGAAGTACGACCATCAGTCCTAGTGAAACCCACATTTTACGGCTCTTCCATACTTTTATTTTTTCAGCAGTTAATAGATTAAACATGTGTCTTGCCTCCAGTTAATTGTAGGAAATAATCTTCCAGTTTTTGCCCAACTAGGTGGATGCCATCCACAGGAACTTTTGCCTCTACCAATGCTTGATTGATGGCTGCTACTTGGTCAATTCCTTCAAAAAGCTGGATAACACGGCTAGATTGGACAAAATAATCCCTATAACCAAGAGAGTCGAGAACCGTTACTGCTTGTTCCGTCGCCGAAGTGTCAATTTTTATAAATTGACGAGATTCTTGTGCCAATTCTTCTTTCGATAATTCTTTGATCAAGTGTCCTTCATGCAAAATACCATAGTGGGTGGCGATCTGTGACAATTCATCTAGCAAGTGGCTAGAAAGCAAGACGGTGATTCCCCGTTCTTTTACCAAACGTTGGATGATTTCTCGCATTTCTGCCATCCCCGCTGGATCCATCCCATTCGTCGGTTCATCCAAAATCAAAAATTCCGGATTCGTGATCAGTGCATTTGCAATAGCTAAACGCTGGCGCATACCTAAAGAGAAATTCTTTGCTTTCTTTTTCCCTGTATTTTCCAACCGCATCATTTTCAGCAGGTCTTCGATTTCTCTATCCGACACACCGCCGTTCGCTGCTTGGATACGTAGGTTATCTCTTGCAGTTAATTCTGGATAAAGAGCAGGGGTTTCAATCGATTGACCCATACGTCGTCTTGCTGCTTGCAAATCCGTCGTTCCAAATAATTCGATCGAACCTTCATCAATCGAGATCAAACCCATAATAGTTCTCATAAAGGTAGACTTCCCCGCTCCATTTTCCCCAATCAATCCATAGATCATTCCACGTTTGATTTCGATCGATACTTTATCTAATGCTTTGGCAGCACCGTATTTTTTGGTTATACCAGTTGCTTTCAAGACCGTTTCATTTCCAAAATCCATACTTATCCTTCTTTCTTATTGATAAGTGAAGTATAGTTGACGGGTATAAAGAAAGCAGCCAGAAATGTATAAAGAAAGTGTAAATTTTCCAATTGAATGTCAAAAAAACAATCTGACAATACGTGTCTTTCCTATTATCAGACAGTTTGTTATACGCTTGTATCAGTTTCCTGATTCTTTCTTTTCGACCAAAGTCGTTTCTCTGTATTCCTCTTCACTGAAAATTTTTGCTTCTTTCAGATCAAGCTTGAGTAATTTTACCAGACCAGTTATAAGGATAACTATAGCAAGACTCCCTCCCAGAAAAATCAGACTGTCTCGCAGACGTGGTTGCGTTGTCTGCCAATCAAAGAGCGCACCAAACAGTGCTAATCCAAGTGGACTGGCCACCATGGTAATCGTTGTTATCGTTGACATCAGACGTCCTTGTATATGCGTTGGAACTTCTCGCTGAAGCCAGACCATAGTTGGGATATTCATCAGATTGTTCACGATAGCAATCGCAAAAAGAAGCAAGCCATCAATGATAACTGCAAGAATCTCTCCGTGGACCAAAAGAACCATTAAACTAATGCCTACATAACCAACTGCATAGCCATAAGAAAGCTTACGAGATCGTTCAAGAGGAGCCGATGGATCTTTTATTTTTCCTGCTAACCAGGCACTTACTAACATCCCGACAAAAAAGAATGTTTCAGTCAATCCATAAAGAACATTAGATACCTTCAAAGTACGAAGCATGATGATGGGCAGCCCTACATTGATGATGGCACTGAAAAAATTCATCAGTAAAGCAAAAACCAACGAATAGATAAGATATTTTTGATGTTTGATGTAACGCAACCCTTCAAGAAAAGAACCTTTATCTGATTCGGTAGCTCTCTTCAGTTGGTCTTCTTGTGAATGAACAAGGCGAAAATCCATTGTCAATGTAATGAATAACGTCATGATCTCAGTCAGTATCTCGATAAAAACAAAAAGCCAGAATGGAAGAAGTGTATAAAGTACCGCACCTAAAACTCCTGTTAGTAGACTCGAGATACTCGTAGCCATGCTCAAATAACTGGCAAGTTTCATCAAGTCATCCGACAATACTAGATCGGGTTTTGCCGCCTGTTGTGCAGTATAAGTAAATTGGTCGGTGGCTTTCAATACAATAATCAGCAAGATTGATTGCAAAAGAATTCCTTTTTGCGGATGAGCAGACAGCCCCCAATATAAACCGTATATGGCTAAAATAACTAACGTTACAAGCTGGCTGATGATGATCACTTTTTTACGATCGTATCGATCCACGATGGGTCCAACGATGGGTGTTAGAAAAATGGCAAGTATTGGCTGAATGACAGATGCTAAAACAAATGAAATAGCTAACCCGGTTTTTTCAAGTAGCATCAGACTAAGTCCAAATGTAAAGATAGAAGAACCAAATGTCCCGATAAGAGAAGAAATTGCTGCTTTCATAACTTGTTTCTTTGATTGCTGTTCAAGAGTGAGTGTATTCATGCTCCATGCTCCCTTCGTTTTTTTCATCCTATCAGCAGATCAATTTTTTATGCTATTATGTTCACTATAATGAACACAAAAGAGGGAAGTATATGGAGAAATATGGATTGACAGCGCGTCATATCAGGATAGACAAAGGGTTGCTGATGAAGGAAGTGTATGGAGGAATCGTTGGACGGACCTTTGCTTATCGTTTTGAACGGGGGGAAGTAAATCTAGCTTTAGAGGCTTTTTTATCCGTTCTCGATAATTTAGAATTAGAAAACCCCGACGAATTTTTCTTTTTACATTATGGAGAAAAATATCGCGGACAGAAAAGTTTCTTAAAAGAAATAGCAGAAGAAACCCAACGATTCCAACATGTGGAAAAAGAACCTAAGTTTTATTTGAAGTACAAAGATAGTAAGAAAAAAGAAGAACGTTTTTATGCGTACCTCATCCACTTACTCGCTACTATTGATCGAATCGATGCACAGACAAGCGAAGTCAATACCGAAGAAATGAAGTTCATGGAAGATTATTTGATGCAGATGGAGACGTGGACGCTAAAGGAAATGAATAACGCAAGCATCATTTTGCCAATGTTGGCAGATGATATCCGCCCTTTATTCCTCTCACGCTTTAAAAAGAATTATCAGAACTACCGTGACTTTGAAGAAGACTGGTCTTTTAAATATGCCAATCATCTACTTAACTATGCCTTGATCCAGCTACTCTTTGATAGATATGAAGAAGCATTGTCTTTAGTTCCCGACCTCCAAACTTTAGTGAAAGAACATCCGAGTTTACAAGGACGCTTAGTCATCACATTGCGTCTTTCTCAACTTGAATTGATTGCTGCTGTTTTTCGAGAAGACGATGATTTCATTCGTTCAGAGACCCAACGAATCCAGACAATCTGTGATCTTTGCTTCCTAGATGAAGAAGTACGTATGGCCTACCCTCGAATCACCGCAGAACACGTCAAAAGAGCCAGAGTATATAAAACGCAAAAGGAAAAGAAAAGCACTCATCCTTAAAAACGGACCTATGAAAAATAAGAGGGGTTGTGACAAGACTTTTGTCACAACCCCTTCTTCCGAATAAACGGTGTTCTTCTGCCAACTCCTCGGTCACAAGTCACAATATTTATCAAACATGAGAAGCAATTTTCGTAAATTCCTTCTTATTTCTTGAAGCTGACCACTTCTGTCACAACCCCATGTTTGACTTTTCCAAAGACAGTCAAAAGAGTATTTTTACTTGTGAAACTAAAAAATCATTTACTTTCACATAATCTGTTCTGTTTTTTCTCGATTAAAAAAAATGTAGACAACAGCACAATACATTCGATTAGTATGTATAACGAAAAAATAAAGACATCCGTTATTCTAAATGAATGGACAGCTACATAGATAAAAAACAAAAGATATTGTAATCCAAACAGCAGAAAAATTCTTCTATAAGTTTTGAAAAAAGAAACACCATTTAATCGCCAAACAACAAATTTTTGCTGATAAAGGCGGAAATAGCTCAGTGTGGAATAGGTGATCAAAACAATAACCAATAAAATAGTAATCGATAAATCAGTTATCCTTTGTCTTATGTCCCACAAATAAATCAATTGCAATTCTGTTTTCCTTAACTGTTCCATTGGGATCAAAAAAGGAAAGTTGTCTTCCAATCCTGCTTCCTTCAATAACGGAAGATATCTATCATAGGTTTCTTGTGCAGTCCCAATCAATGGAATTTTTAATGGTTCAGCAAAACTATTTCCTGTCAGAATATTTCTATGAGAAATGGGTAGATTGTTCAAAGTGAATACATGGATGATATTCGGCTGATTGATGATGATTGCCTGTTCTTGGTCAAAGGCAAAGATTTCTTGTTCATCTTGGATGGTATAAAACAAAACATCCTCTTCTTTTTTTGTTCGTCTATCAGGATTCGTTTCATTCAAAAACCAAGAACGAAGTTGAACAAAATCGGGCATCATTCGTTCTGGGATTAATATGATTTCTCGATCCTCATTTTTATCAATTTGGATAGGCTGATTTGTTATGCTGATGAGCGGATACTTGTCTAAATAGTTTGTATTTACATAAATAGATTGATGGATCAAAGGATTCTCTTCTTCAAAATAAGCACTTGTATCAACCTCGATTGCTCCATCATCCAACAGTTGCGAAAGCAACTTTGTTTTATCTAATCCTCTCATATCTTGAGAAAGATCTGTCAAAGTCGCTTCATTGCCGCCAAGTCTTGGATAGAAAACGGCATGATTTTTTATTTCTTCAGGTACTGCTTCTGGTGTAAGGAATGTGCGAGCATATTCAGTTAACGGAACAAGTTGTACCACGCTAAAAAATAAAATCAACATTTTGACAGAATAGATAGTATAAAAGAATCCTTTACCAAAAGTTTGGCGATTTAGTTGCTTATTCAATGAAAGATTGCCTAGTAAATCAATCACAAAAAAAGAAATGATTAGACTAAAAATAAGCAAGAACAGTTGCACTAGCACAAACAAATGATTCACTGAATGTAGGACAAAGAAGAAAGCTACCAATAGATTCAAGAGAAAAAGAATCACTAATTCTTTTAATAATAATCTTTTTAAAATTTTTCTACTAGTTAAACCATTTAAACGATAGATCGCAATGTGTCTATTGTTCTCCAGTATCCATAAAATCAAGGAAAGGCTATAGAAAAGAGTAAATATCACAAAAGTAGATGCTTCTAATGTTCGAGATGGTGCAAATGTTTCTATGTCATTCTCATATTGAAAAGATGTGGGTTCGTACGCTGTCTCAAAGGAGAGATTGTATTCATCAGATAATTTTGATAGGAACCTATCTAGAGTTTTTTGATCTTTCGTTTCCACAAAAAAATCAGCTGGATTTAGCGCCTCAGCCATTTGTATCGGTAGTATAAAAAAATCTTCGTTTTTCAGTTGTTTATTTTCTAAATATTCCGCATCTGGATATTTCTCTAAGTCAGATGCAAAATAATTTTTTTCACTGATTATTTGAGGCTCTATGTAAAAATTGTTCAAAAGATGTGTTTCTGTTTGCTTGGAAAGAAAAAATGTATGTGTTTCACCTAAACGATCAAAAGAGATTTCTCCTGTTTCAGAAAAGGTATGGTCTCTCACACCATAGAATGAAACTTTTGCCATATAGTTTACATTCAATTTTTCTGAGACTGATTCAAGTATTTCTAGAACCCTAGTTTCTTGCTGAGGATCTACGATAAATTCTGGAAATCTGAACGGTGTAAAATACTCGGCCGTGTTTACCTTTTTCTGGAAATCTTCTTCCCTATTCACATTCCTAATGGCAACAGCTAATGCAAGACTTGAGAGTATAGACAACAGCAAAACGATTTTTTTCAATACTATATTAGTCATCGGCAAAACTCCTTGTTTTTAACGTAGTTAGTCAATTAAAAGTATAGATGGACACTAAACATTCAACAATCTATGTTTGTTAAGAGGTCATATTATTACAAATAGATATAGGTATATAGTCATGATATTACATAGAAAATATGGCTAACCTCATAGTATTTTAAATGTGGGAATAATCTATTTCCACAAAAAGAAAGAGGTGCTCTGCATTATGAGAAAAATTTTTTCTGTATCATTTGTTGCAATTACTCTCTTGCCCCTTGCTATGCCTGTATCAGTAAATGCTGATAAAGTTGGATTTCAAAATGATGCACTAACAATGCCAATAACAGAGTCATTTCCAAATAGCGGAAGCATTGTTTTTGATGAAAACGGAAGAGTTCTGGATGTTTCAAATGAAATTTTGTTAGAAAAAAGCAATAGCACAGATAATCCTTTATCTAGACGACAAACTCATTTCCCTTGGGGCTTTTGGACAATTTCAACAGATGGTTTTCCTTTTGTTGCTTGGGGAAACGTAAGACTAAACTCAACTATTCATCATCGTACACGTCGTTATCGAGTTTCAGCCGTGTTACTAAACTCAAATGGAACAGTGATTAAAGCTAATCATGTCACTGGTAATGCCGGACAAACTCGTACTGCACGCGTTACAGGTTCAAATAATTTAAGACATGCTCCTTCTTACTATATTTTTTAATCAACACAATAAACAAAGGCTGGATTAATATTCCAGCCTTTATTTATTTAATTTTTTATATCGATTTCTAAAAAAAGTTGGTGAAGTTCTTTCTTCTTTAAAAAAACTATTATAAAAATGACTTGAATCATAAAAACCTAAAAAGTTAGAAATTTCTTCGATAGATAACTGAGTCATAAGTAAGTCATTCTTTGCATGTTCAATTCTATACTTTTCTCGATAATAACTATATGAGCAGCCAACATATTTCTTGAATTCTCTACTTAAATACGAATAATCATACCCAATTTTCTTCGCCCAAAATCCTAAAGAATGTCTATAGAAATTCTCAGTAGCCAATATTTCATCTATCACTAAGTACAGATATTTATTGACCTTTTTGGAATAGAATTTTCTTAGTTTACGAATACATTTACGTAGAACTATATGGGACTGAATAGTTTCACTCGTACAGAAAGGACCTAAAATAATCAAATGTTCTTTATCCTCTATTTTTTCTACCCGTATTAAAAAATGTTGATTGGATAGTGAGAACTGAAAATGTTGCTTCTCTCTTCTTAAAATCACCTTATCAATTATTTCATTGAATGCAACAATCAATTGCCTTTGTTTCACTTTAGATTTTATCTGCTTTTCAAAGTACTTCTTTTTTAATTCCCATGCTCTGTTTCTCTGGTCTATAAATAAAACATCAACAGGAATAAAATAAGTTCTAGACAACTTTAACACATAGACATTCACACACGCTTGGCAAGAAAAAACAGCATCATTTACACTATTGATAAACATTTGTACTCCTTTCTTGTCCACTTCAATCATATACCAATCAAATCATATCATAGTAAAGAGGAAAAATTGACTTTGGCAAAAAATACATACATTTTTTATTTCTATTAGTTGACACTCTCCAAATTTTGAAAGTGCCTTGTAGTGATAGAATTGAACTAGTACTCATAAGCAAATGAAGTCGCATCCATTAAATAAAACTACTTTACTCTGCTTACGCCTCGCTCTGTATTTTTTCATAATCAAAAAAAACACACCTTCCAAATAGAAGGTGTGTTTTGCTCGAACGATATTAACGTTTTGAGAACTGAGAAGCTTTACGAGCTTTCTTAAGACCTGGTTTTTTACGTTCGACCATACGTGCGTCACGTGTAAGCAAGCCAGCACGTTTAAGCGCTAAACGGAAGTCAGGATCAACTTCTAGCAATGCACGAGCGATACCATGACGGATAGCTCCTGATTGTCCAGCGTATCCCCCGCCGTTTACGTTAACAAATACGTCATATGCGCCTTTTGTTTCAGTAACAGCGAAAGGTTGATTGATTACTTCACGCAAGTCAGCATGTGGAATGTATTCTTCAACATCTTTTTTATTTACAGTAATTTTGCCAGTTCCTGGTACTAGACGTACGCGAGCAACTGCGTTTTTACGACGGCCTGTGCCGATATATTGAACTTGTGCCAATGAAATTCCCTCCTATTAGATTAAGTTTGTGATGTCTAAAACTTCTGGTTGTTGTGCTGCATGTGGATGTTCTGCTCCACCGTATACGTTCAATTTTGTAAATTGTTTGCGGCCTAAAGTGTTTTTAGGAAGCATACCTTTTACAGAAGTTTCGATCAAACGACGAGAATTTTTAGCACGCAATTCGCCAGCAGTGATTGATTTCAATCCTCCTGGGTAGTTGCTGTGACGGTAATAAATTTTGTCAGTCGCTTTTTTACCTGTTAATTTCACTTTGTCTGCATTGATGACGATGACGAAATCGCCAGTATCCAAATGAGGTGTGAAAGTTGGTTTATTTTTACCACGTAGTACAGATGCAACAACTGTTGAAAGACGTCCCAATGGAACATCAGTTGCGTCTACTACATACCATTTACGTTCTACTTCGCCTGGTTTGGCCATATATGTTGTACGCACGTTATTTTCCTCCAATTTAAGTTCTGATGTTTGACATACACTTCGAGTTTCCGGGGCTCTTTGTGGGGCAAACAATACCATTTAACATATTACCCGCTAATCTAGTCAATGTCAACGTTTTTCTGCTTGATTGAAAAATTTATATGAAACTTTACTTCTTTTTCTTTCTTTTATATAAAAGGGGCGTTTCCTGTCAAAATGAAAAACAAAAAGGACGCTGAACTATCAAGTTCTGCGCCCTTTTTTCGGTCAAGTTCAACAAAGTTTTTACGCGTCGATCTCTGGCGCCTTGCCTAGATGAGCTTGGATCATCCAGATACGTTTTTCTGTGGCTGTTTTGAATTCAATAAAAATATCTTGTGTTGGATCGTCGCCTTCTTCTCCAGAAACTTCGATTCCTTTTTGGTAAAGATCTGCTAGATAACGGTAGCCTGCAACAAGTGTTTCCAAACGTTCAGGAATCGTGCGGTCCCAACGTCCTACTTCATCAGGGATTTTCGTGTTATCTGCAAATTCACGCAATGTAGAATAAGGTGAACCGTCTAATGTGATCAAGCGTTCGGATACTTCATCTAACTGAGCGTTCAAATCGTCCATGAACTCATCCATCATTGGGTGCAATGTAAGGAAACCTGGTCCTCTCATGTACCAATGTGTTTGGTGAACAACAACAGACATTTGGCTTAGATCTGCAACTAATTGATTTAATACTTCTTTGGTTTGTTGGAATTTCATCTTTCTTGCCTCCTAACATTTTCTTACACTTAAAATAATAGTAGACTTTCAATGAAAAGTACAACAAAATCATTTACCTGAGAACGATTTTCATTTCGCTTTTTTATCCGTAAAGCCAATCATTTTTCAGAATCAGCTAATTCTTCTCGCAGTTGAGCAAATTGCTGATAAGTCTGTGCTAAATGCTTTTGTGTCGAAACAAATAATGGATAGATTTTCTGATATTTTTTATGATCGTTTTCTTGTACTCCGACTTGCTCTTTCAATTCTATCAATTCCTGTGCTTCACTGATACTTTGAATCTTTCCGATGCTTCGCCAGCCTAAAATCACAGCTCCTAATGCGGATGCTTCTGTGACAGTAGGGAAAACAAGCGGATACCCCAGTACATCAGCCATCATCTGACGAAAAATCGGAGATTGAGCAAAACCGCCTGTAGCACGGATCTCTGTGAGCTGATTTTCTTGGCAAACTCCTTTTAAAATCCGATAAAGATTGAGACAGATTCCCTCTAGAATTGCCTTCATCATTTCTTTTTCTGTATGTTGCCGCTGCAAGCCGATAAAACTGCCAAACGCATCTGCGTCCCAAAGCGGTGCTCGCTCGCCAAGCAAATAGGGATGAAAAATCAGACCATTGGCACCTGCTGGCACAAAAGCAATAGCCGAAAGCAGTGCATCATATGGATTTTCGCCTTTTTCTTTAGCAGATTGAACGACTTCCTGTAAAAATGTATGCCCTGCCCAATCAAATATGCCAGCACCATTGCTAGTCGCTCCTCCTACTACCCAATGTTTCTGATCCAGAACATAACAAAACGTCTCCATTTCTGGATGGAACTGAGGCTGAGTAGTAATAAAACGAAGTGCTCCGCTCGTTCCTACGGTCAAAGCGGCGATCGTATCACCAAAAGCGCCTAACCCTAGATTAGAAAGCGGGCCGTCTGCCCCTCCCAAAACAAATGATATATCATTTGGCAAACCTAGTTCTGCTGCTGTTTCTGACGGTAGACCTGTTACTTGATAGGTGGAAGGAAACACTTGCGGCAATTGTTCTGTTCGAATGCCCAAGTAGTCAAGCACTTCTTCTGCCCATTGGAATTCATGGATGTCAAAGTATCCAGTTCCTGAAGCTGTTCCGTAATCGCTGATGAGTTCTCCAAACAATCTATAAAAGATATAGTCTTTGATACCGACAAAATAAGCAGTTTTTTTGAATAATTCAGGTTGGCTGTTTTGCAGCCACTTGATTTTGTTCAATGGTGTCATTGGATGAATCGGTGTCCCAGTCTGCCGATAAAATTCTTTGCCAAGCACGGTATATTTCAGTTTTTCTGATTCGTCCGCTGCTCGGTTATCTGCCCAAGTGATCATTCGAGATAACGGTGTTTTCTCTTCATCCAACAATATCAGGCTATGCATTGCAGAGGAGAAGGAGACAAATTGAATGGTCGTGTCTGAAGGCAACTGTTTAATTACTTCTTTTATAACGGTGCAGACGCCTTGAAAGATCAAATCCTGATCTTGTTCTGCCATCCCTTGTGTTTCTTGGATCAAAGGGTAGCGAAAATAAGCGGATGCTGCTTCTTGGGCTTCATCTGTGAAAGCAACTGCTTTGGTTTGTGTGGTTCCGATATCTAATCCGATTGAAACGTTCATTTTTTCACCTCAAATTTTATGTATGTACAAAAATTTAGTTTAAGCTTGCGTATCTTGGTTTTGAAAAGGGGGAGATGGCGTGTTACTTTATTTTATCATTGGTTGCTGTATCGGGTCATTTTTATGTTTAACCGCCCAGCGGATTCCGTTAGGACACTCTATTATTTATCCTAGATCTCATTGTGTCAAATGCTGTCGTTCGCTTTCTTGGTATGAATTGATTCCGATTCTCTCAATTATCGTCCAACGTTTTCGCTGCCGCTATTGCCGGTGTCGGTTGCCCTTCTACTATTTGTTGGCAGAAGTCTTATGTGGTGGTCTTTTTGCCTGGTTCTTTACTTTTTCTTCCGCAAGAAATTTTTCGACGTTCATTTGGGTGCTTTCGGCTTTGCTATTTTCGTTGATGGACTTGTTTTTCTTCATGGTCCATTCTCACACGCTATTCTGCTCCTGGGCAGTCTTATGGATTTTTTGGTTGCAGGCCGGCGTTTTCCAATGGCAAAGTGTGCTGTTAACGTTTATCGTAGGCGGTGTGTGCCTTCGCTATGGTCAATCCTATCTCGGAGCTGGCGATACTCTGTTGGTGCTTTCTTGGAGTGGGGGCTTGCCTCTGGAAGAGTTGCTTCGGGTCTTGTTTCTGGCTAGCCTGTTTGGAATAACCGTTTTTTCTGTTTGCTTTATCTGTCATAAAAAAAGTTGGAAAAGCTGCCTTTCATTCCTTTTTTGAGTAGTGTATTGCTGATCGTCCTTCATTTTAGGTATTGAAAAAAGGTTGTGACAAACGACTTGTCACAACCTCTGATATACGGTGTTCCAAAAGTAGCTTTTTCGGCTTCTTATTTCTTGCCGCCCCAATGTCGACGAATGAAACCGGCACGTCCAGAACCTTCTCGATAAAGATTGTAATGGAGCTTGTTTTTCTTGTAATAATCCTGATGGTAATCTTCTGCAGGATAAAATTCGCTTCTTGGTTCGATTTTTGTCACGATCGGCTTATCGAATCGCCCGCTGTCTTGCAATGCTTGTTTTG
This sequence comes from Enterococcus lactis, assembly GCF_015751045.1. GTDB lineage: Bacteria > Bacillota > Bacilli > Lactobacillales > Enterococcaceae > Enterococcus_B > Enterococcus_B lactis. Next base: position 142,331 of record NZ_BNJW01000002.1, read on the forward strand.
AATGCTCTGCAATGTTTCGTTCTTCTTCATCACTATAGTAGATCACTGGTCGATAAGAATCACCACGATCAGCGAACTGCCCTAACGCGTCAGTCGGATCGGTTTGCTGCCAATAGATTTCCACCAACTGATCATAAGAAATAACTTCTGGGTCATATTCGATCTCTACGGCTTCTGTATGCCCAGTTGTGCCTGTTGTTACTTGTTCGTAAGTTGGATTTGGTACATGCCCGCCTGTATAACCGGATGTCACAGAAATGATCCCTGGCTGCTTTTCGAATGGTTTGACCATACACCAAAAGCATCCGCCTGCGAAAACTGCTTTTTTTGTCATATAAAATCCCCCTTTTTTCTCATCATACCTGTTTTATAGATAATTAAAATTATTTTGCTTATTTTTACCCCCTCCCGGTATTTTAGCGGATTTTTCTTCATTTTTAATTGGTTGTGGATAACTATAAGGTTTGTGTTAAACTATTTTTTCCACAGGTAAGAAAAAGTTGTCTTTTCAGTCATGTTGTGTATAAGTTTTATATGGTATGCTTATCCCAAAATTATGTACCTTTATTTTTTCATACGAATAAACAAATCCATGTTATCGGAGGGATAATTATGCCTAAAGCAAAAAGAAAACATTCAGATACATCCACTGACTTTATTGCATTTGATGAACTATTAACTAAAGCGAACAAAAAAATAAAAACGCCCCCTGTAACTTCTCATGAATTTGATGCTCATTCAAAGGATGATGCTCTAACTCTCCCGGAAGATGAGAAGCAACTCGTCAATGAACTAGCTTCAGTCATTCCAAATCCACCTGAACATTCGCCATTTGAGGAGTCATTTTCATCTCCACCTATTGACATCTCTGGGGAAGGTTATCGTTTCCATAACTTAATGGAGCACGAGTCTCTCACAAGAGAGGAGCGACAATTTATTGATGAACCATTGCCCGATCCAATCTTCCATCAACAAACGATCGAAGAACCCATCTCGCCTACTGAGCCAGGGCCTTCCTTTGTTGTGGATAGACAAAAAACGAGCAATCTAGTAGAAGGAAATGTTGGAAATAACGCTTATCAGCTTTTGTATGAGACATTTGGTCCTATTCCTTCTAGAGAAGGAAAGAATAAGAGACTATCACAAGAATTGCGTAATCAAATCGAACACGCATTAACATTGCCTGATATTAAACAAAGTCAAATTGCCACATTTTTTGGCGTATCCTCATGTTTAGTAAGCAATATATACCTCAAACAACTTGCAGAAGGTGATGCTCAAAATCACACATATCAAGTCTTATACAAGGAATTCGGCGAAGTTTCCAGAAAAAGAGAAAAAAGGGGTTTATCACAGAAATTACGCGAACAGATCACACACGCATTGACATTGCCTAATCCTAGTCAAAGACAGATTGCCGCATTTTTTGGCGTGTCCAACTCTACAGTAAATAATATATACCAAAAACATTTTGAAGAAGACTATGATGAAAAAATGACCCATCAGCTTTTTCATGGGAAATTCGGAAAAATTTCCAGAGAAAAAAATCAAAGGATACCACAAAAATTACGTAATCAAATCGAAGAAGCATTAACAATACCCTATACTAAACAAAAACATGTGGCAACGTTTTTTGGCGTATCCCTAACTACAGTAAAAGAAATAGAACAAAAACTGAAACGCAGTAAACAGCTAGCAGATATAGCAAAACCTGTAGCTTCAAGATCATCTCCTACTCTTTCTTCTAACCAAACAAATGAGAGGTAAGCTACTTCGTATAAGCAAAAAAAGGGATTGTGACAAGATTTTGTCACAATCCCTTTTTCCGAATAAACGGTGTTCAATCAGCTGACCCTCGGTATTAGCTCAACAAACGGCAAAATATGAGGAACTATTTTTTCGTTTATTTCTCTAATACTCAGGTCAAAACGCTGATTTCACAACCTCTTATACACGATGTTCCAGAAGTAACTTCTTCGGAAATAAGCCGAAATTTCACAAAAATTTGAGAAGCAATTTTCGTAAATTTTTTCTTATTTCTTGAAGCTGACCACTTCTGTCACAACCTCTATTTTGTTTGATTGTTCATTGCGTCTTCTGCAGCCATTTGCGCTTCAATATCTGAAATACTGTAGACATTTTCACTTGCTACACCGACTTCTTTTGGTTCCATGTCACGGTAACGTTGCATACCAGTACCAGCTGGGATGATCTTACCGATAATAACATTTTCTTTCAAACCAAGAAGAGGATCTTTCTTACCGCGGATCGCAGCATCCGTCAAGACACGAGTTGTTTCTTGGAATGATGCAGCAGATAAGAAACTATTTGTTTCTAATGATGCTTTTGTGATACCTAGCAAGACTGGTCGAGAAGTTGCAGGAACGCCTCCTGAGACTAGCGTATTGTAGTTTTGATCTTTAAAGTCTGCGATGTCTAATAATGTACCTGGTAAGATATCTGTATCACCTGGATCCATTACACGAACTTTACGCAGCATTTGACGAACCATTACTTCGATATGCTTGTCGCCGATTTCTACCCCTTGCATACGGTAAACACGTTGTACTTCACGAAGCAAGTAGTTTTCAACAGATAATACATCGCGGACTTGCAACAATTGTTTTGGATCGATTGATCCTTCTGTCAATGGTGCACCACGGTGGATCATATCGCCTTCTGCTACTTTCATACGTGCTGTATAAGGAACAGTATACGTACGTGTATCTGTTTTTCCTTTGATTGTTACTTCTTTGGTACGTGTTGCAGGATCTTCTGAGATATCGATGACATCCCCTGTTACTTCTGTGATCACTGCTTGCCCTTTCGGATTACGTGCTTCAAAGATTTCTTGGACACGAGGAAGACCTTGAGTGATATCGTCTCCGGCAACCCCACCCGTATGGAACGTACGCATCGTCAACTGAGTACCAGGTTCACCGATTGATTGAGCGGCGATCGTACCAACTGCTTCTCCGACTTCAACGTCAGAGCCAGTTGCAAGGTTGCGTCCGTAACAATGTTTGCAGACACCATGTTTTGTATTACATGTGAAGACAGAACGGATCGTCACTGTTTCGACACCTGCATCAACGATTTGTTTTGCGATGTCTTCGGAAATCAATTGGTTTCCTGCGATGATCAATTCATTTGTTTCAGGATGACGTACTTCTTTACGAGTGTAACGTCCCACTAAACGATCTTCTAATGATTCGATGATTTCATTTCCTTCACGGATTGCTTGGATCTCAAGACCTCGGTCAGTCCCGCAATCTTCTTCACGGATGATTACATCTTGAGCCACGTCAACCAGACGACGAGTCAAGTAACCTGAATCGGCAGTCTTCAAGGCTGTATCGGTCATCCCTTTACGAGCCCCGTGAGTTGAGATAAACATTTCCAAAACGGATAGTCCTTCACGGAAGTTCGAAATGATTGGCAATTCCATGATTCGACCATTAGGAGCGGCCATCAAACCACGCATTCCGGCAAGCTGTGTAAAGTTGGAAATGTTCCCACGAGCTCCAGAATCAGACATCATGAAGATTGGGTTTTTCGCTTCCAAACCTTCCATCAGTTTTTGTTGGATGCTGTCTTTTGCAGCGTTCCAAACAGCAATGACACGTTCATAACGCTCGTCATCTGTAATCAGACCACGACGGAATTGTTTTGTAATAGTTTCAACTTGTTTATGGGCATTTTCAATGATTTCTTGTTTTTCATTCAGTACACTGATGTCAGCGATCCCTACTGTGATACCGGCATGTGTTGAATGTTTGTACCCTAAGTCTTTCATACGGTCAAGCATCTTAGAAGTTTCTGTTACTTTGAATCGTTTGAAGACTTCTGCGATGATGTTCCCTAAGTTTTTCTTCTTGAACGGTAATACTAATTCTTGCTCTTTGATATGTGCAGGAATATCCGTACCAGCTTCAACAAAGTATTTGTCCGGTGTTTGGACGGTCAAGTTGAAGTCTGTTGGTTCATTCAGATAAGGGAATTCAGGAGGCATGATCTCGTTGAAAATGATCTTACCAACTGTTGTGATCATCGTACGTTCTTTTTGCCATTCAGTAAATGGTTTTTCACCTAATGAGTTAGGGTTCACACCGATACGTGAATGTAAATGAACGTATCCGTTGCGCCATGCGATAACAGCTTCGTTTTGATCTCTGAAGACCATTCCTTCGCCTTCGCGTCCTTCTTCTTCCATTGTCAAGTAGTAGTTACCTAGAACCATATCTTGAGAAGGAGTAACAACTGGTTTACCATCTTTAGGGTTCAAGATGTTTTGAGCAGCTAACATCAACATACGTGCTTCTGCTTGTGCTTCTTCATTCAATGGCACGTGGACAGCCATTTGGTCTCCATCGAAATCGGCATTATAAGCTTCACATACAAGTGGATGCAAACGGATTGCGCGTCCTTGTACTAAAACTGGTTCGAATGCTTGGATACCAAGTCGGTGAAGCGTAGGTGCCCGGTTCAGCAATACTGGGTGTTCCTTGATTACGTCTTCTAAGACATCCCATACTTCGTCTTCTTGACGTTCGATTTTACGTTTCGCATTTTTGATGTTTGAAGCTAGTTCACGTTGAACAAGCTCACGCATCACGAATGGTTTGAATAATTCGATGGCCATTTCTTTTGGAAGTCCACATTGGTACATTTTCAAGAAAGGTCCAACAACGATAACGGAACGACCGGAGTAGTCCACACGTTTACCTAGCAAGTTTTGACGGAAACGACCTTGTTTCCCTTTCAACATATGAGAAAGAGATTTCAATGGGCGGTTACCTGGTCCAGTTACTGGACGTCCGCGACGACCGTTATCGATCAATGCATCTACTGCTTCTTGCAACATGCGTTTTTCGTTTTGAACGATGATTCCAGGTGCGTTCAAGTCTAATAAACGTTTCAAACGGTTATTACGGTTGATGACACGACGGTAAAGATCATTCAAGTCACTTGTTGCAAAACGTCCACCTTCTAATTGAACCATTGGGCGCAAATCTGGTGGAATAACAGGGATAACATCCATAACCATCCAGCTTGGTTGATTTCCTGAAGCGCGGAATGCTTCTAAAATATCCAAACGGCGGATTGCACGTGTACGTTTTTGTCCTTGTGCAGATTTCAATTCTTCTTTCAATTCGGCTGCTTCTGCATCTAGATCAACATTATCAAGTAATTGTTTGATCGCTTCTGCACCCATAGCAGCTTGGAATTCTTGTCCATATTGTTCACGTTTTTCGCGATATTCGCGTTCTGTCAACAATTGTTTTTTCTCTAAATTCGTGTTTCCTGGTTCGATAACCACATATGAAGCAAAATAAATGATTTCTTCCAAAGCGCGTGGGCTCATGTCTAATACAAGTCCCATACGTGAAGGAATCCCTTTAAAGTACCAGATATGTGAAACAGGAGCTGCTAATTCAATATGTCCCATGCGTTCACGGCGAACTTTCGAACGAGTCACTTCCACTCCGCATCGATCACAAACGATTCCTTTATAACGGATACGTTTGTATTTTCCGCAGGCACATTCCCAGTCTTTTGTAGGACCAAAAATCCGCTCACAGAACAACCCTTCGCGTTCAGGTTTTAAGGTACGATAGTTAATCGTCTCAGGTTTTTTTACTTCACCGTAAGACCAGCTTCTGATTTTTTCGGGAGAAGCCAAACCTATTTGCATACTTTCGAATTTATTTACATCGATCAAAAGGGGTTCCCTCCATTTCATTTAATGGCAAACCGCAAGACGGCTGATCTTCGACCGCCTTGCAGCTCATAGACCGGATTAGTCTAAATTATCTTCTGCGGTTTCAAAGTTTTGGATGACATCGTCTCTTTCATCTTCCACTTGTTCAGCAGCTTTCTTTTCTAATTCTTTGGCAGTTTGCTGTTCGGCAAATTTTGTCAAAGCATCAACAGTGATCAAATCGTCGTCTTCATCGTCCATGTCGCGAAGTTCGATCTCTGTCTCTTCGATATCCAAGACACGCATGTCCAGACCTAGTGATTGCAATTCTTTCACCAATACGCGGAAGGATTCCGGTACACCTGGTTTTGGAATTGGTTCACCTTTGACGATTGCTTCGTATGTTTTCACACGTCCGACTACGTCATCTGATTTGTATGTCAAGATTTCTTGTAAAGTATAAGCCGCACCGTAAGCTTCCAGTGCCCATACTTCCATTTCACCAAAACGTTGTCCACCAAATTGAGCTTTACCTCCCAATGGTTGTTGTGTAACCAATGAGTAAGGTCCGATTGAACGGGCATGCAATTTGTCATCGACCATGTGAGCAAGTTTGATCATGTACATCACACCGACAGACACACGTCCGTCAAATGGTTCACCTGTACGTCCGTCGTACAGAACAGTTTTCGCATCGCTGGCCATACCGGCTTCACGAACTGTTTCCCATACGTCTTCATCACTTGCACCATCGAATACTGGCGTTGCTACGTGGATACCTAACTGACGTGCAGCCATACCCAAGTGTAATTCCAATACTTGTCCGATGTTCATACGTGAAGGCACCCCTAAAGGATTCAGCATGATATCGATTGGTGTTCCGTCAGGTAGGAATGGCATATCTTCTTCCGGCATAATACGGGATACAACCCCTTTATTTCCGTGACGACCGGCCATTTTATCCCCTTCATGGATTTTACGTTTTTGAACGATATAAACACGAACTAACATGTTTACGCCTGGTGACAATTCATCTCCAGCTTCACGAGTAAAGATTTTCACATCGTGAACGATCCCGCCGCCGCCATGCGGTACACGTAATGATGTATCGCGGACTTCACGAGCTTTTTCGCCAAAGATCGCATGCAATAGACGTTCTTCTGCAGATAATTCTGTTACCCCTTTTGGCGTGACTTTCCCTACAAGCAAATCGCCATCTTGGACTTCTGCACCGATACGGATAATACCCATTTCGTCTAAATCTTTCAATGCGTCTTCCCCGACATTAGGGATTTCGCGTGTGATTTCTTCAGGTCCTAATTTTGTATCGCGGGCTTCTGATTCATATTCTTCAATATGAATAGAAGTGTATACGTCATCTTTTACCAAACGACGGCTCATGATGATCGCATCTTCATAGTTGTACCCTTCCCAAGTCATGAAACCAACTAAAACGTTTTGACCTAGAGCCATTTCGCCTTGTTCCATAGATGGTCCGTCTGCCAGAGTATCCCCTTTTTCGACTTTCTCACCCAAATGAACGATTGGACGTTGGTTGTAGCTTGTTCCGGAGTTTGAACGACGGAATTTTGTCACATCGTATTTATCTAATGCACCGTTGTCGCGGCGTACACGGATTTCAGAAGCATCAACGTATTCAACGACACCGTCATGTTTACATAACAAAGCAGCTCCTGAGTCATGCGCTGATTTGTATTCCATACCAGTACCAACCCATGGTGCTTGAGGATTGATCAACGGCACTGCTTGACGCTGCATGTTGGCACCCATCAAGGCACGGTTGGAGTCATCGTTTTCCAAGAAAGGAATACATGCTGTCGCAACGGCAACTACTTGTTTAGGTGATACGTCCATGTAGTCTACTTTATCAATAGATACTTCTAAGTTTTCACTTTGCGCACGCGCCATAACAACGTCTTGAGCAAATGTTCCATCTTCATTCAATGGGCTGTTTGCTTGGGCTACGATGTAATGGTCTTCGATATCTGCTGTCAAGTAGTCGATTTGGTCAGTAACCCGACCTGTTTCGCGGTCTACACGACGATAAGGTGTTTCGATAAATCCGAATTTATTTACTTTCGCATAACTGGACAAACTATTGATCAACCCGATGTTTGGGCCTTCAGGAGTTTCGATCGGACACATACGGCCATAGTGGGAGTAGTGAACGTCACGAACTTCATAACCGGCACGGTCACGAGTCAATCCGCCAGGTCCTAAGGCTGAAAGACGACGTTTGTGTGTCAATTCGCCAAGAGGATTTGTTTGATCCATGAACTGTGACAACTGAGAAGAACCAAAGAATTCTTTGATACTTGCCACAACTGGACGGATATTGATCAATTGTTGAGGTGTCAATGTTTCAGTATCTTGGATCGACATTCTTTCACGAACCACACGTTCCATACGTGCTAGCCCGATACGGAATTGGTTTTGTAAAAGTTCACCGACTGAACGGATACGACGATTTCCTAAGTGGTCAATATCATCGACATTGCCGATACCTTCCATCAAGTTCAAGAAATAGCTCATTGAAGCAATGATGTCGGCTGGACGAACCGTTTTTACAGCTGCTTCTGGATAGCCGTTTCCGATCACGTTCACTTCACGTTCAGGATCTCTTGGTGAAAATACTTTGATGACTTGGACAGTCATTGGATCTGTGACCACACCATCTTCTGATGGATAGTAAGTCACTGAATTTAGACCGTTATCAATGAAAGGAGCTAATGTTTCCATGACTTGGTGAGTCAGAACTGTTCCTTTTTCAACGATGATCTCGCCTGTTTCTGGATCAACTAATGTTTCAGCTAATATCAGATTCAATAGACGTGTTTTCAAATCTAATTTTTTGTTTACTTTGTAACGACCAACGTTTGCTAAGTCGTAACGTTTTGGATCGAAGAAACGAGCATTCAGCAAGTTACGTGAGCTGTCTGCTGTTTTTGGTTCGCCTGGACGCAAACGTTCGTAAACGTCTTTCAAACCTTCTTCTGTTCTTGAGTCGCTTGCGTTTTTATGCAAGTCTTTTTCGACTGTATTGCGTAATGTTTCGCTGTCGCCGAAGATTTCAAAGATCGTATCATCGGAACCAAATCCTAACGCACGAACTAATACGGTTAAAGGAATCTTACGTGTACGGTCGATACGTACATAAGAGATGTCTTTTGCATCAGTTTCCATCTCTAGCCAAGCGCCACGGTTAGGGATAACAGTAGAACCGAATCCTTCTTTTCCGTTTTTGTCAACTTTTCCATGGAAATAGACACCTGGTGAACGGACTAACTGAGAAACGATTACTCGCTCTGCCCCGTTGATGATGAATGTTCCTTGTTCTGTCATTAATGGGAAATCACCGAAGAATACTTCTTGTGCTTTGATTTCGCCAGTCTCGCGGTTTGTCAAACGCAATGTTACATGTAATGGTGCAGAGTAGTTTGCATCATGCGCACGAGCTTCTGCTACTGTATACTTTGGTTCTTTCAATTCATAATCTACAAATTCCAAAGATAGATTGCCATTGAAGTCATCGATTGGCAAAATGTCTTCAAACATTTCTCTAAGTCCCTCATCTAAGAACCATTGGTAAGAGTCTGTTTGAATTTCGATCAAATTTGGTAATTCCAACACTTCACTGATTCTTGCGAAACTTCTACGTTCGCGATGTTTTCCGTATTTTACTACGTGTCCAGCCAAGCTCTTCACCCCTCTAAAATGTCATTCAAAAAGACTACCCGATCAATTGTTACAATAATATTTCAAATATTATTTTTAGGTAACAACAGACATTTTTTGCGGCTTTTAGGCAAAAAAAAACCAAAAATAGAACATTCTCTTGAAACCTTACTTCGTGAGCTTCTACTTTTGTTTCCTTATATTAAAGCCGAAACGGACAATATTTCGTTTCTGCCTTTTCTTCATCAGATAGTTTTTGCAACTTCATATACTACACTTATTTTCTATAAAAGTCAACACTTCCTGGCGTTTCTTCTGCTTTTTCGCAATATTTTCTTAAAGTTTTCAATTTTATGTTTTCAATTATCTGACAATTCTTAATTGACAGACCATTTTTTCTCGGTTATACTTTAGAAAATTCATTTTGTGGAGGAACTTCTATGCGAACCAATATCAAGCAAATCGTACCAACACAACTGAATAACTTTTACTTTAGCTACTTTAGATAGGTTTGTATTCATCATGATGGATACAAACGTTAAACGACAGTTTGTATCTATGATGGCTAAAGAACTTTGTATTGCAGCAAAAAGCCACGTAGACAAAATGCTAAGTGGCTGAGCAATGAAAATACAAAGTAAAAGTATCAAGCATTCTACTTTTCAATTTATTTTCCGACTTTTCAATCCATTTGGACATTTTGTCTGAATGGATTTTTTGTTTCCCAAAATTAAGGAGGAAAAAAAAATGAAAAAAAACATATTAATTGGATTAGGCGCTACTCTGCTACTAGCTTTAGGAGGTTGCGCACAAAAAGACAATTCCGCAGAGGCATCAGATGGACAAAAAACAATTGGCGTATTGCAACTTGTACAACATAACTCGTTAGACGCTGCCTATAAAGGATTCAAAGAAGGATTAGCAGAAGAAGGGTATAAAGAAGGCGATAATCTAACAATCGATTATCAAAATGCCCAAAACAATCAAGACAACCTGAAAAGCATGAGTGAGAAGCTCGTCAAAGAAGATCCTGATTTGCTACTTGGGATCGCCACTCCAGCAGCACAATCTTTATTAAATGAAACAACCACTATCCCGATGACTGTCACAGCGGTCACAGACTTGGAACAAGCCCATTTAGTCACATCCAATGAAAAACCTGGCGGAAATGTGACTGGCACGACAGATATGGTGCCAATCGAAAAACAAATCGGCTTACTGTTAACTATCGTGCCAGACGCCAAAACAATCGGCATCATGTATAACAACGGTGAAGCAAACTCTAAGATCCAAGCTGATTTGGCAGAAAAAGAATTGAAAAAAGCGGGCGTAAAAGTCAAAGTACTGACAGCAAATTCCACAAATGATGTCCAACAAGTGACGAAAAGTCTAGCTAAAGATGTAGACGGAATCTATATTCCCACTGATAACACGTTCGCAAGTGCGGCAAGTGTTGTCGGTGAAGTCGCAAAAGAAACAAAAACACCTGTCGTTGCTGGCGCAGTTGATCAAGTCAAAGACGGCGGTCTAGCAACAGTAGGGATCGACTACGAAAGCTTGGGCAAACAAACGGGGATCATGGCAGCAAAAATCTTAGACGGCAAGAAGCCAAGTGAACTTCCTGTCGAAACAGCGAATGATTTGGAACTGTATGTCAATAAAGACATGGCCAAAGCATTAGGCATCAATCCAGACAGCATCAAAGAAGCTGAATAAAACACAGGAGGATTCTCATGACAAATTTGCTCTCTCTTTTCTTATCATCTGCGTCGCAAGGGGTCTTATGGGCCCTGCTTGCGATTGGTGTGTATATCACTTTCCGTATCTTGGACATTGCCGACTTGACTGCTGAAGGAAGCTTTCCTTTAGGTGCAGGGATCGCGGCAGTAAGTATTACAAATGGCTATCACCCATTGACAGCTTGTCTTCTAGGCTTTTTAGGGGGTGCGGCAGCAGGGCTTGTTTCCGGACTGCTTCACACAAAATTAAAAATCCCCGCCCTTCTTGCAGGTATCATCACCATGACTGGTTTATACTCTGTCACCTCCCGTGTGATGGGTGCGCCGAACATCTCTTTATTGGGTCAGCCAACGATCTTTCATTGGGTCGAGTCATTCGGCATAACAAAAGACAACGCTGTACTGATCGTCGGTCTGCTTTTTGCTTTGATCGTTGTATGTTTACTTGTTTTGTTCTTACGTACAGAAACAGGTCTTGCCATTCGTGCAACTGGCGATAATCTGGCAATGAGCGAAGCGAACGGGATCAACACCGATAATATGAAGATCATCGGTTATATGATCTCTAATGGATGCATTGCTCTTTCTGGCTCCTTGCTTGCGCAAAACAACGGCTTTGCTGATTTGAATTCTGGTATTGGAACGATCGTGATTGGACTTGCTTCTATTATCATCGCAGAAGTTTTGTTACGTAACCAGCCACTATTTCTCCGTCTATTGACTGTCGTTTTAGGTGCGGTCATTTACCGCTTTATTTTAGCGTTAGTCTTCGAACTGAATGTTGAACCAAGTGATTCGAAACTTGCTTCTGCTTTCGTACTAGTGATCTGTCTTTCTTTCCCGCAGATTCAGCAAAAATTCCATTTATCTCAAAAAAGGAAAGGCGGTAGTGTCAAATGAATGACGTCTTAACATTGGAAAATCTCCATCATACCTTTGAAAAAGGAACGATCAACGAAAACCATGTCCTGAAAGGGATTAATCTTTCTTTGGAACCCGGCGACTTCGTGACGATCATCGGTGGAAATGGTGCTGGTAAATCTACTTTGCTGAACAGCATCGCCGGTACATTTTCTGTCGATCAGGGACAGATTTTATTGAATGGAAAAAATATCACGAAAAAATCCGTTGTCGAACGTTCGAAATCCATCAGTTGCGTATTCCAAGATCCTAAACTAGGGACAGCCGTTCGTTTAACGGTAGAAGAAAATCTTGCTCTTGCTATGAAACGAGGAAAAAAGCGCGGCTTCTTCCGTGGTGTCAAACCGCAAGACCGAACGTTTTTCAAAGAACAGCTGGCTCGGCTGAATTTGGGTTTGGAAAATCGTTTATCCTCAGAAATCGGTTTGCTGTCTGGGGGACAACGTCAAGCCATCACGCTGTTAATGGCTACATTGCAGCGTCCAGAACTGATCTTATTAGATGAGCACACTGCAGCGCTTGACCCGGCTACTTCCAAAACCGTCATGGACTTGACAGAAAAGCTGATCACCGAGCAGAATCTCACTGCTTTCATGGTCACACATGACATGGAAGACGCGATCCGCTATGGAAATCGACTGATCATGCTTCATCAAGGAAGGATCGTCGTCGATATCCAGCAAGAGGAAAAACAGCAGCTCACAGTACCTCAACTATTGGCGTTGTTCAAACAAAACAGCGGCACGACGTTGAAAGACGATCAGGTACTTTTATCTTCATAAACAGAAAGAGGCTGGGAAAAAAATGAACGCCCACCCTCTTCTTTTTTCTCTTTCCTTCTTTCGTTTTTGCTTTATGTATCACCCGTTGTTTCTTCGAAAACTATTTTGTTCTCTCCTTCTTCCTGATAGAATGGATGGGAAAGGAGCTTGGTGCCATGACAACAAAAGACAAAGTACTTCATTTATTGAAAAAGACGCCAGATTTTCTTTCCGGAGAAAAGTTAGCACAGCAACTGGAAGTTTCCCGGACAAGTATTTGGAAAGCCATCAAAGAATTGGAAAAGGCAGGCTATCGTTTTGAGCACGGGCCTACAGGGTATCGTTACTTGCCCTCTGACGTACTAGATGCAAAAGAAATCCAGCAAAAGCTACGGTCTTTTATTCCCGATTTGAAGGTACAAACGATGTTGACTTCTGAATCTACGATGAAAGATGCCAAACTGGCAGCAGCTCACGGAGATTCTGTTTCGAAATTATTTGTTGCTGATACACAAGAACAAGCTCGTGGACGTTTTGGACGACCTTTTTTTGCCGAACCTGGACGAGGAATCTACATGAGTCTCTTGCTCCATCCAGACAAACGGTTTGATGAACTGCCTCAATATACGATCATCGCAGCCAGTGCCTGTGTGAAAGCCATTGAATCTGTTACCGGTCGTTCTGCTTCGATCAAATGGGTCAATGACATCTACATGGATGGAAAAAAAGTCTGTGGGATTTTATCTGAAGCAGTCAGTGATATGGAAAGCGGCAGAATCAGTCATATCATCATCGGGATCGGGCTGAATTTTTCTGTTCCTCAAAATCATTTTCCAACTGATCTCCAAGAAAAAGCCACCTCTGTCTTTCCTGATGGACAAGCGAGTATCACAAGGAATCAGCTAATCAGCAAAATCTGGCAGGAATTGTTCACCTATCTTTCTCAACCGAAAAAAGCATTGGACTTTTATAAAGAAAAATCATTCGTATTGGGAAAAACCGTGTCGTTCAATCAAAAAGGAACGACTTATGTCGGACTTGCAAAAGAAATCGGTGATCACGGCGAACTGATCGTCCAAACAAATGGACAGGAAATGAGTTTGTCTTCTGGCGAAATCAGTCTCACATCTATCCGTACGCAATAATAGCAGATTTCACAAAAGGACACCTGATCTCATACAGTGTCCTTTTTTCTGAGTTCTCTTCAAACGACTCTCCTTATTCTCTTGACTTACCTTTTTCTATCCTCTAGAAAAAGGTGTTCTAAACGTATCAAGAAAGCATGGTACACTTTCTTTAAAGGAATCCATGCAAAAAACAGGAGAAACATGCGTTTGTACAGCAAAAAGAGATAGAGGACCGATTCCTTTTCTCGGTTTTCTATCTCTTTTCTATCAATGGTGGTAAAGCTGATTATTGTTTCTATTCAGTTTTTTTATGATACCCACACAGGACTATTTGCTAGTCCTGTGTGAAAATACTTATGCGATCATAAGTTATGTGCTTGTTTCCTAAAAAATATCTATCTCCTCATCGTTCTTTTTATTGAGGAACGATGTCGATAGAGCCGATATAGCCTACGCGATAATTTTCGATGACTATCAGTGGCAGGCATTGCCGATACCATCTTCTCCCCCAGGATTGAGATCGTTCACCTTTTCTTCTTGAAGCGTGCGACTGATATTGAGCACGTGATTTTCCGCTTGCAAGTCTTCATTGATGAACATATTTATCATACTCGTCAACACTAGCGTTGATAGTAATAGACTACCAATGATTTTCTTTTTCAATCCAATTACTCCCCCTTTATTATCTATGTAGCAACCAACTTACAACTAAAAAATCAACGCATCCCATCCCCCCTGTCTGACATTCTCGTGTTTCCATCTCCTATGATAAAGGACTATTTTGTTTTTTAATCTTTTTGTATGCGATTGCAACACTTTTAATAACATATTTGTTATTTTTTCCTGTTTGCTACATAGATAGAACAATAAATAGAGTGATCAAGAAAGTTCTTTTGCTTTTGGAAAAAACTTCAGCTGGTTCTCCGGTGCTTCGCACACCACTTGCATTTTGAATTTTTTCTCTGCGACAGAACGGATCAAAAATTTGTCTGCGCTCGTCAATTTTATCCCGCTTTCTTTTTCGATGTCTTCAAACGTAAATGCTTGTTTCTCTCCTTTTAACCGAAGAATCAGGGGCGAAACATCTGTACGTGTTAAATTAGTGATGAGTTTTTTCAAATGCATCCTCCTCGATTTGATTTTTGTGGACAGCTGTTTTTCGCTTAGATAGACAGTAAAAAATCGGCTGATTCCTCTGCCAACTTCACTTATGTTTTTACTATAACATGTTTTTTTTCATGCCTTGGGACCATAATTTCTAAAAATAAAAAAGAATGATACGAAGAAAAAAAGCCTTTGACAACGAGGATAAATGAGGATTGAAAAAAATCGGTACGAATCTTTTTTCATAAAGAAGCACCTTGTTTTATTTTTTATGGAAAATATCAGAAAACCGTACCAGATATTTTCCACCTTAGAAAAAGACGGAACAAAAACAAAAAGAAAGCATGATAAAGTGAATACAAAGATACAAATAAAAAAAGAAAAGAGGAATTGACATGCCAAAAGAAGATATTGCAAATTCACCAGATTATAGGCAAGAAACACTATTAGATAAAATGATCAATGAGATTAAAGACCCTACAACAAAAAATCTTGCAGCACAACTCCGAGATAATATAAATGTTATGGAAAGTACACCCAAACATGGAAAACATACACCTGAATACAAAATAGTTGAAGATAACAAGGTATATGCGAAGGCAGAATTAAAAGCATCAAAATTACGAGAAGAACTGAAAACACGAGCACCAGAAATATTAAAGACCTTTGATAATACTAGAAAAACAATGGCGAAACAAAAGGCACAACAGAAGCAAAAAGAACAATCATTTAAAAAACAAGAGGCAAAACAAGAGACCAGTTTAAATGATTTTAAGTCGCTGCTAGCTAAACAAACAAATAATTTAAAACAATGTAAAAAGGTAGATACATTCATGAATAGACTTTTTAACAAAAATAAGATCACAAATGCAATACAAAATTACGTAACTACTCAAGTAAAAATTGATAATGCACTCAGAGCTGATCAATCTTTAGGTTGGAATGCTAGGCAAGAGATGGCGAAACTAGAAAATCCACCTCAAAAATTACAAAAAGCAGTTGAGGACTACAAACAGAGCCTTTCTAAAAGCCTAACCTCTTATCAGGAAAAAAACACACAACAACCCACCCAAGAAAAAAAATTATATAACTTAACTCAAGACGCTAGTAACAGAGCTAAGAATTCAAATCTATCAAGTCCATCGCAGTCAAAGCCTAACCCTACACGATAATACTCAAAAAGCCCATCAACCGATTTCAATCGATTGATGGGCTTTTGTGTTCGTACATCATTTTCTTCAAATCAACAGCTTTCTACCTTACGAAGCAACCTCAAATCGATAGCGGATATCCAACCCAATATTGATTTCTTGCTGATAGTTTCCAAAGTATTGCCCTTCGATCATAAACTGGGTTTGTTCGTTCGGCGCCAGCTCAGCAACTATCTGATTTGGTGTACTTTCATAAAGATCGACAAGGATATTGCTCGTCTTGTAATTCATACGAAGTTTTGCTGCTGCCCTCTCTGCAGATGGATCTGCATCAGCTGTACGTAACAGCTCCAAGTTATTTGTATTGTTCGTGATGTTGATTTCTTCCACGCTGACTTTTAGATTTCTCATCCCAGCGTTCTCGATGTAGTAAAGCGGGGAAGAAACCATTCCTTTATTTGCGTCAGTCGTTCCAAAAAGCAATTTTTTAGGAATCTTGACATCGATCCATTCCGTCGAGTTCTCCACGATAAATGGTACCGTATAGTTATACGTAGCTGTGCCACCTGTCGCTAATGTTTCTTCTACTTCGATGATCCCGTTACTTGTTCCAGCTTTACTTGTGTCAGGATATTGGATGAACTTTGTCACATGGATCGTATCGAATCCGTCAGTTGACAGATAAGATTCGATATTTTGACTTAATTCCTCTTCTGTCAATCCACTTTCAATGGTTTGCGTTTCTACTTTTAATTGGTTGATACGTAGAAGATTGAACCCATTAGCTGTCATTTCGTAAAAAGCTTGCGGATAGCCGATTACTTCTTTTACTAACTGTTCATTTCTTGAGACAGCTGTTTTATTTCCAAGTAGGTTATTCCCTGCAGAATCGAAAACTTCAAAAGAAAGCACATCACCATAGGCTAATTCATTTTGTCTAAGAACATTGTTCCAATTGCTTCTCAGTGTTTGTGCGTCCATAGCCAAGTTATTGGTCAAAAGGGAGAATCTTGGTGAAGTAAGATCACCACGATAAAATACTGCTTGTGGTGCAGAGGCTACTGGACTGAAAGAATCAAGTCCGTCTCCTTGCGTAGCTGTCAGTTTTGGCAAATTATTCTCTTCGGTCAATGACAGAACAGCTACTGTCTTATCAGAGTTTGCTACCTGATCTTGCGCGATGATCGAGTTCCCCCACTTCACTTCATAAGGAACTGTCAGTTGTACGATACCTAGTCCATCAGTTGTACGGACTTCAATATCGATTTCACGCGTACCAATCAATGACGTATCAAGTTCTGAACGTAAGGTGACTTCATATTCACTTGCATCCACTGCTACACCATTTACCTGCACATCCTTAACGAATTCTTTTAGGTCACGTCCGTCAACGCTTTCACCTAAGTTAAATGTCTGAGGGACTGCTTCAGCTTCCAAGTGTTTGATCGGAACTAAGCCATTGTCCGTTACTCGGTAGTAAGAAAAAGGTGTACCGAAGGAGTAGTTTTCCGCGACTTCATTTACCATCAATCGACTTCGACTGTGGGACTCCCCATGAAAGACTTTGATGATATTCCCCGCAGAAACTTCTAGCGGATTGCCTTGATTGAATCCATTGATTGCATTTCGGATAATCGCATTCCCTGTGACTTCATACTGATATGTGCTTGTTTCTCCGTCGAACACTTCGATGGAATAATAGACGCTACTTCCATAATAAGAATGGACTTGCATACCTTGATTCGTTCTATTGTCACCAAATGTCGAATGCAGACGCAGTGTGCCATCTGCGCTTCTCGTCAAACTATAGGCGCCAACTGTACGATCACTAAGTCCTCTTAAAGAAATCGTACTTCCCCATTTCACTTCATATGGTATTTCTACTTCCAATGAAATATTAGCTACAGTAGATGTTATCTTTACTTTAGCATTACGAGTACCTACCAAGGAAGTATCAAAACCTATGAGTTGTTCGACTTCGTATTTATCAGAAGAAATTACGCAGTTGTTTAACCCAACGTATTCAAATAAATCGTGGGGGTTTAACTCCGTAATATCTTCACCAAGGACAAAGTCTTGCTTCAGTGATTTCGCTGCTAGAACAGGTGCTGGTTCCAGCCCTTCTTCTGTCACTCTATAGTAAGCATAATCTGTTTCGTAAGTGTGATTTTTTTCTATTTCGTTTACCATTAAGTTGTTTCGATCGATATCAGAATCTCTACAAAAAACTCTGATCGTGTTACCCACAGAAACCTCCAAAGGATTACCGTGATTGAATCCATTGATTGCCTCTCCAATGAGTTGGTCTCCTCTGACAGCATATTTATATATGCTGGTTTCTCCGTCGAACACTTCCAAATGATAAAAATCACTACTTCCATAATCAGGATGGACTTGACGATCTCGATACACGCTGTTGTCCCCAAATGTCGAATGAAGATGTAGTGTGCCATCTCCATTTTTCGTCAAACTGTATGCTCCAACAGTAATATTACTGTTTCCTCTTAAAGAAATCGTACTTCCCCACTTGACGGTAATCGGCACTTCGATGACTGAAATAGCTCCCCCTGAATCTTCCAGTTGAATGCTAGCGGTCATCTCTCCAACACGGTCGATGTTTGGTCGGTTTAGATAAGTGGCTTTCAGTTCTGATGGATCGTCTCTGTCATCTGATACGTTTTCTAGCAGATCCATTGGCGAATCTGGCAATGATTCTCCTAAATACAATTCTTGCGCAATTGGATCAGCTGTTGGAGGGGCGTTTTCAACTGTAAAGGTGATCTCATAGTCATAGGAGACTGTTTTTCCTGTAGATAAAGTCTCTGTTACTCGGATCGTTCCACTTGTCGTGCCGATGACAGAAGTATCTGGATACTGGACAAATCTATCCAAGTTGATGTTCTCTACACTTGATACATCTAAGAACTCGGCTAGTCGGCTGTCTAATTCACTCTCTGTCATCCCTTGTAAAATCATATGACTTGATGTAGTCAATTTATTGATATTCAACGCGCGGTAACCGTTTGCTGTGATCTCGTAGTAGACTTCTCCGCCGTTAGAGACAAATTGCTCGTTTTCTGTCACTGCATTTTTTGTTGGATCTGCTACCCAAGCACGGACGACATCACCATAGTTGACCGTTTGTGTCCTCCAGCGGTTTAAAACATCATTCTGTCGTTCTCCTCCTTCCGCTGTTACTGCTTGATTAGCAGAATCGTTCGTTAGATCTACATTGTTTTTTTGACTCACGTCATACCAAGAAAAATTATAGTAATCTCTCCCATAGTAACCCGAATTTATAATGAAGTTGCCTTCGTTAGGTCTTATTCCTCTACTTGCAGTAATTGATGGACGAGTCCCCCGATGATGTAAGGTGAAAGCAGCAACTGTCCTCATAGCTATTGGATCACTACCACCAAACGCAATACTGTCTCCCCATATAACACCTATATTGATAGATGTATCTTGAGAAAGAGTTGTCCCATTCACAGTGACTCGAATCGATTGTGCTCTTCCAACGCTCACGGTATCTGTAGCAATAGGTGCAGCAGTCATTTCTACTTCATATTTGTCGTCATCAAGTTGCTCTCCATCTACCTCGACATCTAAAAACTGACGTAGATCAACTGTATTCATATCTGTTCCTAGCAATACCTTACTATCAGGCTTAGCCGTTACTTCAAGTTTAGGAGTCACGACAAATGGTACTGTGTAGTCGTATGTCACTGTTTTTCCTGTCGATAAGGTTTCTTCGACTTGGATTGTTCCAGTCTTTTCTCCTAAAGTAGAAGTATCTGGATAATCCAGGAATCTCACTACTCGAAGGTTCTCCTTGCCAGAAGTGTCTAGAAATCGACTGACTTGACTATCTAAAGATGCTTGCGAAGCGCCACGTTCAATCGATTGTTCTGTCGGTGTCAATGTGTTGATGTCCAATTTACGGTAGCCGTTCGTAGTGATTTCATAGTAGACTTCTCCACCATTAAAGACAAATGGCGCATCTATTGTCATTGAATTTGTCACTGCGTTCTTTTCTGGGTCTGCCACCCATGAACGGACGACATCACCATAGTTGACATAGTTGATTTGTGTATTCCAGCTATTCAAGATATCTTGGTTTCTAGCATTTCCTCTTGCTGAGACTGCTCGATCCGCGGAATCATTTGTCAAATCAAGAATATTTTTTTGACTCAAGTTGTACCAAGAAAAATTATAGTAATTTTGACCTAAATAATTTTCATTTATCACAAAATTAGTTAAACCCGAATTGTTTCTTCCTGTAACTGCAGTAATCACTGGACTTGTTCCACGATGATGTAAGGTGAAAGCAGCCACTGTCCTCATAGCTATTGGATCACTTCCACCAAACACGATACTGTCTCCCCATACGACAGGCATTTGGAAATGTATTCTTTCACTCTCATGAACGGTTCCATCCATCGTATAACGGATTCTCACCCATGCACTTTTTGATCCTACTGTCCCTACCACGTCCAAGCTACCTAAGTTAGTCTCAATGATCTCGTAACTATCTGGGCCAGAAGAAGGCAACAGGCTCCCATTAACCCTTACTATCAGACTATCTTTGTGTTCCTGAGGAAGCACACCCAAAATAAAAGGATTGGCAGGATTGGCGGTGATCTCTACAGTAGGTTCTGGTTCCCTAGTATTGACCGTAAAGTTCCCAATCGACAGATAATTGATCGGCACATCTTCTATAGGCGTAGGATCTACCTCATTACCTGAAGCTACGGCAGTAGAACCTAATACAAGATTATGGATCCCAGCTGTTAACTGATAATCGGTACGGTTGCTAGCTCTTGTTCTAGTGATCGTCCCTGACATCGTCATCGTGAAATCATTATTGTTTATCGTGTGATTCGACGTAATACTAAGATCACCAGAAGCGCCCCCGACTTCGACAACTTCCGTGCGACCGATCTGATAAGTCGTTGAATATTTATCTGTATGATTTGGCGATCGACCATAGTACATCCTATCAACAAATCTAACACCGATATTACCATTACCAACAATATACGCGATCCAGTCAGTGCCATTCCCATATACGAGAGAATGAGTCGGAATCGTAAAGCTGTAGGAAATACTGTCACCTACATTGGGACCCAGTTCCGATAAGTTGCTGACTCCCGCATTGAATCCAGGCTGGGCTGCTGCCTGATAGGAACTTTCTCCATTCCTTCTCAAATCTCCGCGATATTGGGGAAGATTGGGAAGATCAATCTGCGGACCTGGCACAGCCGTTTCTGGTACGGGAACTGCTGGCTCTGTTTGCGGTTCGACGGTTGACGGTTCGGGTGTGGTTGGTTCCGTGGATGATTCTTCTGCTACAGGATCGACTACTGCAGGAGCTTCTTCCACTTGCGGTTCGGCTATTGGTTCTGTCGGTGTTTCTTCATTTGCTGTCTCGCTACTTTCAGGCGTCAAAGATGAGACTGCGTAGACAAGGGTAGTCGGGCTGATGCTGGAAAACAGTAAGGTAAAAACTGCTAGTATTTTGAATAGTTTCATTTTTCTCTCCTCTCTCTTTTGTATTTGCACGCTTGTCTAAACATCTGTGTCTCCAGGCAAGGCTTTTTTACTTAATAAAGAAAGAGAACCGAGGAGAAGCAGCACACCTGCTGCCGTTACCCACCTGCTTGTTCTTACAGCATTCGTCTGAGGCAGATTGCCTTTAGTGTCGCTAGAACCGGATGTTCCTGACGTATCTCCACCGGTACTTTTTCCCGAATCAGTTGCGGAATCCGCAGTTGAGCCTGTATCAGGCCCAGCACTTGATCCTGTTCCAGGATCTGTACTTGGACCTGTTCCAGGTTCCGTTGGTTTTTCTGAATAGATCAGTCCGCTAACTTCGATCGTGCTTTCTTTTTCTGCTGCATCTGCCAAACCGCTTATTGATAGACAGATAACCCCCAGAAGGAAAAACAGCGGAAGGATCCCTGTTTTTTTCATTTTTTTATACCCCTATTGCTTCAAATTGCAAGACAAGCTCATATTTAGGGTTGATGGCTTCCCCAAATTGGAAATTCGCTCCGACGCTACCAGAGAAAGTAAACTCTGTGACATCGTTTTGGTTCGGCAATGTCACTAACTCGCGTGGAAATTGCGGAGCAGTCGTTGGGTTGACTAAAGAGATAGATGTACTGCTGCTGACACTATCCATGTTCAACACTAATTCCGGCACTTTGTCTGCATCTTGCCCTTTGACGAAATTGCCCACAGAGACTTTCACGCCTTTTGTCGAATTGTTTCTGATTTGATAGATTGGTGCTACGACCTTACCCTCTGTCGCATCTGTTTGTCCGAACAAGACTTTTGTCGGGATCGATACATCGATCCAATCGACTGGATCCGTTGGCCCAGGTCCTGGTCCTGGATCAGTTGGGTCCCACTCTTTAAAAGTGCCTTCTGCTGGGATCGTTGCGTTATCTTGTTTTTGGACTGATTCGTAAACCGTATTCGGATCAGGTTCGCCACCCACCCATGTATAAGCGCTTACCGTTTGCCCGATTGCCGCACTGCTTACTAATGCAAGTGCCGGCAACAACATTTTTCTTGAGACTCTCATTTCTTTTCCTCCTAAAAAATATATATTTGCTATCAGTTAACTTTCAACTATTAACTTTCCAACGACAGAAGATGTTCCGACTACATTCTTTTCGGAATCCAAAAATTGGACCGTACTGATCGTTTTGTATGTTCCTTTAGCTACTTTACGCAACAGTTTGCCTTCACTTACATATTGTTCTGGCTGGATCACTCCAGAAATGTAGATTTCATCGTCTTCTCCTTCGATATAAGTTGTCACTTCGATGGCGTATTCATTACTGGGCGGGTTTTGGATATTGACTGACCCAGGTTTGTCAGAGGTATCAAAATGCATCGTCGTATCCAACTTCAGCCGAACATAATCTTCGTCTGCTTGATCTTGCAGAAAATCACGCAACTCTTCTTCTGACATGTCCTTGATAAATGATTGATCGCCGCTATTCAAATTCATGATCACTTCCGGCTCTTTCCAGAAATGGTCATAGACAAAAAAGCCACCGAGTGCAACTACCAGTACTACTAGGGAAGCGATGATCTTTTTTTGTGTCGTTTGACCAGAATATCTTCCTCCTTTGCCGTTTTTTATCGATAGAACTTTTCTGTTTTTTCTATAAAAACAAATGGCTCTGTTTTTGTTTTTCCATAATGTTTTTATCGATAAAACTGCCTACCTGCTAATACTTTATCAGACTAAGAACACACCCTCAGAACAGTTTTTTCCTTTTATAGAAATATGTGGATGACCAGAAAAGTGAAATAAACTTCCTTCTTATTGGATTATTTATTAGGACGAAATAGTAACCGATTACAATAAAAAATGGAGGGATTTGAAATGAAAAAGAGAAAATCACGTTTACTGACGGCTTCACTACTATTTAGTACATTCCTTACTACTATACAGATCGTGGATGCCAATCAACTGAAATCAAAAAAGAACTTGCGACTTGTTTTTGTCGTAAGTTCTTTTTTATTTAGTGCCTTAGTCTTTCAATCCCAATAAACGTCTCGCATAGATCACCTGACCAGAGTGCATGGCAGCGTCATCAATAATAGAAACGAGACGCATCCCACGTGTGACTGGTGGTGTCCAGTTCTCGTCAATTACTTCATCTAGTTCGGAAGGTTCTAACCCTCTTAAATAAGAAATAGCAGAATCAGAAGCAGCCCGCAAGTATCCTAGCAAGACTTCTACTTGATTAGCTTGGATCTGTTTTGCTTGTTCCAGACTGTGCTTCCAAACTTGTTCGTCATCTGCTATCGTCATCGGAAACCGGCTTTCCCAATCTTGGCTGTGCCAAATTGGAGAGGTACTGGCTAAATCAGCAATCTGGAAATCCAATTCTCGAGCGGTATGCCAAGCCAGCCAAGTCATTGATTTGATTTGCGGAGCTCTGTCTTCCACTGGAAAACGGTTGGCCTCCTCAATAGAGACGCCTTCAAACAAGCGTTCAAATCGCTCGTATGCTCGGTCCACACTCTCGCATAACATATCTAAATAATTCATCTGTTTTCCTCCTTTTTATTTATCCTACTTGCTTTTTCCTAACTCTAGGATTTCTACTTATATGTTACTACACCCCCTCACTTTTTACACTTTCCAGTCACTAGCATGATCGTTTGGAGATTGAAAGAGAAAGATATTCTCTATTTTCCACTTGAACAAAAATCAACAAAATGAATGATTCATTAATATTGTTTAAATAAATAATGATTTTTTAAACGAACAGTTTAAGCTTAGGAAAAAAAGAGTATAATAGGAAAATGTTTGAAATGAAAGGAAGGGAAAAGATGAAAAAAAGGGTAAGTTTATTAGTATTAGCTGCTTTATTGTTCAACATCTTTTCGTATGGTGTGGCTGTTTCAGCGGAAACATATATTCCTAAAGATCCTGGGAATGTTTATAATGATTTAACTGGTAATTATGGTTTGCTGGGAATTGCTAGTCAATTCCATGTATTTGCCAAAAACAAGACAACGGTTAATGCCCATACAGACGGAAATATAGCAACACATGAACTGGATGCAAATAATAATTTTGGGACAGAGCTTCATGAAGGCTTATTGAACCAAGAGATCAATTATATACAAAAAACTGATTCTTTCATTAATTCTTCTGGAATCCCTACTGGCGACACAAGAGTAAATAAATTTGTCGTTGGTAGTAATGTGGATGTAGCATTACAAGATGGACGTCCTACGGTTAATGGAGCAAGGCTTGATCACTTAACTCCAGATGATTTCTATAAAGATCGTGATGGAAACGAATATATTGATTTCGAGCAAGAGTTTGCTAGATTGAATGTAGCAGCAAATGACCTTGCAACTGCCACTCCAGTTAAAACATATACTGCTGCGGATTTTCCAGACATGAATAATCGAACCATTGACTTGACTGGTTTATCAGATTCTGGATTTTTATTGGTAAATATCGACGCAGAAGTGTTAACGATGAATACGCCACTTCAAATCATTAATCCAAGTGATCAAGTAGTCGTATTTAATGTCATCAACAGTTCTTCTGCATTGAACGTACAGTCACCAATCAAATACAATGATCGTTCCAATCATGAAACAGAAGATTTTTCGGATGCGAATATCTCTTGGAATTTCGGAAATGAGATGACTGATTTGACAATCAGTGCTCCTTTTCAGGGTACGATCCTTGCGCCTAATGCCACTATTCACATTACTCAAAACCAAGACGGAACGATTATAGGGACAAATGTGATTTTAGATGCGGCTACCAATCGTTGGGATCCTAACGAAATATTTATCAGCGACAATGGTACAGGCGGTACAGATACCACGACCACAAGTGATAGCACAGATACAACGTCCACAAGTGATAGTACTGACACAACGACTTCAAGTGATAGCTCGGATACAACGTCCACAAGTGATAGTACTGACACAACGACTACAAGTGACAGCACAGATACAACTACAACAAGTGATAGTACCGACACAACAACTACAAGCGATAGCTCGGATACAACGTCCACAAGTGATAGTACTGACACAACGACTACAACCGATAGCACAGATACTACTACCACAAGTGATAGTACCGACACAACGACTACAACCGATAGTACTGATACAACAGCTTCAAGTGATAGCACAGATACAACGACTACAAGCGATAGTACCGACACAACTGCTTCAAGCGATAGCACAGATACAACTACCACAAGTAATAGTACTGACACAACAACTTCAAGTGATAGCACGGATACAACTCGAACAACAAGTGATAGTACTGATACAACGACTACAAGCGATAGCACAGATACAACGACTACAAGCGATAGTACCGACACAACTGCTTCAAGCGATAGCACAGATCCAACTACCACAAGTAATAGTACTGACACAACAACTTCAAGTGATAGCACGGATACAACTCGAACAACAAGTGATAGTACTGATACAACGACTACAAGCGATAGCACGGATTCTACTACCACTTCAAGTGACAGTACCGATACGACAACTACCACATCAAGTGATGGTACAGGTACAACGACTACAAGCGATAGCTCAGATACTACTCGAACAATAAGTGACAGTACCGATACGGCAGATACAACATTTATCACAAGTGATAGTCGTCATGCAAGTGTCTCTTTCCCAAGAACAAGTTCGGATAACAAGACGAACGTCA
Organism: Enterococcus lactis; assembly: GCF_015751045.1. Taxonomy (GTDB): domain Bacteria; phylum Bacillota; class Bacilli; order Lactobacillales; family Enterococcaceae; genus Enterococcus_B; species Enterococcus_B lactis. Next base: position 168,765 of record NZ_BNJW01000002.1, read on the forward strand.
ACTTAACTAATAAAACAAGCGATGATCATTTAAACAAATCAAAAAAAGTACTTCCTAAAACTGGAAGTCAATCAAATAATTGGATAACAGTCGCAGGCGTTATATTACTTGTAATCGGTTTAAGAATCACTTTCATGAGTCATAAGAAGTCGAAAAGATAAAAAAATGATCCGAGATAAAAAATAAAGGGCAACGTCAGTTAGCGACGTTGCTCTTTATTTTTGCTTGTTAACATCAAAAAATCCATTTCAAGTGATCCAAAACACGCAGATTTCATCCTTAGGAATTTATCCACGTGTTGCACCAAATTCTATTCAGTCTTTGCGGTCTAGAATCAATTGAGTAAGGGAAAAAAGATTTTCTCTCGTTCGAAGAGAGGTGTCAGGTAATTTCTTAATTTCTTTCAACGCCCTTTCGGTGTAGGCTGCTGCTAATTTCTTGGCTTCTCCCACACCTCCTGTACGTTCAACGATTTTGCGTACGGCTTCAACATCTTTTTCTGTCATTTCCGTTTTCTTCTCTAAATAAGGCAGTAAAGTCTGTTTGTTTTTTTGCAAAGAATAGATCAATGGCAAAGAATAGACTCCTTGACGCATGTCTTCTAGTACAGGTTTCCCGATTTCCTGACTCTCTTTTGTATAATCCAAAATATCATCGATAATCTGGAAGGCCATCCCGATAGAAAGTCCGATATCTCCTGCTTTTTTTGCGAAACGCTCGCTTGTTCCACTTTCAAAAGCGCCAACAGAACAACTTAGTTGGAACAATTCAGCTGTCTTACCTGAGATATTCTCCAAATATTCTTTTACAGAAAGTTCATAATTATAGCGATCATCCATCTGCCCTAATTCGCCATTCAATACTTTTTCCATACTGCGAGAATTCAATTGAAGACTTTTCAGGGAAGTCGAGTAATCAGACAATAGTTTAAAACAGCAGACGAATAAATAATCTCCTGCATAGACAGAAACGACATTCCCAAACTGACTACGGATATTAGGCTGACCACGCCGCAGATCTGCTTCATCAACGATATCATCATGAATCAGTGTGGCCGTATGGAGCATTTCGATGGAAGCTGCCAAAGCGATGGCTTTGTCCCGGTCTTGCTCTGGTCCAAATTGTGAGAACAGTAGCTGATAGGCAGGTCGCAACAGTTTTCCGCCGGCATGGATCGTTTCTTTGATTGCTTGTTCGACAGGTTTGTTTTTCAGACGGACAGTTTCTTCCATCCGTTTTAGTGTTTCTGTCAATTCTTTACTTAAAGCAGGATAGTTTTCCCACATTGGATGTAGCTTCATAAAAAAACTCCTTGTGTGACGATTATTTTTTAGTAAACATCGGGCTCCATTGTTGTTTGGTTCCCTGCTCATAATCTTTTTGGAATCGTTGCAGTGTCTGCACATGTCGTAAAAGATAATTCGCCGCGATCCCGATAGCGATTCCTGACAAGATTCCTAAAACGGAAAGGACTGGCAAGTACAGCATGACTGTCCATGATTGCGCAATGAAAGAGGCCATCAAAAGCTGACCGACATTATGCATGAACCCGCCGGCCGCACTGATTCCGATGATACTGACACGTTTGGGACCTAATTGCTTGACCAATAACATCCCAAAATAACTAAGCAGCGCACCGCTCATACTATAAAGGAACGTAGAAATCGTTCCACCTAGCAAGGTAGTCAGAAATAGTCGCAGCCACAATAACAAGAAGCTGTCCCTTTTTTTCATGGTAAAAATCGCAACGATCGTGATCAGGTTGGCTAATCCCAGTTTTGCCCCAGGCGCAAAAGCAAAAGGATAAGGGATCATATTTTCCAGTAAGCCAATGATCACTCCTTGTGCAACAAGTAGCGAAATATAAATCATTTTTTGTAATTTGCTCATGGTGTGTGAAGGTCTAATAAATCAGACTGTCTTCGTCACCCCCATCTGTTGATCGGACCTCGATCACTAATTTATGTGGTAAACAAACAATGGTTTCGCCATTTTTCGTTGCCCAGCCTCGACGTACGCAGATCTGGTCATCGCAATCTGCTTCTTTTATCCGTACTCGATCGCCATCTATCTCGATTAAGTTATAATCTCCGTGTTTATCTTTGTAAGTATATGTGTAGCTCTTTTCTCCAGCCATCAAAGGGAATGTTTTGATTTCTGTGCCATCCACACGCAGTACCGCTTCTTTTTCTGCTGTTGCGGTGTTTTGCTGAAGACCAAAAATCATGACTGGTAAAAAAGAAAGAACAGTCAAAAGAAAAATTATAAAAACATCCCAAGGTTTGAGCAGACTTTTTTCAGCAAATTCTTTAAGGCTCATTTTTGTTCTCCTTTTTCCAGATTAACTCACCCAATTTTAGCATAAAAACAAGAGGTTGTGACACCTGTGACTTGCTTTGAGTAATAAGAACGAAGAGTAGGAAACAGCTTTCCATGTTTTCTGATTCTTTGGACTTATTACCGAAAAGCAGCAGGTGGAACACCGTTTATATCAAGAGGTTGTGACAGAAGTGGGCAGCTTCAAGAAATAAGAAGGAATTTATGAAAATTGCTTCTCAAATTTTTGTGAAATTTCGTCTTATTTCCGAAGAAGCTACTTCTGGAATACCGTTTATCAGAGGTTGTGACACCTGCGTCTTGCTTTAAGCGTGGAGGCTTATCTCGGGCATCTTATTCCTTTATTTTACATAAAAAGGAGGCTGCGACGGTTTGCCTCAGCCCCTTTCTATTGAAATCTTGCATTCAAGTAACGTTGTTCATTTATTTTTATCTATTTATTTCTTGCCGTATTGGGCACTTGGTCTACCGTACCACCAATTGCCTAGTGTACGTTGTAGCCATGGAATCACCCAGCGATCCAAACCAATCGCACGACCGGAACCGTTCATCAATGCGAAAGCAACAAAAATGAACCAAATGTTTACCCAGTAAAACATACCTGATAAACAGAACGTGATCACTAATACGATCGTTGTCGCACTGCATAGCCATGTGAATAATCCAGCAATCAATGCTAATGCCAAGGCAATTTCAAAGAATACCATGAATTTCTGGAAGAACATTGCTACATCATTATTTGGCATGATCACTTGCATGATCTTTGTGAACCAGTCTGGTGACTTCTCAATCACAGCCATTGGTTCTTCTCCGTATGCATAACTCAAACCGAAATGTGCAGCATGAGTCGCTGCTTCTCCGGCACTTGCCCCTGCTCCGCTAGCAGCTGTCGTTGCGTCTCCAGCAGCAGAAGCACCACTGGCAACATCTGTTACGTTATATTCCCATGTCCAAGGGAATACGCTGTTTCCAGTGAACCATGATCCTTCACCAAACCAAGTACTTGGTTTGAACACTTCACCATTCCCAATGATTTTTTTAGAAGCTTCAACGAACCAAACTAAACCATAGAAAATACGAAGTGGCACACTCCATAAAACGTTGCCGTAACGAGAAGAATGTCCTCGAGTCACGTTGCGATCGTCTTTGATATGGAAAAACTCATGCATTAAATATTGGAACATGTAATAACCAGAACGAATATCAAAGAAGTATTTCAAATTCACGATATGTTTCATTACGATAGCTAAAAATCCACTTAGATGAATCTTATCAAATAGGTTAGCTACCCCCCATTTAGCACCAATAGAAACCATAAATCCTTGATAGTTTCCTTTAAATTTATGCTTTTCTCCGCCTTTGATCGAAGCCACGATATTCGCTGCGGCTGTGTGTCCTGTTTGTTCAGCAGCTTGGACGATTTGCGGTGTCGGTGTTCCTGGAAACTCTTCATAAAAGACTAAATCACCGATGATATAGATGTTTTTATCTTCGTAGCCTTTTGCCTGCATGTATTCATTGGCGATCAACCGCTGTCCCCGTGCTGCTTCTAATCCAAAGTCAGCAGCGTCAGAAGTTCCTTTAACACCAGCTGTCCAAATCAGTGTGTGGGTCGGAATGTTGCGTCCGTCCTTCAGCTTGATATGATCCGCAGCCACTTCTACGATTGGTGCGTTCAATAATAATTCTACATTGTGCTTACGCAAATAGCGTTCAGCTTTTGCAGCATCATTTCGGTCTAACATATTCAAGATCGTCGGCATTGCCTCTACGACCATTAGTGTGATCTCGTTTGGATCTAACTTATAATCTTTGGCTAAGCGATTTTTCCAGTCGATCAGTTCCCCAATCATTTCAATACCGGTAAACCCAGAACCACAGACAACGAAAGTCAGCATGGCTTTACGCAACTCATCATTTGGTTCCAATGCAGCTTTTGCTACTGTTTTCTCAATATGTTCACGAATCCTTACAGAGTCTTCAAATGACCAAAGAGTGAATCCGTGTGCTTTGACACCAGGTGTACCAAAGTCATTCGGCTCTCCGCCCATTCCAAGGATCAGCTGATCAAAAGGATAGGAACCTAATTTGGTCTTGACGATTTTCTGTTCTTTATCGATACCGACTACAGTGTCTGTGACAAGCTGTACATTCTTTTGACGAGCAAACAAATGCTGCAGATCGTATTGGATTGCTTCTGGTTCTACACGTCCGCCAGCTACTTCATGCAACTCGGTCATCATAGTATGGTACGAATGACGATCGATCAGAGTAATTGCTACATCTTCTTTTTTCAGTTTCTTTGCCAAGTATTTTGTAGCTGAAACACCGGCATATCCTGCTCCTACAACGACAATATTTTGCTTTGCCATTGATCATCCGCTCCTTATAGACTATCTATATAATGAATATATGATAATTCTTTTAGTTTGATACTTATTACACAATCTCCATATATTATATAGATGTTCTGTTCTTTTGTCTAACTCCTTTTGGATTTTTTTCAAATTTTAAAATAAAGCGTTTTTTCACGAAATTTGCTGAAAGAAAACGTTTGAAATATTACATGGGTTATTTATCGAAAATAGTTGACTTATAGGCTAAAAAGATTAGAATGTATAATGAATCACAAAGAAAAATTGTGGACTAAAAATGGAATGGTGGGGTATTAAAATGAAGAAAAAACGTTTTGTAACTGGATTTGCCGTGTTAGCATTTTCAGCTCTAGTGTTAGGCGCTTGCGGCGCAGATGACAACGGAAGTTCAAATTCTTCTTCTGAATCATCTACAGCACAATCTTCGACTGCAAAAAGCACAACAGAATCATCTGCAAAAGTTGTTGCTGGCGGAGACTTGCAAGACGGCACATATAAATTAGAAGAAAAAAATTATTCAAATGGTTACCGCGCAGTCTTTGAAATGGTTGTAAAAGACGGCAAAATCACTGAATCAAAATATGATAACGTCAATGAAAACGGCGAATCTAAAACAAAAGATGCAGAATACAACAAAAACATGGAAGCTAAATCTGGCACAAATCCAGAAAAATACATTCCTGAGTTGAATGACCAATTCTTAAAAGCACAAAGCGCAAGCGGTGTGGAAGTCGTAACTGGAGCTACTCACTCATCTGAAAGCTTCCAAAACTACGCACAACAATTGATCCAAGCTGCTCAAGCTGGTAACACAGATACAATCGAAATCGACAATGGTGCTGATTTGAAAGACGGCACTTACAAGCTAGAAGAAAAGAACTACTCTAACGGCTACCGTGTGCAATTCGAAATGACAGTTGCTGGCGGCAAAGTAACTGAATCAAACTTTGATTATATCGACAAAGACGGTAAATCAAAACAAGATGATACAGAATACAATGAAAACATGAAAGCCAAAAGCGGGACAGAACCAAAAACTTACATCCCTACTCTTAACGATGAATTCGTCAAAGCAATGGGTGAAGAAGACGGCTCACCAGCTGATGTAGAAGTTGTTACAGGTGCTACACACAGCTCACATTCATTCATCATGTACGCACAACAATTAGTGAATGCAGCTGAAAAAGGCGACACTCAAACAATCGAAGTAGATAATATCGTAACAGAAAAATAATCACATAATCATACGAATAAAAGTTGGAGGGTGGGACGATAGCCAGGTTAGGCAGTCGTCTCACCTTTCAAAATGAAGAGAGGAAAACAATGCGGAAAAAACTACTATTTTCCTTAATCACACTGAGCATCTCTTTTATGATGCTAACTGGCTGCACTAACTCAACAAAAAATACAACCACTGAAAGTTCAGCATCTACCAAGATCTTAAAAGATCCGTACTCTGATGAACAGTTCTTGTTAGGGACTTACGTTCGTATCCGTGTGTATGATGAAGGCAAAGAATCAGCATTGAAACCTGCCTTTGATCGAGTAAAAGAACTTGGTGATAAAATCACGATCAATCAAAAAGGTTCCGAGATCGATGAAGTGAATGAACAAGCTGGTATCAAACCAGTAAAAGTTTCTGACGACGTCTACACGTTAGTAAAACGAGCCTATGAATACAGCCAAGATTCTCAAGGCGGATTCGATATGGCAATTGGTGCGATCACTCAATTATGGCGAATCGGTTTTGATGACGCCAGAAAACCTTCACAAGAAGAAATCGATCAGGCATTGAAATTAGTGGATTATCATAAGATCGAACTAAATGACAAAGAAAAAACGGTCTATCTAAAAGAAAAAGGGATGATCATCGACTTAGGTGCAATCGCCAAAGGCTACATTACGGACGAAGTAGTAAAAGTCTTGAAAAAACAAGGTGTGACTACTGCTATCGTTGACTTAGGTGGGAATGTCTATGTCTTAGGACACAGCCCAAGAGGCGAAAATCAAGACTGGACAGTTGGCATCCAAGATCCAAATATGGCTCGTGGCTCTGTTCTAGGTTCTATCAAAGAACGGAACAAAACGTTAGTTACTTCTGGAATTTACGAGCGCTATTTAGAAGTAGATGGCAAAAAATACCATCATTTGTTCGATCCAAAAACGGGTTACCCGTTCGACAACGATATCGCAAGTGTCACGATCATAACAGATAAATCGATCGATGGTGATGGTCTGTCTACAGCAGTCTTTTCAATGGGTGTGAAAAAAGGTCTGGAATATGTCGAAAGCGAATTGAACAATGGGACGGAAGCAATCTTCGTAACGAAAGATGATAAAGTATATGTGACCGATCCAATTAAAGACACTTTCAAATTATCTGAGGATTCCCATTACACGATGGGTGACCGTTCTGAATTAAAATAAGGAGCACGAACCATGACACTAAAAATCTTTTTAGAAGTAGTTGAAATACGAACAAAGGTGGCTAGTGTATTTCCTTTTGCGGTAGGGGTATTATTCTCTATCGCTTTTTTTCACGAGATACATTGGCTAAACACTTTTTTATTTTTTATTGGGATGCTAGTTTTTGATTTAGCGACTACCGCGATCAATAATTACATGGATTATGAAAAAGCTCATTCTGAAGTATATAAGTATGAAGAAAACGTCATTGGTCGCAGAAATCTATCCCCTGTATTGATCCGAAACATGATTTTAGCGATGATCGCATTTGTTTTTGTTATTGGCATTATTTTAACGATAAATACGGGTTGGCTTTTGCTTTTGATGGGATTTATCTGTTGTTTTATCGGAGTATTCTATACATTCGGTCCCATTCCCTTGTCTCGAATGCCTTTAGGGGAAATCTTCAGCGGGGTGACTATGGGACTTGGGATTTTTGCCATGGTCGTTTATGTCAATACATTCGGTTCGGATGTCTATGATCTGACGATCAACTTTTCATCCGGGCAATTTGCTTTGGTAGGAAACCTTTGGGCTATAGCAGCAATTGTCTTAGCCTCTTTACCCCTGGTGTTTACGATTGCCAATATCATGTTAGCTAATAATTTGCGAGATCTTGACCGCGATATTGAAAATCATCGCTATACACTGGTTTTTTATATCGGACGCCCAGCAGGAACAGTCTTATTCCAGCTATTGATGTATGCTTGCTATTTTGTGATTTTGATGGGATTGTTGAGTGGTATCTATGAATGGCCGATCTTAGTCACCTTCTTGACTTTTCCAATTGTGAAGAAGCATTTAGATCAATTCAAGCAAACATTACCCCAACCTATCAGTTTCAGCTATTCCATCAAAAATATGGTCTTATTCAATGCTAGCTATGTATTGGGTTTATTACTAACGATCGTTGTACAAGCCATTTAACGACTTGAAGAGGTTGTGACAGAAGTAGTCAGCTTCAAGAAATAAGAAGGAGTTTACGAAAATTGCTTCTCAAATTTTTGTGAAATTTTGGCTTATTTCCGAAGAAGCTACTTCTGGAACACCGTTTATTCGGAAATAAGGGCTGTGACAAGACTTTTGTCACAGCCCCTTATTTTTTTGATTCATATCAGCGAACTTGATGAGGACTTTTTTGAACTGATGAATTTCTCATAGACTCAGCATTTTTACGCGCTTGTTCTACTATATTTCCTAAGTTTGGATTTTGTTTATTAATCTCTCCTTTTCTACGCACAGCTGGCAATAAATTGTTCAACGCTTGAGACATTTCTTGTTCATTGCGAAGGTGTAACTTGACATTTGCAGTATCAGCAAGATCTTTGATCGTACTGATAACAGATGATACTTCGTTAGGGTAAAATTTTTTATAACTGTTTTTTAAAGCTTTTACAGCAAATCCTTCTTTATAGTTCAACCGTTTAAATGTTTTACTGCTTTTTATATAACTTGGTTTATCCTTGATTTCTTTTCTTTTTCCATATATTTGTTGCTCAAGATCATGCATTTGATGACAAATTTTTCCATAATCAATCAAATTGTTCTGATAATCTTTAATTAGCTTTACAGATTGATTATAAATCGACATTCCATTTTTATATTCGTTAGATTGAAAAGCTTTTTTAAATTCGTTTCTATACTCAGGATTTTCTAGAGCTACCCCTTCCTTCTGTATTTCTTTTTGTCCCTTAATCAGTTCTTTGTATATTGATTGCCAGTCTTCACAAACAAAGTTTGGTACGTCTTCATCAATATCAGCTAATCGGACTAATTCGATCACACTTCCTAATGTACGATCTTCCTCCACGACCTCTTGGATCAGATAACTAAAAATGGCCATCAGCAAAGCCGTCTCTGCTTTTTCCCAGAATCCATCTCCACCTTTTTTATCCGGATCAGTTGTATTCTTGATCAAGTTGTTAATGATCTTTAAGATATCATCTTCATTTCTGAGATATTTGAAAGGATTATAGTAGTCGGTTGCTTTCCGGTTGATCAAATCAAAAATCTTGATCTTATACCCCGCTTCTTCAAACATTTTTCCTGTCTCCATCAACAACAATCCTTTGGAGTCACTGACAACATAGGAAGAATGCATCTGCATCAGATTAGGTTTTACAAAGAACCGCGTTTTACCACTTCCGGCTCCTCCTACCACGACGATATTTTTATTACGGTTGAAGTTGTCTCTTTTTGTGATCTTCATTCGACCAGATAAAGACAGACTTTCTGTTTTCGTCAATAAGATATTGAAGTCTTTCTTTTTATCGATAAATGGTCTGATATCTCCAGGCTTCCCCCATCGCGCGCTTCCATATTCTTCGTTTGGTCTGGTATTTTTACTATCAAATGTCTTATATAAAACGAGCAATATATAAGCAATCCCAAACACAAAGCCTGACAGTAATGACATTTGTGCGAATTCGATATGGATGGCGAATTCCGCTATTTCTGCAAAGCTCTGATTGATTGCTTCCATGATCCTATCTGCTAGCTCCAATGAAGCAAATCCTTCACTTAAGAACAGAAAGACGATCCGATTTCCAAAATAAAAAAGTATGCTAAAGACCAATAGATGGAGGCTAAAAATTATAAAGCGTGAATTTTTCACATGACTCTCCTTTTCATTTTTTCTTCTGTTTCATTTAATGGACTATCTGCTCCTTTTTTGGAGTTGGTTGACTGTTGCTTCTGGTACGTGCTGGGCTGTTTCTATTGCTATCATCTTTTCCGTTTTGATTACCTGCCCTAACAACTGCATCTTGTTTTAAATCTTGAAATTGACGTGACCCTGTTACTGGTGAAACTTGAGAAGACACATTTCGATTATTTTCTGTCAATTTTTGATTTATAGGAATTACTTTGTTAGGTTCTTTTACTTGTTGGTTATCTTTTGAGTATGCAAACAAGTTGGAGTCTATGGATCCAAGAGAACTTTGAGAACTTTGAGAACTTATTGAGCTTCTTTTGGCACCTAAAGCATCCTGAGAAACTACTAGGCTTGTTCGAGAAATATCTGACGAGATGCCTTGTTCTTTTGCTTCTTTCATTTTTGAATCTTTAGTTACTTCTTGTACCTCTTTCACTTTCTCTTCTTTTTGATTCGAGAGGTCAAATGTACGAAGTGCTTTTTCTAATTTTTGATCAAAGTTTTTCTCTTCTCTTTTATTCAAATGATTTTCTACTTTTTTCAATCCAAATTTGTCGATCAGTTGCGCCCCGATACCCACAGAAGTCCCCATCAACGCTACAGTTCCAAGGGTAAATATACCGGCCCCAACTAGTCCTGGTGCGATGATTGGCATGAGGAATACAGAAGCTACTGCAATCAACGTACTTCCGCCTACTATGATCGCTAGTGTCTTCCAATTGTTCTTCAAGAAATCTTTCGTTTTGGCTTTCCAATCTTTTTTCGTGGAAGGTTCTAGACTTGGTTCTGCCGTTTTTTCTCCTTTAAGCGTTTCTTTGCCTTTTTCATTTGTCGTTATATCTGTTTTCTTTGCTTCTTTTTCTGTTTCTTTGACTGCTTCTTTTGTTACTTCTTTTGTTACTTCTGGCTGCTCTTTTTCTTTTGTCAGTCCTTTATTTAGTTCTTCTTTATCTTTCTGAGCTTCGCGTCGATTGGCTATTTTTTTCCTCGCATAATTGATCAATTTAGGGACATAATAACTGGCACAAAAGAAAGAAAAAGCAGTAATCGCAACTGGTGCCGCATAGAGACTAACCGTCAGAGCTGGTAAAATCATCACTGCCCAACTCACAAATAAAGGGTATGCCGCCAAAGGCCATAGATGCAACGCTCGGCGGAGCCAACGCATTTTTTTAGAATGTGGGAATAGTTCTTTTTTTAAATCTTTGATATCCATGCTTTTGATCTTTTCGATATCTGTTTTGATCTTGTCAGTATCTGCTTTGATATTTTCAACAGTAGCGGATTGCCCCTTTGGCAGTTGGATCATTTCGGGCTTCCACGTTTTAGGATCATCTAACTGGGGCTTCAGTTTTGCGAGTTCGGCTTCATTTTCTTGGATCTTCTTATCTATCGCATTTAATTCTGGTAAATGTTTTGCTTTTTTAGGAATGATACCAAGTATTTCTCTTTGTTTTTCAATCGTCACTTGGAGCAGTTCTTGTCTAGCTTTTAAGTTTTCGCCGATTGCTGTATGTAAAGCATCTTTAGTTGATTTATCCGGCTCCTCTTTCTTGTCTCTTTCAGGTGTATCTTGCGTCTTTTTACCACTATCTGGTACGTCTGTCCGAGACTCTCCAGGATCGCTAGCAGCTCTTGGACGAGGTCCATTTTCCCGTTTTTGGCTAGGTTGCTCTTGAATGATAACGTTCGGCTCAATAGGATGAGGTGCTTTCTCTGACTTTTGTGTTTCTTGTCTCTGCCATAATGGATCACGTGGCATAGGTGGTGGCACTGGAATACTCGGCTGCACCTTTTCACTATCAGCTTGATGCAAAGGTACACTTTCTTTGACTATTTGGCTAGGCTGCTCTTTGGGGATATCTTCCTTTTTTGACAGATTTTTGGAGAATTCTACTTGTGCAATAGGAACAGTTCGTGAAGTTGCAACATCAATGGTTTTGATTTGTGATTCAATTACTGTTTTTTCTTTTTCTAGTTTTTCGAGCTGTACAATTACCACATCGTTATTCATTTCCCAACTTTTTCGCCGTTCTTCTTTAGGTGTTGGGGGTAGCATAGGTTTAAGTTCTTTAATTTTCTGTTCTATTACCTCTAAATTTTGAGATAAATGGTTTTTTAGTTTCCTCGATTCCTCTCTTAGTATGTTTACTCTTTTTTCAGCTGCTAGGATAGAATCATTTATGTTGCCGATCAGACGATTGTTTTCTGCCACATTTATTCGAGACAAAATCAGCTTCTCATTTTGATAGGTTTCAGTGTTAAACGTTTGATCGGATGTATAAACAACCGTGCCTTTTTCTTGCTTGATCTTCTCTTGATGGCCAGTGACTTTTTCAAGCTTCTCCTCGAATGTTTTTCTTTCCTGCTCCAACTCAACGAATGGCTTTTCATTTATCTTATTGATGATGCTTTGAAGTTTCTTTTCCTCTGAAAGATAACCATATAACTTTTTTTCTTCCGTTAGAGTTTCGATCTTTTTGTTAATTGCCATTGAAAGGGATTCGTTCAACCCATTGATATCAATATCGATCTTAGTGGCCTTACTTCGTTGTTCTTTGTCGACAATAGACAGGTCTTTTGTAAATCTTTCGTCTTTTAGGTCATATTCCAGAAGTTCAAATAACTTTTGATTGATTGGTGTAAGCATCTTTTTTACTTCCTCTCAGATTTTTACTCTATATACTGTTGTGGTTAACGACAAATTGCTTGTTCTTGGGTAAAATCGGTTCGTTTTTTAACTTATTTGTCTTGTCTGCATCCTTGGAAGCATCTGATATCCGATTGGCAATAGTCCCATATTGTCTATTGCTTTCCCTTGATGATGTAGATGAAATATTTGAAAGATTACTCTCTCTTTTGTTGGCTTTGCATTCTTTGTAACACTTGTATCCTGCGACTGGTAATAAAACAAGGGTTCTTGCCACGTAATACAATGCTTTGATCATTGAGGCCAATATTCTGAACGTAAAGGATAAAATACAAAATAAACCGATTAACTCTTTCATTTTCGTTCTTCCAGTGTTTTTGTTTTTATCTTAACGCTGAAAATTGTCTATACCACACCTACTTTTTCCGAAATAATAATTTATTGGCAACTCTTTTCTCAAGTAGAATGAAGAAACGTTTCCAAATTATGCCAGAAAGCATCCGTCGGTACTTTAGAAATTTTCAGAATGGCAGAAGATATACGATTCAAATTCAAATTCACATCGGTCAATACTAGGTCATATTGGTTGATCAGTGTATAGTCTAAAGAAAAAACATCTTTTTCATAAATATCGACTTTCTTAAAAGAAGGGTACTTATTCAAAATCAAGTTCTTATATAAAATAGGAAGTCCCATTTCTTGTGAACTTAATAACAAAATAGACCGTTCTTTTAGTTTTGGCTCCACTCGATGCAATAATTCATTCGAAGAGACAATCAGCTCCAACAGTAATTCTTTTAACAAAAGTTCATTTTTCCGTACAGAGGATAAGTTAGAGATGATCAATGCACTTTGATAAGCTTCCCATATCTGGACTTTTTTCTTCAGGATTTTCTTATAAAAGATATCTGCATAGCTGACTTTGAAAAAAGTCAATTCTTTATAAAAGGTAATAAAACTGGTGAAATGCAAAACCTTTTCAGTTGTGACCGTTTCATTGATATTGGAAAGATAATAGAAATGTTTAAGAAACAGTTCTACTCTTCTGAGCATATACTCATCTGTTTCAGCTGGATTGGTAAAAAGCAGACTGAGATATGGGCTCAAAATATTTTCTATATTTTCTCTACTGATCACAAATTTATAATTTTGATTGATAAGCGTGCAGAAGACGGTATCGCTCTTGATCGTTTCCATAATTGAGTCAACGACAGCTGGCCGATCTGCCAGTTCCTCTTTGGGAATCAGATGGTCGTTCCCGATTCGAATGATCGAAGTAAAAATATAATAGACTGTATAAATGATTTTAGAAGAGCTAGCATCCCGTCCTTGCTTGATCAAACAACGTTTCAACATTTTATAAATCATTTCAAAATAAGGAAGATCTTTTTCTTTACAGATTTCTTTGAACATACTTGAGAAAAATTTACGAATATATATTTCATCACCGATGATTTGTAGTCTGGTGGTTAAGATGATTTGTATATCTAATCTTTCTTTTGAAAAGTACGTATTTATTTTGGTAATGATTCTCCTGACACTTGTCTTACTCAAAAAATAATTTAGCTGAAATCTCAGTTAAAGACGGTTCTGAAATCAGAATGTATTTTAAGACTTCTATATAGATAGAATTATTTAGGATCTTGATAAAAATATCATCTAAATTGAGGTTACTGGGTATTTTCAACGTTACTTCTTTATACTGATTGACCTCGATGTACGCAGGAAAACAAGAAGAATTAAAATTATCAATATCTGCAATAATTGTTTTATCCGTCACTTTTAGCTCTTCCGCAAGGTCGTTGATCTCAGCCATATCCATGCTTAACAAGCAGATCAGCATGATTTGTCTCTCTAGTTGTTTTTCCAAAAATCCTACCATTTTTTACTTCCCCTTTTCTCGTTTGCTATTAAATCTATCCTACAGTTATTTACGCTAGAATTTAGTATTATTTTTTTTCTATTTTGGAAAACCTGTTTCTTAAAAACTGTTTTTGTATGTTATAATTATTATTTTTGGATAAACAGTATAAATAACTATATCTAAGGGAGTATGTATCAAAAAAATAAAAGAAAACGATCTTTTATTTTCGGAAACAAAAAATCGAATGAAGAGCAACTCCCTTGAAATATCATTTTCAACCCTCGAAGATATAAATAAAAAAACAATTTTATATAAAATAATTAAAAGTATAGTTGGTTTAGTTTTCATTCAGTAGTTATATTTGCTATTTTAAATAACAATAATCTAAAGAACATAAGCATGATATTTCTATCTAAGCTTTTTATTTATGTTTTATTTTTTTACTGTAAATATAGAGAGTACAATAATGATTTATAAATACATAATTAAAAATAACAAAAATAAAAAACATCTAACTATTCATTCTATGGTTATTTAGTTATTTTAATTAACAAAAATATGAGGTTAAAGCATTCTGTTTTTGCTGTTTATTCTGCCTGTTGCTTAAAATTGTTGAACAAACATACAAATGAATCAATTTTCTCTACAACGTGGGATAATGGTTAAGAACGACCGAAAAGAAAGGAAGTGAAGGAGCGTTTTATCTATTATTTCTTAAAAAACGCAGATGGAAATATGACAGAAGATATAACTATGCTTGAAAAATTATCAGAAAGACAGTTAAGATTAGCCATGCTTTTGAGTATGGATTCATTTTATTTAGAAGACTTAGAGAAGAAAATTGCTGTAACAAAAAAAACACTCTTATCTGATATTGCCGCATTTAATTTTGTTCATTCTCCGGCATCTATTCATATCGACGAGCAACAGAAAGTTTCTTTGAGATTACCTTGTGAATATAATTTAGAAAGCATCACGAGTACTATCTTAAAACATTCAAGCCATATACAAGTGTTGAAAATCATTTTGATGCAAGAACCTTGTATTGCTAAACTAGCAGATCAGTTATTTCTAAGTACAGCAAGTATTCGCAGAATCATTATGTTTCTGAATGAATCCTTTCAAAAGCGAGGATTTCTTTTTAGAATCCACACTACTCCATATGTACATATTCAAGGTGAGGAGAGACAAATACGTTTTTTTTACTGCAGTTTATTTGAGGAGATCTATACACCGGATCAACTTCCTCATTCCCAAATATTGTCTGCAGCTATCAAACGATACATGAAACTTTATCCTCCATTAAACAAACTATCTGGCCACAAACAGCTGTTTTTGATTTCTATTATCCGGATCGGAAAGAAACATAAATTATCCGATCAGTTGAAAAGCCAACCTCTCGAAATGGATATTGATTTATTTTTTGAGCGAACGAAAAATAACATTACATTTTGCTCCGTTATGGAGAAAAATTATCATTTCTATTTAACTAAAGAAACAGCTAGTGAACTTTTGCGTCCAATCAGCCATTTTGCTTCTGTAAAGGCGCCAGCTCATGAAATCAAAAAATTAAGAAACTTGTCACAAAATTTCTATCGTTCTTTATCTACTGATACGATGTTATCTGATCAGCAATTAAATTACTTGTATCATTTGATTTCTTTCAAGAAGAAGTTTTTACCTTTTCTAACCAATTCCTTTAAACAATTCTTTGTGATCGTCTTGAAATCGGAACCACTCATTCTTTCTTTTTATGAACAAGCATTGGTGGAAGAAAATTATTCGTTTATTCTAACCAATCGTCTATTATATGAAGAATTGCTGGAAGAACTGGTTTTGCTGTCTCCAGCTCTTATTGATCGAATCATTCCAAAAAAAAAGACATATACAGTCATGATCCTTTCTTCTCAAGAACCGAAAGTTCGTTTCTTATATAAGGAATTGTTAACTAAAAAATTTCCTGAGATAAAAGAAATAAAAGAATATCAGGATAGCTTTTTTGATTTGAACTATCGGTTGATCAATCAATATGATTTGGTTTTGACTGACTTTCCTTTAGATAGGAACCAGCTGAATACGAAGATGATCAAAATATCCAACTTCCCTACTTATTCGTTTTGGGAAAATATCGAAGCAATCTTACATAAATAGTTAAAAAACAAAAAACCAGAAAATCAGTATACTGATTTTCTGGTTTTACATTGGTTTATTCAATAAAAAGCTGCTGGAACTGCTAGTATTAAATTATCGCATCGTTACGAATTCTTCCGCCCCTGTTGGATGGATGGCTACTGTATTATCAAAGTCTTCTTTTGTTGCGCCCATCTTGATAGCCACAGCAAAACCTTGTAGCATTTCATCGACACCTACACCAATAGCATGCAAGCCGACAATTTTTTCTTCTTTTCCGACGCAAATCAATTTCATTTCGCATTTTTGGCGATAATCACTCAAAGCAAAGTACATTGGAGTAAAGCGTGAGCGATAAACTTTCAATTCATTTTCGCCGTATTTTTCCAATGCTTCTTCTTCTGTCAATCCAATCGTTGCAATTGGTGGATGCGTAAAGACAACTGTCGGAACAAGATTATAGTCCAGATAAGAATCTTTCTTCCCATTAAACAAACGTTCCGACAAACGTCGGCCAGCTGCGATTGCAACAGGAGTCAAGTCTAATTTACCGATTACATCACCAACCGCAAAAATATGTTCATCCGTTGTGTTTTGGTATTTATCTACTTTAATAAATCCTTTTTCGTCCAATTCGACATTTGTATTTTCCAGACCTAAATTTTCAGTATTCGGTACACGCCCGCCTGCAAAAAGGACACAATCGCCAGTTAAGGTTTCGCCATTTTCAAATAACACCGTGTATTCGTCATTGTTTTTAGTGATTTCTTTAGCAATATGATGTGCGTAAGTCTTGATCCCAGCTTCTTGGTACATTTGGATCAGATTGTCCGAAAGCATGTTATCAAACGTTCTAAGTGGACGTTCTTTTCGGTATGCCCACATGACTTCACTACCTAAACCACGAAATACACCTGAAAGTTCAGCTGCGATGTATCCAGCTCCTAAAACGATTGCTCTCTTAGGTAATTCCCTTAATTCAAAAAATCCATTTGAATCAATGGCGTACTCGCCACCAGGAATGCTCATCTTGCTTGCACGGCCTCCAGTCGCAATCAAGATTTTAGGCGCATGATAAGTTTCACCGTTTACTTCGATCGTTTGACTATCGATAAAAGTAGCGTATCCTTTTATAGCCTCGACATGATTGCTATCTAATCCTCTTTGGTAAGCACCGTGTAGAAAATCAATATATTTTTCTCTTCTTTCTACTAGACCAACGAAATCGACACTTTTTAAATCTGCTTGGATGCCGTAACTTGGAGCATCACGTTCAATTGTTTCCAAAATCGTACTTGCTTGCCACATGACTTTTTTAGGTACACAACCGACATTGACACAGGTTCCGCCTAATTCATTTGCTTCAATCAGCAAAACTTTTGCGCCATGCATCCCTGCTCTGTTTGCTGAAGCAATACCGCCAGAGCCGCCACCAATTACGATGTAATCATATATTTGCATTTTGTTCCTCCTTATTGAAGAGATCAATCAAAACCTTTATTTAACGATCCTTTTTCTACAGAAAACAAGTGTAACACTTTTCTTGGATTTTGTATGCGAAGATGCTTGAAACAGGACTGTATCAGCTTTTTCTTTATTTACGTTTCCGGATCATATCTCCAGGTTTCACTGGTTGTGCGACTGGCATGGTCAAAACCATCATTGGATTTGGTGCTCGGTCAATGGATTCCCCTTCTTCATTATGCATGATTTCGACTGTTTGACTGAAATGACTGAACTCTGGACCATACAATTCGATTTCATCCCCTACAGAGAATAAGTTTCTCTGACGTATCGTAGCAATCTGTGTTGCCTCATCATAAGATAATACTTCACCGACAAATTTATATACTGGGATTTTACGACGTTCACCAAATAATTGCTCGTTTTCAGTTGGTGTATTGTAATAAAAGCCTGTAGCTAACTCTCGTTGTGCCACTTTCCATAACTCGTCGATCCATTCTTGTTTGCAGACATAGTTTTCAGGATCTTTCATATAGCTGTCTACAGCTGCTTTATAGACGTTTGACACTGTAGATACATAATGGATCGATTTCATTCTTCCTTCGATCTTGAAGCTGTCTACGCCGTTTTCAATCAATTCTGGAATATGCTCGATCATGGACATATCAACTGCACTCATCGAGAATTCTTCTTCAATTTCTCCTGTATCAGTCAAACTATTTCGTTCTTGACCAAAAGGCATATCGAACAATCCATATTTCCAGCGACAAGATTGAGAGCATCCGCCACGATTCGCATCCCGCATTGACATATGGTTGGACAATGTGCAGCGACCAGAATAAGAGATACACATGGCTCCATGAATAAATGCTTCGATTTCGATATCCGTATTTTTACGGATCTCTGCCACTTCCTCCATTGAAACTTCACGAGCTAAAACGACACGTTCCAACCCTTCCTCTTTCCAGAATTCCAATGTCTCAAAATTGGTTGCTGAAGCTTGAGTGGATAAATGGATCGGCAGACCTGGAGCTTCTGTCGCGCAAATTTCGATCAAAGCTGGATCAGAAACGATCACTGCAGAAATACCGACATCGCGCAGACTGCGGAAAAATTCCCCAGCGCCTTCTTCATTTCCTTCATGGGTGACCATATTAGCAGCCACGTACACTTTTGCATCGTGTTCTTTTGCAAAAGCAACCCCTTCAGCCATTTCTTCATAAGTAAAATTGCCTGCACGGCTTCTTAAACCATACGCATTTCCGCCAATATATACTGCATCTGCTCCATAATGGATCGCTGTTTTTAACTTTTCCAGTGTTCCTGCTGGCGCTAAGACTTCTGGACGTTTCAATTTTCTTTTTACTGTCATTTCATTCATCATACTCCTTATTTGATAGCAGAAGGATCAATATAAAAGAATCCTGTATCTAATTCACGGTTTTCAGGATGTAATTTGTTGATTTCGCTCGTCAATTTTTCTGCTTTTGCTTGATCCCAGCTACCTTCTAAAATTTGTTTTTTTGCTTCGGCGAATAGTTGAGTGATATTCACGAAATTTTCGCCTGGAGTAAATAACCCGTCCAATTTCCATGTACGGTAATGATGCTGATAAAGTTCATTCAATTCATTCGAGAGATTTAGATCATTACTGGCAAAAATATGTGTGCCATGACTATCTTCATAAATAGAATAATGTGTCTCTTCTTTTTTAGGTTCCGAGATAAAAAGACCTCTTTCACGATCTTTTTGTTCGTCTTGCTTCGTATAGTTATAGTAATTCTGTAGCAGTGGACGTTTGGATTGATGGATGCATGTAGCACCATACACAAGGATTTCTACAGGGATGTCGAGTTTTTCTTCCATCGCCTTCATCTCTTCAAAAGGAACTTCACGAGCAAGTATTGCGCCAACTGCGCCTTTTTTCGCCCAAAAATTGATTTGACGTGCACTCGTTACTAATGTTTCAGCATCATAAATATACGGTATACGCAATTCAGGATTTTTTTTCATCGTATAAATGATACCTGTATCACCAACTGTGATCACATCTACGTTTATTTCTTTTAAAAAAGCCAAATATTCAGGTACATTTTTCATTTTTTCAGGATGAATGATCCCATTTACAGCAATATTTGCTTTTTTACCATGCTTGTGTGCTAATTCTACTAATTGTCGCTGTTCTTCTCGTGTAAATGAAGCAGGCAGACGCAATCCAAATTGCTCTTCACCGAAATATAGTGTGTCTGCACCTGCAGCAAGCAACTGTTCTGCTTGTTTGATAGTCTCTACTGTGGTTATGAGTTCGATCATAATTTCCTCCTCCTACAACTTCATAATAGTAGCATAGCTCTAAAAACTTTCCAATACTTCTTCTATTTAAAGTCGGATTTTTGAAAATTATTTCACAAAAAGTCAAAATAAAGTTCGATATATTCTGTCCAAATATAAAAAGAGATTGTGACAAAAAACTTGTCACAACCTCTTAATCAAGTCTTACTATTATAAAAATTCAGCTACATAGACCAAGTACCTATAGGGAACCTACTGTTTCCTTTTTAGGTCCGCGAACATTCAATGTGATCTTTCCTTTTGAAGCACCTACTGTTACGTGGTCACCTAAACGAATCTCTCCGCCAAGCAACGCCTCGCTCAATCGATCTTCAATTTCTTTTTGAAGTGCGCGACGGATTGGACGTGCACCATATTCAGGATCAAATCCGGCTTTCCCGATCACATCGATTGCGGATGGGGTGATTTTCACTTGAATATCTTGTTCTTTCAATCGTTTGATAATCGCTTTACTCATGATTTGGACGATTGTATGGATTTCATCTTTACTCAATGAGTGGAAGACGACAGTCTCATCAATTCGATTCAAGAATTCAGGTCGGAAAGCTTTCTTTAACTCTTCTAAGATACGTTTTTGCATGGCTTTATGATCTTTCGTGACATCTTGGACATTAAATCCGACATTTTTTTCTTCTCGGATTTGTGTCGCTCCGATATTTGAAGTCATAATCATGATCGTATTTCTAAAGTCCACTTTTCTACCTTTAGAATCTGTTAAATGACCATCATCCAATACTTGCAGAAGTAAATTGAAAACATCTGGATGTGCTTTCTCCACTTCGTCTAAGAGAATCACTGAATATGGTTTTTGACGAATTTTTTCTGTCAACTGTCCACCTTCATCATACCCTACGTATCCTGGAGGAGATCCGATTAATCGGCTTGTACTGTATTTTTCCATAAATTCTGACATATCAACACGGATCAGGGCATCTTCGCTTCCAAACATGACTTCTGAAAGTGCTTTGGCCAATTCTGTTTTTCCGACACCAGTTGGTCCAAGGAACATAAATGACCCAATTGGACGGTCAGGATCTTTCAAGCCGCTTCGTGCACGACGGATGGCGCGTGAAACTGCTTTGACAGCCTCATCTTGACCAACCACACGTTCATGCAGGAGACCTTCCAATTCTAACAAACGTTCACTTTCTTTTTTCTCCAACTGCTGTAGAGGGACACCAGTCCACTCCGATACAACTGTAGCAACATCTTCTTCTGTTACACGATCAGCATATCCTTGTTCCTGTTTTGCTTCGATTGCAGAAACTTTTTGTAGCTTTTTACGTAGTGCTTTTTCTTGTCTACGTAATTGTGCAGCATTTTCAAAGTCTTGTTTTTGGATTGCTGCTTCTTTTTCTTGTACTAATTCATCAATTTCTAATTTGATTACAGTTGATTTTGTTAAGTGATCGGTTTGATCCAAACGGACTTTCGCTGCTGATTCATCAATCAAATCAATAGCTTTATCAGGTAGTTGACGAGAAGTGATATAACGAACAGAAAGATTCACTGCTGCCCGCACAGCTTCATCTGTAATCTCTACCCCGTGGTGCTCTTCATATCTTGAACGTAATCCTTGAAGAATCTCTTCCGCTTCTTCAGGAGTTGGTTCATCTACTTGAATTCGTGCAAAACGTCGCTCTAATGCAGAATCTTTTTCGATATATTTTTGATATTCATCTAGGGACGTTGCTCCGATCGTTTGTAATTCTCCTCGAGCTAACGCCGGCTTCAAGATATTCGAAGCATCAATTGCTCCTTCTGCTCCACCTGCACCAATCAAGGTATGCAATTCATCAATGAATAAGATTACTTGACCATCATTATAGATTTCGTCGATGACTTTTTTCATTCGATCTTCAAATTCACCGCGATATTTCGTACCAGCAACCAAAGATCCCATATCAAGCATCATCAGGCGCTTTTCTTGCATGTCTTCTGGTACTTCTCCTAAAATGATTTTTTGTGCTAGTCCTTCAGCAATGGCTGTTTTACCTACACCAGGTTCGCCCACCAGTACAGGGTTGTTCTTTGTCCGTCGGCTAAGAATCTGAATAAGCCGTTTCACTTCTCTAGAACGACCAACAACTGGGTCCAACTTGTTTTCTTTTGCTAATTTCGTCAAATCACGTGCTAATGAATCCAGTGTAGGTGTTCCTTGCGGTGTTTGCCGTTTATCTTGTATATTTCTACGACGATTCATTCCCTTTCCACCCGAATCACCAGCTAGTCCCATTTTTTGTTTCAGAACTTGTCGGGCTTTTGAAAGGCTGATACCTAAGTTGATCATGATTCGAGTAGCCATGATACTTTCATCTTTTAATAAGCTCATCAAAATATGTTCTGTTCCAACTTTTTGAGAACCCGTTTTCTTTACTTCGCTGCTAGCTAAAGCAAAAACTTGTTTCATTCTTGGAGAATATGGAAGAAAGACTCCTTTAGGGTAAGAACGGATACCGCCATAACCAATCAGATGTTCAATTTCTTCATAAATTTCTGTCTCATTCAAATCCATTTCACGTAATACTTTTCCAGCAATTCCATTTTGTTCAACTACTAACGCTAGTAAAACATGCTCTGAACTAACTGATTGATGTTTTAATCGTTTTGCTTCTTCTTGTGCAATTTCTAATACCGCTTGGGCTCTTTCAGTAAAAAGTTCTTCCATCTAATCTCACTTCCCATCTTCATAACTTAAACGTTCCAGAAATGCTCGGAGAATCCGAGCACGTGTATGATCTTCAAATTCATTGAAATTCAATGTGTTTTTTGCAATTGCACTTAACATCAAGTTTCCTTCTTTTTTTGTAATTATTTGGTCTTCATAAAGTTTTTGAATAATAGCAAAAGCATTTTTCTCACTGATTGTATCATCAAACAACTGATTTATCTGCTCAAGTAACTGTTTTTTATCTGAAATTCTTACTTTCGCAATTCGTATATAACCGCCACCCCCGCGTTTGCTCTCTACTAAATAACCGCGTTGGATGGTAAAACGGGTATTAATCACATAGTTGATTTGTGAAGGAACACAGTTAAAGAGGTCTGCCATTTCAATCCTTCGAATCTCGATCATTTCACTATTTTCCAGAATTTTCTTTATATATGATTCAATTAAATCCGAGGTATTCTGATGTGCCATCTTATTCATTCCCTTTGACTAATATTGACCTTAATTATAACGAATTTGGTAATAGAAAGAAAGAAGAACGCTTTTTGTTAAATAAATCCTTTAGAATCAACAAAAAAAATACGGAATATACTATTCCGTATCGACGCGCCCAAGAGGAGTCGAACCCCTAACCTTTTGATCCGTAGTCAAACACTCTATCCAGTTGAGCTATGGGCGCATATTCAATTTAAAAAAATTATAAATCATTTGAAAACAAAAAGCAAGATAAAAAAAATCGGGAAGACAGGATTCGAACCTGCGACCCCTTGGTCCCAAACCAAGTGCTCTACCAAGCTGAGCTACTTCCCGTTTAAAAAATAAAAAAGACTACGCGCCCAAGAGGAGTCGAACCCCTAACCTTTTGATCCGTAGTCAAACACTCTATCCAGTTGAGCTATGGGCGCATATTTAAAATGCCGAGGACCGGAATCGAACCGGTACGGTGATCACTCACCGCAGGATTTTAAGTCCTGTGCGTCTGCCAGTTCCGCCACCCCGGCGCGATTGCTTTGGCAAAGCGGAAAACGGGGTTCGAACCCGCGACCCCCACCTTGGCAAG
>NZ_BNJW01000003.1 GCF_015751045.1 Enterococcus lactis
CAGTAAAGAAGTTCGGTTTTTGATAGGGACTCGTAGTCCTCAAGGCTTTGTTCGAACTTTCTTTCACTCTTCACTATAATCTAAAAATAGAAAATAGAGGAGAACATCATTCGTCAATGATGTTCCCCTCTAATCTTAGTATGTTTTTCATTATTATTTGATTTTCAATGTCAAAGCATTCAGCGCTACGACTACCGTACTTAACGACATCAAGACAGCACCAACTGCTGGACTTAATAGGATACCAATTGGTGCAAGTATTCCGGCTGCTAGTGGGATTGCGAGAATATTGTACCCTGCTCCCCACCAGAGGTTCTGGATCATTTTCTTTCGCGTTTGCTTAGCTAAATCAAGGAAATGCAAAATATCTTTTGGATCGCTGTTTGTCAAGACGACATCCGCAGAATCGATCGCGATATCTGTTCCTGCACCTATTGCCATCCCAATAGAAGCACGGGCTAAACTTGGCGCATCATTGATCCCATCACCCACCATGATTACTTTTTTCCCTTGGTCAAGATATTTCTGGACAACAGCTTCTTTATCATCTGGTAATAAACCGCCGTAATATTCTTCGATTCCTAAATAATCTGCTACTGCTTGAGCAGCATTTTTATTGTCGCCAGTAAGCATGACTGGAGTGATTTTCCTTTCCTTCAATGTTCGGATAAACTCTTTTGCTTCTGTTTTTACTACGTCACCTAAAGCAACGATTGCAGCTAGATGATTTTCTAAAATCAGGAAGCTGATGGTATTTCCTTGTTCTTGGTAAGGTTTCAATAATGCTTGTTCTACGTTTAATCCGAGACGCTCAACTTCTTTTTCATTAACTATTTTCACTTGTTGGTTTTTGACTGTTGCCTCTAGCCCAACTCCTGAAAGATTTTTTAGATTTTCGGCTTGATAAGGCTTGATTTCATGTTCTTTCAAATAATTCATAATGCCAACAGCCAATGGATGATTGGCATTCGCTTCCAATGCTCCTAAATATTGAAGGATTTCATTTTTATTGAACGCATCATCAAGAACTTCGACACCCGTTACCGTAAATTTTCCTTCTGTCAGTGTCCCGGTTTTGTCCAACATGATCACATCTAAATCATTGGCTTGCTCCAGTGCATTGCGGTTTTTCAATAGCAATCCGTTTTTAGCGGCGATCGATGTGGAACGAGCAACAACTAATGGGATAGCTAAACCTAGAGCATGAGGACAGGCGATGATAAAGACAGTCACCATGCGTTCCAATGCATTAGGAAGATCTGTCAAGAACAACCATGCGATAAATGCCAAGATACCGACAGTTAAGGCAACATAAAACAGCCATTTTGCCACTTTGTCTGATAATGACTCTAGCTTAGATTTTTCTCCTTGTGCTTTTCGCACCATTTCCATAACCTTCGCTAGATACCCATTTTCACCAGTTCCAGTTACTTCGATTTCGATCGTTCCATCCCCATTGATAGAACCGCCGATCACTTTGTCATTGGCTCGTTTTTTGATTCCTTTTGATTCGCCAGTCACAGCTGATTCATCAACGATTGTTTCACCTTTCAAGATAACACCATCTGTTGGCATTTTGTCACCGGAACGGACGATCAAATGATCGCCTTCCTTTACTTCTTTTAGTGAGACTGTCTCTTCTTTTCCTTCTTTCGTCAAGCGTTTCACTGATTCTGGCAGTAATTCTGCTAGTTTTTGTAAAGCATTGCTGGCATTCGAAACAGCGTTCATTTCGATCCAGTGACCTAGCAACATAATGACGATCAATGTAGCTAATTCCCAGAAGAAATCCATGACGTGCGTATGAGGATTGATCAGATTCGCGATAAACGAATAGACACTATAAATATATGCAACTGTAATCCCCATCGCGATCAGCGTCATCATAGCAGGACTTTTTTGTTTCAATTCCATTTTTGCTCCGCTTAAAAATGGCTGTCCGCCATAGATAAACAGTATAGTTGCTAAGATCAGTACGAGCCAATCTGAACCAGGAAATGTTATTTGGAAGGGAAATTCCATTCCCATCATCGGTGAAAAAAGAATGATTGGGATAGCTAGGATAAGCGATAGCCAAAATTTTTGTTTGAAATTCCCCATGTGCATGGAATGATCCATACCGCCATGATCGTGATCCATGTGCATCGAATGGTCCATTTCTTTGCTGTCCGCTATATCTCCATGGTTATGTTCCATATGCATTGAATGGTCC
Source organism: Enterococcus lactis (assembly GCF_015751045.1). Classification (GTDB taxonomy): domain Bacteria; phylum Bacillota; class Bacilli; order Lactobacillales; family Enterococcaceae; genus Enterococcus_B; species Enterococcus_B lactis. The sequence continues at coordinate 2,213 of NZ_BNJW01000003.1, forward strand.
ATCTGGCTATGGTCATGCTTCATCTCCATCTGTTTTTCGTTTGAATGAGCACTTTCTTTGTTTCCTGCTTCTTTTTTATGCTCCTGTTTTTTCTCCATATCGTTCCCGTTCATTTTTACTCCATCCCTTCTCTTACTTTTTCATGTGCCGATTTAAGCTCAGGGAGTTCAACAATACACTGACGGAACTAAACGCCATCGCTCCTCCTGCAATGATTGGATTCAAAAAGCCTAATGCAGCAAAAGGAATGCCAATCGTATTATAGACAAAAGCCCAGAAAAGATTTTGTTTGATTTTTCTCAATGTCATTCTAGACAACTCGATTGTTTGAGCAATGGATGCCAAACTACTATTCATCAGCGTTACATCTGCTGTTTCCATCGCGATGTCCGTTCCACTTCCCATTGCCATACCAACATCAGCTAATGCGAGAGCTGGCGCATCATTGATTCCATCGCCTGCCATACCGACTTTTTTGCCATCTTTCTGCAGTTTTTCCACATAGGCTGCTTTATCCTCTGGAAGTACTTCGGCAAAGATGTGCATTGGATCAATACCCATTTGTTTACCGATCGTTTCGGCTGCCAGTTTGTTGTCTCCTGTCAGCATAAAGACATCTAATCCTTTATCCTGTAACTGCTTGATTGCTTGTTTGGCTTCTTGTTTGATTTGATCTGCCACGGCAATCAGCCCGATTACTTGCTTTTCATCAGCTAAAAACATGACTGTTTTTCCCTGCTGTTCTAATTCTAACGCGTGTTCTTGGTATTCATCAAATGATAGGCTCAATTCAATTAATCGTTTACGTGTACCCGCAAAATAGCGTACTCCGTTAATCGTACCGCTGATTCCAGCACCTGGATGAGCTGTAAAATCGATCATATCGTATGTTGCTGCTTCTTGCAGTTTTCCGTATTCCACGATTGCTTTACCTAGTGGATGTTCAGAAGCTTGTTCTAAAGTATAAAAAATAGATAGGACTTCTTTAGAACCGACTAGATCTGTAACTTTGGGCTTTCCTTCTGTAATCGTTCCAGTTTTATCCAAAACAATGCTGTCTAAGTGAGCAGCTGCTTCTAATGCTTCTCCGCCTTTAATTAAGATTCCGTTTCGTGCGCCAACACCCGTTCCTACCATGATAGCTGTTGGAGTTGCTAAACCTAATGCACATGGACACGCAATGACTAATACAGAGACACTATGGATCAATGCAAGTTGCCAATCACCGGTGATCAATCCTGTCGCCACTAGCGTGATGAATGCAATGACTAAAACGATCGGAACAAAAATCCCTGAGATTCGATCCGCGATTTTTTGAATTGGTGCTTTGCTTCCTTGAGCGTCTTCCACCATTTGGATGATTTGAGCTAAAACTGTCTGCTTACCAACTTGTGTGACTGCCATATGAAGCAGACCATTCGTATTGATTGTTCCGCCAAAGAGTGTGTCATCTGGATTCTTTTCTACAGGAAGACTTTCGCCAGTAAGCATACTTTCATCGATCGCACTACTTCCTGAAATGATTCGACCATCTGCTGGGATCTGCTCACCAGGACGGATGACTAGCTGATCGCCAACGACGACTTCTTCAATCGCTAACGTTTCTTCTTTACCGTTTCTTATTACTTGAGCTGTTTTTGTTTGAAGAGACATCAATTGTTTGATTGCATTACCTGTTTTCGTTTTTGCTGTATGTTCCAAATATTTGCCGAGCAAAATCAACGTGATGATCATACTGCTGCTTTCAAAATAAAGATCTTGGGGATGTCCACGGAAAAATCCGTTGTAAATGCTCAATGCAAAAGCAGCTGATGTTCCGATTGCTACCAGTACATCCATATTTGGTGCTTTCGTCTTGATTGCATGATACGCCCCTTTATAAAAACGAGCACCAACATAAAATTGGACAGGTGTAGACAGAACTAACTGAACGATTGGCAGATGAAAAAAGTGAACAATTGCCGCATGGCTCCCCAACATCATGGCAATCATTGACAGCATCAATGGCAAAGTCAAAATCGTACTCAATACAAGATCGAATAGCATTTTTTTCAAATATGCTTGCTTTTCTTCCGCAATTTTTTGTTTATGGGCTTCATCGTACAAAATCGCACCATAGCCGATATTCTCTACGCTTCGGATTAATTTTTCAGTGGTCGTCCCTTCATATTTGACACTTGCTTTTTCAGTGGCCAAGTTGACTGTGGCATTGACAACACCAGGTTGTCCGTTCAGCTCTTTTTCGATCCTAGCAGAACAATTTGCACAAGTCATACCTGTAATGACGAATGTGTCCATTTTGGTTTCTGCTGCTGCCATCAAATCACCTCTGCTTTATATCCCAATCCATTGATTGCTTGACAGATCTTTTCGGATTGGACTTTTGTTTCATCAAACTTGACTGTACCGTTTGCTTTTTTCAAGTTCACTTTTACTTTCTGTACGCCGTCAAGTGCGCTTACCGCTTCTTCGACTCTTGCAACACAATGATTGCAGCTCATACCTTCGATTGAAAATTGTTGTTTCATTTTTTCTTCCTCCTATTGATGTTGTTTACATTCACATTGACCTGGGATACAGTTGCATTCGATTGTTTCGACTGGTTGCTTTTGTTCTAATTGTTTCAAGATTTCATTGATATCTTCTTGAGTCAAAGTAGCTTCTTCTACTAGATCCGCAATCGTCTCTCCAATCCTTTTTGCACAGATATGGGAAAAAAGATTTTCCGTCGCACTACGAACTGTTTCCATCTCTGAGACAGCTGGATGATAAATGAATTTTTTTCCTTCTTGTTCTGTCCAGATCACTTCTTTTTTTACCAAACGTCCCAACAAAGTTTTGATCGTTGCTGATTTCCAATCCATCGAATCAGCTAAGATCTGCGTGATTTCTTGAGCAGTCGTCTGTCCAAGTGTCCAAATAACCCGCATGATCTCCCATTCTGAATCGCTGATTTTTACCGGCGTTTTGACTTTCTCCACTTATTTCACACCTTTCGTTTACAAATGTAATCAATAACTTATGAATACAGATTACACTTGTAAACAAAAACTGTCAATTATTTTTGCTCTCTATTTTCAATTTAGTTAAAAATTCTTGTTTTTCCCCTCTTGTTTTAAGGATGATCAGTTTGTTTCGTGCATGGTTTTCTTGGATCAGCTGCTGTATTTTCGGTTCATTGTTTTCTTCAAAATGCCAGATAAAAGACAAAAATTCTACGTATTCCCTATTTAGTTTCTCTGTAAATGCTTCAGGCATATCTGGCCGTGATTTTTTGTTTATCTTTCTTTTTAGAGAACGCCAAACTACTCGGTAGATGGCGACATAACGCGGCACTTTAAGCCAAATGATTTTATCTGCTTCTTTGATTCTCTCTTCTAACGTAGAAGTATAATTTCCTTCAACGATCCATGACGGATTAGATACCATAAACGTTTGTTGTTCTTGCAAAAACCACTGTTTTGCCTGAATACTGTAATCTGTTGTATGCCATAAAAGGTCTAGCGGCAGTAGCGGAAAGCCCGTGATTTCTTTGATCTTCCTTGCGAGGGTCGATTTTCCCGACCCACTTTGTCCAATCACGATGATCTTCATTTTCCTCCCTCACTTTTCTTTGCAATTTGGTTCGATCATACCATTTATAACGCCACAAAAAAACAAGAGTTGGCTCTACACGCCAACTCTTGCAAGAAGTAATTTTATTTTAAGGCTGAACCACAGTTTCTGGCTCAGTGATTTCTTTATTTTTGTCTCGACGAGCGATGGCCGGCAAGATCATGCCTAATAAGATCAAGACGATTGGTGTGATGATATTCGTGAATAGCTGGAACCACCATGCTTTAGGATCCGCAGTGTAATCTACTTTTGGCACCATTCCTAAGATACAGGCGAACGCAGTGAAGGCAAAGCACCAAGCACCGAAGATAAACCCGATTTTTGGATTTTTGACAAATTTATATTCAGAATTGAATTTCTTATAAGCTTTATTCAACATCATATACGCCAAGAATACCCATAGGTAACGCATTGGCATAACAACTGAGTTCAAGTTCGTCAACCATTTAACTAATTCATTCATATCTTTGATACCGAAGATTGGCAGCAAAATAATGATTCCTACTAGGATACCTGTCAAAAGATAGCCGTTTACTAATGTACCTTTATGACTACGTTTACGTAGCCAGTTTGGTACGAATTCTGGATCTGCATCTGCTAACAAGATTTTTAACGGTGCATCGATTGAAAAGGCTAATGCGGAGATTTGTCCGATCATATTTGTCAATGCGTAAATAATCATCAATGAGTTACCGATACCATAGTAATTACCTAAAATTTGAAAAGCACTGTATGCCCCATTTGCCATCAAGTCTTTAGGAATATTATCGCTAGCAAACAGCATGCCCATTGCGACTGAACCTAATACAGCACAAATCCCTACCATTGCTGCTAAGAAAATCATCCCTTTAGGAAATTCTTTTGCAGGGTTTCTTGTAGAGTTGACATAAGGGGATATTTTTTCCGCTCCTCCAACTGCAAATACTAACATAGAGACGGTTGTGAAATAACTGAAGTCAAAGGTTGGAATATATGTTTTCACTTGATTCATATGCGGTGTGGCAAATTCCATCGTTGGGTTGATGAACGGCGCCGTTACTGCTAAAAGAATAAATAAGATCGACATGACGAACATCGCTGTTCCGGCTAATCCGCCGATCACTTTCAACGTAGAAAGTCCTTTTGTTGATAAATATAAAAAGGCAAGAAATATAATAAGTGAAATAACTGCTACCATTTGGACTGACATCGTATTTACGATATTTCCGTTTCCTTGGACCGCCCAACCCCCTGCAATCAGGATGGCTTGAGGTTTTTGTGCCAAATAAGGAATATGCACGACCCAGTAAGTCCAAGCAGCATAATATGCCAGCCGTTTATTGGATGTCGTATTTTCGACCCATGAACTGACGCCTCCTTTACTATCCTTGAAGGCTGAGCCTAATTGTCCAACGATCAATGCGTATGGAATGAAATAAATGGCTAGAATCAATAGCCAAGAGGTGACAACTGATACTCCTTGCTGGGCATAGTTATTAACTACATTCCCCATGCCCCAAACCATGTTGAATGCAATTAACGCAACAGTGAACCAGCGTAATTGTTTATTGTTCATTCGTTCTCTCCTTTATAATAAAAATTTGTTAACCAAATGTAATCATATTCAATTTTTAACAAACTTACAAGACAGCGTTATTTTATGTGTGTATTCTTTTATTTAATACACATCATTTTTTCATATTTTTTCCATCAAAAAAAGGAGTTGTTTTCTTTGATTTCATTGATTTTATTGTATTTAAAGCAATTTTGAATTTTCTGCAAAATTAAAAACATCAGTTATTTTATAATCTTAGCCATTTTCTTTGTATTCTTTTATTAAGAAAAAGGTATAAAAAAAGAGGACGTTCATTCGTCCTCTCTACTGGTCAATATTTATTTTTTACATGTAAGCTTCGCATGGCATTCAAAACAGCTAGGACTGTTACCCCGACATCTGCAAATACTGCATCTCCCATTGTTGCAAAACCAAAAGCACCTAAGGCAAGTACCAATATTTTTATCCCAATAGCAAAAACAATGTTCTGCTTGACGATCTTCAATGTTTTCTTTGCTAACCGGATCGCATCTGCAATCTTCGATGGTTGATCGTTCATGATGACTACATCTGCTGCTTCAATTGCAGCATCGCTTCCTAACCCACCCATTGCAATCCCTACATCTGCTCTTGCTAGCACTGGTGCATCGTTGATTCCATCTCCGACAAAGGCGGTCTTTTTATTGCTTCTTTGTAAGATTTCCTCTAACCGCTGTACTTTATCTTCTGGGAGTAATTCACTGTATATCTTGTCCACGCCAACTTGCTTCCCGATATGATCAGCGATTTTTTTCGAATCACCTGTCAACATGACTGTGTGCTTGACACCAGCCTGTTTTAGTTGAACCAATGCGTCTACGGCATCTTCTTTCAAGGTATCCGCAATGACAAGATAACCACTATAACTTTGGTCGATTGCTATATAAAGCAATGTACCGATTTCTTGACTTGAAGGAAAAGAGATTTCAAACCTTTCCATCAATTTGTGATTACCTACTAATATTTGTTTGCTGTCAACTTCAGCTAAGATCCCTTCACCTGCAAATTCTTGGATATTTGTTGCCGGTAAAAGCGGACCTTCGTAGCCTTCTAAAACGGATTGCGCAATCGGATGTGTAGAAAACTGTTCTGCACTTGCAACATATTGCATAAATTTCTTTGGATCAATTCCTGTTGAATCGATCGTCTGGATCGAAAAGTCGCCTTTCGTTAATGTGCCAGTTTTATCGAATACCACTGTCTCAGTTTGTGCAAGCAATTCCAAATAATTTGAACCTTTTATTAATACACCAATTTTACTTGCTCCGCCGATCCCACCAAAGAAACTAAGGGGTACGGAAATCACTAATGCACATGGACATGAGATCACTAAAAACGTCAACGCCCGGTAGATCCATTCAGAAAACGCCGCTCCAGAAACTATTGGAGGTAAAACAGCCAATAAGACGGCCAGCCCTACAACGACTGGTGTATAATATCGCGCGAATTTGGTAATGAAATTTTCAGCAGGTGCTTTTTTGCTGCTGGCATTTTCTACTAATTCTAATAATTTACTGATGGTAGAATTTTCATAGGATTTTTCTACTTGAATTAAAAATGGTTTATTTTTATTGATAAATCCACTTAATACTGTTTCGCCAACATATACAGATTTAGGAACGGATTCACCTGTAAGTGCGGATGTATCGACTAATGATTCTCCTTCGATGATCGTTCCATCTAACGGTACACGTTCACCAGGCTTAACAAGTACATACTGACCAATCCGTACGTCTTCAGGATTCACGGTCATCAATCCTTCTGCTGTCTGTATGTGCGCTGTTTCTGGACGGATAGCCATCAGTTCACGAATCGATTTTCTTGAATGATTGACTGCCAATCCTTGGAAATATTCGCCGATTTGATAAAATAGCATCACTGCTACGGCTTCTGGATATTCACCGATCAACATAGCGCCGATTGTAGCAACAGACATGAGGAAATTTTCATCAAAGATTTGTCCTTTGACGATATTCATCACCGCTTTTTTCACTACATCATATCCTATCAGCAGATAAATCAATAAATACCCTATCAAACGAACTGGTTCATTAAAATCAAATAATAGCAAGACAGCGATACCTGCAAGTGAAAATAAAATCCGGATCAGCGTGTTTCTCTCTTTTTCATTTCCATGTTCAGATACTTTTTCCTTGTCTATTTCTGTTACCTTGACATCTGGTTCTAATTCCCTCACTACTTTTTTCGTTTCCTGTTCAACCTCAGCTAATCGATCTTCCTCTACGTCAATCGTTAGTTTTCCAGAAGTGAAATTTACCGTTGCTTCCTTGACTCCATCGATTTGCTGGACTCCTTTTTCGATTTTCATCGCACAGTTCGCACAGTCTAAACCTTCTAATCTGTAACTTTTCATTTTAATGACCTCCTCGCCTCAACATATGAATATCTCTTCATAACTAATTATAAATGAATGTAAATTCATATGTCAAGGTATCCGAAAGAAAAAATGAGTTTTCAAAACATAAAAAGAACCAGATCAAACACGTGATAGTTGTGTTTCATCCAGTTCTCTCGTTCATAAAACATGTTTAGGACACTCTTTTAGAACATCCTGACTTATATAATCTCTGCACCAAATGGCATCAACGCCAATCGAGCAAGTTTGAAAGATTGCTTTGCAAATGGTATCCCTATAATCGTGATACATAGAAGGATGCCGCTGACGACATGTCCAAGAGCAATTGGGAGACCTGAAACGATCAGCCAGATGATGTTGACAATCAATGACATGCCGGACTGGTGGTAAATTACTTCTTTGCCAAAAGGCGCAAAAGAAAGGGAGGCGATTTTAAAACACTGCATACCGATAGGGATACCAATGATCGTGATACACCAAAGTACCCCTGCTGCTAACCAGCTAAGACCCCCAATTAGTCCGCCAAATATGAACCAGATGACATTTCCTAAACAACTCATTGTATTTCTCCTTTTATTACTGTTTTTAATTAGAACTAGAACTGGACAAAAAACGATTTGATTTTTCGTTTTTTAGCTTCCAGCATCAAGTATTCCGCAAATCTTTTTTGGATTTCTTCCGTTTTTTCTTTTGTTACTAATGTGTGTTGGATTAGTTTTCCTGCTGCTCGCTGATCCACCCGTTCTTCTGATTGCTGTTCATCTGCTTGCGCAAAACCGATGATCCGGTTTTCTTTTGTTACAGCAACGATCAATAGTTTATTCCTATCATGTAGTTCAGCTGCCGTTTTTACTTTTACGAATGATTCTGGATGATCAGTAATCAGCTGATTGATTTGAGGGAGATCTTCTTTTACTGCCCTTCGTATTTCCATCATTTCTCCCTTTTCTTTCGTTCATTTTTATTTCCACTAAAAAAATCAACTGCGGAAATCGCATCTATCCAACTTTGTGCAATAATCTCGTGTCCGCCAATCGTTGGATGCACGCCATCTTCTTTTGTATATTTCGAAAAACCATAAGCGATTCCTAAAGCATTGAATATCCCATCTAAAGGAATCAGCAATGTGCCATATTCTTTTGCGAGTTTACGAACGGTTTGGATCTTAGGGTCTAAGTCTTTGCGCCACCCATAACGATCATTTGTCACAGGAAGTACAAAAGGCTCCATTAAGACGATATTGCAGATTCCAGCTGCTTGAAGTTCATTTAGTAACTCTCGATAAACGGATTCAAATTGCTGCACAGATTTCTCAGTGCCGAATATAGCTTGATCTCCAGTATTATGCCACGTATCATTGATTCCAATCAAAATCGATACATAATCAGGTTGCAGAGCTAAACAATCTTCTTGCCAGCGTGCTTGCAGATCTGCAATTTTGTCTCCTCCTATCCCACGGTTTATACATTCAAATTCCATCGTTGGATATTGTGAGATTAGTTTCCCGGCAATCAAAAGCGGATACCCTTTACCTAGATCCGTTGCTTCTGAACGGTCTCTTCCTGCGTCTGTAATGCTGTCACCAATAAATAACACGCGTGTTTTCATTTGTCAAAAACTCCTTTTTGAATAAAACGACGATTTTCTTCTTTATATTATCCCATAAGCTCTACCAAGACGAAAGAGAAAATAGATGTATAAAAAAAGACACCCGCCTAGTTTCCTCAAACGATTGGATGAATACTCAGCAAGTGCCTAGTTTTTTATGCTTTTTTCTTAACGTGCCGGATTTTTCTTGATTCCTTCGTTGTTTGATTCAGTGAAATCGATCAGACCTAAGTTTCCGTCAATCAGCCCACTGTCGCCCGTCAAACTCTAAATATGACGAGAAGCATCAAAACGTATATTCATATGCTCATCTAAGTCTGCCAACGAATATCCCTTTACTAATATCTCTCCTAGATTGCTTGGGATAGATTGGTCATAACTTTCTGTCGACATATCTGATCCGATGATTCCAAGGGTGAATTGAACTTGCATGTGGATCATTGCATGCTGAGAATACGGACCTACTCCATCTTCGAATGTTAATATTAGTTTGTTTTCAGGTGCTAGATGCTGCTTTATTTCAGCAGCAGAAGCATCATCAAATCGAATTTCCATTTGAATCGCCTTCTTTGTATATGTTTGATTGATTGCGATTTCATTATAGAACCTTGTGAATCAAATAGCAATTTCTTTTGCTTTCTTCTCTTGTCTGTTGGAAACTTCCTTTATGCCATATTTTAAAAAAAGAACTGCGAGAGTTCGCAGTTCTTTTTTAGAATAAACGGTGTTCAATCGGCTGACCCTCGATATTAGCTCAAAAAACGGTAAAATATGAGAAGCTATTTTTCCGTTTTGTTTCTCTAATACTCAGGTCAAGGCACTGATTTCACAACCTCTTCCTTAAACGGTGTTCAAAAGCCAGTTTCTCGGTATTAAGCCAAATTTATGCAAAAATGTGGAAAGCCATTTTCACAAAATTTTTCTTAATACTCGAAACTAAACAGCTTTTTCTTCACTTCTTATGGATAAATTCGGTTCAACAAACGTGGGAATGGAATAGCTTCACGCACATGGTCGATACCAGCAATCCAAGTGACTGTTCGTTCAAGACCTAGACCAAAACCAGAGTGCGGAACAGAACCGTATTTACGTAAATCAAGGTACCATGAATATTCTTTTTCATCCAAACCGTGATTACGGATTTGTTCTAACAAGAAATCATAGTCCGTTGCCCGTTCGCTTCCGCCAATGATTTCACCGTAGCCTTCTGGTGCGATCATATCTGCACAGATCACCACGTCTTCTCTTGTTGGATGTGGTTTCATGTAGAATGGCTTGATGGCTTTTGGATAGTTTAGAATAAAGACAGGTTGTTTGAATGAATTTGCAATGAACGTTTCATGAGGTGAACCAAAATCTTCGCCCCATTCGATGTCATCAAATCCATTTTTCTTCAGTAATTCGATTGCATCATCGTAAGTAATACGAGGGAATGGCAATTTTGTATAAGTTTTTAAGACTTCTTTGTCTCGTCCTAGTACATCCAATGCATATTCGCAATGATCTAAAACATTTTGTACTAAGAAGGCTACATATTGCTCCTGTACTTCTAAACTTTCTTCTTGGTGAGTGAAGGCCATTTCTGGTTCGATCATCCAGAATTCAATCAAGTGACGGCGTGTCTTTGATTTTTCAGCACGGAAAGTCGGACCGAATGAAAAGACTTTTCCGAAAGCCATAGCAGCAGCTTCCATATATAATTGGCCACTTTGAGATAAATAGGCTTTTTGATCAAAGTAGTTTGTTTCGAATAGATCCGTTGTGCCTTCTGGTGCTGAACCAGTCAAGATTGGCGGATCGATTTTGACAAAATGATGTTGATTAAAGAATTCATACGTTGCACGAATGATTTCATTTCTGATTTGCATGATCGCATGTTGTCTTGAAGAACGTAGCCATAAATGACGATGATCCATCAAGAAATCTGTTCCGTGTTCTTTTGGTGTGATCGGATAATCGTGGCTCTCGCTTACTACTTCCACATTTGTAATCCCGATTTCATAACCGAATTTTGAACGGCTGTCTTCACGGATTTCTCCAGTTACTAGCACAGATGTTTCTTGGTGCAGATTTTTAGCTGTTTGGAAAACTTCTTCTGGCACTTCGCTTTTTACCACTACCCCTTGGAAGAAGGCTGTTCCGTCCCTTAATTGTAAAAAGGCAATTTTTCCGCTTGATCGTTTATTTGCGACCCAAGCGCCGATTGTTACTGTTTCTCCCACATGGTTTTTCGAATCGATGATTTGAATTTGTTCCACGTATGACTCTCCTTTTATATTCCTTGAATTTCTTCAGGATTAATTTTGACTTTTACTCTCAATAAATTGCTTGATTCTGCGTACCGCTTCTTCTAACGTAGCACGATCAGTCGCATAACTCATGCGGACATTTTCTGGTGCCCCAAAGCCTTCGCCAGTCACAAGTGCTACCCCTGTTTCTTCTAAAAGATCTTCTACCCATTTTGTGACATTCTCATACTTACACATGCGTAGCGTTTCTTTTACATTAGGAAAAAGATAAAAAGCTCCTTGCGGCTTTTCAAGAGAAACACCTGGCAGTTCTGCCACAAGCGGATATAACGTATTCAGGCGTTCTTCAAAGGCGTTCCGCATTTCTTCCACTGTATCTTGCTCGCCTTTCAATGCTTCAACAGCTGCATATTGACTGACTGCGGTCGGATTGCTAGTTGATTGGGAAGCAACAGCGATCATTCCATTGATAATTTCAGGATTCCCAACCGCATAACCGATGCGCCAGCCTGTCATCGCATAGGTCTTAGACACGCCATTGATGATGATGGTCTGATTTTTGATTGCTTCTGAAATCGTTGCAATTGGAGTAAACTCATTGCCATTATAAACTAAACGACCATAAATATCATCAGCAACTATCAAAATATCATTTTTTACTGCCCATTCACCAATTGCCTGCAGTTCATTCTTGCTATAAATCATTCCAGTCGGATTCGATGGCGAATTGATGATCACGGCTTTTGTTTTTCCTGAACGTGCTTGTTCTAACTGTTCAACAGTAACTTTCCAGTTATTAGATTCTTTCCCTTTCACAAAGACAGGCAGGCCTTCTGCCAGTTTCACTTGCTCGCCGTAACTGACCCAATAAGGCACAGGAATGATGACTTCATCTTGCGGGTCCAAGATTGTTTGAAAAAGTGTATACAAAGCAAATTTCGCGCCATCTGTTACGACCGTTTGTGAAGATTCATAGACAAGTCCATCATTTTTCTTCAGATAATCAACGATCGCCCGCCGAAGTTCTGGGATTCCTGCTGTTGGTGTATAATAGCTAGCTTTTCCGTTGCGGATTGCTTCGATTGCTGCTTCTTGGATGTTTTCTGGTGTCGCAAAATCCGGTTCTCCCACAGTCAAACTCAGCACATCTCTTCCTTTTGCTTTTAACGCCTTGGCTTTTGCCGCAGCTGCCAAAGTAACAGATGGTTCTAATCGTTTCGTTCTTTTTGATAACTCCATCCCATTCATTCCTTTATCTATTAAATTCCTTTGATTGTCTTGACTTCATCTCCTGATTCAAAACCAATCAGGTAATAATTCAATTTTCCATTTGTTTCTTTTCCTACTACTTCCCATACAGGCTGATCATCGTACATTCCTAATGCTGCTTTTTCGATTTGGATTTCAGGATGAGCTGTAGCAATTGTTTGTTTCGCTTCGTTTTCAGTCAACCCCTTCGTTTGATCCAATACTTTTACTTTTTCACCAGATTTAGGAATGATAACGGCGATTTCTTTTCCTTTATCATTCGTACCCGTCAATGAAAAGTACGTTTTCTTTCGAGTAAACCAGTAAAAATGATCAGCTTCCTCGAGATTTGCATATTTCTTTGCGATTTCTACTGCTTCTTTTTTCGCCTGGACCGCCGGACGACTAGAACGCAAGTAAAAAATCGAGCTGATCACGATGACCGCTAATAAAAACACGATCAAGCCAAGCAACACGCGATTAATCGTTTTTTCCTTTGTCTGTTTTTTCTTCAAGGGTCGTCGCTCCTTTATCTTCATTCCTTTTCATTATAGCAGATTTTAATGATGAAAAAAGACGGCACCTTTAACTTCCTTCTTTATTTTTCTTTAAGAATTCATGGAGATCCTGATAGATTTCATCCATAGCTAGCTCTTTTATCGGTACTTTTTTCGGTAATGCATGGATGATTCGTGCACCATATTTTGCAGTGACTAATCTCCGATCCAAAATAAGTAATACGCCACGATCTGTCTCCGTCCTTATCAAACGACCTAATGCTTGGCGTAACTTCAAAGCTGCTTTAGGTACGGATTCCTGATAAAAAGGATTGATCCCCTCTGATTCCAGATAAGCATTCCTAGCTTTGACCATGGGACGTAACGGGTTGTCGAAGGGTAAACGTGTGACTACAACAATCTGTAAAGCATCTCCAGGTAAATCTACACCTTCCCAAAAGCTGTCAGCACCAAATAAGACGCTTTTTTCTGACAAAATGAAGCGTTTCAAAAGTTTTTCCCGACTTCCGCCAAATCCTTGAGCAAGAATTTCACGTCCTTTTTCTAGCATAGACAAATGCATTTTCTGATATACCTTTTGCAAAACATCATGAGAAGTGAATAAAACAAGGATCGGCCGATCTTCTTGTTCAATCAATCCTGTGAGTGCTGCTTCTAAATAATCGATATATGCTTGATTGCTGACTTGATGGACTGCAGGTGCTTCTTTCGGCACATAGATTCTTGCCTGTTTCTCGTAATCATAAGGAGAAGCAATCACTTTAAGAGGTGCTGCTTCAATGCCCAGTCGTTTAGAGAGATACTGTCGATTAGGTCCGATCTTCAGCGTTCCTCCAATATAAAGAATATGGTCATATCGTGGATACCACACAGTGGACGGCAACATAGCTGCTTGAAAATCATGGAGATGAAAAATCATCTGCTGTGCTGTATTCCCAGGAACGAACCAATGGATCAAATGATCTCGCCAATCTTCTAGCCATTGGTCCATCAGCAAGTATTGCTTGTCTAATTGATCAAATAAGCTATATAAACTTGCTAAATCGATCCGCATCTGGTTAGTCCAACTTTCTTGGATAATCTCAAAAGTCAAGCGCATTTGTGATTGTAGTTGTTGGATCTCTTGATAAAAAAGTTGCAGGTGATCCATTGCTGTCCCAGATTCCAGTGGCAGCTGATCCAACATTTCTTTTGTCATCATGACTTCTTCTGGATATTGTCCGTTAGGTTGCTTGCTGCTTACTAAGTTCATTAATCCCTCTGCCACGCAAATCTGCGCTTCGCATAGCGCAAAGAGTTCTTCTCGATAAATCGACAACCAGCGTAAGGCTTCATGTTCCTTCGGCAAATAACTTTGTATGCGGTCAAATAACTGATTCGGCTCTTCCAACTGCTGGATTTGTTTATGGAAGTAGTTAATACTTAGTCGTTTGTCATTTACTTTTTCAGCAATTTCCGGCAAATGATGCACTTCATCAATCAACAAATAAGGACTAGCTGGAAGCAATGGTTCTTTTCGCTGTGTTTCTTGTACTAAAAATGCATGGTTGACAATCAAAAAATTGCTTTGTTTGATTTTCTTTTGCAAGAAACGCACAAAGTCTTGTTTGTAAAACGACTGATTCCTTGCTAAAAACCCGGTGCCTCTGTGCGCGACATCTGCAAAGAATGCATGGTTCAGATTAGTTAAATGTAATTCATCCAAATCACCGGTCTTCGTTTGTGTTAGCCATACTAAGACAGCCATTTGGTACAAAGCATATTGTTTTTGTCCCGGCGGTTCCACAAGTGTACCTTTAAAACGCTGTAAATCAATATAGTGGCGATAGCTTTTGATAATCACAGGTTGTATCGGCTGTTCTAGTAATTGATTCAGTAATGGAATGTCTTTTTCCATGATCTGCTGCTGCAAAACAAGCGAAACGGTGCTGATGACAGCTGGTTTTTCAGGTGTAGCCAAATAACTCAAAGGCAACAGATAACCAATCGTTTTGCCCATTCCTGTAGCTGCTTCGATCATCAAATCTTTTGATTCATCTTTTGTGAAATGGTCGTAGACAGCATTCATCAGCCTGTTCTGTTCTTTTCGATACATCAGTGTTTTACCAAACATTTTTTCTTTTGCTTGTTTTTTTCTTGGATATGTCCGCTCGCCATAATGGACGGATGTGAATAGTTCCACTTCTTTTTTCTGCAAAGCTAGCCCATCGATGATTTCTAATGAGAGATCAAGGGGCTCCGGGTTTTCTTTCATTTCTTCAAGCACGTGGTAAATGAAACGACTCGTATCCATTCCTGTATGGCTACTTAATCGTGCAATCTGCTCTAATGTGATGATCGGCAATTTCCTCATTCGTTCTTCGATCAGTAAAAGAAGCTGACCTGTCACTTCGGCATCACTATCCGCCTGATGAGGATTCTCATGAATAAAGCCAAGGCTTTCTGACAAATCAGCTAAGCGAAAACTTGGTTCCGTCGGCAAGAAAATTTGTGCAAGTTCTACGGTATCGATGCCCGGTATCTTCAAACTAGGAAGTCCGCATCGCATGAGTTCATGGTTCAAAAAATTATAATCAAAATAAATATTATGCGCGACAAATATGGTGTCTGCCAAAAGATTGTAAATCGTTTGGGCGACATCTTCAAAATAAGGCGCTTTTTGGACGCGTTGATTCGTGATCCCTGTTAAATGCTGGATTTGTTTTGAAATCTTCCGCCCTGGATGAATATCGATCGAAAAACGTGAAGTGATCCGACCAGCTTCAATCATGACGCAGCCAAATTGGATGATCCGATCTTCTTTTGGATTCGTCCCAGTCGTCTCGATATCAACGACTGCATAAGTTCTTGGTTTCAAAATATCTTCCTCTTCTCCTGCCTCTAATGTTCTTTTGAAATTATACTACAAAGTGCAGAAAAATACTCTCATCGCTTTTTAAGGAAAAAAAGACAAAAAAGCCCAGACACGTAAATGTCTGGACTTTTATTTTTAGTATAGGTAAATTAAGCTTTAGTAACGTTTGTTGCTTGAGGTCCGCGTTGACCTTCTTCAACGTCGAAAGTTACTGTTTGGCCTTCTTCTAAAGTTTTGAATCCGTCGCCTTGGATAGCTGAGAAATGAACGAATACATCGTTTCCGTTTTCTGCAGTGATGAATCCAAATCCTTTTTCTGAGTTAAACCATTTTACTGTACCTGTTTCCATAATAAAAATCCTCCTTGTGTTTCAACACATATTTTGCAATTACTTGAATGGTGTATATCTGGAAGATGTTTATTTGAAACAAGCTACCACAGATTACCGAACAAAAACTACTTCTACAGTATATCATACCGTTTACAAAAACGCTAGAGTTTTTCGATATTTTTTTATAAAAAAATGTTTTCTCAGCGATTACATCAAGTGAAAAACCGAACTTTCTTAATGACAAACGTTCTATTGTTCAGATACCCCTCTTTCGATCCATTGCACCCCTTTAAACTAAAAAATTATTCTATCTGACTATTTATTGTTTCTGTTTCAACGGTTGAGGATGGGGAAGACTCTTTAGTAGTTCTGATGTTCTCATGGTATTTCTGATAGCCTATGACAGTGATCAGAAGAACAAGACAAACCAATACGATCAACGAGATTAATTTTTCTTTTTTGTTCATACCTATACCTCATAAATGACAGGATGATGCCCATCATATTTCTGAGCATGGGTAACAGCAAAAGCTGCAGCTGTTGAATGGAAGAAATGCCAGCAACTTTCGTAATCACATGACGGACAATACCAAAAATAACCAAACCTTGGCTGCAAAGCCCGTTCTTCTGTTTCAGGGAACGCAGAATCAAACGCTGATGTCTGCGCATAAATATTTTTGTACATACGTGCGCCTGTGCTTAGAGAACGCTGTGTTTCTTCTGCAAAAACTGGTTGACTTGTTAAACTTAGGGATAGAGACAGCAAACACCATAACAGTCTTTTTTTCATAAAGACCTCCTTATCGATAAGTTTTTCCCAATTAAAATCATATCTCAAGAACGACCGTTATTTGCATTTCATTCATAAATGGTGTTTTTTGTATCATAATCGTCAAAAAAGAGGTCGTGACGATGTCACGACCTCTTGATAAACGATGTTCCAGAAGTAACTTCTTCGGAAATAAGCCGAAATTTCACAAAAATTTGAGAAATAATTTTCGTAAATCTCTTCTTATTCTTGATGCAGAACAGCTTTTTCTCTCTAATACTCAGGTCAAAACACTGATTTCACAACCTCTTTAATAACGAAGAATCGCTGTCAGACTCTTTTCATCTGGTGCATCTTTTTGATCCAAAATAAACACTTTCCCACCATTAATAATCACATCGTCTGCCAAAGCATTCAGCACTTGACGCCGATCATATTCTGTTTCAGGATCTTCTCCGAAACCATCAGCTAAGTTTGACGTAGCGATAAACAAATGGGATACTTTTCCTTCTTTCGCAGCTGGAACGATATCAACTAACTGATCGATGAATTTCTTATCTAAAAGTTTATTGTACTCTTTTGATTCTTGGGCTGCTAGTTCACTTGACAGCTTCTTCGCTCCTTCTTCGATATCTCTAAAGGATAGTTGTGCTGGAGAAGCAGAAATCGCAACGTCTGCACAATAGTAAGGATTTTTGGCGATTTTTTTGAACATCGTCTGATTTTCTGGTAGAGCGAATAAATAAATCGGCCATTGTTCAGGATTTTCGAAAGAATCCTTCAAGTACGTATCAACTGCTTGGTAATAGTTGACCCAATCGATCTCTACTTCTTCATCTTTTGGATTCACGCCATGGAAAGTAACGCCATCTCGGGCACCGCCCCCTCCATTAGAAGAGAAGTTCAAACCGCCACCTGTCAGTTCAGATCCCAATGCAGTAACAACATCGACCGGTGCCCCTTCTGGTAGAGACACTTCTTTTACTTGTTTGTTGCTGACTTCATACAATTTCATGGAGTCGCGGTTCAATCCCAACAGATAATAGGAATAGTTGAACTGTCCATTTTTGATAATGGCCAGTAAATAAGGAAGATCACTTACATAATATTGATCGTCTACCGGGATACTCAAACGATGGATATAGGTTTGATCAGCAGTTATAATGACCGCTACACTCGTAGTTGCACTACGCCAAAACGAAGGATCTCCTAACAAATGTTCAATTTTTTCTTGGAACGGGGACCAGTCATGCTCGGAATATTTTTTTTCAAAACGTTTCTTTGCTTCTTTTGCAAAATTTTTGAATTTGATTTGATCTTTTTCCACATCTTGATGTGCGACATGCGTATTCAGCATGATCGTGACGAACGGTCCTTTAGCGCCTTCTGAAGTCAATTGTGACAGTAGTTCTTTATCCTTTTTTGCCATAAACGTACCCCTCCTAAAAAAATCATTCCTTTGTGTCTATCTAAAGTCTACCACAACACTATTTTTCCATACAATAAAACGTATCTAAAAAAATAAAACGGTTTCTTTAGTTGGGTATTTTGCAATTTTTTTAAGTTATCTTCATAATTTCCTCAATTATTTGGGTATAGTCTTCAACTATTCTTCATGAAAGGCTGTTAGACTAAGAAAAAGAATAAAAGAGGTGGACCTTATGCATTTGATTATGATTTTTAGTTTATTAAGTATCATCAGCTTGTTTGCTTTCAGCGCTTCCCGCTTATTAGAGGCGGAAACACAGCCTGTTCCTATAAAAGTACGAAAAAATGACCGCTAACCTTTTCATAACGCGCGTTCTTATCCTAAAGTTTTTTTCAGAAACATTGAAACTCTCTTCCCTCTCTGATAAAATTTTAATTTGTAGCGAAACAAATTAAATACAAGGAGATCGGATATGTCCATAAAAAAAACACGTCTAGTCCTATTATTGGCTAGTCTCATTCTTTGCCTTGCTTCTTTTCTACCATCTGTTGCTGTGCAAGCTGAAGATACTTTCAAAGTAAATGCAAAAGCAGCCTTTGCTGTAGATGCGCAAAGCGGTAAGATTCTTTATGATCAAGATGGAGAAAAAACCATGGGGATCGCTTCAATCACAAAAATCATCGGTCTTTACATCGTCCTTGATCAAGTAAAAGAAGGGAAACTATCATGGGATGATAAAGTTTCAATTTCAGATTATGCAGAAAATTTGAGTGTCACCCCAGATTTATCAAATGTTCCTTTGCATAAAGAAAACACCTACACCGTTAAAGAATTATTCGACTCTGCAATCATCCAGTCAGCCAACGCTTCAATGGTTGCCTTGGCAGAAAAAATCTCTGGCAGCGAAGCAAAATTCACTGAACGAATGAAAGAACAATTGAAAGATTGGGGTATCAAAGATGCAACGATCGTTAATGCATCAGGACTGAATAACTCTTATCTTGGCGAAAACCGACCAGAAGGTACTAGAGAAAACGACGAAAATCAAATGTCTGCTCAAGATGTGGCTATCGTTGCCCGTCATTTGATCTTGGATTTTCCAGAAATACTGGATGTATCTAGCACTACGACACAAATGTTTGGCGAAAACACGCAATCACCAGTAGAAATGGTCAACTGGAACTGGATGCTCCCAGGATTCGTGAATTATAAAGAAGGCGTGGACGGATTAAAAACTGGTACGACTGAACTTGCAGGAGCCTGTTTCGTCGGTACGATCACTAAAAACGATCAACGAATCATCACTGTCGTATTGAATGCAGACGGCCATGCGGAAAACCCAAGTGCCCGTTTCAATGAAACAGCTCGCTTAATGGATTATTGCTACGACAATTGGTCAGAAAAAGAGCTTGGAAAAGCCAATGCAAGTATCCCTAGTCTAAAAACCATTGATGTAAAAGACGGGAAAGAATCAACAGTGCCCGTTGTGCTTAAAAGTCCTGTAAAAGTATGGGTACGGAACGATATGGATACTGGAAAATTAACAATCACACCAACTCTTGACAAAAAACAAGTCACTGACAATGAGATCCAAGCACCTATGGATAAAGGAACAAAAATCGGTACCGCAACGATCACCTTGGCAGAAGATAAATTAGGTTATCTAGAAGACAACAACGCGCCATCCACAGAAATCATCACGGATAAAACCGTAGAAAAAGCAAATATTTTCGTTATTGGCTGGCGACGCGTCGCAGAATTTTTCGGTAACTTGTTTTAATTGAACAAAAAGAAAAAAGCATCTTTCCATGTGGAAGATGTTTTTTTGCTTTTTCTAGTTTAAATAACAGCTTTTTTCATCTATTTTCGTTATACTGTATAAGAAAAAGGAGTTGAATTTATGAATCTAACTAGAGATCTGATTTTTTTGGTTCTCTATCTTATTGGGGTATTCTCCATCGTTTATTGGCGAAAACAGAAAAAGGATCCTTCCTTGTTCTTTTACAGCAGTACATGGACGTTTGCGGTAATCTTGACTTATTTTGTCGTGTTGGAAATTTTTTATTCGACCTTTTATTTTTTGATTCCCTTAGTGTTTTTCAGTATCTTTGCCTTTTCCTATTTTTCAGAAAAGCGAAGGCTGTTGAATGGTCTTTTATTCAATGTTTTCCTCATTAGTTTTGGTATCTACTTGTTTGTCTTGCTATACGAAACACAAAATATTTTTCTTGGCGGACTGATTGCCTTGATCACGATCCCGTTACTGCTTGTCTTTCTATTCGGCATTTATGGATTGATCGTTTTTCTTTTTTGGAACGGTGTCACAGTTTTACGTAGAGAATCGCATTCATTAGCTAATCTTTTAACCTTGATACTAGCCATTTTTCTTACATTGTTTCTTGTTTTTGACTTTTTCTTGTTAAAATATTTACCACAATGGATAAATGCTTTGTTTTTCTGCATCCCATTAATCTTAATCTATCTATTTATCGTATTCTACAACTTTTTGACTGTCTCATTCTTGTATCAGTTCAACCGCCCTCGATACAACCAAGACTTCATCGTTGTGTTAGGCGCCGGGTTGATCAATGGAGAAACAGTTTCTCCTCTTCTTGCCAAGCGAATCAATAAGGCGATTGCTTTTTATGGGGCACAAAGCCGTGCGACATTAAATCCGCCTATCCTATTAATGTCGGGTGGACAGGGAGCAGACGA
Source organism: Enterococcus lactis (assembly GCF_015751045.1). Classification (GTDB taxonomy): domain Bacteria; phylum Bacillota; class Bacilli; order Lactobacillales; family Enterococcaceae; genus Enterococcus_B; species Enterococcus_B lactis. Next base: position 23,500 of record NZ_BNJW01000003.1, read on the forward strand.
AAAAGTACCAGAAGCAATTGCGATGAAACAATATGCTATGGAACAAGGAATTCCTGAAAGAGATATTCTTGTCGAAACCAATTCGACAACCACTTTGGAGAATATGCGCTATTCAAAGGAAATCATGGATCAGCAAATGAAAGGTCCCTATCGCGCGATCTTCAGTTCCAACAATTACCACATTTTCAGAGCTGGTCTCTATGCACGACAAGCGAAACTGAAGGCAAATGGCATTGGGGCAAAAACAGCTTTCTATTACTTGCCTAACGCGTTTTTAAGAGAATACATCGCCATCTTGATGATGAACAAAAAAAGACATATGATCATTTGCGGATTGCTTTTCGCAGGTTCCGCATTCTTATCACTGATCACTTTACTTTTCTAAAAAACCAAGGTGTGACAAAACATATGTCACACCTTGGTTTTTTCTTTTATTCTCTTGACGATTGGCAAGAATAGTATTCCTTTTTTGACGGCTACTTGCTGTGCAGAATAAATACCGCTGTTTCCTGAACACATAAAGCTGATCAAGCAGATCATAAAGAAGTAAACAGCAGCTTGTGAACCAAATAATTCGATTCCCATCACAAAACAGGCAATCGGTGTATTTGTCGCACCAGAAAATACCCCGATAAAACCTAATCCAGCAAGAAAAGGAACAGAAACATGGAGCAAAGGCGCTAGTACTGCGCCAAGCGTTGCACCAATCTCAAATAGTGGTGTCACTTCTCCCCCTTGGTACCCCGCACCTAAAGACAAGACCGTGAAGAATAATTTCCCAATAAAATCATAAGCATGTGCCTGTCCATTAAATGATTCCTGCAGTAACGGAAGACTCAACCCAAGGTAACGTTGTGTTTGCAAAATCAACGCTGCGGCTACAACTACTGCTCCACCTATCGTATTTCGCCAAACAGGATGAGGAATCCATTGCGCATACCGCGCTTTTAAAAAGACGATCGAACGGCTGAATACCCAACCAATCAAACCAAAAGCAATCCCAGCAACAAAAACTTTGAAGAACAGCAACATACTCCATTCAGGAATCACACCCATTTGGTAATGTAGATGAGAAACACCATAGCTTTCTGTCATGAAATTTGCAAAAAGCGCAGCAAAGAAGCTAGGAAATATTGCTTCTGTTCGGACTTTACCGATTGCCAACACTTCTAATCCAAATAATGTTCCAGCTAAAGGTGTGCCAAATACAGAACTAAAACCCGCACTGATTCCACTGATAACCAAAATCTCCCGTTCTGCTTTATCCAATCGGAATAAATGCGCTATATTATCAGCTAATGCTCCCCCCATTTGAACTGCTGTTCCTTCACGACCAACAGATCCCCCAAATAAATGGGTAGTGATGGTCCCAAACAAGGTCAATGGAATGAGCCGCAAAGGGATCTTCTCTTCTCCTCCATTCCCTTGATCGATCACTAAGTTATTCCCACGACTAGAAAGACCGCCATGATACGCATAAAGATAAGCAAAAAGCGCGCCGCTGACTGGCAATAGATAAAGTAGCCAAGGATGTGCTAGTCGGATATCTGTCACGAACGTCAGGCTATTTAAGAAAAAAGCAGACAAGCTCCCCATGAATACTCCGAGAATCGCTGTGACCACCAGCCACTTCAACATGTACATCAAAATACGCACTGGACTCGGTAATTGTTTTTCCATAAAAACTTCCTCCTCAAATAAAAAAACGCCTACTAAAGAAAGGGGCTGGCCCCAGACTTTAGTAGGCGTCATTAGCTATCTTACGTTAGCATTTAAAGGCGAACACCCTCACCTATTCACTTCCATTAAAAGATAGCATATTTTTCTGTAAAAAACAATAAAATTATCGTTCTTTCTTTACACGTTCAGCAAATTCATAGAAAGGAGCCAATTTCGTTAACTGTTGATTACATTGATCACTATCATGACAAATATAATTCCCCTTTTTCGTATACGTGCCATCAGAACCGGCTTTCGTTGTAGAAAGAAAGAGCGAGACATTCGATGTTTTCTGACAGATCGCACAGATTCCCTTATTAATCGTTGGTGATAAAGTACCGCTGATCCCTTTTAATTTTCCATCTTCGTAATAAACCATGAATTTTTTTTGCGTCCCTGGATCATTCCAACCGATGTACGTATGTGCTTGCAAGTCGATTTCATTCCAAGCGGGTTGTTTGAGTTTTTTCACTTTTCGGAATAATTTCTCGATTTGTGGTTTGCTCGGCTGCATAAACGGCTGGACGATTTGCTTCAGCTCCTCCAATGCTCGTTCTGCTTGCGTTTTTGTCAGTTTTACATCTAAAACTGTCGTTAAAAACGTATCGATTTCTGGTGGTTCGTAACCTAATACATCGCGAATCTTTTCAGCTGCTAGAGCCTGAACCGTTTGTACCGTTTTTGAGTCATTGACAGATGAGTACGCATTTAATAACTGCTCTACTTCTCTTTTTATAAAAAAATATTGATATGGTTTCATTGTTTGTTCCATGATTTTAAAGTCCTTTCTTCTAACCAAAGTGCATACTTTGTAGAAAAAAGTGATCTTCTGCAAAGTATGTGTTACCTGAAGATCCCGGACTCTTTTAAATAAGATACGTTTTGCATCTTATCATCACCCCCTTTAATGTTCATTCTTCTATGTACATGATTCATTCGATAAATAAAAGTAAACCGTATCTTGAGCAGATAGTCAACTGCAAACAGAAAAAGGACTGTGACAAAAGTCGTGTCAAAGTCCCTTTCTACAAACAAACGGTGTTCCAGAAGTAGCTTCTTCGAAAAATAAGCCGGAATTTCACAAAAATTTGAGAAGCAATTTTCGTAAATTCCTTCTTATTTCTTGAAGCTGACCCACTTCTGTCACAACCTCAATATGGTCTATTATTGGTTTTACCTGTTAAATCGAGGATTCTTTTCCGAAGTAACGTTGCCATCTCTTACGCATACTTGCTGACATAGGCTGAGCGGCTTCTTTGACTGCGCAGTATTTGTCTACGAATGTTACGATATATCCTTCTTTGTACTTAGGCGGTGCAATCGTTGCGCCCCACATGTGCTTCAAAATGATATCTCGCTCAAGATCCGACAAATCGGTGATTTTTTCTGCATTCTTTACAGCGATTCTTGGATGGATATACGCATGTGTGCCTTCATCAAATTTCGTCGTACGCCAATCATAGTAGAACAGATCATGCAAAAGTCCAGCACGCGCTGTTGCTTTAGCATTGCCACCCCATTTTTTTGCGAGCAGATAACTATAGTAAGAAACACTGATGGAATGCTCCAAACGAGTGGAATGAACATGCTGTGTGTAATTCGCTAATTTTTTCACTGCTTCTGTTTCTAAAAGATCTTCTACATAAGACATATATTCTTCGTCTTCACGCCATTTTTCTGTCATAATTATCGATCTGCCACCTTTTTGAATTTCATTTTCTTCTGAAATTGATCTAAGTATACCACCAGTGTTCGGATTATTCTAGTCGCCTTGGATAAAATAGCCAAAGCTTAATAGTTCCTTAATCATAAAGAAAAATGATAAAGAACAATCCCTGCCGCAACCCCAACATTCAACGATTCCGCATTTCCTTTCATCGGGATATATACGTTCTGATCAGTCAAAGACAAGATTTCCTGACTTACCCCCTGACCTTCGTTCCCCATGATTATTGCGAAGTTATCTGATTTTTCTACTTTGTCTAATGCGTGTGCTTCTTCATTTAATTCTGTGCCATACACTGTAAACCCTTTGTCTTTCATTAAAGGAATCACTTCTGTCAAATCTTTTTGCAACACAGGCAAATGATAATTGCTTCCCTGCATGCTGCGCAGCACCTTTGTACTATAAATATCTGCCGTTCCTTTGCCTAATAAAACACCAGCCATATCAAATGCATCTGCCGTACGGATCATCGTCCCTACATTTCCAGGATCTTGTACATTATCTAATAACAGCCAACCTCCTGAAAAATCTGGCGTGCCTTCAGCCGTTAACGCCATCACTGCTAAGATTCCTTGTGGTGTAGGTAGATCCGATACAGCATCCATGACCTCATCCGAAACTAGAAAAGTAGAAATCTCTTTGTTTGCGGCCAGCCAGTCTCCCCATTCTTTCATGCCTCGCTGTGTCACAAAAAGTTCTTTTATTTCTGCATCAGACGACGCAGCTTCTTCGATCAGATGGAACCCTTCCAAAAGATATTCTTCCTTTTCTTCCCGATATTTCTTTTTATGTAGTTTTTTTAATTCTTTGATTCTTGGATTTTTTGCTGATTGGATCTCTTTCACATTCCTCACCTCCCCATGATTATATCATGGAATAGGTGCTTGAGCTTGTTTCATCCTAAAAAAATCGGTATCATTAATTTATAAAATAGGAAAGAAAGGTGACGAACATGCGCAAAGTTAAAATGAACGTCCAAGGACGCGTCCAAGGCGTAGGATTTCGCTACATGACCAAGATGGTCGCTGATCAACTAGGCGTGACTGGAACGGTAAAAAACGAAGACGACGGCTCAGTCACAATCGAAGCAATCGGCAATGACGACATCATCCAGAAATTTATTGAAGAAGTCAAGAAATCACCGAGCCCAAGTGGACGAGTGCAGTATGTGGATGTCCAAGAAGACCCGATGATTGAGGAACGAAAGAAATTTGATGTGGTGGGATAAGGTTGTGAAAAAGCTGGTCTGCATCAAGCATTAAGGACAGGTTGTGAAAAATAGCTCTCCATATTTTTCAACAGGCTGGACTTAATGCCGTAGATGCAAGCTTTTGAACACCGTCGATAAGGTTGTTTTTGAGGCGCTTTGCCTCGAGTATTAAGGAGAAACATTTTCAAAATAGCTTCTCATATTTTGTTAATACCGAGAAACTGACTTTTGAACACCGTCGATAAGGTTATTCTTGAGGCGCTTTGCCTCAAAAATTAAGGACAGCAGTGAAAAAGCTGATCTATCACTTGCAGTGAGTTCATTTGACTCCGCTTTTTCGGGCAGAAAAAAAGTTTTTAGTTTATTAAAGTAAGAAAGAAACACTTGGATCATTCTACTTTTTCCTAGTATTTCTTTCTTGATTTTTTGTCTTTTTTTCAAAATTTTTCGCTACGTAAAAGAACGAATATTTATATGAAATTTCTATGAAGTTGATTGAATTCCATGCGCTTTTTTAGTATAGTTAAGTTTGTGTAAAAATTATAGAAGAGGAAGTATTCTATGAATAAATGGAAAAACTGGTTATTGGGATCCGGACTTGTCAGTATCCTGCTCTTTTTATCTGGCTGTGTGCGGATGGATTCAAACGGAAACCCTGACACTTCGGGAATCGTTTATCGAGTACTCGTCCATCCTATGGGCCAAGCGATTACATATCTAGTTGAGAATTTCAATTGGTCTTATGGCTGGGCAGTTATCGCAATGACTGTGATCGTCCGTATCATCATCTTGCCACTAGGTATTAGTCAATCGAAAAAAACAATGATCCAATCTGAAAAAATGCAAGCGTTAAAACCACAAGTTGAAGCAGCCCAACAAAAATTGAAAGCTGCAACAACACGTGAAGAACAAATGGCAGCACAAGCAGAAATGCAGCAAGTATACCGCGAAAACGGATTGAGTATGACCGGCGGAATCGGCTGTCTGCCTCTATTGATCCAAATGCCGATTTTCTCTGCCTTGTACTTTACGGCACGTTATACAGAAGGGATCCGGGAATCATCTTTCTACGGCATCGATTTAGGCTCACCAAGTATGGTGCTTGTGGCCATCGCAGGGGTCGCTTATCTGCTTCAAGGATATATCTCAACGATCGGTATTCCTGAAGAACAGAAAAAGACGATGCGTACGATGCTGATCGTCTCTCCTGCTATGATCGTCTTCATGTCGATCAGTGCGCCAGCCGGTGTTACACTTTACTGGGTAGTCGGTGGTGTGTTCAGCTGTCTGCAAACATTCATCACAAACGTTATGATGAAACCACGTTTGAAAGCACAAGTGGCAGAAGAGTTGAAACAAAACCCACCAAAACAAGTCGTCACTCCAAGAAAAGATGTGACAGAATCAGCTAAACCAGCTGACAGCAAACAAGCAACCAAACAAATCAAGCAACCCAAAAACAGTACAAACAACAAAGGCCGCAACGCAGGAAAGCAGCAGAAGCGGAAGTAGGCGGGAAGCAAATGGAGAAAGAAACCTCGCACCACTATCAATTGATAGTGGTGCGAGGTTTCTTTCTCAGTCCCTACTAAATATGTCTCTCGTATAAACTTTTTCTTTTACTTCAGCTAAACCTGGCTCCATACGATTTGATACAATCACATCTGACATATTCTTGAATTCTTCGAAATCTTTGATTACTCGTGAATGATAAAATGCTTCTTCATCTAGTGTTGGTTCATAAACTACGACTTCGATCCCTTTTGCTTTGATACGTTTCATTACGCCTTGGATAGATGAATACCGAAAGTTGTCAGAATTTGCCTTCATTGTTAACCGATAGATTCCTACAGTTTTAGGTTTTTTCGCTAAAATTTGGTCTGCAATAAAATCTTTTCTTGTCCTATTTGCATCTACAATTGCACTGATGATATTGCTTGGAACATTTTCATAGTTTGCTCTTAGCTGCTTTGTATCTTTAGGTAAACAATATCCTCCGTAACCAAATGAGGGATTATTGTAGTGAGAGCCAATTCGAGGATCTAACCCTACACCCTCAATGATTTGTTTTGTGTTCAATCCTCGAGACTCGGCATAAGTATCTAACTCATTAAAATATGCTACGCGTAAAGCAAGATAAGTGTTTGAAAACAATTTGATTGCTTCAGCTTCAGTAGGATGTGTCAAAAGAACTGGCACATCTTTATCTAAAGCGTTCCGTTCAAACATATCCGCTATTTCTTGCCCTCTATCAGAACACTCTCCTACAACAATTCGAGAAGGATGCAAGTTATCATACAATGCCTTCCCTTCTCTTAAAAACTCTGGAGAGAAAATAATGTTCTCTGTTTTAAATTTTGCTTTTAATTCTAATGTATATCCCACAGGAATAGTTGACTTAATAATAAAGGTTGCATCTGGTCGAATGATCAGGGCTTTTTCAATAACATCTTCAACTGTGGAAGTATTAAAGTAATTTTTCTTTTCGTCGTAATCTGTCGGTGTAGCGATGATCAAGTAATCACCAAAAAGTACAGCTTCCTCGAAATCTTTAGTAAATTTCACATTTAAATCATCCCGTTCGAGAAACTCGTGAACTTCTTTATCCTCTAAAGGTGATTGTCTGTTTCTTAGCATATCGATCTTTTCCTGAACGATATCATATGCTTTAACATTTTCGTGCTGACTAAGTAATAAAGCGTTGGCTAGACCAACATATCCTAAGCCGAAAACTGAAACTTTCATTTTACAAACCTCTTTCTGATAAATGATATTTTAAAAATATTTTATCTATTTTTCAATACTATCATAGGCACTAATCCACTGTTTTACAATAAATTCTTCATTAAACGGCTCACTATTTCCCCTAATAAAGGACGCCTTTGAATGTTCAAACAACAAACTTCTATTATTAAAGTATAACTGAATTTTTTCTATGAGAAAATTTTCCATTTCAATTGAATTTTCAAGCGAAAAAAGAGTCTTTTTTCTATTATTCCAAACAGATGGATTCGGTAAGTTTTTTTTATCAAAGAACCACCATTTTGGATCTGTCAAATATCCATTCACACCATCCTCGACTAGCTCAGGAATTGCATATAATTTTGTTGAAATAACAGGTAACCCTGCTTTTATTGACTCTAAAACAGTCAATCCAAAACTCTCATCACTAGTTGGGTGAATTAAAACATGATGTTCTGAATAAGTTTTTTCTACTTCATCATAACTCATAGCAAATTCTAAAAAGGTTATATTTTCATTATTCTTTATCTTTTCTTTTAAAAATTGAGGAATATTATTAATGTTACTAATGATTGTAAGTTTAATATCTGAATTATCTAACCTTTCCATAGTATATACTAATTCTAATCCACCTTTAGAAATAAATCTTGCCCCTTGACATACAAAAAGCAATTTTAGTTCTTTTGATAACACTTTTTCTCTTATTTTTTCTACAGATATATACTTATTTTTTCGAACTAAAGGGTAGATTGTTCTAACAGTTCCAGTATATTGACTAGGATTAAATAACGTATCCAGGGTATTTTTACAAGCATTAGACATACAAATTATTGTCTGTAAGTGCTTATCATTTAAATTCTCCTTAAAATTTTTTCTACCAAGAAAGGTCTTGTTCCTATTCAAAGTATAATGATAGAGAGCCGTAGGATTTTCTAAATAGACCAGATAGGGAACATTGGTTTTGATAAAGCGATTGAAACTAGCAGCCACTATTTTTTCATCATTATCAAGCAAATTAAATTTCAACACTTGAATTAATCCCAAATGACTAACAAGATTCGATCTCAAAATTTTACTTAATCTTTGCTTCTTTTTAGAAGGTATTTCATACCCTTGATCAATAAATTCAAAACTAATTTCATTTGAATTTATACTATTTAATTGCTTCAAGAAGCCTCTAACTTTCGATACAAAAACTATTTTCCTCATAAAATCCACCTTTTTATACAAGTACTATTTAATATTTTTTATCATTGAGATTAAATACGCTAATAACATAAATAAATTAGCTATAATGACCGACATAGCAAATCCCATAATTCCAAATTTAAAACTTAACAACAATGCAATAATTAAATAGAAAATTGTTCCTGCAACTTGAATAACCAACATCTTTTTTGCTGTATTATATTTTAGATATAGTGATTTAAAAATATTTAATTGTGAACTTATTAATGTTCCTCCAATTGTAAAAATAATCAATTTACTTGATTCATCATACAATGAGCTATATAAAAATCGAACAGCAATATTTGTAAAAATTAATAAGATTGGAAATAAACAGAGAACACCAATACATGAAAGAACAAAAAGAAATATAATATTTTTTTTAGTGATGGATCTATTCACTTTCATAATATACGATAATAATACTGTATTTACTTGAGAAACTAATAGAGAAAAAATTTTCGATACAGAGCTTGCAGCATAATAGTATGCCATTTGTTTTGCTCCAAGAATTGGAACTATTAGGAACCTATCTAAGTAACTACTTGTACTATTGAAAAAATAAGTAAATTGAAGAGAGCTGTATTCTCCCTTAATTGAATTATCCAATGATTTTTCTTTTAAAACAATTGTTGATTGAATTAAAAAAATACAACCAAATAATTCCCCCATAAAAAAGACTATGCCCCAGTTCTCTGTAAAATAAAAAATGAAAAGTCCTACACCATATCCAACTAAAATAATCAAATTTAAAACTAACAATTTATAAAACCTTAAAAGCACACGGAAATGAGCACTATAAAATCTCCTCACAACTCCTAAACCAACTGATAATGAAAAAAGCACAACATTAGCAACACCTAATTGAGTTATGAACATTAAGCTAACTACAAAACTACCAATAATTGATAAACCAATATTGAGATAAAAATTACCAAATAGTTTGCTCGATTTTGATTCTTGGAGAATAATTCTCATATCAGTTAATGAGTCTCCAAATGTAGAAATAAAAACTATACTGATACCATAAATAGCTGTCAATAATCCAAAATTTGTGGTACCAATACTAGAATTAAGAATTGGAAATAAAATCAATTGTACAAAAAATAGTAATACTAGATGCGAGGCTGTGTTCGCAACCAAATCTATAAAGAATTTTTTTTTCATACTTTATCACTTTCTCTCAAATTTGATCCTAGGAGACCAATTAAAATTCCAAAGGATGGAGCTAACCAAAACGAGGAACTAGCAAGTAATTTTGTAATGGAGAAAATAAAGAAAACTATAGTTAAAATTTTTTGCTGGTTTTTCATTTTTGATATTCTAATACTGCTATATGCAATAAACATTACGAATACAAGTGGTGCCAAAAAACCAAAAGTAGTTAACATCTCTAGAAATATATTGTGGGGATATCTAAAAATATATCCCGATACATCTTGATAATAAAATCCTGCTATCCCTCTTGGAAAAAAAGAACTTTCCTTAAAAAGCAATAAAGCTTGGTCATATAATAAATTTCTCCCTGATGATGATTGTATCAATCCTGCGAATATCCCATCACTATTAGTAAACATCCTTTGAAATTTCATTAAGCTATAGTACATTTCTCCATTTGTATCTATTAGAGGAGAAATCAACATAAAAAATTTATCGAGATTAGTAATAAGTAGGGCAAAGCAAGGAACAGCCACAATGAGGATAAATACTCTCTTGACAATTAAGTTCAAACTTTTTTTATAATTTACTACAAATAAAAAACAAGATAATTCTGATATTATCGCCATCCTATTAGCAAAGAATAAAGTTAGAGCAATTATAACTAACAAAAGAACAAAATCTAGTCTTTTATTGAAGCGATATTGATTTATCAAAATTGCTATAAATATAAAAGTTAGTACGTTACCAATTCCCATATGTGAAGTCGCAGAAATTCCAGTAGTTATATAAATAGCAAGATAAACTAAAACTGAGCATAACGTCATTAAGCTGTACTTATAATATACACTTTCAAAATCATCAAGTTTATCTAGAGATAATGTACAGTACAACATGAGCAAACTACTCTTTATCATAGGAATTAAGAAAAATGAAATTGAAGTAGTATTTCTAAATAATAAAAAATCAATTAGATAAACAATCAAGATTATCAATAAGTATTTTAAAAATTTCTTTGAAACTCCATTTACTAGTAGTGAGAGAATAATCCCTGCTCCTACAACTAAAAAATCTAAAATAACAAAGCGGCTACTCACTTGCTTTAGAGGTAGCGTCATATACTGAATATAAATAATTAAACACCATATTTTTGAATTAAACATTGATTTATTCGTGTTAACTTTACTCATTTTATATTCATTCACGTTATTACCTCGTACTTTCTGCTTTTTCCCAAAATGGTTTAGATTTTCCTGTACTCTCTCTGTAAGCACCAATTAGTTGAGCTAATATTGTCATTACATAGTAAGAAATAAATTTTAAATATTTATTATTTAAATTTCGAGCAACTAATGCTAGTAGATATATCATTAACTGTACAATAAACAAAAAGACATATATTGAGTTAGAATCGGTAAACGCTAAAATCAAGTTTGTTATAAAGACAATTATATGCATTAGATATAGATTATTTCTAAGTGTTCTATGTGAGAAATAAAAAAGAGTAAATAACCCATGCTTAAAAAAATTATATTTACTAAAATCAACAAAATTAATCATTATTATTTTACGAGACATTCGAATTTTTCTCTTAAATTCATCATTATCCGTTTCTCCTGCTTTTTCAAATGCTATTGCTTTTTCATTGTAAATAGCTTTTTTCCCTAAATTAACAAATTTTGGTGGATATATACTGTCATGACTATAAATTGGATTAATTTTTATATAATCATTTTTTCTAACAGCATATATACTCCCATTACCAGCTGTTATAGAAGCTAAATCTGATTCTATTTTACGCATTCTAAGATCAAGATCCCAATAGGTGGACTCTGACTCACTTGTTGAATTTATTTTGTTATTAGTATAAACTAATTTTCCTGCTACATAACCTATTTCTAAGTTTGATAATGATAAAACAAGTTCTTTTACTGATTTTTTTTCTAACATAGAATTAGCATCGGTAAAAACTATGATCTCACCACAGGCTACTTCTACTGCTTCGTCCTGTGCATTTGTTTTTCCTTTTCGTTCTTTAACAACATGTAGTTTAACTATTTTCGGGAATTCAGCTACATATCGTTTGACTATTTCATTCGTTTCATCTGTGCTATTATCAGAAGCGATAATAATTTCTAATTTATCCTTCTCATAGTCTAAACTCATTAAATTCAATATTTTTTTTTCAATAATAGAATCTTCGTTATGTGCTGGAACTATTACAGACACACTTGGACGGTAACTCTTATCAAATTTGATTTGCTTTTTATGAATAAATTTATTCAAGAGCTCAAGTAATATAGGATAGCCCACCATTGTATAAATAATTAATATTAAAAATAGATAAAATAAAACTCTCATAGTTCCCTCACTTTATTCTTCATTACCAGTAAACTTTTCATTTGTTACACTGGAATTAGATGTTATTCCATCGTGCTTCAACACCTTTTTTATAGTATGCCAAATTATGTTGATGTCTTTTGTAAAAGAATAATCTTCTATATATAAATAATCGTATTCAAACTTCGCTTCCCAACTAATCGCATTTCTTCCATTGACCTGAGCTAGTCCAGTTAATCCTGGTCTTACGTTGTGTCTTTTCCGTTGCCTCTCACTATATAGTGGCAAATATTCCACTAATAATGGACGAGGTCCTACGATCGACATATCACCCTTCAAAATATTCCAAAGTTCTGGTAGCTCATCTAGACTTGTTGCTCTAAGTATTTTCCCAAATTTAGTTAGTCGAATTTCATCAGGTAAATATTCTCCATTGTGGTCTCTTTCGTCAGTCATTGTACGAAATTTATACATGGAAAAAATTTTTTCACTTTTTCCTGGTCGTTCTTGTTTGAAGATAATTGGAGAACCAAGTTTAATTCTTACTAAAAAACCTACAATTAAGATTATCGGCGATAAAACGATGAGAGCAATGCCTGACAATAGGATATCTAAAATTCTTTTCCCAAAAAGCTGATAGAAAGTTTTTTTACGCATCATTGATCACTCTTTTAATCGTAGATACTACATATTTTAAATCTTCATCTGTCATCTTTGTATCTGATGGTAAACATACTCCTAAGTCAAATAAAGTTTCTGCTACATCATCGCCAATATAATCATAATTTTTGAAAACAGGTTGTAAATGCATAGGTTTCCATACTGGGCGGGCTTCTATATTATTTTTGTCTAATTCATCAATAAGATGATTCGCATTTATTCCCTTTATTATTATGACACTTAACCAATAATTCGGTTCATTCCAATTATTTTCTGGCATGAATTGTATATTTGACAATTTAGACAATTCTTCTTTATAAAAACTATGAATATATCGTTTTTTCTCAATTCTTTCATTTAAAACTTTCAATTGTCCTCGACCGATACCTGCAACGATATTGCTCATTCGATAATTATAGCCAATTTCATTGTGTTGATAATGGCGTGCCTTCTCACGAGATTGCGTAGCCCAAAATCTCACTTTTTCCACCTTTTCTTTGTCATTGGATACAAGCATTCCGCCACCTGAAGTTGTGATTATCTTATTTCCATTAAAAGAATAAATTCCATAGTCGCCAAATGTACCAGTATATTTTCCTTTATATGTTGTTCCTAATGATTCTGCAGCATCTTCAATTAGAGTAACATCGTATTCTTTGCATATTTTAGTAATTTCGTCTAAATTAGCTGATAAACCGTACAAATGTACTACTAATACAGCCTTTGTGTTAGGATATTTTTCTAGTGCTGTTCGCAAATGTTCAGGTTTCATATTCCAAGTTTCGTAATCACTATCAACAAATACAGGTATAGCTCCTTGATAGAGAATTGGATTAGCAGTAGCTGAGAACGTCAAGGACTGACAAATCACTATGTCATCTTTACCGACCCCAGCCGCTTTCAAAGCTAAATGTATAGCTGCTGTTCCAGAAGATAATGCGGCAGCATGACTAGCTCCCACGTATTCTGCTAATTCTTTCTCAAATCCATTCACATTCGCACCTAAAGGAGCCACCCAATTTGTATCAAATGCTTCTTTTACATACTCTTGTTCATATCCTTTCTCACTCATATGAGGAGATGCTAATAATATTCGTTTATTTTCCAACTTAATCCCATCTTTCTATTACTTTGGTAGGTACGCCAACATTTTTAGTATTATTATTAATATTTTTTATTACTACACTTCCTGCACCTATGATGTTCGTATTTCCAATTCTTAGATTTTGTATTATTTTAGTACCTACTCCAATTTCATTTTTATCTCCTAATATAACATGTCCCGAAATATTTACACTTGGAAAAATTGAATTATAATTACCGATTTGAGTATCATGTCCGATAGTAGAGCCGATATTGATCATATTGAAATTTCCTAAAACTACGTCAGCAGTGTAAGTCGTATAGGGCATCAAAATATTGCCAATTCCTAACTGAACATTTATGCCCACTAGTGCACTTGGTGCAACTAAATTAGGGAAAATCAATTTATTATTTTTATTTATCTTTTGATATATTTTTTCTTTGATATCTGGCGAAGCAATTCCCAGAAAAATAGCAGTTTCTTCATCTAATTCTATTAACGAGTCTATTGTTCCTAATATAGGTTTTTCCAATAATTCTTGATTTTGCATTTTTAACGAATCATCGACAAAACCAGCCAATTCATATCTAGAGACACTTTGTAATAGAAAAGCAATCTCTTTGCCAAATCCACCAGCTCCTACAATAATTGCTTTCACTTTACTCCCCCTATTTATTCGAAGCATTTGCAAAAGTGACAATGTCTTTAGCCAATTGTTCATCGTCTTGCGGCAGGCTCTTAACAAAATCCATCACTTTTTGTATTGAGTAGCCTTTGATGTTTCCCACAAAGATTTTCTCATAAACTGCTTCATCATTTCTTTCCTTATCCAACAATAGTTCTTCATATAGTTTTTCCCCTGGACGGATACCTGTTTCAATGATTTCGATTTCGTCTTCGCTATACCCGCTCAATCGGATCATGTTTTTCGCTAGGTCTACAATCTTCACTGGTTCACTCATATCTAGAATAAAAATTTCGCCACCTTTTGCTAATGCGCCAGATTGAATAACTAAACGACTCGCTTCAGGAATCGTCATGAAGTATCGGGTCATACGAAAGTCTGTTACAGTGATTGGACCACCTTGAGCAATTTGTTCTCTGAATACTGGAATCACACTACCGCGAGAACCAAGGACATTCCCAAATCTGACAGCTGAGAATTTCGTACAGCCTTCTTCATTCAATCCAGTCACAATCATTTCAGCGATTCGTTTTGTTGAACCCATGACATTTGGAGGATTGTTAGCTTTATCTGTCGATACCATGACGAAGTTTTTCACTTTTGCTGCTTTGGCTGCTTCTGCTACATTTTTTGTACCGAAAATATTGTTTTTGACTGCTTCTTTTGGATTATATTCCATCAGTGGTACATGTTTATGAGCAGCTGCATGGTAGACGATATCTGGATGATATTGTTCCATGATTTCATTGATTTTCTCGCGATCTTGGATATCTGCGATGATCGGTACAATTTCTGTAGGACAATTTTGATGATGTGTGCGTAACTCACGGTCAATCAAGTAGATCGAGTTCTCCCCATGTCCTAAAAGCAATAGCTTTGCAGGATTGAATTGAATGATTTGCCGACAGATTTCTGAACCGATCGATCCTCCTGCGCCGGTGACAAGAATGACTTTGTCTGTGATCTGATCTTTGATGGATTCAATATCCAACTCTACCTCATCTCTTCCCAGTAAATCCACTACGTCAATTGTTTTTAATTTTGATACGCTAATTTTCCCTGAAGCAAGTTCTTCTATAGAAGGCATCGTATTGACTTTCACATGAGCGGATTCGACTAACTCGAAGATTCTTCGTAATTTTTTTCTTGATAAGGAAGGGATAGCGATCGTTACCATTTGAATGTCATATTTTTCAATCAATTCCGGAATATCTTTTAATGCACCTAATACTTTTTTTCCTGAAAGATACGTATTTCTTTTATTCGGATCATCATCTACAAACCCGACAACGTGGATATCTTGAGCTGTTTTGGATCCAAGAAAGCTGTTGTATAAAATACGCCCGCCTTCGCCAGCACCAACGATCAAGGTATTTTTAGCAGAATCTGCTGATACATATCTCATATTTTTTGTTTCGATGTAGATACGCCAGATCAATCGGCTACCGATGATCAATAAGAGCGAAAGCAGATAAGCAAAGATAACTAACCGTAAACTGTATCGCCGATTAATGAACAGCAGTATGAGGATACTTGAGGCAGCACTTGCAGATAGTGAACTAAAAATTGCAATGATCTCTCTTAAATTTGTATAGCGATTGATCCGAGTGAAAACTTTGAATAAACTACCATAAAATAAATAAAAACCAATCGACAAACCGATAGAGATTAAAATAAGGTCCATTGATATAGATACAAACGGCTTCATGAATTTAGCTGCTGCAATATTTGCAGCGATTAATAACAAGCTGTCCACAACAACCAATGTGGCAATTTTTCTTCTTCTTGTTAATATAAACACTTTTTAACTCCCCCTAAAATAAACC
The DNA here is from genome assembly GCF_015751045.1 of Enterococcus lactis. Taxonomy (GTDB): domain Bacteria; phylum Bacillota; class Bacilli; order Lactobacillales; family Enterococcaceae; genus Enterococcus_B; species Enterococcus_B lactis. The sequence continues at coordinate 39,877 of NZ_BNJW01000003.1, forward strand.
AAACTTCTTCTTTTTTACCTCTTCATAGACTGGATAACTGATCTCATCCCCGTTGATCAGGTCCTTTGCGACTTGTTTCATCTGTACTACTTTTTCCTTACCAAAGTCCTTGGCGATTTGCTCATAACATTCTTTTAAGTAAAAGGTACGTTTAGAGACACCATGGGCATCGGAAGCAGCCATTTGCACGAGGTTATGTTTGACCATCGTTTTGGCTGTTTTCTGGATTTCTTTGCCAAATACACCGACATAACTTGGTGCGGTGAGTTGGGCCAAGCATCCCATATCTAGGAATGGCAGCAAATGATTCGGGTCTTTACGAAAATGCGCGTTGCGTTCTGGATGGACGATCACTGGTGTCTTTCCTAGTTGTAACAACTCAAAAAAGAGCCGTTCTGCATATAATGGCACTTCCAGTGTCGGAAATTCGATTAGAAGATATGTATCATCTAAATCTGTAAATAAAATTTCATCTCGGTGGATGTCTTCAATCAGTGTTCCGGTAATACGTACTTCTTGTCCTTCCAATAACGTCAAAGGCAATTGTCTTTTCTCTAATTCTGCTTGTAACGAAGCGACTAGAGAAATGACTTGTGATTTTTCATTGCTGTATTTTCCATTATTGTGATGGGGTGTGCATAAAATATGTGTGATCCCTTGTTGAATCGCTTTTTCAGCCATGGCGATACTGGCATCTAAGTTTTCTGCTCCGTCATCGATTCCTGGCAGGATATGGCAATGTAGATCGATCATTTCTCTTGTCTCCTCTCTTTTTATTTCTTAATTCCCGTAGTAATAGCCGGCATCTTTGCTGTGTTCTGCCCCATTGTATACAACACCAAGGACTCGCGCTTGTACCATATCTAACAGTTCTTTTGCTTTAGTCAATGATTCTTTTCGTGACGTATTTTCACGTACGACCAATAAGGTGCCATCCGTTTTTGAAGACATGATCTGTGCATCTGTTACGGCAACGACTGGCGGCATGTCGAAGATCACTACATCAAATAGTTGTCTTGCTTCTGCTAAAATTTGATCCATTCTTGGCGAGCTTAGTAACTCTGATGGATTTGGTGGTTTAGGTCCACTTGGCAGAATCGACAAATTGTCGACTGGTGTTCGTTGGATCTCATCTGCTACACTTCCTGATGAACTAAGGACAGTACTTAATCCGCTTGCGTTGTTCAACTTGAACGTTTTATAGATGACGGGCTTACGTAAGTCTGCATCGACTAGCAGCACCCGTTGACCAGATTTGGCAAAAACAACGGCAATGTTTGCTGCAGTGGTCGATTTCCCTTCTCCAGGTCCTGATGAAGTCACAACAATCGTTTTGATTTGCTGACCAGCTGCGGAGGCAAACTGGATATTCGTCCGAATCGTACGATATTGTTCAGCGATTGGTGAAGAGGGATTTGTGAGTGTGACCAAACTGACTGCATGAGTTTGGGTTGCTTTTTGTTTCTGTGTTCGTGCCATTTTTCTTTCCTCCTAGACTCTTGAGCGGCTTCTGCGTGATGGCGCTGTTTTATCGTTTGTAGCTTTTGGTTGTGTCGGAGCTGGTCCTTTTTTACGGATACCAGCATTCAATTCTTTCGCTGACATTTCTGGTACAGTCCCTAAGATTGGGAAGCCTAATGTATCCGTCACATATTTTTCATCTTTCACTGTCCGATCGAGTAATTCAAATAAGAAAGCTAGACCTACGCCTACCATCATTCCTAACACTAAGCCAATCACTAGATTCAATTTATTATTTGGCGAAACAGGTGTCGTATTGGCAACTGCACCTGAGATGATCGAGATTTTATCGACATTCATCACATCTTTGGCGTTCTCTTGGAATACTTGTGACGTTGTATTAGCAATCTGTTGAGCCGTCACTGCATTCGTGCTTGTTGCTTGGATCGAGAACATTTGTGAATTTTGTGACTGATTGACGGAGATAGCATCTTTAATTTGTCCAGCAGTCATTTTCACATTGTCTTCTGTTTCTAAACGATCTTTGACTTCATTTAGTACTAGATCACTGACAATCATATCCTTATACGTATTGATCATTTGCAGGTTCGTATTGACATCATTGACATTTGCAGTATCTGATTGCGGCAGTGTCACAATCAATTGGGCTTGTGAGCTGTATTTTGGCGTCAAGATGAAAAACGTCACGATGCCTGAGATGGCCAAGCCAGCAAACATTGAGATGAGGATTGTTATCACGTGTTTGCGTAATGTTTCAAAAATTTCTTTCAAGCTGATTGTCTCTTCCATTTTTTCTCCACTTTCCTATTTATTCTCTAGATTCATTTGATCTTTTAATTCTTTTTTCACACGGTCAAGTTCTTGATCGCTGACTTTTTGGTATGAGATATTGTCTTGCATGAAGCCCTCTCCTTGCAGCTGATCTTGCTTGATCGTACCAAATGCATCCCGATAATCTAAAGCAATCTTTTTCATTTCATCAAAGCTCATGTCTGTTTTCATATTCGACTCTAGAGCATTCAAAACAGATTGATAGTTGCTTACACCGTTCAGACTCAATACTTTTTTCACTACACCTTCTACGATCTTTCTTTGACGTTCTTGTCTGCCGTAGTCACCGTTTGGATCTTCATAACGCATACGAGAATAAGACAATGCCTGATCCCCGTTCAATGTGATTTTACCGATCGTAAAATCATAGCCATCTTGTGAGAAGGTGAGGTCATTATTGACTTCGATACCACCAACTGCATCAACGAGTTCTTTTAGACCTTTCATATTGATTGAAACATAGTGGTCGATTGGGATGTCCACATATTTTTGTACGGTATCCATTGCCATAGCAGCTCCACCGAATGCGTAAGCGTGGTTGATCTTGTCTTTTGTATCATGTCCAACGATGTCGACATACGTATCCCGAGGAATGCTGACAATCGTTGTCTGTTTATCTTCAGGACTGACTGTGGCAACCATCATCGTATCTGATCGTCCTTGATCGACCCGTCCTAAATCTCCCGTATCGATCCCCATCAATAGGACAGAGAAGGATTCTTGTTTGTCCAGATCAACTGGTTTTGTTCGTTCTCCTTGGGTTCGTTCCACTGATTCGTAAGTTTTTTCAATAGAATGTGAGAGATCTAGATATAATTTTGCTCCTACTCCTACGATTGCTAATACTAATACGACAAGAATTGCTAAAATAATTAGAAATATCTTTTTCCCTCTTGATTTTCTTCTTCGTTTTGCCATAGTTTCCTCCGTTTGCTAGCTTTGCTTGAATCCTCGCTTTTACTATTAATAGCTCGTATTGCTATAGCCCATTTGCTGAGCGACTGTTTCTGCTTTTGACGCGTATGCGGCTCTTATTTTTTCATTCCGGATCTGTTCGATGAGACTGAGTGCGGTCAAATATTGATCGTAAGTAGCAGTAGCTGTTACTTGACCATCTTTCAGCATCGTATCGAATAGCTGATCTAGTTGCGTGACTTGTGCAATTTGGGTATCAGCGAATCCTAGATATTGCATAACGACTGTTTTCCAAGCACTATCCTTAAAAAAGCTCATATTTTCACGTACATGGGCGACATCTGCACTTGCCAACTTTTCTTTGATGATGACATCATCCACAGCTTGCTGCCAGTTTGATACGTTTTTAGTAAATAATTTATTGACAGCCGTCTGGATCTTCAGTTTTGATTCTGCATCCTCTAACTGTGTTAAGACTGCTTTCTTTTCTTCTTGGATCGCAGCAGCTTCTTTAGGTAATTCTGATTCCTTGATGTCATAATCATCTGCCGAAAGTTTGATAGAAGATAGTTTATGTGACAAATTTGAAACTGTTTCTTCTGTTATTTCAGGATTTAGGAAAATTTTTTCTTTTGTACTGTACAGCTTATCTACTTCTTTTGATAAAGAGGTCACGGTGTCTTTTTGATTGGTGATGGCAGATTCTGCGTAATTGATCCGTTGATGATGTTGCCGCTGATTATTGAAATGGTATCCAAACAAGCAAATCACAATAGCGCCTGTGCCTACCGCCACAGTAGCCAATAACTTGACGAACGGCTTTTCCATAGATTCACTCCTAAATATTGATGATAGATAAATAAAGATGTGATTCATTCACATCAGAATGACCGCTTTTTATTTTAAAAGCATAATTAAACTAATATATTCATAGAAATATTTATAAACAGGTTTTCCCTATATAATCATACCACAAACAGTTTTCTTGACTAGGGAAATTCCTAATTTAAAAGTAAATAAAACAGTAACAAGATTATGATTAATCGTTTTTATTTTTATTTCCTCTCTTTTCATGAGCATTTTGAAAATTTGAACAAAGAATAAAATAACAAAAATTATTAAAATAGAATTAATAACAGCTATTTATATTTATAACAAAAAAACAGAGACACAGCACGTTTCGTGCATGCTCTCTGTTTTTCAAACAAAAGATTATTTTGTGATGATTTGATCCAAACTTGCTAATGACAAAGCCATGGCAGCTATTTGACTAAGTTGTGTTAGTCGGTTCTTACGTACTGCTGGTTCATCAGCCATGACCATCGTTTGATCAAAATAATTTTCGATCAGTGGACGAAGAGCGACAAGCTGGTCGTAGTTTTCGTGGATCGTTTGGTCAGCAAAACTTGCTTTCATTGCTTCTACTGCTTTGTGTAATTCTTTCTCTGCGTCGTTTTCGAACAGCTTAGGGTCTACTTCTGATTGTTTTTCAAGTTGAGCTTTTTTCGCTAAATTCACGACACGTGTCAAAGCTTCCATTGACGGTTTGAAGTCTTCATCTGCAAGATGTTGTTTGAACAGTTGTGCTGCTGCAAATACTTTTGTCAGATCTTTTTGTTCCGCATTCAAAACAGCATCAATGACATCATGACGGATGTTCTTCGTGGTCAATAATTGGCGTAGACGCCCTTTGATAAAGTCGATCACTTGTTGTTGCCCTTCTGATAGACCAATGCCGAAACGATCCGTATCTTTACTGATAACATCACTAATCGTTTCTTGCAGAACAGACAAAGGAAAGGCCCATTTTTTCGACTCGATGATCCGAACGACACCGTATGCTTGGCGACGTAAGGCATACGGATCGTTTGACCCGCTTGGAATCATCCCAACTGCAAAGAAAGAAAAGATGCTATCTAATTTATCTGCAATCGCTAAAACAGAACCTACTGTAGACTGAGGTAGCTCTCCTTCACTGGATATAGGCATGTAATGCTCACGAATCGCTGTCGCTACAGCAGGTTTCTCGCCTTTCAGCAGAGCATATTTTTCGCCCATAATCCCTTGTAGTTCAGGAAATTCCCCTACCATGTTGGTTACTAGATCAAATTTATAGATTTCAGCAGCTCGTTGCAGATCCATCAATTCTTCCTCAGATAGTCCTACTTGTTCGCCAATGATATGGGCAATGACTTGTACCCGCTGCATTTTCTCATAGATACTACCGATTTTTTCATGGAAAGTAACAGTTTTTAGTTTTTCAACGTATTGGTCGATTGAAGCTTTCTTGTCTTCATTATAAAAGAATTCCGCATCTTCTAAACGAGCCGTCAATACTTTTTGATTGCCTCGAACCACATTTTCCAATTTTACCCGATCGCCATTACGAGCAGAAATAAAATGAGGAAGCAGCATACCTTGATCGTTCCGTACTTCGAAATAACGTTGATGTTCTTTCATAGAAGTGACTAGTACTTCTTCAGGAACAGAAAGATATTTTTCTTCGAAGTCGCCAGAAAAGACAGTTGGATATTCGACTAAATTGTTGACTTCTTCTAGTAAATCTTCGTCTAGATCAATAACCCAATGATTTTTTTCGGCTAATTCATTGGCTTGTGTAACGATCATTTCTTGTCTTTTTTGCGGTGAAGCAATAACGAATTGTTCATTCAATTTTTCTTCATATTCTTTTGCATGCGCAAATGTCACATCTTCGCCTAAGAAACGATGACCTCGAGAGGCTCTGCCTGTTTTGACATCTAAGATCTCAAACGGGATTACTTCGTCATCTAACAATGCCACGATCCAGTGAATAGGGCGGATATATTCAAAATCGTATTCTGCCCAATGCATCGTTACAGGGAAAGTCAGGCTTTTAATGACATCTGCTAAACCTGTCAATACTTCTTTTGCTTCCTTACCATGAGTGTATTTCGTTACATAGACATATTCTACACCTTTTAATTCTCTAAAAGTAATAGCATCTGTCGTCAGACCTTGTCCGCGGACAAATCCTTCCGCAGCTTTCGTCCAGTTTCCATCTGCATCCAAAGCAATTTTTTTGGCTGGTCCTTTGACTTCTTCTTCACTGTCCGCTTGACGTTCTGGAATGTTTGTTACTTTGATTGCTAAACGGCGCGGTGTGGAAAATGTTTCGATCGTACCATAAGTCAATTGGTTTTCATCTAAAAATTTTGCTGTTTTTTCTTCTAATTGTTTCATGCTTGGTGTGACAACATGGGCAGGCATTTCTTCCAGCCCGATTTCAAGTAATAAGTCTTTTGCCATCTTATTCAGCCTCCTTCACGGTTTCTGGATTTGCTGTGTTTTTATTCAACAAAGGGAATCCTAATTTTTCGCGTTCTGCCACAAAGATTTTGGCTACAGCACGAGCCATGTTGCGGATGCGAGAAAGATAACCGGCACGCTCTGTTACGGATACTGCACCGCGAGCATCTAATAAATTGAATGTATGGCTGCATTTCAAGATATAATCATACGCTGGATGAACAAGATTTTCATCGATACAGCGTTTAGCTTCTTTTTCAAAACGATCAAAGTTGCTTAGTAACAAGTCTTGGTCACTTACTTCAAAAGAATATTTGGAATGTTCATATTCTGGTTGTTTGAAGATCTCGCCATATTTCACGCCATCAGCCCATTCTAAATCATAGACACTTTCAACTTCTTGGATATAAGAAGCAAGACGTTCTAGTCCATAAGTGATCTCAGAAGTTACTGGTTTACAAGGCAGTCCACCAACTTGTTGGAAGTACGTGAATTGTGTGATTTCCATTCCGTCAAGCCATACTTCCCAACCCACACCGGCACAGCCCATGGATGGGTTCTCCCAGTTGTCTTCAACAAAACGGATGTCATGTTCTAATGGATCGATTCCTAAAAGTCGCAAGCTTTCTAAATAAAGTTCTTGGATATTCTCAGGTGAAGGTTTCATCACGACTTGGAATTGATGATGCTGATACAAACGGTTTGGGTTTTCGCCATAACGTCCATCAGCTGGTCGGCGAGATGGCTCTACGTAAGCAGCATTCCATGGTTCTGGTCCGATTGCCCGTAAAAAGGTATATGGGCTCATCGTACCTGCTCCTTTTTCTGTGTCATACGCTTGCATCAGCATGCAGCCGTTTGATGACCAAAATTTTTGTAATGTTAAAATCATATCTTGGACGGTCAATTTTTTACTCATCTGTTTTGCCCCTTTCAATTTTAAAGAGTTGCTGTCAAATAAGAATACAGGAAAGAAAACGACAAAAAATCCCTATGTCTGATTACAGACATAGGGACGAATAATTCGCGGTTCCACCCTACTTCCGAATAAAGATTCGGCAGCTTCATTTATCGTACTCGCAAGTGCCTCTTCAAAAATCGTTTGGGTCCGGCTCCCACTCTCCCGAACTCGCTAAACCACGTGTTTTTTACTGATCTTGGTCAATGTACGTATTCATTTTGCAGTTTTCTTGTTTCTATAATAGATCCTCTCAGTGAACGATCTATTTGATCTACGGTTAATAATAGACGGAACTCCCTGTGTTTGTCAAATGGTTTTGATTTTTTGTTGTATGTTTCATTTACTATTCTTCTTTTTTAGGTAGATCTTTTTCAGACATGTCTTTCTCTGGCGTCTTTAATACGTGTGCCCAAGACTTCATTTGATCAATGAACTTTTTGCTTTTCAAATGGATACCGACATATTCATCATACAGCTGGTCGATGAGTTCACGGATTGCTTGTTTGGTTTCTTCTTTCAGATGGATTCCACTGATTTTATCATAAGAAATAGCTGAAAACATCCGAACGAAATAAACAGCTCGAGGATCTGCATGATAACGGTGATCATCCATCGACCAGTGTCTTTCGCATATCACACCACCATATTTGGAAGAATAGTCAAATTTTCCTTTTGTTTCCCCACATACGACGCAGTGTGTCCAGATTGGTGCAATTCCGAAGCGTTGCAGTATTTGGACTTCAAAAATATTCGTGATGATTTCTGCATCATCTCCTTGGTCCATCCGTTGCAGTGCTTGTTGCGTAAACTGGAACAAATGCGGGTCGTACTGATGATCTTCGATTGCCGCATCTACTAGATTCAATAAATATGTGCCATAGCCGCTCAAAAAGATGTCTTCTTGGATGTGTCGAAACGCATGGACATCTTTGACACTGCTTAAAAATGACAGACCTTCACTTCGAAAATTCCCGATATAAACTGCTTCAGTAAAAGGGAGCAAAGCCGGAGCTAAGGGCTGATTTTGCCGATGGATCCCTTTGATATAAAACATCATTTTGCCAGAAGATTCTGTAAAGATTTTGACTAATTTATCTTTTTCTTTGTAATTACGGCTAGATAAAATCAAGCCTTTTGATTCTGCAAGCTGGCTCATATTCTCCCTCCTAAAAAATAAATCTGGAAAAGCAGATTCTGCCGATCCAGATCATTTATGTTGCGATCTTCCGCAGCTTTTCTCAACACGCGGATTTTTATCCAGTTTATTTCTATACCTAACTTACAAGAAGCTCAGAATATCAGTATTCGTCTTTTCGGTAGCCGAAGTCTTGCAGATAGACTTTTTTGTCTCGCCAGTCTTTTTGAACTTTGACCCAAAGTTCTAGAAAGACTTTGTCTCCTAAAAGATTTTCGATATCCTTTCTTGCTTTCGTTCCTACTTGCTTCAGCATTTTTCCGCCTTTGCCGATAATGATTCCTTTTTGGCTATCTCTTTCGACAATAATCGTAGCCTGGATATGGATTTTATCATTCTCGTTTCGCTTCATCGAATCAACAACGACTGCGACAGAATGAGGCACTTCGTCTCGTGTTAAAAACAAGACTTTCTCACGGATCAATTCAGAAACGATGAAGTATTCAGGATGATCAGTCACTTGATCATCTGGAAAATATTGTGGGCCCTCTGGCATTTCACTGACTAATACATCCATCAAACGTTCGACGTTGTTTCCTTCTGCAGCAGAGATTGGAATCACTTGTGCAAAGGGCATCTGCGTTGAATAATCTTCAATGATTCCCAACAACTCGTCTGGATGGATTTTATCGATTTTATTGATAATCAGATAAACAGGAGAATGCACGTTTTTTAGACGTTCAATAATAAAATCGTCTCCCCGACCGCGTTTTTGATCAGCGCTGATCATAAATAAGACCGCGTCCACTTCTTTCAACGCACTGTAAGCTGCTTCTACCATAAAATCTCCTAAACGATGCTTTGGTTTATGGATTCCTGGTGTGTCAATAAAAATCAACTGAGCTTCTGGTGTAGTATATACTCCTTGGATTTTATTTCTAGTTGTCTGTGCCTTATCACTCATGATGGCAATTTTTTGACCCACGATTCGATTCAATAAAGTGGATTTTCCTACATTCGGGCGGCCGACGATTGCGACAAACCCTGATTTATGTTCTGGCATATACGTTCTCCTTTTTAATTAAACAACAAATGATATATTTTAGGGACAAATAAAATCAACCCAACGATAACGGCAAAACAAGCGGTCACTAAAACTGCTCCAGCTGCCATATCTTTGATTTTTTTCCCAATCGGATGAAAATGAAAATCCGTAAACATGTCCACGACATTTTCAAAAACAGTATTGATGATCTCTACTATCCATACGAGAAAAACAGCTAAAAGCAGCCATAACCATTCTATCCGATCAAGTTGGAAAATCACGCCCATAAACAAAGCGAGGATTCCGAACGCAACATGTTTCCTCATGTTGCGTTCTTCCTCAAAAACGGTTTTGACTCCTTGGACGGCAAATTCCACGGACATCAGGAAATGTTTGTTTTTCTCTACGTTTTTATCTTTTAAGTCCATAGGCATCTAAGATCTCTTTCTGTAAACCAAACATTTCTTTCTCATCCTCTGGTGTCATATGGTCATACCCGTTGATATGCAAGAATCCATGAACCGCTAAAAAGCCAAGTTCCCGATCATACGAATGGCCGTAAGCTTCTGCTTGCTCTGCAGCACGTTCAGTAGAGATCATGATGTCTCCCAGTACACGAGGTAATGGATTCTCTCCATCTTCAAAAATCACTGGGATTTCGTCTTCGCCCTCTTCTTCCAAGGCAAAACTGATGACGTCTGTCGGTGCATCTTTTCCACGGTAATCACGATTGATTACTTGGATTGCTGCGTTGTCCATGAAAGTAACAGACATTTCTGTTTCTTCTGGCAACTCTAAATATGATGCTGCAAATTGCAACAAGTCGTCGATTTCTTTCATTTTCTCTTCTGATACTTGGTTTGTTTCATCCATGAAAGTAATATCCATTATACATCGCTTCTTTCTATTCTTCTTGCTATTCTTCTTGTTCTTCTTTTATCTTCTCAACTTCCGATTTCATTTTAGGATATTTGATCCGAGAATGGAAGGTACTGCTTAAACCGCTGATCAATGATTTTTCTACTTTACGGATTTCTTTTAACGTCAATCCACTGTCGTCCAATTGTCCATCGGAAATACGCTCTTCTATAAGATTATGGACAAAACTTTCGATTTTTTCGCTCGTTGGATGGTCCATTGCCCGTACTGCCGCTTCACAACTGTCAGCTATATTGACGATTCCTGCTTCACGGCTTTGAGGTTTTGGTCCAGGATAACGGAATTGCTCTTCCGTGACTTCCGGGTTGCGTTCCTTTGCCTTAACGTAGAAATAACGCATCAGCGTGGTTCCATGATGCTGTCTGCAAATATCGATCACCATTTGCGGCATATTATAATCTTCCAATATTTTGGCACCATCTGTCACATGTCCAAAGATAATATGTTTACTGTCTTCTGGCAATAAGAAATTGTGCGGATTTTCCGCTCCTGAAGGCAAGTTCTCAACGAAAAAGCTGGCGTGTTTGATCTTGCCGATATCATGATAATAGCAAGCTACTCGAGTTAGTAAAGAACGTCCACCGATTTCTGCTACAGCATTAGCACTTAGATTGGCTACCATCATGCTATGGTGATACGTACCTGGTGCTTCTTCCAGCAACTGTTTCAATAAAGGATGATTAGGATTGCTGAGTTCATTTAATACGATCACACTATCATCATTGACCATCAATTCAATATAGGGGTGCAGACCTATCGTCAGCAAGAATGAGAACAATGCACCTGTGAATCCGCAGACTAGCGTTAACCAAGTCGTTGCATCCCCAAAGCTCATTCCTTGGTAGATAATCAAAATGACATCCATCATCACAGGAAAAATAATGACCCACATAGCAGCGGATAACCCTTGTTCTGAGATCCGTTTGCGTCTGACGATCGTTGCCATGAGACCAGAAAATACATAGGACATCAAAATAACTGTCAGAAAGTTCGTGCCAATCGAATCATAAAAAATGAAAAGTGCGGATACTGCTTGGAAAATACCAGCCATGATCCCTGCTCTTCGATTCAAGAAAAAGCTTAAAACAAGTGGAGCAAAAGCCGCGGGGTAAAACAGCGGAATATAAGCAGCTTGTTCTGTTTGGAAGAGTTGGAAAAATTTCATTAGTACGACGCTGACTGACATTGCTGTCACGTAGAAAAGTACGTATTTTGTTCTTTCTCCTGCATTTTGAAATTGGAGTGAATTATAAATCAGTACACCGATTTGAAGCAAAACAGCTAAAACCATGGCAATGAGTGGGAAAATCGAAGTCGTTTGATTCGTCAATCCTAGTAATTCCAATTTTTTCATCGCTGAAGCATCAATTTGATTTCCTTCGCGAACAATGATTTCTCCTTGGAAGATCATCACTGGTTGTACAGCTTCTCGTGCAGATTGTTTTAATTCTTCTGTCTTTTTCTCATTCAATACATCATTGACTACAATGCCTTGATCCACTAAGTAGCGAATCATTTGTTGCTGCTCTGTTGTGACATTCAAATATTGAATCTGATCTTCTGCTTCTTGTTTAAAAGCTTCCAATTCGCTTTCACGAACTTGTTTACTCATCTGTTCGTCAATGAGCTTCAAACTTTCATCCCTAACCGTGTGAATTTCCGTTTCAGTCATTTCAAATATCGTCGAATAAAAATTGTTCGGCAGTTTTTGGTAAAACGCAACGTTTTCTGCATTCACGTTTTCAAAATTTTTCTTCAGTGTAGCAATCCGCTCTTCTGTAGTAGGTTTCGGGATATTTTCATCTTCCTTCGCCTTATCTACCTTGTCATTATAAGATTTGTTGATGGTATCATTCGTCTTATCGATCAATTCGAATAATTGCTTGATCCGATTGTTCTGGTCATCTGCCAGATCTTTTTGATAAGTATATTCTGGAGTCACTGCTTCTGCTGCCAGTTTTCTTCTTTGTTCGGTTTCTTCCGTGTTCTCGATCGTTTTATTCGCACGGATACTCTCTTCTGCTACTTGGCCTTCTCTAAAATCATTGGCCTTTTGTTTGACACTACTAAATGTAACGCCGCAGACAATGATAAAAAACAAGAACAGAAGGAAAGGCAATGCTGCCTTTCCGAGTTTTTCTTGTAGTTTCTGCAGTGTTTTATTCAACATGTGCTTATCCTCCTAAGCAAAGCTTATTCTTGATGAAGATCCGCCTTTTCATAAGCTTTGATGATTTCGGCAACTACAGGGTGCCGAACAACGTCACTTGCTTCAAAATTAACAAAATCGATTTTTTTGATTTGCTTTAGTGTTCGTTCTGCATGAACAAGACCACTTGTCGTCCCTCGAGGCAAGTCTATCTGACTTGTATCCCCATTGACAATCATTTTTGATTGATAACCGAGACGGGTCAAGAACATTTTCATCTGAGCGACTGTCGTGTTTTGTGCTTCGTCCAAGATAACGAATGCATCATCCAATGTCCGCCCCCGCATGTAAGCTAAAGGTGCGATTTCGATCACGCCTCGTTCCATCAATCGGTTCGTATGATCCAATCCAAAAATTTGGTATAAAGCATCATAAACAGGCCGCAGATAAGGATCCACTTTTTCTTTCAGATCCCCGGGTAGAAAGCCTAGGTTTTCCCCTGCCTCCACAGCGGGCCGTGTCAAAATGATTTTTTGCACTTCGCCTTTTTTTAAGGCAGCAATTGCTAATACTACGGCAAGAAACGTTTTCCCTGTTCCGGCTGGCCCTACACCAAATACGATGTCATGTTTGGCTACCGATTCAACGTATTTCTTTTGACCGCTGTTTTTTACCCGTATAGGTTTTCCATTACGGTCTTTGACGATCTCTTCCTCATACATCTCAACAAAATAATCTAATGTACCTTTTTGCCCCATTTTCAGTGCCGTCACAACATCTGGTGTACTTACGTGGATTCCTCGTTTGATCAATTCCTGTAATGTCCGAATGACTGAGGCAGCCAAGGAAATCTGGGATTGTTCACCAATGATCTGAATGATTTCTCCACGTGTATGGATGGTTGTTTCCGTTGTTTCCTCGATCAGTTTTATATGCTTGTCGTGTGCACCTAAAAGCATGCTGACATCATCAGCAGCTGTCAATCTAATCTCTAAAGAACTAGACTCTTCCGTCAAAAATAGACATCCCCTTTTTTTCGATTCATTCTTTCCTATTTTACCATACTCAGAAGAAACTATATAGCAAATAAGAAAAGGTTGTAAAAGAGTCGCTTAACCATACGTACCAAGAAACGTTAAAAAATAGCCGTTTTTCATTCGCTAAAGGTCTCGTTTTGATAAAAAGAATCTGAGAATGTAAGTTATATGAAAGTGGAGAACAAAATATTCCGTTTCATTCAGCAGGTATTCTCTAGGTATTTTTCTTGTTTCAAAAAAAGAAAACAAAATAGTTAAAATATTCTTGCATTTCAAAAAAAACAGGTGTATTATTACGTCAACAAATAAACATACAGCAAAGCGTCGAGGAAAACAGTAGGCTATTCAACGATTTATTCCCAGTGAGTCATGTAAGTGAGAAATGACAATAAATCGAATAGACGAACATCATTTCCGAGTCAATGTCGAAAACGTAGATCATTGTGGCTGCCTCCATTATCAGGCTAGCGGATAACTTTATCAAAAAGCGTCCGTGAATGAAGAAGCTTTTTTAAGCGAAAAAAGGTGGTACCGTTCTAGAATCTAGAGCCCTTTTCCCAAGTGGAAAAGGGCTTTTTTTTATATTTTAAGGTGGTGGTTTTCATGGAATCTGATATTAGTGGCATTACTAATTGCTGCAACGTCTATATCGTCAATCAAAATGATAATTATTGGAGGAAAAATTTATGGAAGAAACAAAAACTTATTCATGGAAACAACTATTGATGGTCAGTTCACTTATCTTCGGGATGTTCTTCGGGTCAGGTAATCTAATCTTTCCTGTCCACTTAGGTCAAATGGCTGGCGCAAACTGGGTCAGTGCTGGCGTAGGATTTGCCATCTCAGGCGCTCTTTTCCCATTACTAGCTATCTTAGCTGTAGTAGTGACAAAAAGTGATGGTCTGTATGACTTAGCTAAACCTGTCGGAAAATGGTATGCTGCCTTGTTCTTAATCCTTGTTCATTTGACGATCGGACCATTTTTCGGTACACCACGGACAGCTGCTACTGCTTTTGAAATGGCTGCTAAACCATTTTTGCCTGAAAAATATAATTCATTAGGTATGTTTTTATTCTCTGCTCTTTTCTTTTTACTTGCTTATTTCCTTACTGTCCATCCCACACGGTTGGTCAAATACGTCGGAAAGTATCTAAACTCCTTGTTTCTTGCATTATTAGCAATCATTTTTGTCGTTTCTTTATTCCACCCAATGGGAAATCTAAATCAATCTGCTGCAGATACTTACCAAACAAACGCTTTAACAAATGGTGTCCTAGAAGGTTATAACACGGTTGATGCAGTAGCCTTGCTTGCCTTAAGTGTCACTTTTGTCCATGCAGTCCGTGACCTTGGTTTCAAAGATAAAAAAGTCACAGAATTAACAGCAAAAGCTGGTAGCCTGAGCGTTGCGCTAGAAGTCATGATCTATTTTGGTCTTGTTCTTCTCGGTGCGATGAGTTTGAATAAGATGTCTTTATCAGAAAATGGCGGAACTGCACTTTCTCAGATCACTAATTTTTATTTAGGTAACTTCGGCGCTAGCTTCTTAGGAGTGATGGTCACATTAGGTGTCTTCACTACCGCTATGGGACTCGTTGTTTCTTTTGCACAAGATTTCCATAAACTGTTCCCTAAAGTCAGTTATATGACATGGCTGCGGTTAACGACTTTCGTCTCTTTTGTCGTTGCAAATGCTGGTTTGGACAATATCATCCAATGGTCTTTACCAGTATTGATGCTTTTGTATCCATTGTCGCTTGCGTTGATCTTGCTTTCCTTAACAGCAAAATTTTTCCAAAAGACACCATTTGTCTATCAAGTAACGATGTTGTTTGCTGCTGTTCCCGCCGTATTGGATATGCTGGCAAATTCGCCTGCTTTAGTGAGTCAACAAAGAGTTGTAGCAAGCATGCTCGAATTTTATCATCATCACGTTCCTTTTGCTGCATTAGGACTTGGCTGGATGGTCCCAACGTTACTTGGTTACGCTGGCAGCTTACTCTTCTATTACGCCTATCGCCTATCAGGGTACAAACAAGAAGCAAATGAACTACCAGAAGAATAACCAGATCAAACACAATTTAACATAAGAAATATTAAACAGGAAAAAACCAGCTAGATGAAAGAATCCTATTCTTTCGTCTAGCTATTTTTTAGATTTCTTTTTTACGAGCACAAAAAAACTGCGGACAATGATTGTCCGCAGTTTAAATGATAAAATTAAGATTGTAATAGTTCTTTCACAATGGCATTTACTTGGTTTCCATCTGCTTTTCCTTTGACTTTAGGCATGATCGCACCCATGACTTTGCCAAATTCTTTCATTGATGAAGCACCAGTTTGTGTGATTGCTTCTTGAACAAGTTGTCGAATTTCTTCGTCGGAAAGTTGTTCCGGCATGTATTTTTCGACTATCACAATTTCACTTTTTACTTTTTCAGCTAAATCGTCACGTCCTGCTTCTTCAAACTCATGCAAAGAATCACGTCGCTGTTTCATTTCGCGAGACAACACCGTTAATTCTTCTTCTTCTGTCAAGTCGTGACCTTCTTTAATCTGCTCGTTTTGTATAGATGACTTGATCATTCGGATGACTTGTAAAGATTCCTTATCTTTCGCTTTCATCGCTGTTTTCATGTCATCGTTTAATCTACTTAGTAGTGACACACTACCAACTCCAATTCATCACAGAACTAGAATTTTTTGCGTTTTCTAGCTGCTTCAGATTTTTTCTTGCGTCTTACACTTGGTTTTTCGTAGAATTCACGTTTACGAGATTCTTGTAAAGTACCCGCTTTTGACACGGAACGTTTGAAGCGACGAAGAGCATCGTCAAGTGATTCGTTTTTGCGAACGACTGTTTTTGACATGTTAATTCCCTCCCTCCGAGCTTAAAAAGTAACCGTAATTGTTATTGAAATATATCTCAAAAAACAAGACTGTCCTGTAAATATTATATCTAATGCTGTTTTGACCGTCAAGGAAATCTTGCTTTTTTTTAAAATTATCAAATGTTATTTTATTTAAATCCTTATTGACAATTTTCACATCTTCCGAAAATCTCGAATCTATGCCCTTCGATCGTACATCCACCGAGCTGTTCTTCGAAATAATTCATTGGACACATATGGATTTCTTTCGTTGTTCCGCACACCGTACAGATAAAGTGATGGTGATGGCCGATTTCCCCTTGACAGCAATGAAAACGAAACTTCATCTCTCCATTTAAATCGGTTTCTTCCAGTAAATCGATTTCTGCAAAATCATGGAGATTTCGATAAATCGTATCGTAACTTACTCCTTTGAATTCCTGATTCATATAGTCAAAAACTTCTTTAGCTGATACGTAGCGATTGCGCTTCACTAAATAAGTTAACAATGCTTCTCTTTTTTTAGTATATTTAAAACCGTTATTTTTCAATGTTTCTAGTGATTGTTCGATCAATGTCTGTTTTTTCATGACTTATTCCTCCAAATCAAAATGATTACGAAGTACACATTCTAGAGTATGGTATAATAAACATAAAAAAAATGCAAGTGAGGTTTTATCCATGTCTTCCGATTCTACAGAAATCGTTACTTTTTTTGTCATCTCCGACTCTGCTGGAGAAACTGCGACAAAATTAGCGCAAGCCACTATGGCCCAATATCCTAGCGTTGAGTTCAATTTATTCCGCAGAACATTTGTGACAGATGAGAAAACATTGATGCAGGCACTGCAAGATGCACTAGAAGAAAAAGCTCTTGTCCTGCACACATTGATCAATCAAGAATTGATCGAGATGACGCGTTCTTTTTGTGAAGAACATCAATTATTTAGTTTTGATGTGATGACTCCGCCGATATCAGAAATCGAGCGCTTAACTGGTATCAAGCCCATTCGGCAACCTGGCGCCCTTCATTTATTGAATGAGAACTATTTCAAACGGATCAAAGCAATGGAATTTGCTGTAAAATACGATGACGGGAAAGATCCTCGTGGGTTTCTAGAAGCAGATGTCGTTTTGCTAGGCGTATCCCGAACTTCCAAAACGCCTTTGAGCTTGTTTTTAGCTAACAAAAATTTAAAAGTTGCCAATCTACCTTTGATCCCACAAGCACATATTCCCAAACAGCTTTGGGAGATCGATCCTAAAAAAATCGTGGGACTGACGAATAACCCAGATATTTTAAACAATATCCGTAAAGAACGGATGCGCTCTTACGGATTAAATCCTGATACTGCTTATTCCGATATCGAAAAAATACGAGCTGAACTCGATTTTGCGAATGATCTTTATGAAAAATTGGGCTGCGTAGTAATCAATGTCGCTTCTTTATCTATTGAAGAAACAGCTTCGCTTATTTTGAATGCTTTAGACCTAGAAGACCATAGTTATTATGGAACTGAAACCACCGAAGAAACAGACTAACAATTTTTCTTTAAAAAAACTGGACTGTGTCAGCGAAGAAGATTCGTTGACACAGTCCAGTTTGTCTCTATTTGCACCTATCGTTATTGATGTTCCACATGTTTGAGTGTCTGGTTCAAAATATCCAGTACGTGAGAATCATCAAGACTATACAAAATCGCTTTTCCCTCACGATGGGACTTGACGACATGGTTTTCTCTTAATAAACGCAGTTGATGCGATACAGCAGATTGTTCCATTTCCACTGCTTGGGTGATTGCTGTCACATTTTGTTCCCCGTCTTTCAGATACAGCAGAATTTTGAGACGAGTGGGGTCACTCAACATTTTGAATAGTTGGCTGACTTTCTCTACTTTTGTTTTTTGCGTGTCTGGCAATCCATTCACCTCCAACTTGAAAAAAGACTGACTTCTAAAGTTTACCACTTTTTCCATCAGTCTCAAGTTTTTTTATTCTTCTGTCATCTTTTGGATAATCGCTTCATAAGCGGCTACTTTTTCAGCTGCGTCTTCTGAAGAGTTTCCTTTTACACCGATATAAAACTTGATTTTCGGCTCAGTTCCTGAAGGACGGATAGCGATCCAGCCATTTTCTTCCAGCGTATACTTCAATACATCAGATGGCGGTGTCGTTAGTTTTTCTACATTTCCTTCACGGTTTGTTCTCGTCAACTCTTTGAAGTCTTCTGTTTGGATGACTTTTGCTCCGGCAAATTCTGTTGGTGCTTCTTCACGGAATTTTTCCATCAAAGCAGAGATTTTCGCAGAGCCTTCTTGTCCGCTCATTGTCACAGAAATCGTTTTTTCTGCGTAGTAGCCATAGGTTTCAAAAATCGTTTGCAAGCCGTCATACAACGTTTTGCCTTGTTTTTTATAGTAAGCTGCTACTTCTGCTAATAAGAGCAATGCTTGGATCGCGTCTTTGTCGCGAACGAAAGGTTTAACTAAATAACCGTAACTTTCTTCGAATCCGAACATAAAAGTATGGGAATGATCTTCTTCAAATTGTTGAATTTTTTCAGCAATGAATTTGAATCCTGTCAATACATTGAACATGGTAGCCCCATAGTGTTCCGCAATTGCTGTAGGTAATTCGCTAGAAACGATCGATTTCAATACCGCTGCGTTTTCAGGTAAAGTGCCTCGCGATTGGTGTGCTTCCAAAATATATTGAGCAAACAGTGCTCCGATTTGGTTTCCGGTCAAAACTTCATAGGAGCCATTTGGCAAACGAACGGCTGCACCTAAACGGTCTGCATCAGGATCTGTTGCAATCAGCAAATCAGCGCCTTCTTTCTCGCCAAGTCGTATCGCATACTCAAAAGCAGAGTGTTCTTCTGGATTTGGTGATTTGACTGTAGTGAAATCTGGGTCTGCGACAGCTTGTTCTGGAACTAGTACGAATTGTTCGAATCCAGCTTGTTTCAACGCACGTTCGCCCAACATTTTTCCTGTTCCGTGAAGTGGTGTGTACACAAGTTTCAAATCTTTCCCCATTGTTTCCACCAATTCATGATCAATCGTTACTGCTTTGATTTCTTCTAGATAAGCGGCATCCACTTCTTCTCCGATGATCGTGATCAATCCGCTATGTTCAGCTTCTTCGTCAGATAATACTTCAACTTTTAACGGATTGCTGACTTCACGGACATATTTCGTCAATGCATCTGCGTCTGCAGGAGGCATTTGTCCCCCATCTTCTCCGTAGACTTTATATCCGTTGTAAGCTGCTGGATTGTGGGATGCGGTTACCATGATTCCCGCAAACGTCTTCAAATGACGGACTGCAAAAGAAAGCTCTGGTGTTGGACGTAGACTTTCGAATACATAAGATGGGATATTGTGATGTGCTAATGTTTTGGCTGCTTCCATGGCAAATTCTGGTGATTGATGGCGTGAGTCATAAGCGATAGCGACACCTCGGCGTTTTGTTTCTTCGCCTTGTGTATCCATGAAACGTGCAAGTCCTTCTGTTGCTTGTCTTACCGTATAGATGTTCATTCGATTGATCCCAGGCCCTAAGATTCCCCGCATGCCTGCAGTACCGAATTCCAACGGTGCATAAAAAGCATCTTCAAGTTTTTCAGGATCTTCACCCAGATCATTTAATTGTTTTTTTAAGTTTTCTTCTAAATTTTCTTCATGTACCCATTGTTCATACACTTGTTCCCAAGACATGAAAATAACACCTCTTTCTGAAATATGGTTCTTAATAAGTATAGCATTCACTTATTAGATATGAAAGTACGAGGTCTAAAAAACGCTTAAATCAAGAAAGGATTCTTTTATCAAGCACGGTTGCAAGTATTCGCATAAATCGGATTCAGTAGATTTCACGCGAAAAAAAAGAGTAAAAGAACAATTGAAACCGTTCTTCCACTCTTTTTAAACTTATGCAGTTGTTTCTTCTAAAGATTCCAAGTATTTATACACTTGTTGTCCAGCGATCCCACCATCACCAACAGCAGTAGTGATTTGTCGCAAATCTTTTTCACGAACATCTCCGATGGCAAAAACGCCTGGTATATTCGTCTTCATTTCGTTGTCTGTTGGAATCCAGCCAGCTTCGTTCGTCAACCCTGCTTCTCTAAATGGTGCAGTTAATGGATCCAGTCCAACATAGATGAATACTCCGTCTGCTGCCAAATCAAACTCATTGCCGGTTTTGACATTACGTGCTTTCACACCTGTCACTACCATTTCATTCCCAACGATTTCGTCAACGACTGTATCCCACATAAAGGAAATTTTTTCATTCGCAAATGCACGGTCTTGGATGATCTTTTGTGCACGTAATTCATCTCTACGGTGGACGATGACTACTTCAGAAGCAAATTGTGTCAAATAGATGGCTTCTTCTACTGCTGAGTCTCCTCCTCCGATCACTACTAGACGTTTGTTACGGAAAAACGCACCATCACAAACTGCACAGTAAGAAACGCCACGTCCAGCAAATTCTTCCTCGCCAGGTACGCCTAATTTACGGTGGATACAGCCTGTTGCGATAATGACTGTTTTTCCTTCGTAAGTTTTATCTTCACAAATAACTTCTTTGTGGCTGCCGTGATCCTTGATATCTTGCACGATTCCATAAGCATTTTCTGTCCCAAATCTTGAAACACCTTCATACATCTTATAAGCTAGATCAGGACCCATGATTGAATCGAAACCAGGATAGTTTTCGATTTCTGCCGTATTGTTCATTTGGCCGCCAGGGGCGCCTTGTTCGATCATCAATACGGATAAGTTTGAACGTGAAGCATATAAAGCAGCAGTCATCCCAGCAGGACCTGCGCCAATAACGATTACATCATACATATGTAGATTCTCCTTTACTTAATCAAGTAAGCATACTTTACAGCCAATGCGAAAAAAAGTCTATTGTTCTGCTTGCGTTTCTCGAATAGCTTTATTATACTCGAAAAATCCGCTGAAAAACAATAGACTTTTACAAATCATTGATCAATCATTCGAAAGATTTTCTCCATTTGAATCAATTACTTTTTTATACCAGTTGAATGATTTCTTCTTCGAACGGGCTAATGTGCCATTTCCTTCGTTGTCACGATCGACATAAATGAATCCGTACCTTTTCTTCATCTCACCTGTACCAGCTGATACTAAATCAATACATCCCCAAGTCGTATAGCCTAATAGATCGACTCCATCTAATTCTACTGCATCTTTCATTGCCTGGATATGTGCTGCCAGATAGTCGATTCGATAGTCATCTTCCACATAACCATTCTCATCGGGCGTATCGACTGCACCTAAGCCGTTTTCTACAATAAATAGTGGTTTTTGATAACGATCATAAATATCATTCATCGTTATTCTCAAGCCTAATGGATCAATTTGCCAACCCCATTCACTTGCTTCCAGATATGGATTTTTGACAGAAGCAAAGATATTTCCTGCAGTCTGTTCCAAGAGTTCGTTGTCAGTAGTCGAAACTCGAGAAGAATAATAAGAAAAGGAGATAAAATCAACAGTATGTTCTTTCAGCAATGCGGCATCCCCAGGTTCCATTTTGATCTGAATGCCATTTCGTTCCATTTCTTTCAATGCATAAGCGGGATATTCTCCTCGTGACTGGACATCAATGAAGAAATAATTTTCTCGATCTGATTTTCTAGAAGCCCAAACATCTTCAGGATTGCAAGTGTATGGATAATATGCTCCTGCTGCCAGCATACAGCCTACTTTGTTCTCCGGATCTACTTCATGAGCGATCTTCGTTGCGATGGCACTTGCAACCAACTCATGATGTGCCGCTTGATATTTGATTTGTTCTTCATTTTCTCCTTCTTCAAAATACAGCCCTGCGCCCATGAATGGTGCATGAAGGATCATATTGATCTCATTGAATGTCAACCAATATTTGACAAGTCCTTTATAGCGATTGAAGATGACTCGGCACAGATTTTCATAAAAACCAACGAGTTCTCTAGAACGCCACGCACCATATTCTTTGATCAAATGCATCGGACAATCAAAATGTGTAATCGTCACAAGCGGCTCGATCCCGTACTTTTGACATTCTTTAAAGACATCCTCATAAAATTTCAAACCAGATTCATTTGGCTCATTTTCATCGCCCATTGGAAAAATACGACTCCAAGCAATGGACATCCGATAAGTCTTGAACCCCATTTCTGCAAACAAAGCAATATCTTCCTTATAATGATGATACATATCGATCGCAATTTTTGCTGGATAAAAATGATCTTTATCAAATTCAAACATTTTCTTTTTTCCAGTAATGACAGGAAAACGGTCTTTTCCGATTGGCACAACATCTACGTTCGCTAACCCACGTCCGCCTTCATCATAACCACCCTCGCATTGATTGGCTGCTGTAGCACCGCCCCATAAAAAATCTTTTCTGAATCCCATCATACTTCCTCCATTACATGTGTATTGCTTGACAATTCTCTTGCCAGTTCATCTTGGACTTCGATTCCTTCTGCTTTTAACCGGCTGATTGTTTCCTTGAATTGCGGTAAATACTGCTGATGTGCAATAAACAACTCATCCATGATCCGTTTTGCTGTCTTTCCTGATCGTATAAGCGGATTGATCGTAAACGCTTGTAAAGCTGTTCCATAATCACCAGTCACGGCTGCTTCGATCGTCAGCAATTCCATATTCTTCATTACTTGCAACCAGCCTCTTTCAGCAGCAGGAAGGGAATCAAACGCTACATTTCGTGCGCCTTGTGCGCCAACATAGGCAGTGACTTCTACTACACAATCTGCCGGCAGATCAGGAACAGCTCCATCATTCTTTGTAGACACCACGATCTGTGTTTCTTTATTTCCATAGATCGAAGCAATCGTTTCACAGGCAGCATCTGAATAATAAGCACCACCTCGTTTTTGCAATTGTTCAGGTTTATGATCCAATTCTGGATCTTTGTATAATTCAAACAGCTCTGCTTCTGTTTCTTTCACTTGTTGCGCTCTTGTACCAATCGTTTGATATTCTTCTAAAGCATGTTCCAACATTTCTTCTTCACGGTAGTAATAGCGGTGGTAGCCACAAGGGATCATGTTCATTTGTTTTAATTGTTCTTTGAAAAACGGGATGTCAAAGATATTTTTCGGCAATCCATTGTCTTCATCGTATAAACGATCAATCAAATCTGCTGTGCGGTCATTTCCTTTATTATCTGCTACTTTGTGCCAATGGAAGTGATTTAGACCGGCAAACTTGTAGATCAGCTCTTCTTTTTTCTTGCCAAGCATTGCTGGTTCTGTCATCATCGCCATTACTGGCACATTGCATAATCCGATCACTTTATCCCATTTGCCATATCTGATAACTGCTTCTGTCACCATCCCGCTTGGGTTCGCGAAATTGATCAGCCAAGCATTTGGACATAAACGCTTCATGTCTTCAACGATTGCCAAAACCACTGGAACGGTACGAAAAGCTTTGAATATCCCGCCAGCACCATTTGTTTCTTGCCCAATCATCCCATAATAACTAGGGATCCGCTCGTCTTTGATTCGTGCATCTAATTGACCGACACGAAACTGAGTCGTAACAAAATCCGCATCTTTCAATGCTTCTTCCCGATCCAAAGTTGCATAGATCTTGACTTCATACGGAGAAGCATCCCACATACGCTGAGACATCTGACTGACGATCTCAAGCTTTTCTTTTCCTTCTTCTACATCTACGAGCCAGATTTCTCGTATCGGTAATTCCTCATATCTTTTGATAAATCCTTCCATCAACTCGGGGGTGTAACTGCTGCCTCCACCAATCGTAGCGATTTTGATTCCTTTTGCCATGTTCTCACTCCTTTGCTTTTTACACTTTTATTATCTTTTTTGTAAACAAAACAAACAATAGAAATTCGTTTCTTTCCAGTAACATTTACAAAAGTTAGTGTTTTCTACTGGATTTTTGTAAATATCTTGTCAAAAAATGACTTTATTAAGCTATATAACATAAATCCGTTTACAAATCATTTTCAAAAAAGTTATAATTTACGTAAAAAAACTAGAAGAAGGTATCTACATGTTATTACGTGAAAAAATCAAAGAAATCTCCTTTTCTCCTTCAGAAAATGAAGTGATTCAGTTTCTCTTAAGCGATTCTCCAGCACTTGGCGAAATGACCATCCAAGAGATTGCTGAGCGATGTTATATCCACCCGTCCACACTCATCCGTGTAGCAAAAAAAATGGGTTTTGATGGCTGGGTCAGTTTTCGTAATGCTTTTTTAGCTGAAACAGCCTATCTTGAAGGGAATTTTCAAGACGTAGATGCGAATCTTCCTTTTTCCACCACAGACGGTATTATGACGATCGCAAATAAAATGGCTTCTTTAGAACAGATGACGATTCAAGATACACTTTCTCTCATTCATCATGACCAACTGCAAAAAGCCAAACAACTAATGCTTCAAGCAAAAAAAATCGTGATTTTCGCCAGTAACTCGAATACTTTGATTTCTCAAGATTTCATGCTGAAAATGAAGCGCATCAAAATGGATGTCACGATTGTCACCACTTTTGGTGAATCGTTCTATGAAGCGTACAATTGCACGAGTGATATGTGCGGGATTCTGATTTCTTATACGGGTGAAAACAATGTGATCCTTCGTACCGCAGAAATATTGAAACAAAATCATGTTCCAATTTTAGCTTTGACCAGTATCGGTGATTCAACGCTATCCTCAATGAGTACAGCCGCTTTGCGACTTACGACACGCGAACGACTGTATTCAAAAATTGGTAATTTTACGATCAATACATCGATTTGTTATCTTCTAGACGTGTTATATAGTTGTGTTTTTGCAGAAAATTATCAACAGAATTTAGTCCATCTAATTTCTGTAGGACAAAAATTTGATAAACGCCCTATCAGCTCAGCCATCATGAAAGAGCCTTTCAATTTTGAAAATAAAGAAGTGGACTAAAAAGAATAGTTAAGTCTATTCCATTCTTTCACCTAACCGTTCAGGTCAGTGCGGTGATAAGTGCATCGTCTGGCCCGACCGTCTCCCCTTGATTTTCCAAAATATCCAAATAATCCATGTAATTGGTGACGATTACAGGTGTTTCTAAACTGTATCCTTCCTTTTCGATTTTCTTTTTGTCGAAGCGGAGCAACAGATCGCCTTGTTTCACTCTTTCTCCTTGCTGCACCAAGCTTTCAAAATATTTCCCTTCCAACTGAACAGTATCCAATCCGACATGAATCAGCAATTCCAGACCTGTTTCAGAAACCATTCCGATTGCATGTTTCGTGGGGAACAGGGTCATGACTGTTCCGTCAAAAGGGGCACGTACTTCTCCTTTTTCAGGGTAGATCAAGATTCCTCGACCTAGTGTTCCTTGTGCAAAAGCTGCATCCTTTGCTGTTTTCAGTGGAGCGATTTGTCCTTGTATCGGTGTTTTTACAATTTCTTTACCTGATCTTTTCTGTCTGTCATCTGTTTCACCTGCTTCCTCCTTCCAAAAGAAAAAAGTCAGCGCAAAGGATACCACCATCGCAATGGCGATCCCAATCAATACATTAATCACATCTGTTAAATCACCATCTGGTCTAATATAGTTGGGAATTGTAAAGATGCCTAGTCCACCTTGATTCCAAGAAGTTAAATTCATTAACCCACTATACGCGCCCCCTAACGCACCACCGACACAGGTAAAAATAAATATTTTTTTACGTGGTAATGTAAACCCATAAATAGCTGGCTCTGTAATCCCCACAATACCAGAAACAATGGCTGGTATTGCAATTGCTTTGTCTTTTGGATTTCTAAGCTTAAAGTAGAGTGCGGTAAGTGCTGCAGTTTGTCCAAAAGACACTACTGCAACAGGTGTCATAATATTTTGCCAACCATTCACAGAAAATTGCATCAATCCCATTGGTACGATTGCCCAATGGAGACCAAACATCACCAGAATTTGCCAGAAGAAGCCTACGATTGCTCCATAAATAACTGGCGAAAGTGCTAAAAGTGTTTCAAATCCAGCCATTAAAATATCAGTTGCGAATGTGAATACTGGTCCAACGAGTAAAAAACCTAAAGGCATTGTAATAAGAACGGTGAAGAATGGAACGAAGAAATTCGCGATCATCTCAGGTACTAACTTTTTAATTGGTTTCTGAATTTGGCTAGCTAACAACACAATAAAGATAATGGGAATGACAGAAGAAGCGTAGTTACGCGCAATCCAGGGAATGCCGAATACTGTTTGATAAATAGGTGCTTCAAAAATAGTGCCAGAAAATATGGTCGTTAGTGGTGCTTCTGCTGCACCACTCAAAGCTTCCAGCGACAAGCTAGGATTCATTAATGCTGCGCCAAGCAACATCCCTACGAATTCATTTACTTTAAATTTACGGGCAGCTGTTAAACCGATAATAACAGGCATAAATTGGAATACAGAATCACCGATATTATCAAACATAACAAATGTGCCAGAACCGCGGTCAAACGCGCCTAAGAAGACAAGGAATGCTGTCAGTCCACGAATCATCCCGCCAGCAGCTAGGATAGCAAGGAATGGTTGGAAACAGCCCGATATTCCATCAATAAGCATATCAAACGGTCTCATTTTTTCTGTTGAAACAGCCTCATCAAAAGTAAGGTTTCCTGCTTTTATAACCTCTTCAAACACGACTGGCACATGATTCCCGATGACAACTTGATACTGCCCTCCCGCTCGCATTACCGTTACAATACCGTCCATATTTTTCAAGATCTCATCATTTGCTTTTTCTTCGTTTTTTAATTTGAAACGAAGCCTTGTGATACAATGTGTCAAACCATTGATATTTTCCTTCCCGCCGACATTTTCTACGATTTTTCTCGCTAATTCTTGGTATTTTCCCATTTCTATTCCCTCCAATTTATTAGTGGAAGGTTTAGCCAACTGAATGTCACTACCCTTATTTCATACGTTCTTGTTAATTTATCCTCCTTTTTTTATTTATTTACAACGATTCTCATGCACTAAACGCGCAGTATGGATCGTTAAATACATTTTTTCGTCCGTGGACATCTGGTAGTTGAACGTCTCGGCTAAAAAGTCTGCTATTTTCTCAACGCAACCAAACGTATCCTTATATTTTTTTTGAATAACCTGAAACAATTCCTCAGAAACTTCTCCCACTTCTGATTTTTCTCCATCTAGGACGCGTGTCAGAAAAAAACGTAAGTGTGTGACGAATCGAAAAAAATGGACTGAATCTTCATCAAATGTAATCTTATAGTAATAGCGGACGATATTTAGAATATCCTGTATTGTTATAGTAAACAGGTAGGTATTGTTTTGTTGGCTTTGAATGCCTTGTGCATTGACTAAATGCAATGCGATAAATCCGGCTTCATCTTCTGATAACTTGATGTGGTATTTATCCGAGATTTTCTTCACTGTTTTTTTCCCGATGGCATACTCTTTAGGAAATAGTTGTTTGATATCATACAGCAATACATTTGGTACAAATATTCCCATTTTGTGACGTTCGATAGCCGTATACAAATGATCCGTCAATGCAATATACACAGAATCATTCAACTGGACTTGTAGAGCCTCTTTTGTATATTCAATGATTTCACAAGAAATTTCTAAGTACTCAAGAGGAATCGCTTGTGCCAATTCTTGGAACTGTTGTGAAAGCCCGTCATTTGTCAACTGAAATTTTTTGTCGATGCATGAGTCAAAAATCGGGTCACCCACTTTCTTTTTGAATGCCAAACCTTTTCCCATCACGATCATTTCCTGATTTCTTTCATCCCTGGTTATTACGACGTTGTTATTCAGTACTTTCTCAATCAGCATGTTTTGCTCCTTTCCATGATATATAGGGCTGTATTCAAAACAAAAAGAAAAACCCAAAAAGCCGTCCATGGAACCATGGGAGACTCATCAGGTTTAGCTTGCATCAGGCAATCACTATCCAAGTTGTATCGTTTTCTTTATATTATCGAAAGCAAACGCTTTTGTCAACGCTTTCTTAGTGGCTATTAGGCACTTTTGACTAGCTGTCGTCGTCTTTTTTAAATCGGGTGACTACGCCACTAACGCTCACAGATGAAGAATCTGGGAAGCTCTGTTTTATTTTCGCTCTAGCGCTTAGGACAAAATGCTACTATGCTACTGTCACAACCTCTTTTTACACACCACTGCTTTGCAGTTTGTACATATCTGCATACAAACCATTTTGCGCTAGAAGTGTTTCATGATTCCCACGCTCTACTATATGACCTTTGTCTAAAACTAAAATCAATTCTGCATCCCGAATCGTGGACAGCCGATGGGCAATCGCTATCGTTGTCCGTCCTTGTCGCATTTTTGCCAATCCTTCTTGGATCAATCCTTCGGTTTCAGTATCGATATTTGCTGTTGCTTCATCCAATACTAGTATTTTAGGATCTGTCACGATTGTTCGCGCAAAAGTGATCAGCTGTCGTTGTCCACTAGAATAGCTGGCACCGTGTTCGATCACTTTTGAGTGATATCCTTTTGGTAATTCATCGATGAACTTGTTTGCTTGAACAAACTCAGCTGCATGGCGAATCTGTTCGTCTGTGATAGCTGGATTCATCATCCGGATATTTCCTGCAATATCTCCATAAAACAAGAAGGCATCTTGCAAGACCAATCCCATTTTCTTACGTAACTCTTCCATTGGATATTCTCGAATGTCATGATCATCAATCAAGATCTGGCCTTCATAAAATTCGTAAAACCGCATCAATACGTTGATGATCGAGCTTTTTCCGCTTCCGGTGTGCCCCACTAATGCAACTGTCTCACCCGGATTAGCGACAAAAGAGATATTGTTCAATACATTGTGCTCTCCATCATAAGAAAAGCTTACATTGCGAAACTCGATCTTACCTGAAGTAATCGCTTGATCTGCTCCAGGATTTTGTTGCGGTGCATATTCTTCTGTATCCATGATTTTCAAAATACGACTACCGGCAACCATCCCATCTGTAAAGGTGCTCAAAAAGTCCATCATTTGAGACATTGGATTAAAAAATCCCTGGACATAGGTCGTAAATGCATAGATCAGTCCAACTTCTACGGGAGAATGCAACGCATCGATCCCAAACAAAGTCAACGCCAACGCAATCGCCAATGCATAGAGAAAATTGATGATCGGACTTAACAGAATCGAATTCGTTTTGATCATCGCATAGCGCGTGTCTAAATACTCGTTGTTCACTTGTTCAAATTCTTTAGCTAAACGAGCTTCTTGGCGAAACTGCTGGATAATACGCATGCCGGAAATCGATTCATTCAATTTCGTGTTCAGCTGACTTAATTTTTCCCGCATATTTCGGTAAATACGAGAACTGAATTTCTGGTAATACCAGATGACGATTCCTAAAATCGGCAAAAACACCAAAGTCCACAAGGCAATTTCTCCATTGATTTGAAACATGGCAACGAAAGAAGAAACGACTGCAAAGATCCCAGTCAATACCATCAAAAAGACATACCAAAATTCAAATAGCGTTTCTGTATCATTCGTCACTCGAGAAACGGTCGATCCTGCCGGTGTCTGGTCAAAATAACGCATACCTAGTGTATGCAGCTTTTCAAATAATCTTACCCGAACATACTGATAGGTCTTCAATGAAGCCATGGAATACAAATACCATTGGAAAAACCAAATGATACTTTTGACTATGACTCCAAACAAGTACACACCAGCAAAAAACAAAATAACTTGTGTCGTAGCTGACTGTTTAGCCAGATGATCATCCATAAAAGTTTGGATGATCCTTGGCAATAGGACATTGATCACAGACAGGGCAAACGCAAATAAGATAGCAACGATGAACGTTCTTCTAAAAGGTTTGGCGAACTTCATCAGTCGTTTGATGATCTTCTTCTGTTCTTTAAGTGGAATCGATTTTGTCCATTCCGATTGATAATTCTCATCCATCAGGCCTCGCCTCCTTCTATCTTCGCTTCTAATTGCTGTTTTTCCCACATTCGTTCATACCAGCCACCTAATGCAAGCAGCTCGTGGTGGGTTCCTCGTTCAATGATTTTCCCTTGATCGACAACAATGATTTCTTTTGCATGCATCACGCTGCTTAAACGGTGAGCTGCAATGATGGTTGTTTTCTCTTTTCTTATTTCTTTTAAATTATGCAAGATAGCTTCTTCTGTTTTGGCATCTACTGCAGAAAGTGCATCAT
Organism: Enterococcus lactis; assembly: GCF_015751045.1. GTDB lineage: Bacteria > Bacillota > Bacilli > Lactobacillales > Enterococcaceae > Enterococcus_B > Enterococcus_B lactis. Next base: position 70,755 of record NZ_BNJW01000003.1, read on the forward strand.
CTAAGATCAGCAATTCAGGATTTTTGATCAATGCTCGAGCAATCGAAATCCTCTGTTTCTGTCCGCCAGATAAAGAGACTCCACGTTCTCCAACTAAGGTATCATAACCTTTTGGCAATTCCTTGATTTCATTGTTGATAAATGCTAAAGAAGCCGCATGCTCTACTTCTTCTTCTGAAAGTTTTGGATTAGAAAAACGGATATTATCTCGAATGGTCATCGAAAACAGGAAGTGATCCTGAGGCACATAACCGATTGATCCTAATAAAGCATTCAATGAATATTCTTTGATCGAACGTCCGCCAAATTGGATTTTCCCTTGATAATCATCGTATTCACGCATCAGTAATTTGATGATTGTCGTTTTTCCCGCACCAGTTTTCCCAACAATACCTAATGTTTCTCCTTCTTGGATCGCAAATTTGATTTGTTCTAATGCTGGTGATTCTTCTTTCGGATAGTTAAAAGAGGAAATAGCTACATTCAGCTCGCCTTTTGCCGGGGTCTGCACTGCACCCAGTTGTTCCACGATATGCGTCTTTTCATGCAAAAGTTCATTGACGCGATCATAAGAAGCATTTCCTCTTTCCAATACGTTGAACAATCGACCAATCGCAAACATCGGCCAAACAAGCATACCGATATAGCTAATAAATGAGACCATCTGCCCGATCGAGATCGTGCCTTCCAAGACATACTTTCCACCTAAAATAATTGTTGCAACATAAGACAGACCGATAATCAAGGTAATGAATGGATCAAATAAGGAGTCTAAAAAATTGACTCGTTTGTTTTTAATAATTGCATCTTCAATCTTTTCTTCAAAATCCGCGAGATCTTCTTTTTCTTGTCCAAATGTTTTAATGACTTTGATCCCAGTGATACTTTCTTGTGTCTTATCATTGATACTAGAAAAAGCTTCTTGCGAATCACGAAAAGCATCGTGGAGTTTTGACCCCAGCACTCGTGAAGTAACGGCTAGTAAAGGCAGAGGAATCAGCGCAATCAGTGTTAAGCGCCAATCAATAAACAAAATCATCGCAATGATCGTTGTTCCGCCCGTGATCACTGAATCTGCAAAGGTCAAGATACCAGCTCCTGCTACATTTTGGATTGCATTCAAATCATTCGTTGCATGAGCCATCAAATCTCCAGTCCGATATTTTTGGTAAAAGAGATTGTCCATTTCTGTAAAATGTTTGAATAGCTGCTGCCGAAGTTCTTTCTCCAACCGAGCTGCACTTCCCCAAATATTCGTCCGCCAGATATAACGAAAAAGATATTGTAAGAAAGCTGCAAGGATCAATAGTAAGATCCACCAAGAAATGATCTTTATTGATAAATTCTTATCGGCGATCTCATCAATGATGATCCCAATCACTTTTGGAGGAACTAACTGTACCAAGGCCACTGCGAATAGGGAGAAAATCCCAATTAAATAATGTTTCTTTTCCTGACGAAAAAACCAACCTAATTTTCTAAAAATCGACATTTTACTCCTCCTTTGTCTTTATCAAGAGCATAGGATTGTCTGTCCTTGTCTTTTTTGCTGAATAGTCTGAATAGTCTAACAAATTACGAAATAAAAAACGGACTGAAAAAATCAGCCCGCAAAAAGTCTTTGGGTCAGAACCTATTTTTTCCCTTGGTTCTTCATTTGCTGCATCATCTGGCGAATTTTCTTCTCAGATGGTTTTTGCCCCATTGACATCATCATTGATCGCAACATGTCCTCATTAACGGGAGGATTTTTTTCTAAATAGTCTTTCATATATTTACGCGCTAGGAAAAAGCCACCTACTGCGCCGATTAGCAAAGCAATAATAGCAATAAGTACGACAATACCTGTTGATACCATATAAATCTCTCCTTTCTATTTCCGAATTGCTCTCAATGATTTATTTTACTAAAGTTTATTGAAAAAAGAAAGGCGTATTCTTTAGTTTCATGCAAAAAATAGTGGTTTTTTTAGAGAAGAACAAAATTTTTTTCATTAACCAGCAAGACACGCCACGAAAAAAAATTAGGCATACCGAATCTTTTTCTTTAATTTTTTCTTTCTGAGGTGTAGAATGTAATCGTAGATAAATAGGAAAGGTGGTTTTTTCTTGAATAATCAATCCAACAAACAATTTCATAAGCATCGACTTATTGAACATACAAATGGTTTATCTTTAGCTGAAGTAAATGGAACAGTGGATGTACCAAAGGGAAAAAGTTTTTTTAAAACACTTCTTGCTTACTCTGGACCAGGTGCATTAGTAGCAGTTGGTTATATGGATCCAGGTAACTGGTCCACTTCGATCACTGGTGGACAAAATTTCCAATATTTATTGATGTCAGTTATTTTGATGTCTAGTCTAATTGCTATGCTTTTACAGTATATGGCAGCAAAATTAGGAATCGTGACCCAAATGGATTTGGCCCAAGCAATCCGAGCACGGACAAGTAAGACATTGGGTGTCATTTTATGGATCTTGACTGAATTAGCCATTATGGCAACAGACATCGCAGAAGTCATTGGTGCAGCAATCGCCCTCTACTTACTTTTTGATATTCCATTGGTAATTGCCGTATTTATCACTGTGTTAGATGTTTTCGTCCTTTTATTGCTGACAAAAGTCGGGTTTCGTAAAATCGAAGCTTTGGTTGTCTGCTTGATTTTCGTCATTTTATTCGTTTTCGTCTATCAAGTTGGCTTGTCTAACCCTGATTGGCACAGTTTATTTGCTGGCTTTATCCCTAACAGTCATACATTCTCAGACTCACCTGTCATAGGTGGTGAAACTCCGCTGACTGGAGCGTTAGGGATTATTGGTGCAACAGTCATGCCGCATAACTTATATCTTCATTCAGCAGTTTCTCAAACTCGGAAGATTGATCACCAAGACGAAGAAGATGTAGCACAAGCGGTACGCTTTTCTACTTGGGACTCTAATATCCAGTTGTCAATGGCTTTTTTAGTCAATGCACTGCTATTGATCATGGGTGTCGCTGTATTCAAAACCGGTTCTGTCCAAGATCCTTCCTTTTTTGGTCTGTATGAAGCTTTATCTGATCCATCAGCTATGAGCAATGGTATCTTGATTGCTGTAGCAAAATCTGGTATCTTGTCTACTTTATTTGCTGTAGCACTTCTTGCTTCTGGCCAGAACTCTACTATTACTGGTACGTTGACCGGTCAAGTCATCATGGAAGGCTTCATCCATATGCGTATCCCGATTTGGCTAAGAAGACTAGTCACACGATTGCTTTCTGTGATTCCTGTATTGATTTGTGTTTTGTTTACAAGTACAAAAGGAACGATCGAAGAACATACCGCTTTGAATAACTTGATGAATGAATCCCAAGTTTTTCTGGCTTTTGCATTGCCATTCTCGATGATTCCTTTACTGATGATGACCAATAGCCAAGCGGAGATGGGGAGCCGATTCAAAAATTCATTTGTTGTAAAACTTCTTGGCTGGTTCTCTGTGATTAGTCTGACTTACTTGAACTTACGAGGATTACCAGGTCAAATCGAAAGTTTCTTCGGCGAGCAAGCCACCTCAGCTCAACTAGCATTGGCTGATCAAATTGCCTATGTAATCATTGTTCTTGTCCTTCTCCTGTTGGCATGGACGATTGGTGATTTATATAAAGGAAACAAAAAATATGAACAGCGTTTGCAAGAAACGATAGAAGAAATCGAATAGAAACTGATTCTTTTACACAAAGGAGGTTGTGACAGAAGTGGGCAGCTTCAAGAAATAAGAAGGAATTTAAGAAAATTGCTTTTCAAATTTTTGTGAAATTTCGGCTTATTTCCGAAGAAGTTACTTCTGGAACACCGTGTATCAGAGGTTGTGAAAAAGCTGCCCTGCATCAAGTAATAAGAACAGCCAAACAAAAATAGTTCCTCATATTTTACGTTTGGTTGAGCTTATTACCGCAGATGCAAGCTTTTGAACACCGTTTATTCGGAAAAAGGAACTGCGACAAGACTTTTGTCACAGTTCCCTTTTTATTTGGAAGATAAAGCTTTTTTCAGATTCAATTTACTAAAAACTAGCATGCTTGTTACTGCGATGAATTGCGTTAATGGCACGCCTGCGCCAGTGTAGACACTTAAAAAATAATCCTTTTTTTCTGGCGCATAAGAACAAAACCACGAGACACCGAAAAGAAAAACCAATTGTGTCAGTATTAATCCGATGACTACAATCAAAGAGGAACTATAATAGGCACGATCAGCTTTTGCAAATACGGTTCCTAGTATCATAAGTAATATCCCTGCTATTGAAGCAATCAGCACGGGAATGGCCAGAACTTGGTAAATTTTTATCATGACATTCGCGACTTTTGCTGTTTTTGTCAACTGGAAATCAGGTGTTCTCGGATCACTGCTATCGATCCAATTATCCATTAGTGGAAGATTCAATAGTTCTTGTGCCTGTTCGACTTGTTCTTGCGTCCCGAAACTATAATTCCCCCCTTGATGGAAATCTTTGTATCGCCATGCATAGGCATATCCTGATTTCAGAAAAGCAAATACGATTGGCAGATCATTCATCGTCTTTCCATCCCCTGATCCCATCAGATAAAATTCTTTTTTCTTTTTGATAGTTCCCTTTTGATAGGCTTCTTCTAATTCTTGATTGACTTTTTTCCAAAAATCATTGGTTTCTTTTGCATTGTTTTGGTAATAACCAGATTCGCTTACCACATCTCGCAATGCCCAAAAAATGATATCTCCTGGTAATTCTTTTACTTTTCCGCCTTGGGTCCACGCATGAGTCGTATACAATTCGTCAATACGAGTAGAAACAGTATGAAATGTAGGAGATGCGTCTAAAGCTTTATTTAATGCAGCATGCGAGACCCATATCTCACTGTTTTCTTTATTTAAGTTTGTTTCGTCATCTATTCGGATCAGCTGTTTCATCAAACGTCCAAATTCGCCACTCGAACGGTCATTGATGGCGGCAATACCATATGTTGTCTCGTTTTTATATTCGATCCACTGATAGACGATGGAGAAACCGACTAGAGGGAGTAAAAACAATGAAAGTTTCAGCCATTCTTGTTTCGAAAGGAGAAATGGTCGTTCTTTTAACTTCTTTGCTTCTTTGAAAGAAAAGTCTTGTCCTAGCAAGATCTGAACGAAACTGATACCTAACGCGACTACAGTAAAAGGAAGAAGCCAGATGGAATCTTCGCGAATGAACCAAAAGAAAGGAAAAGAAACAGCTAGCCCTAAAAACCACGGCAGCAATTTTTTGCTGGAATTATATTTGCGGTAATAAATAGCTAGTAAACAAGCGATAATGATCTCAACAGTCGGGATCACGAGAGCATTACGATATGTTCGAGTGGAATATTCATGTGTAAAACTAATCGGAGAAAACAAAAAATAAAAATAGATACTTAAAAGAAGATACTTGTTCTTCACGATTGGTTTAAACGCTAGTGCAACCAATATACTGGCAAGAATACTGAACATGCCGAATAAAACTGCATAAGAAAGATGCAGTTTATGTGCAAGTACTAAAAACAAGCTGTAGGAGATCCCTTTTGAAAGTGTCGTAGTCGTGTACTCCCCTAGCCATTTACCATCCAAAATATTTTGAGCATAGTGAATCAGCAGCTGATCATCATAGGTCGCCGACATATCTGTTCCATAGATTGCTTTACTATATAAATACAACCGAATAATTGTAAATAATACGGCTATGCCAAGAATAAAGTATGTATGTTTCTTTTTTAGTTGGTCGATCAAGGGGTTTAAAATGTTCAGCATCTTTTCGTCCTTTCAATCACGTTTTGCTACTTGTTTGTGAAACTTTTCGTTTTTTACTTTTCTATCAGTATACCCTGTTTGTCTGAATTTAAAAAGAGGGGGCGAAAGGAGCATGTCGAAAACGAATGCAAAAAGCACTCCTTTGTTTCTTAAACAAAAAAGGACAAGGCAGACTGCCCAATCCTTTTTTGTTGCTGTCAGATAGAAAACTTAAAGTGTGACTTCTTCTGCTAATAACTCAGGGAACACTTCGGGATCGAATGCTTGCGCTTTGAACATGGAAATTTCTTTTCCATATGGTGCGTAAGCTTTCTTTTTATCTTTACCGACATATGGGGTTTCTAATATTTTCGAAATGTTGTCAAACATTGGATCATGGACGATTTTGTTCAATGTGTCAAATCCAATTGTTCCAAAACCGATATTGGCATGCCGATCTTTATGAGAACCTTGTGGATTTTTAGAATCATTGATATGCAGTACTTTAAGCCGATCTAATCCGATGACCTTATCAAACTCTTCCATTACACCTGAAAAATCTTCTTTTATATTATATCCGGCATCATTCGTATGACATGTATCAAAAGTAACGGATAATTTTTCATTCAATTTTACTCCATCGATGATTTGCGCTAATTCCTCAAATGTTCGACCGATTTCCGTACCTTTCCCTGCCATCGTCTCCAAAGCGATCTGTGCCGTCTGTTCTTTTGTCAAAACTTCATTCAACCCCTCAATAATTCTAGCAATCCCAGCTTCTGCCCCTGCTCCTACATGAGCGCCTGGGTGAAGGGTGATTTGAGTAGCACCTAAAGCTTCCGCACGGACAATCTCTTCTCTCAGAAATTGTACAGCAAATGGAAACATTTCTGGTTTGATCGTATTTCCCAAATTAATGATATAAGGCGCATGAACGACGATATTTGTTAGTCCGTTTTCTGCCATAAATGCTTTTCCGGCATCAATATTCATCTCTTCGATAGCTTTTCTTCTAGTATTTTGAGGAGCGCCTGTATAGATCATAAAGGTCGAAGATCCGTAACTGGCTGCTTCTTCTGCCGCGCCTAACAGCATTTTCTTTCCGCTCATGCTGACGTGTGAGCCTAATAACATGGATGGATTCCTCCTTGAAAGGCAATTGTTTCGAACAATTCCTGTATATTGATAAGATGATGTACAAAGAAAATAGTTTGTTTTTCTTTGCCCTGTTCTCCATAGTAACTGAAACTTTCCCTAAAGAAAAGCTTAAGAACTCTTTCATAAAAAAGATCATTTCCTCACGTTTTATCTCATTCGAAAAAGAAATTCCTGTCAAAAACAGCCTTGTCTGTTTTTTTGTCCTATTATTTGCTATAATTAGCGAAATAAAACCATTAGTTGAGGTGACCCTTTTGCCACGCAAAAATACTCGAAAAAAACAGAATAGAAGAAAAAAAGAAAAATGGTTTGTTCCTAAGATTATTTTTAGAGTGTTTCAATCATTGACTGTTTTTATTACTGTTCTTCTTTTGTTGTTCGCAGCTCTAGGTATCGGAATAGGTGCTGGCTACTTTGCCTATCTTGTCGAAGACACACAATTGCCGACTAAAAAAGAACTGCAGACAGAACTAGGAAACATTACGGAAACGTCAAAGATTGTTTATGCAGATAATACAGAGATATCAAAAATCCAGACAGATCTGATGCGGACGACTATTTCATCTGATAAGATTTCGCCTTTATTGAAAACCGCGATTATCAGTACAGAAGATGAATACTTCGATAAACACCAAGGTTATGTCCCTAAAGCTGTTTTACGAGCACTAGTTTCAGAAGCGACTGGCATCGGCTCGTCTGGAGGATCCACTTTGACACAGCAATTAGTCAAACAACAGATCCTAACCGATGAAACAACATTCAAACGTAAAGCAAACGAGATTGTTCTTTCTGCACAAGTAGAAAAACACTTTTCAAAAGATGAGATCATTGCTACGTATTTGAATGTCTCACCATTTGGTCGGAATAATAAGGGGCAAAATATTGCTGGAGTCCAGGAAGCTGCTAGAGGAATCTTTGGTGTAGATGCAAAGGATGTGACTCTGCCGCAAGCTGCTTATATCGCTGGTTTGCCTCAAAGCCCTATCACGTATAGTCCATACACGAATACAGGCGCGCTAAAAGAAGATCTTTCTGCCGGTCTTGCCAGAAAAGATTTTGTTTTATTCAGTATGTACCGTGAAGGACAAATTACGAAAGAACAATACGAAGAAGCGAAAGACTATGATCTTACAAAAGACTTTCTCCCACAACAAATCGCGGAACAGACTGACAGAGAATTCTTGTATTATACCGTGATGAACGAAGCAACAAGGATTATTGCACAACAATTGGCAGAAAAAGATAATGCTGATATGTCAGATTCATCGGTCAGTGAAGCTTATTATCAAAAAGCACAGCAAACGATCCAAAACAAAGGATATACGATCCATTCGACGATCGATAAAGATATCTATGCTGCATTGCAAACCGGCGTAGAAAATTATGGCTACATGTTAGATGATGGTGCTGGTAGCCAAGTGGAGACTGGAAATGTATTGATGGATAACAGAACCGGACGTATCTATGGCTTCGTGGGTGGTCGGAATTACAGCCAGAATCAAAATAACCACGCCTTTGATACAGAACGTCAAGCTGGTTCATCCATCAAACCGGTTCTTGTTTACGGTCCTGCAATCGATATGGGACTTGTCGGATCAGAATCCCGTGTATCAGATTATGCAACGACTTGGCAAGAAGGAAAAAATGCTGGTGAGAAAATCGTCAATGCGACCAATGAAGGGTCGAACACCTTCCAAACCGTTCGTGAGTCACTGGAATGGTCCAACAATATCCCAGCTTATCACTTATATCAAGATGTGTTGAATTCCGGTGGATCGAAACAATACGCTTACGAGCACTACTTGGCGAAGATGAACTACCCAGCAAATGATAATTGGGGCGTTGAATCGGCTCCTTTAGGGACAGTAGATGTAACGACGCTTCAACAGACAAATGGATTCCAGGCCTTAGCAAATGGTGGAGTCTACGAAGAAGGCTATATCATTGATTCCATCACAGATAATGCAGGTAATGTGATTTATAAACATGAAAGTAATTCTGTCCGTATTTATTCCGAAGCAACGGCATCGATCATGAATGACATGATGCGTAGTGTGATCAATGAAAAAATCACTACACCATTCAAAGATGTCATCTCAAGCTTAAACGGAAATCTAGGAAATGCAGATTGGGTCGGAAAAACTGGTTCTACCAATGAATACCGAGATTCATGGCTGATCGTCTCAACTCCATCTATCACTATCAGTAGTTGGGCAGGACACGATGACAATACTGGAATGGACAGCCAAGCAAGAATACGTTCGGCTAATTATCTTGCCAATCTAATCAATCAAGCTTACCAAGCAAACCCTGAGATTTTCGGCACTGATGAGAAATTTGACTTATCATTCGATGTGATGAAGAAAAAAGTATCTGGGTTCACAGGACAAACAGCTGGAAAAGTTACTGTCAATAAAAAATCCATCCAAACGCCAGGAAAAACAGTGGAATCACTTTGGGCAAAAAATGGTCCGAAGAAAAGCGCCTTTAAATTCGGCGTTGGCGGTACTGATGAAAACTATACAGATTACTGGAACACCGCTTCAGCTTATGCTAGAGCGAATCCAGAGACCAAAGAATCAGACGATAAAGATGATTGATCTAATAGATTAATCAGAATTAAAGGGAGCTGCGACAAAAATCTTGTCACAGCTCCCTTTTTCCGAATAAATGGTGTTCAAAAGCTTGCATCTACGATATTAAGACAAATTTATGTAAAAATGTGAAAAGCCATTTTCACAAAATTTTTCTATATAACTTTACTAACGAAACTGTTTTAATTTCTTTTCTTGTCTTTGGAATAATTCGGTTAGTTTTTCTGCAAATTGCCCTTTTACTGATTCTTTCAAGTGTACATGTCGGTTAGAAAATTCTTGAGCAGCTTCTTCTGCAGTCATTTGGTAGTTTTGATCTGTCAATCGTTTTTCTGCCCAAATTTGCTGAGATATCCCCATACCAACTGAACGTACATTTGATCGATGTAGATTTTTCTCTAATTCTTTTAGTAATTGCATTAAAAATTCATTCATAAGATGCTTTCTCCATAGTTATTTGTCTGATTTTTTGACGATAGGAACGTTCTAGTTCATCTTGCTGCTGATAGAGTTTTCGTCGTTCTACTTGTAGGGCTTGTTGATAATGCTCCTGATAATTCGAATAACTTCGTCTTGCTTGAAACAGAGGCTCATTATCTAAAGCTAAGTTCTTTAATACATGATGCAGTCGCTGCTCCTCTTGCTCCATCAATCGTAATCCTTGATTCTTAAAGTGGATCAATTCATCTTCTTGAGCTTCTAATTGTCTTCGTTCACTTCGATAATCTCTTTCCAATTCTTCTAGTTTCATCTACTTCTCCTTTAATTGAATTGCTGTGCTAATTCTCGATCTCGTGCCACGATTTCATTGATTTTGTCTTGGATCTCCTTCGCCAATGTATCAAAGGCCTCCCCCATACGTCTTGCCTTATTGATTCGTAGCAGATAGACTTCTTTCGCAGAATCGACTAAGTTTTCTTTTGTGGCGCCCACACTAGCTAATGCTTCTATGATTTCCTGTTCAGTCAACGAAGGGGCGACAACACGTGCTTGCCGCAAGCCTTCTTGCCATTTTTTCTCTAGCTCAAAAATTCCTCTTTGATTGATGCGGATAACTTCTTCCATAGCGCTTTTCATTTTTGCCGATAACTTTTCCACTACTAACCTAGCTTGTGTGTCATCTAAGTAAATTTGTTCATTAACTGTCAGCCGGCCGCCACTTAATCGTAGTTTTTTACGTATGTTGTTCAGTTCTTGCAACTGATAGGAAAACAACTGGGTCGCTTGGTTTTCTTTCTGTTGTTTTCGAGCTTTAACATTGTTTTTATTTTCAGGAATAATCAGCTTTCCATTTTCATCAAACTTCCAAGAGGTTAAACTGTGGGAAGCAAGCAGATTCAAGAATGCTGTTTCCATACTGATCCGAACTTCAGCACCTGTGCCATTACCACCAAAATTACCGATAAAATCGGCGTGATTTCGGTAATTGGTGAGCATACCGGGATTTTCTTCCACCCATTTTTTTGCTTCTGGTGATAAGAGATCATACGGGTCCGGCCCGTTGAAGCCGACATTTTTCCATTGTTTCTCTGCTGCTACATATAATGCTAAGAATCCACCTAATGAATGGCCGGTAGTAGAAATAGCAGCTTCTCCATATTCCTTTTTTACTTCATTAGCAAATGCAATCGCTGAATTGATTTGCCCCGCTGTTTTCAATCCACTAACGGATAAAATCTTGTTTGTTGTTGCTTTTTCAGAAAAACTTGCTCCTGGTCTATTCCCGTAGAGATTCATGATACTTCTTGCATCCGTTTCCAAATCTTTCCAATCACTTAAGTTCGTTCCTGCAAAGGCAATCACTACTTGAGAAATATCCACTTTACCGTTCTTGATTGGCGCTACAGCCATCGCCTGCATGCCGTCCAATGAGTCTTTGATTTGTAGGATTTTAAATTCAACACCCGCAAAATCCCACTCACTATTAATTTTTAAATCAGGCTCATATTTTGAATGTTTAGGATCTAGCCAATAAACCTTGTCACTTAACTCCCGATAGAATTCTTCAGTTATAGTCAAACTAGTTCCTCCTCTTTATTTGTATAAGTAACTTTTACTTTTTCTTTAGTGATTCCCTTTTTTTGTATATTTCTATTTTCTATACTATAACTCCCGATTTTGTTTTGCTCTTTCCAAAACGTATACGAGAAAGATACTGTTTCGTTATTAATAGTTATTAGCGTTATATGCATTCCGTAAGAACCAGTTTTTTCATTTTTTCCTGCTTCGTTAATCTTCACTTCCTTGATATCCGCAAAAGTATTTTTCAGAACTTTGACGGATTGTTTTTCTACTGCGAGTAAATCTTGCTGTTTTTGCACTTCTCTTTTGTCCATATAGATTTTCCCTCCGATTCCTAATATGACGATTAACAAAATGGCTAAGCTGAATTTTCTTATTTTCCGGGGCAAGAACGTGCCTCCTTTCTTTTTATGTACGGTATTGATACCTTCATTATTTAAGTACGCGAAAGTTTGCAGGAATTTTTTTATTTTTGAAATTTTTCTCCAATTTGCTATGGACGATTGGCGCTACAGCCATCGCCTGCATGCCGTCGAAGGAGTTTTTGATTTTTAGGATTTGGAATTTTGTTTCTCCAAAGTTTTTAATGGCGCCTTCTTTGTAACTTTTACTATATTGAGGATGTTTTGGATCTAGCCAATATACTTTATTACTTATTCCTTTATACTGCTTATCAGTAATTGTCATACTTTTTCCTCACTTCCATCTGTATAGATAACTATAATCTCATCAACCGTAATCCCTTCTTTTTGTACTTCTTCATTTTCAACACCATAGCCATCTATCTCATTGCTTTCTTTTGTAAAGCTATAATCAAAATAAACGACTTTTCCTTCTGTATTGGTCATCGTTATCAATGCTTCATAGATTCCTGTCATGTCGTTTTTCTCAAATTGTTCGATTTTCACTTCTTTGATATCCGCAAAAGTATTTTTCAGAACTTTGACGGATTGTTTTTCTACTGCGAGTAAATCTTTCTGTCTTTGCACTTCTCTTTTGTCCATATAGACTTTCCCTCCGATCCCTAATATGATGATGAATAAAATGGCTAAGCTGAGTTTTCTTATTTTCCGGGGCAAGAACGTGCCTCCTTTCTTTTTATGTACGGTATTGATACCTTCATTATTTAAGTACGCGAAAGTTTGCAGGAATTTTTTTATTTTTGAAATTTTTCTCCAATTTGCTATGGACGATTGGCGCTACAACCATCGCCTGCATGCCGTCCAATGAGTCTTTGATTTGTAAGATTTGAAATTCCATACCAGCAAATTCTTTAACAGAGTTCTTTTTGTATCCCTCATTGTAGCGGGGATATTTGGGATCTAGCCAATAAACCTTCTCACTAATATCATTGTAATGCTTATCGTTTATTGTCATACTAACTCCTCCTGTCCGTTAGAAAAAATTACTTTTACTCTTTTTATAGTGACTCCTGTCTTTTGTACCGCTCTGTTCTCAATGCCAAAACCACCAAGTTCATTTCTCTCCTTCCAAAAACTATAATCAAAATAAACAGATTTCCCTTCATTATTTGTCATTGTCACAAGTGCACCATAACTTCCGGTAACAGGGTTTTTTTTAAATTCTTCTACCTTCACTTCCTTGATATCCGCAAAGGTATTTTTCAGAACTTTGACGGACTGTTTTTCTACTGCGAGTAAATCTTGCTGTTTTTGCGCTTCTCTTTTGTCCATGTAAAATTTTCCTCCGATTCCTATAGTAAGAATGGTCAAAATGATGACTATGGTCTTTCGTCTTTTCTTAGGCAAATAGAAGTCTCCTTTCGGGTTATGTATGATGGATTGTTTCTCCTTTAAGATAAGTACGCAATCGAGCCTGGATTTTTTTGGATTTTTTAGAGTTACTTTTCTACTTTTCTACTTTCTTTTTTATCACGTTTTCATTTTAAAGTAATTTTGATAGTAGTGAACAAAATGTAGCATCTACGCACAGATTGTGTCGTATACGATGGACGTAAGGTTTGTTTCCGCCATTCTCTCTTTTTTTTAAAGTCACAAAAAAAGGGGTTATGACAAAATTTTGTCATAACCCCTTTTCTCGTATAAAGGTTGTTCCAGAAGTTGACCACTTTGGGAACAACCTTTAAATGATTGATCTTTTATTATTTAGTTGATCCTTTTTCTTCGATTCCATAAGGCAAGATAATCGTTTTTTCTTCGACTTCTTCTTTATTCATCATTTTCGTCAATAGGCGCATGGATACCGCTCCTAAATCGTATAATGGTTGTGTGATACTTGTCAAACGAGGACGAGCTACTTCTGTCAGTAAAGAATTGTTGCTTGTGATGATTTCGAATTCTTCTGGTACTTTTACGCCACGGTCTAATAAACCATCCAAGATACCAATGGCTAATTCATCGTCTGAAACATAGACAGCTGTTGCACCGCTATTATGGATCCGGTCAACTAGAGACAGACCATCTTTAAAGTTGTATTGTGCCTCAAAGATTAATCCTTCGCTATATGGTAGATTGTTTTCGCTTAATGCTTCTTTATAGCCTTTCAAACGGTTTTGGCCATTGATAGGATCAATCAGCGCACCGCTGACAAAAGCGATTTTTTTATTGCCGCTTTTTGCTAATTTATTTACTGCATCTTTTGTTGCTGATACATAATCAATGTTTACGCTACCTACTTGTTCATCTGGATCAATGGAACCAGCTAGTACAACAGGCGTTTTTGAACGTGAAAATTCTCCACGGATTTCGTCTGTGATATGGTGACCCATAAAGATCACGCCGTCCACTTGCTTAGCCAATAAATTATTCAATACATTGACTTCTTTTTGATCGTTGCCATCTGAGTTTGCTAAGATGATATTGTATTTGTACATTGTTGCCACATCGTCGATACCACGTGCTAAAGAGGCAAAGAACATATTGCTGACATCAGGAATGATTACCCCAACTGTTGTTGTTTTCTTACTTGCCAAGCCACGTGCGACTGCATTTGGACGATAATCCAAGCGATCGATAACTTCCAAGACTTTTTTTCTTGTTGCTGGTTTGACGTTTGGATTGCCATTTACGACACGTGAAACAGTAGCCATCGAAACATTTGCCTCTCTCGCTACATCATAGATAGTGATTGTTTGCTTTTCCATTTGTGTTCTCCTATTCATATTTTATATGTTTTCTGAAAATACGTCTTACATTTCTAAAATAGGATATCAAATAATCTCAACAATTGCAACCGTTTTATCTCTGTTTTCATGAAAATTTTTACTTTTTTCAGTTTTAAGAACGTTGGTCTTTTAATCAATCAGTGGTACAATTATTGAATACAAAATTAATTTAGAAAGTAGGTTGCTAAATGAATAACGTAAAAATCAATGAACTACGTCAATGGATGGCACAACACCAAGTAGAATTGGCTTATATCAGCGACCCTGGCCACATCGCTTACTTTTCCGGATATGAAAGTGATCCTCACGAGCGTGTACTAGCTCTTTTTATCCCTCTGGAACAAGATCCTTTCCTTTTCACTCCTGCTCTGGAAGTTGAAGATGCTCAAAACAGCAGCTGGACGTACGATGTACGTGGCTACTTAGACAGCGAAAATCCTTGGGAGATCATCGGAAAAGAGCTTCGCGCACGCTATGGGCAACCTGGTAATGTAGGTATTGAAAAGAATGCTCTGACTGTCGATCGCTTCGATGCTATCTCTGATATCTTGACAGGTACAGATTCTTACACCGATCTAACTTCTATTATCCAGCGTCTGCAACTGATCAAAACGGTAGAAGAAAAAGACAAACTGATCGAAGCTGGTAAATGGGCCGATGTTGCCTTTGAAATTGGCTTCAAAACAGTAAAAGAAGGCGTAACTGAACAAGCAATTATCGCAGAAATCGAATACCAATTAAAAAAACAAGGTGTTTCACAAATGTCTTTCGACACATTAGTCCTTGCAGGAGCAAATGCTGCAAGCCCTCATGGTACACCAGGAAGCACGAAGGTTTCACCAAATGAACTAGTGTTATTCGATCTTGGCGTTATTTGGAATGGCTATTGCAGTGATGCTACTCGTACAGTTGCTTATCAAAAACCAACTGAATTCCAAGAAAAAATCTATAACATCACTCTTGAAGCACAGCTTGCCGCACAAGAGGCAGTTCGCCCAGGTGTGACAGCAGGTGAACTTGATCAAATCGCACGAAACGTGATCAACAGCTATGGCTACGGCGAATATTTCAATCACCGTTTAGGTCACGGAATCGGAACAACCGTCCACGAATTCCCTTCTCTTGTAGAAGGAAACGACTTAGTGATTGAAGAAGGGATGTGCTTCTCTCTTGAACCAGGAATCTATATTCCTGAAAAAGTAGGGGTACGTATCGAAGATTGTGTGTATGTGACAAGTGATGGTTGTGTGCCATTCACGACTACACCAAAAGAATTACTTGTTTTAGAGTAATGAAAATAAAAAAGGTGAGAGCTGGTCCGCTCTCACCTTTTTTATTCTAGAAATGAGTAATCTTAGTGATTGGTAGTCGAATCTGTCATTGTATCTTTCATTTCTTTCTTAGCTTCTTTTGCATCTTCTTTTGCCATTTTCAACATTTCTTTTGTGTCATCTGCAACTGGTTTTGCTTCTGACATTCCTTCATTGACCGTCTCTCCTGCTTTATCTGCAGCATCTTTTACATCGATCATGATATCTTCTGAAGTATCTTTAGCAATACTACCTAATTCGTCTGCTGGCTTTTTCAGATCTTCTGCTGTTTTTTTGAAACGATTAGATAAATCAGCTGATTGTTCTTTGAGGTTTAACAAGATATCATCTGATTCACTTCCTGCTTCCTCTGCTGATTCACTTACCTTCTGCTTAACATTGCCTGCTAGATCCCCTGCTTGTTGAGAAAGATCTTGCGCTTTTTCTTTTGCAATACCTGTTAACTCAGATGATTTTTCTTTTGCCATATCTGTGTAATCTGAAGCCATGTCCATCAAATCATCTGCTTGAGCAGCCAATTCATCCCGAAGTTCTTTACCAGATTTGGGTGCTAACAATAATGCGGCGATTGCTGCGGCTGTACCTCCAACTACTGCACCTAATAAAAATCCACCTTTTTTAGCCATTCTTATTTTCCTCCTGTCGTTTCAGTATGTTTTTTGTTTTTAAAAAATTTCATCGCTGTTCCACCGACTTTTCCGGCAACAGTCGCTTTAGCTGTCGTTTTTCCGATTCCGCCGACTTTCGTCACGATGTTTTTACTAGAATGATTAAGTTCCGATACACTTTCACTTAAATCAGCAACTGCTGTGAACAATGGATCGATCGTTGCGACTTTTCCATTGATATCCAAGAGCAGCTCATTACTTTTGACTAGCAAGCCTTCTACTTGTCTAGATAAAAGATCTACGTCTTGTGTGACGATCTCAATTGTCGTATTTGCTTCTGCGACAGTCTGGTCTACTTTTTCTAAAGTTTTGGAAACTTGCAACAATACGCGAACGATGAAAACGACAAGTATCGCAAAGGCGATTGCTGCGATCAATCCTGCAATTTCTCCTCCTGACATGATCAAACTCCCTTCTTGTCTCTCTTTTCTATAAGGATAGCATTTTCGTGTTTTTTAAACAAATAAAAACGAGCTTCAACTACTTTTTATTCAATTAGCAGCTGAAGCTCGTTAGAAAAAAAGATTATTTTTTCTTTTCTTCTTTGATTTCTGTTATTCCTTTTGGATTATGATTGATCTTGCTTCCTTCTGCTTCTAATGTTTTACCTAAAGACATGATGTATTCACGCAAAGGTGCCCCTACTTCTGGATGTGTCAGACCATATTCAATACTTGTTTTCATAAAACCAAATTTGTCACCAACGTCATAACGTTTACCTGTGAATTTACGGGCAAATACGCGTTGTGTTTTATTCAACGTATCGATTGCGTCAGTTAGTTGGATCTCATTTCCAGCACCTGGTTGTTGTTCTGATAATACATCAAAGATTTCTGGAGTCAATAAGTAACGCCCAATAATAGCTAAATCACTTGGTGCTTTGCTTGGATCTGGTTTTTCAACAAAGTTTTTGACATTGTATAACCCATCTTCCAGTACTTCCCCTGGGTTGATGATTCCGTATTTTGAAGTTTCATCGTGAGGAACTTGCATAACGGCAATCGTAGAAGCGTGTGTACGCTCATAGTCATCGATCAATTGCTGTGTCAATGGTACTTCGTCTTCCATGATATCATCGCCTAGCATAACGACAAACGGTTCATTTCCAATAAAGGCTCTTGCTTGAAGAACGGCGTGTCCTAACCCCTTTGGATGAGATTGACGGATGAAATGCAAATTGACATCTGTCGTTTCTTCTACTAATTTCAATAATTCGGTTTTTCCTTTTTCACTTAGGTTTGTTTCTAATTCGATATTTGAATCAAAGTGATCTTCGATTGGTCGTTTAGCTTTTCCTGTAACGATCAAGATGTCTTCGATTCCTGATTTCAACGCTTCTTCAACGATGAATTGGATCGTTGGTTTGTCCACGATTGGCAACATTTCCTTTGCCATCGCCTTTGTTGCTGGTAAAAATCTTGTTCCTAATCCTGCTGCTGGAATAACTGCTTTTTTTACTTTCATATACATTCGCTCCTTCAAAAAATTGTTAATGAGAATTCATTTTCTTTTTTCCCATCACGTAACATGATTTCTTTTGCGGCTGTTTTGATTTCTTTTTGTTCATACAGCACTTCATAGATTGTTTGAGTGATGGGCATTTCGATTTCCATCATTTGGGCTAGTTCCATCGCTGCTTGAGTAGTATTCACACCTTCAACAACCATTCCCATATTGGCTAGCACCTCTTCTAGAGGCTGACCTTGTCCTAACAAGTTGCCTGCGCGCCAGTTTCTGGAATGAACACTTGTGCAAGTAACGACTAGATCACCTACTCCGCTTAAGCCAATAAAGGTCAGTGGGTTGGCACCCATTGCTACACCTAAACGGCTGATCTCAGCTAATCCGCGCGTCATGATTGCCGCTTTTGCATTATCGCCAAACCCTAAGCCGTGAATAGCACCAGCTCCAATGGCAATAATATTTTTCAAAGCTGCTCCCATCTCTACACCAATCACATCAGGGTTGGTATAGATTCGAAAATAATGGTTCATGAACAGCTCTTGTACATATTTTGCTGCTTTTACATCTGTGCTTGCCGCTGTGATCGTCGTAATGTCATGCTTTGCTACTTCTTCCGCATGGCTTGGCCCAGAAAGAACAGCAACAGCTTTTCTTTTTTCTGTCGGGATTTCCTCTAACAAGATTTCAGAGATTCTTTTATGCGTTCCCTGTTCTAATCCCTTACTTGCGTGGATGATCACTGGCTTCGTATTCAATTTGGCAACTAGTTCTTTTGCAACAGAACGTATCGCTTTCGTTGGGATAACGAATAGTACCGCATCTGCATCTTTTACTGCATCTTCCATATCGGTGAATGCTCGGATGGAATCGGGTAGATGATGATCTGGTAAATAACGTTGATTGGTGTGTTGGGTGTTGATTTCTTCTACTTGTGAAGCACGATGTCCCCAAATCCGAACGTCATGTCCGTTTTCAGCGAGGACTTGTGCTAAAGCAGTCCCCCAAGAGCCTGGTCCTAAAACCGCTACTCTATAATTCATTTTACCACTCCTGAAATTTTTTTCATTTTTAACGCTCTAAAAATCAAATAATTTGTTGATTTTTTCCTAATGAGCGGTCATAATCCGGTAAATTTCCTTTTTTTCTACGCCAAATAAACAGAATCAATGTGCCGACAAATAAAACAGCAGACAATAATTGAGAAATGCGGATCACACCTAAAAAGTAAAGGCTGTCTGTGCGTAACCCTTCGATAAAGAAACGTCCGAAACTATACCACATTAGATAACATAAAAGGACTTCTCCTTTTTTCAAAAGATGTGGTTTCTTCCGCAAAACCAAAAGCAGAATAAATCCAATCAAACTCCAAAGTGATTCATAAAGAAAGGTTGGTTGTCGATAGATTCCTTCGATATACATGTTATCAATGATGAATTGCGGTAAATGCAGACTTTCTAAGAAACTTCGTGTCGTGTCTGGACCATACGCTTCGTGGTTCATGAAATTTCCCCATCGTCCGATTGCCTGCGCCAATAATACGCTTGGTGCAGCGATATCTAAAAAGGTCCACAAAGAAATAAAATGATATTTGGTAAAAAAGTACAGTGTGATTGCACCTGCAATCAATCCCCCGTAAATCGCTAATCCTCCTGAACGGATATTGAATATCTGGATTGGATCAGCTATATATTGGGGAAGATCGAATAAAACATAATACAAGCGGGCACCAATAATGGAAATCGGCAATCCCCACAACATAAAATCTGTCACGTCATCTGCTTTTAATCCTACCCGAACAGCTTCTCTGCTGCTGAGCCACATGGCAATAATGATTCCTGATACGATAATCAATGCATACCAGTAGATAGGAATTCCTACAAGCTCAAAAGCAACTCGATTGATTTGTGCTAACATATTGTCACTCCTTGCTAGTCATTGCCTGAGTTTTCTTCAATCAAGCGACTTAATCTTTCTTCAAATGTTTTCGTTGCGTCAAAGCCCATTGTACGCGCGCGGAAATTCATCGCGGCTACTTCAATGATGATTGCAACGTTTCGTCCTGTTTTGACAGGGATTTTTATTTGTGGAATGCCCACTTCCGCGATTTCAACGGTCGTGTCTTCAGAGCCCAGACGGTCGTATTTCTTATCTTTCGCCCATGCTTCTAGATAAACAGCTAACTGGACTTGCATAGAGCCTCGTACCGCACTCGCACCGAAAAGATTCATTACATCTATGATACCGATCCCTCGAATCTCAATCAGATGTTCCAGGATTTTAGGAGGTTCTCCGATTACCGTCAGTTCATCTTGCTGATAGACATCTACTCGATCGTCTGCGATCAATCGATGTCCGCGCTTAATCAGTTCCAACGCCGTTTCACTTTTCCCTATCCCACTGTCCCCTTGAATTAGTACACCTAATCCGTAGACATCGACTAACACACCGTGGACACTTGTTCGAGGGGCTAAGCGCCCATCTAAATAACTAGATAATTCACCTAGCAGCCGGGACGTTGAGATAGGCGAACGCAGCACAGCTATCCCATTTTCATTGGCTGCTTGGATCATTTCTTCCGGAGCCGGCAATCCTCTTGAAATAATAAATGCGGGCATATCTTCACTACATAATCTTCTCATAATGATCAAACGCTCTTCTGGGATCATCCGTTCCGCAAAACTGATTTCTTTACTGCCAAATAGCTGTAAACGATTATGGGAATAATAATTAAAATAACCGGTCAACTCTAGTCCTGGGCGTGAGATGTCCCCAGTCACGATGACGCGGTCTAAACTTTTCTCGTCGCCTGTGACGATTTCCAAAGATAATTTTTTTACTAATTGGCTAACTTTTACAACTTCTGACATTCATGCTACCTCATTTCTATTAGAGTGTTCTCTATCATTTTATCATTGTCTAGCCAAAAGTACTACCAATTAAAAAAAACGTTTTTATTTAATTACCAATGTAATAGAAAACGCATTCTTTATTCTAAACAAAAAAGCTGCGCCGAGATCTCGGCACAGCTTTTTTTATTTTCTGCTGTTATGTTCACTAACAATTACATTGACAAGTGACATCAAGATAGCTACGAATAACGCTGCACCAAATGAAGAAAAACTAAAATGTTCTGCTCCTACAAAAAAGGAAGTCATTTTAAGAATCGCTGCATTGATAACAAACGTAAACAATCCCAATGTGACTAATGTAAAGGGCAGGGACAGGATCGTCAAAATCGGTTTGACAAACATGTTCAACACAGATAATACGAAGCTGGCAAGAACGGCCGTCCAAATACTGCTCACATGGACCATCGCAGGAAAAAGAACAGCCAACGATATGAATGTTAACGTATTAACCAAAATACGCTGAAAGTACGACATTAAAAGTCACTCCATTCGTCATCATCGATTTTTTCCGCTTCTTTGCGTTTTTTTGTTTGTTCACGATAATTGTTTTTTTCATAATATGCATTGTTATGTCCATAGTTTGTTCGTGCAGAACGCGCAGATGGGATAATCAAAGCTAATAAAATGTATAAAATGATTGGACTTCCAAAAGCAACTAAGCTTAAGAATACATAAAGCACACGGATAACAGTGGGATCAATCCCGATATATTCCCCAATCCCTGCTAAAGTACCTGTCAAAACAACATTTTTATTGGATTTTGTCAACTTTTTTTTCATCATGTCTCACCTCTGTTCTACTATTTTAAATGAAGAAAATCGTTGTGACAACCTTCTTCTTAATCGGTGTTCAAGAGATAGCCTATCGGCAATAAGGCACAATTTTTTAAAATAGGGGAAGCTATTTTAAAAAATCGCTTCTTATTGCTCAAGGCTGAACATCTCTTTCACAACCTCTTTATTTATCTGTATCTTTTAAATAGATACTTCCTGTTGTCGTTGAAAGCTGCACTTGTGCGATCTCATCATCTGAAACACGACGGAATTGCAACATTTGGTTTGTCCGTTCTTTTTTCTCACGAACTACTTCGTAATTGGACAGACGGCTGTTGATGCTTCCAAGACTTGTTTTAGCGTGTCCTTCCAAACCGATGCTATCTGGTAAAGCAACTTTGACATTCCCGTTCACTGAACTTGCTTCTACTTTTTTCAAATTATCTTCTTTAATCGTAAGACGTACATCACCATTTACTAAAGACACAGAAAGGTTTTCTGGTGTGGCACCAAATGTCACTGTACCGTTTACTGTTTCGATAATAGAATCTAAGATGTTCCCGTTTCGAATATCGATATTGCCGTTTACACCTTCTACTTCCAGCATCGTTGCAGTTAATTGGTTCACGATGATGTTCCCATTCGTAGATTTTGTATAAATATCTTTAGCTTCCAATGTCTCAATCATGATGTTGCCATTTAGAAGTTTGATAGCTGCATGGTCGTATACTCGTTTAGGTAAGTAGAAAACAAGGTCTGCACGCACACGCTTATTTGGAATTTGAAAGGAAATATGATCTTCATTGACCTCGATCTGGCTCCGTTCAGAGAATGCTTCAAATGGTTCAGCACCCATTTTTCCGTAAAGTTTGATCTTGGCTTCCACTTTCACATCATCACTGTTCCACGTTTTTAACGTCACGTTTCCGTTTGCTGCCTTGATATCAAGGATACTTGCTGCAGGAGCTTCATAGTAAAATTCATGTTCAAATTTCGTTGTCGCAATTCCAGGGACGCGTAAGCTGACATCTTTCCATTCCATGTTATCATTTACTGTTTCTGAAACAGTTTGGAATGTTTTCTTCAAGAATTTGCCTAACTGTGATCCAGCTTCTGACATTTTTTCGCCTACTTGATTCAGCGTATCTGTCGCTTGATCTTTCCAATCATCTGGCAATTCAAACTTATCCGTAAATGTTTCTTTTTTCTCAGACCATTGGTTCTTGCGGATATCTTTTAATTCTGCTTCCAGCTTCAATTGTTCTTCTAATAGTGTATCGCCGGTTGCTTCTAACTCTTTGATTTCTGCTTCTAACGTTTGACGCTGTGCTAATTCTTCTTCTGTCAACTCGCCTAATTCTTCTTTTGTATTCAGCTGCATCAATGCTTCCTGTTTCTCATTACGTGCTGCCTTATTGTCAGCGAATTGAGCATTTACTTCGTCTAGACGCGCCGAAGTTTTATTCGCTTCAGTTGCTAGTTCATCTAAGATCTTTTCTAAGTTTTCTTGATCTTGTCTTTCTTTTTCTTTTGGATCAACTGGCTCAGAAATTCTTTCTTCACCGTTTTCAAGTTCATCGATCAATTGACTTGCCTGATCTTTTTCTTTATGACTAGCAGTTACCTTGTCTGCTTCTTTTTTGATTTGTTTTTCGTCTTTTTCAGTTGCCATGCTTTCTAATAAATCTAAGCCTTCTTCAGTCGAAAGGATTCCTTTTTTCACTAAGTCTAAAATACGTTCTCTTTCTTTCATGGAAATTGCCTCCTTAAGCAAAATTGTTTGCAAGCTTTTCCTTACATCCATATTATGCACTGATTCAGTAAAAATGTCATAGGACTTAAGTTGTAACTTTTACTCCATCTTGAGATGTTCCTTCTTTTTTGTAAAGAGATATGCTGTAGTCACGCAAGTTAAGGGCAGGACAAGTAGTGCGGCCAATGTGGTAAGGATAGCCATCGTATATTCCAAGACAAATGATTTTTCATTGATTATTTGCTGAAAAGGAATGTCTAAATCAATGAACCAAAGAATCAACGCTAAAGAACTCCCCATAAACGCAAAAAGAAGAGTCATCACTGTTGACGCCAATATTTTTTTAGCAATGGCAAAACTAGCATGGCGCAATTGGTTAAAAGACAAATGCGGATTTGCCTGATATACTTCGAATGTTCCACTAGAAATCGCTACACTCGCATCTAAAACAGCACCGCTAAGACTGATGAGAAGCAACGACCTCGCAAGTAGTCTAAAATCAATTGCTAACGTCTTATCTAAGCCAGATAGTTCTTCTAGTTCTATCGAAGTAAACCCTTGGATCGCTAAAAAATCAGTGATAGGAATCAATAGTAGGAAACAAAACAAAAAGATCAGTATACTGGCAAAAGCGGCTCGCATTTTCAGATTATAACCGTTGATAAAAAATAAGATAACCACAGCGATCAATAGGAATCCTATAATCGACAATACCAATATCGGCCACTTCTGATGATAGCCGAATAATAATAGGAAAAAGATTCCTAAATTAATGAATAATCCTAAAAGAATATACATACCTTGCGTACCACCGACAAATAGCACACTAATTGCAAAAATCCCAACAAGTATAATAAGTACATTCATTTTTTTAACCTCCTTACAGCGAGAAAAAAGAGGACCGCGATGGGGATTGATAATACTATTCCTAAGCTGCCAGCAATGACGCGTAAAAATTCTAATGATAAATGTTGTTCTACCGTTTCTTTGAAAGACCATTGATTTCCTAAATATAACAGAAGCGATGGAATCGCTCCGCTGATATAGACGAATAAAAGGATATTAGCCATCGAACCAATCACATCTCGGCCCACTTGCCTTCCTGAAAGCCATAACTGTTTCGCTGATATTTTCGGTTGTTGCTTGGTCAATTCTTCTAATGTCGCAATGACTGTGATCACGGTATCCAGTGTCCCTCCAGCTGTCCCAATCAGCACGCTGGAAAGAAAAACAGAACGATACGGTCGTGTCAGATAATTCAGTTCTTCATAGCGCAGTCCTTGATCTTTCCAATGATTCATTGTCAAAAGACAAATAAAAAATGCTAAAAAAACACTTGTAACTGCAGCCGAAATTTTGATTATACTGCTTCTATTCCATCCGTCTAACGCCAATATACTAACGATTATCCCTATAACGACAAATAAGATTGCTATATTTAAGAGAGAAATACCTTCTGTTTTGGTAAAGAGGAGCAACAAAAGTAAAAGTAAAACGATGTTGACGATGAGACTTCCCAAAGCAAATACACCCTGTTTTCCACCAATAAGCAACATGGTGCCAATGAAGATACTTGTAAAGAAAAAAAGCCAGCCATCATTTTTTTTTGCTACTAGTTGCCATTCATCTCCATGCATTTGGACAAGATAGATTTGTCTTGTTGTTATATTTGCTGTTTCGATTTGATTTTTTTGATAAGGAGCCGATAAAGAAATCACTTCTCCTTTTTGGTCCGTGTTCATCAATCTTCCTGTAATCAATTGCTGATCCTCTTCTATTCTCACTCTTTCGATCTCGATAACAGGTACGTCATATAGAGCAGCTTGACGCTGAATAAACCATGAAGCAAGTATACAAATAAAAAATAGAGTGATGATGATGCTAATCTTTTTTTGCATTCTTTATCCTTTCTATTGGAATAATGAAAAGGGTTTGTGACATGTTTTGTCACAAACCCTTTTCCAGAATAAACGGTGTTCAATCAGCTGACCTTCGGTATTAGCTCAAAAAACGGCAAAATATGAGGAACTATTTTACCGTTTGTTTCTCTAATACTCAGGACAAAACGCTGATTTCACAACCTCTTTTCCTAAATAAACAGCAGAATCACAACTTCAGTTTAGAAAATCTCATTGTGGTTCGTATTTAACTCAGTGATTTTCCCTGTAGCCAAGTAGACGATCCATTCACAGATGTTTGTCACATAGTCTCCGATTCGTTCTAGATAACTGGCAACATTCAAATAGTCTGTTCCACTGATGACTGTTTCAGGATTTTCTTGCATGTTTTTGATGGTTGCATTATAGATTCGATTGAAATAGTCATTGACTCTTTGATCCATATTGGCGATCGTACGCGCGTCTTTTTCGTCTGTTTTGACATATGCAACTAGGACGTTGTCCACCATTTTTTTCACGTAATCGGACATATCGGAGATCTCTTTTTCGATTTCCGGTATTCTCGTCTGTCCTTTTACGCGGATTGTAGATTTAGCAACGGACACCGCATGATCGGCCATACGTTCTAAATCAGAGCTAGCTTTCATGACCGTGATAATCATACGCAAGTCAGTTGTAACTGGCTGTTGCAATGCAATCATTTCAAAACTTTTTTTCTCCAAACGCGTTTCCATATTATTGATATTTATATCGTTTTCGATAACTTCTTGAGCTAAGATTTTATCGTGTTTGATGTATGCACGAACTGACTTGTGCACAGCGCTGCTCACCATCATCCCCATTTCGTAGAACTGATTATGGAGATTCAGCAATTCTTCTTCAAATTGTGTACGTAGCATTCCGTTTCCTCCTTATCCAAATCGACCTGAAATATAATCTTCTGTCTCTTGTTTTTCTGGATTCATGAATATCTTCTTCGTATTGTTGTATTCGATCAAGTGACCATCTAAAAAGAATGCCGTCTTATCTGAAATACGTGAAGCTTGAGACATATTGTGGGTCACGATGATCATCGTATACCGCTCTCTTAATTCTAACAGCATACTTTCGATTTTCCCAGTAGAAACAGGGTCAAGTGCACTAGTTGGTTCATCCAATAAGATGATTTCGGGATTCACTGCCAAAACACGTGCGATACATACACGCTGCTGCTGCCCACCGGATAAAGACAAGGCACTTTTATGCAGTTTATCCTTCACATCCTCCCAAACAGACGCTGCCTTCAGACTTTCTTCCACTACTTGATCAAGGACTTTTTTATCTTTTTCTCCTTTTAACTTCAATCCATAGATGACATTTTCATAAATAGAAAAAGGAAATGGATTTGGCTGCTGGAACACCATGCCGATTTCTTTTCTTAGTTCAACAACATCTGTTTTCGGACCATAGATGTCTTTGTCTTTATATAAAACACTTCCGGTGATCGTTACATTTGGAATCAGATCGTTCATTCGATTCAACGAACGTAGATAGGTAGATTTCCCGCAACCAGAAGGACCGATCATCGCTGTGATTTCACCTTGATTGAAACTTAGATCGATTCCCTTTAGTGCTTCTTTCTTTCCATAATACAGATGAAGATCTTTGGATGAGATAATTTCTTTTGTCATGTTGAGGCCTCCGTCTTAACCAAAATGACCGGACACATAATCTTCGGTTGCCTGAATTTTTGGTCTGGTAAATATCTTGTTTGTTTTGTCATATTCCATTACTTTTCCTAGATAGAAAAAGGCAGTGTAGTCGCTGATACGAGCTGCTTGTTGCATATTATGCGTCACGATGATGATCGTGTAGTCTTCTTTCAAGTTTACAAGTGTTTCTTCAACCGTTCCTGTCGAAATAGGATCCAAGGCACTTGCCGGCTCGTCTAACAGCAAGATATCGGGTTTCATCGCAATTGCACGAGCGATACACAAACGTTGCTGTTGTCCGCCAGATAAAGCCAAAGCACTTTTATCCAAGCTATCTTTTACTTGATCCCACAAAGCTGCTTGTTTCAAGCTTGTTTCAACGATTTCATCTAATTTCTTCTTGTTTTTTTCACCATGTTGTTTCAAAGCAAAAGTTATATTGTCATAAATCGATTTGCTAAAAGGGTTGGGGCGTTGGAACACCATGCCTATCCGTTTGCGCATTTCATAAACATCCACTTGAGGCGCATTGATATCCACGTCTTTATACATGATCTTTCCAGTGATTTTCGTATTAGCGATCCCATCATTCATACGATTCAAAGAACGAAGATACGTGGATTTTCCGCAGCCAGAGGGGCCAATCAATGCAGTGATCTTATTTTTTTCGAACTCTAGATCCACTCCCTTGATTGCTTCATTGTCGCCATACCAAACATGCAGATCATTCGTATATAATGCTACTTCCTTCTCTTTTGGCATGGTAATGACATTTGTTTCATTCCAATTATATTTTTTCATCTTACTTCTTCTCCTTAGGCTGAAGTCATTTTTCGGTATAATCGTTTGCCAATCGCACGAGCGCCGAAGTTGAACAGTAAAACAGCAATGATCAACACGGCAGAAGCACCAGCCGAAACAGAAACACCATCAGGCATCGTACCTTCTGTGTTGATCTTCCAAATATGGACAGCCAGTGTTTCAGCTTGGCGGAAAATGCTAATCGGACTAGAAACACTTAATGGATTCCAGTTCGTAAAATCTAATGCTGGCGCGCTTTGACCAGCTGTATAAATCAATGCGGCAGCTTCACCAAAAATTCTTCCTGAACTTAGGATCACACCAGTCAAAATTCCTGGTGTTGCTTCTGGAACAACCACTTTTATCACTGTTTCCCAGCGTGACAAACCTAACGCCAATCCAGCTTCTCGTTGTGTGTAATGGACCGCTTGTAAAGATTCCTCGACCGTTCGAGTCAAAAGAGGCAGGTTGAATACGGTCAAAGCCAATGCACCAGAAATGATTGAGAAACCATACTGGAATTGAATAACGAAAACCAAGAAACCGAATAAACCGACAACAACAGAAGGCAAAGAACTCAAGATCTCGATAGACGTACGGATCACGTCTGTCAGCCAGTTTTTTCCGGCATATTCTGAAAGATAGATACCCGCACCTAAAGAAATAGGAAAACTGATGATCATGGTAATCAAAAGCAAATAAATCGAGTTAAACAGTTGAATCCCGATACCACCGCCTTCTTGGTAGGCTTTGGAAGGTTCAGTCAAGAAAGACCATGAAATGTGCGGTATTCCTCGAACTAAGATATAAAGTAATAAAGCTGCTAAGATCAATACGATGATCCCTGAAACCACATATAGAACACCTGTAGCAATTTTATCTGAGCGTTTTGCGTTCATTATTTCAGCTCTCCTTTCTTCCCAATCATACGGATCACGATATTAAAGAATAATGACATCAATAGCAAGATCAGCGCTAATGACCATAACACATTATTTTCAACTGTTCCCATGATTGTATTTCCGATTCCCATTGTCAAGATGGACGTCAATGTAGAAGCAGGAGTAGTAAGTCCTGTTGGCATTAATGCCGCATTACCAATAACCATTTGGATAGCTAAGGCTTCGCCAAACGCACGAGCCATACCAAAAACGACTGCTGTTAAAATCCCGGGCACTGCTGCTCGCAGCACCACTTTGTAGATTGTTTGCCATCTTGTGGCACCTAGCGCTAATGAAGCTTCCCGATAGTGCCGTGGCACTGCCTTTAATGCATCCACAGTCATCGTTGTGACAGTCGGTAAGATCATAACGAATAACACAAATGTACCAGCTAAGATACCGAACCCTGTCCCGCCAAAGATACTTCTAACAAAAGGAACGATAACAGATAGACCGATAAATCCGTAAACGACAGATGGAATACCTACAAGTAGTTCGATGACCGGTTGCAAGATCTTCGTTCCGTTTTTAGGAGAAATCTCCGTCATAAATACTGCTGCTCCGATAGCAAATGGTGTGGCAACGATAGCTGATAAAAAAGTCACAATAAATGAACCTGTGATCATAGGCAATGCCCCTACCATTGGTTTCCCATTTGCTCCGATTTGGCTCGGATTCCAATCTGTACCAAACAGAAAATCAAATACATTGATCTTATCAGTAAAAAAGGTGGCCAAACCTTTACTAGCGACAAAATAAAAAATAGATAATACAACCAACACGATCAGCGCGATACATAAAAAACTAATAAATTTTCCGCGCTGTTCCATTTTTGAACGTTTTGATTTTGTTAATAATACTTTTTTCACATCTTCCACAGATGACTCCCCCTTAATCAGGTTTAACATACTCACTCAGTGTACAAATTGAACATCAATTTGGTTTTAATAACATGTAAAAGTTTAGATAAGTTTGTAAATTTTGTGTAAAGATTACTGTTTAACAATGTTTCCTTGCCAATCACGTTCAACTTTCATATGTGAAACAGGGATATAGCCTAGCTCTCCGACAATATTATCTTGTACTTCATCAGATAAGATATAGTCTAAAAATTCTTTTGTCAGTTTTTTTGGATGGTCTCTTGTGTACATATGCTCATATGCCCAAATCGTCCATTTGTTCGTTGTCACATTTTCATCTGTTGGTTCCACACCGTTAACGTTCAACGTATCCACATCATCGGAAACGTAAGAAAAAGCAACATAGCTGATTGCTCCGGGTGTGTCTGCAACGATTTGGCGCACCATTCCGCTTGAATCTTGTTCCTGTGCCTGAACAGCTGTTTCTCCGTCCAATACCCATTTTTCAAACGTACTACGGGTCCCGCTTCCTGATGCACGGTTCAATATAACTACTGGCTGATCTTTCCCACCGACTTCACTCCAGTTTTTGATCTCGCCCGTAAATAATTTTTTCAGGTTCTCCATACTGATATCTTTTACGCCAATATCCTTGTTCACAATAGGAGTGATTCCAACAACTGCTACTCGATGATCGACTAATGCCGAAGCATCAATCCCTGATTTTTCTTCCGCGAACAAATCAGAATTTCCGATATCGACTGCTCCTGACTGTACTTGAGACAAACCAGTTCCGCTTCCGCCCCCTTGTACATTGATGAATTTTCCAGGATTTTCTGTCTGGTAGGTTTCAGCAACCGTTTCTACTAAAGGCTGTAAGGCAGAAGAGCCAACTGCAGTAATGGATTCTCCTCGATCAATCCACTTTGAACAGCCTGATAAAAGAATAGCTAATCCTATTATTGGTAAGAATAATTTTAGTTTTTTCATTAGAAATCTCCTTTAATCCTAAAGTATGTCTATTCTATCATTTTCATTACTTGATGAAAACGAATCAAAACCATTAAATAACAAAATAAATTCTCATAATTGCAAAAAAAGCTATCTCATTAAAAGTTTCTATGCTATACTGGCTTTGAAATGTGTCTCTTTTAATAGCATATATTAGCTTATTTCTTGCTTTCCCCAAAAAACAAGAGATACCCCAAAGTTAATTTCGCTCATGCGAGACGCTTTCTCCATTTCTGACGTACTCTCAGAAATGGCCCCGAGAAAAAAGGACACGAGATTTCCATCTATTGATGGCTCTCCTGTCCTTTTTGTATTTTAAAGGAGCGGCGAAATCAGTCTTGCTAATCCTTCTTTCATCTTGATCATCATCCCTCGGTTTTCATACACTTCTTTTGTGAGATGCGTCGAAATCTTTGAATCTTCAAAGAATGCTTTTCTTACGCGAGAAGCCATTCGTTCATCATAGATCAGTGTATTGACTTCAAAATCCAATCTAAATGAGCGAACGTCGATATTAGCTGAACCAACGGAAACGATGCCGCCATCGATAATCATCGTCTTTGCATGGATAAATCCATTTTCATATGTTTCGATTCTTGCCCCATACTCGATCAGCTCTGCAGCGAAAGAATACGTTGCCCAGTAAACGAGAAGATGATCTGGTTTGTTAGGTATTTGGATATGGACTTTTACGCCTGAGAGAAGAGCCAACTTCAATGCCTCATGAATCGATCCATCCGGTATGTAATACGGCGTTTGGATCAATATCTCCCGTTTGGCTAACGAAATCATTTTCAAATATGTCATTTTGATTTGCTCATGTTCGGTATCTGGTCCGCTTGTCACGATTTGAACAGCCATATCACCTGTAGAATGAATGGTCGGGAAAAATTCCGGTGAATATCCTACTTCTTTTGTATGCTGAGAATTCCAGTCCATCAAAAAACGGTTTTGCAAGGTGTAAACCGCTTCTCCATAGATACGCAGATGATTGTCTCGCCAATAACCAAATTTCTTTACCAATCCTAGATATTCGTTTCCAACATTGAACCCACCTGTATATCCGATTTTCCCATCAATCACTACGATTTTACGATGATTGCGATAATTGATTCGAGGATTGATATACGGAACGAATAGAGGAAAGAAAAATGCGACTTCTCCACCTGCTTTTTTCAAATTCTGAAAAAAACTAGAAGAAACTTGTGTGGAACCCCATGCATCAAGAAGGACTCTGACTTTTACTCCGCGTCTTGCTGCCTCTGTCAATGCCTCTCGAACTTCTTCACCTAATGTATCACTGCGGTAAATATAATATTGGAAATGGATATGGTCTTCTGCCTGTTTGATATCCTCGATCAGCGCATCGAATTTTTCACGACCATCTGTAAATAAAGTGATTTCATTTTTAGTCGTATAAAGCGTACTTTCAAATACAGTAAGCATATAGATCAATTGTTTCACATCTACTTGTCCAGTAGGCGGATGAGGATAAAGTCCTCGCATCAATGCTTGTTTATCTTCTTCGATTTCTAGATTCTTACCGATTTTCCCTTGGATCTTCAAATCAAAGATTTTCTCTTTGGAAATCCCTCTTCCTAAAAAAATATATAAAATAAATCCTACAACTGGAATGAACATCAAAACGAGCAGCCATGCCCATGTTTGCGCAGTTTCCTTTCTTTCTCGAAAAACGATAATAAAGGAAAGCAAAATATTCATAATCAAAAGGATCGTAAAAAAATTGTCAACGATAATCTTCACGGCTTCACCTCTTTTTCTACCAACTTAAGAATACCCAAGTTGTTTTTTAAAGTAAAGAGAAAAAAGCCGCCCCATTTACTCCACCTAGCTGATAAAAAAAGAAAGCTGGAACGAAATCGTCCAACTTTCTGATTATATTTATCTTGTGACACTAGAATTTCAAGAAACGTCTCATAGAGATGATCGAGCCGAGTGAACCAATGATCACACCAATACCGACCATCAAAAGATTGATTTTCCAAACGATATTTTCTGGATGGATCAATGAATAATGAGATCGTAATAATGACGGATTGATCAATTGGTAAAACCATGCGTAACCAAATGTAATGATCAGTATCGGAAGAATGGCACCGATTAAGCCGATCCAACCACCTTCAAGGAAAAATGGCCAGCGGATATATCCATTTTTTGCTCCTACTAAACGCATGATTTGAATTTCACGCTGTCTAGATAAAATCGTGATCCGAATCGTGTTAGAAATGAGAAACATTGCTACAAACAACAGCAATGCCGCCGCAACTAATCCCCATGTTCGAACTGCACCAGCAATTTGGAAAATCCGATCTGAGGAAGGCCCACCGTAATCAGAACGGGAAACATTCTTCAAATCTGCCGCTTTTTCTGATACTTGTTTTGTATAAGAAGGATCGGTAGCACTTACTACGTATACATCATATAACGGGTTATTATCCCCTTCAAACAATTTCCAAGAATCACCCATTTCTTTTTGGATTTTCTTCAATTCCTGTTCTTTGCTTGAAAATTCGACTTTTTTGACATGATCTAAGTCATTTAATTCTTTTTCTAGTTTTTTCATCTCTTCGTCTTTTGTACCAATGTCTACGAACACAGATACATCCACGTTTCCTTCTATATCTTGTGCTAGTTTGGTTGCGTTCATGATGACCGCCATGAACACACCAACTAAAGTCAACGTGATCGTTACCGCACTGACCGAAGCTACTGTCATCCAGCCGTTACGTTTCAAACTCTTGATACTTTCTAATAAATGGCGGAAAAAGGTTCTAATCATCGTATCCATATTCCCCTTCCGCTTGGTCTCGAATAATGCGGCCGTTTTCGATAGCAATTACTCGGTGTCGAATCGTATTTACGATCGTACTGTTATGTGTAGCCATCACGACAGTTGTTCCTTGTGCATTGATCCGATCTAATAGTTTCATGATTTCCCATGAGTTTTCCGGATCTAGATTCCCTGTCGGTTCATCCGCGATAAGTACTTTAGGTGTATTTACGATTGCTCGGGCAATAGAAACACGTTGTTGTTCCCCACCAGATAATTCGCTAGGAAAGACTCGGACTTTGTGTTTCAAACCAACAAGATCCAGCACTTCCATTACTCGTTTTTTGATATCCCGAGGTTTTCTGCCGATAACTTGCATGGCGTACGCAACATTTTCATATACTGTTTTTCTTGGTAATAATTTATAGTCTTGGAATACCACGCCGATTTCTCTGCGTAGATAAGGAACTTCGCGGTTTTTGATGGCTATTAGATCATGACCTGCGACGTTCAAAGTTCCTTTTGAAGCTTTTTCTTCTCGATACATCAATTTGATGAATGTAGATTTACCAGCTCCAGACGGACCAACAACATACACAAACTCTCCTTGTTCGATGACAATCGAGAGATTGCGGATAGCAGTGGTACCGTTTGAGTACTTCTTCATTACATCCTTCATTTCAATCATGGCGTTCTCTCCATATCTTTTTCAGTCTTTAGCTATTATAGCATGGCAATGTTTCAACTTGCTTGCAAAATCTTACAATTTTATTTCAATTTAACAAAGGGCTCTTATTGCAGATGCATTTTCAAATAGCCGTCAATAAATAAATCAAGATCTCCGTCCATAACAGCTTGGACATTTCCTGTCTCTACGTTTGTCCGATGGTCTTTTACCATAGAATATGGATGGAAAACATAAGAACGGACCTGTGATCCCCAGCCGATTTCTTTTTGTTCTCCTCTCAGTGCAGCTGCTTCTTGTTCTTTCTTTTCCACTTCTAATTGGTAAAGCTTAGCTTTCAGCATCCCCATCGCTTGTTCCCGGTTTTTCAATTGTGAACGTTGTGCCTGACTCGCTACTACTGTTCCTGTAGGCAAGTGAGTGATTCGTACAGCGGATTCTGTCTTATTGATGTGCTGACCACCTGCACCACTTGCCCGATATGTGTCGATCTTCAAATCATCTGGATTGATTTCTATATCGATCGTTTCATCAAGCTCTGGCATCACATCTACCGAACAAAAAGAAGTATGACGACGTTTTGCTGAGTCAAAAGGCGAGATACGTACAAGGCGATGAACACCTTTTTCTGATTTCAGATAGCCAAATGCGTTGTGTCCTTTGATCAGTAGGGTCACACTCTTGATTCCTGCTTCATCGCCTGCTTGATAATCTAGTGTCTCTACTTGATACCCATGCTGCTCTGCCCAGCGTGTATACATGCGTAAAAGCATGCTGCCCCAGTCTTGGGACTCCGTTCCGCCAGCCCCTGGATGCAATTCGACGATGGCGTTGTTTCGATCATAAGGACCATCTAACAACATAGATAATTCATACGTCTTCATTTTTTCATCTAGCGCATTGATACGTGTTTCTGCTTCTTCTTGCATTGCTGCATCAGGTTCTTCCTGCAACATCTCCACCATCAATTCGATTTCTTCCAGTTCTTCAGCAAGAGAATGGAATTGATCATAAGTTTCTTTATTTGCATTGTTTTCACTGATCACTTTTTGAGCAGCTTCGCTATCATCCCAAAAACCAGGTTCAGCCATTTTTGCTTCTGCTTCCGCAATGTCTTCTTCCAGCTGGTCTAAGTCAAAGAGACCTCCTGAAGCTTGTGACCTTTTCCTGCATTTCTGTCAGGAGATTTCGAATTTCGGATATTTCCATGTTTTTTTCCTTCTTTCACTATACTTTTTTTATTATATCTAGTCTAACAGAATCGTCAAATAACAGAAAGAAGGTGAGACAAATTCTTTAAAAAAGAATTTGTCTCACCAATCCTGCTGTCAGAAATTAGTTTGCATCTTTTCCGTGACAGTTCTTATATTTTTTCCCGCTTCCACAAGGACAAGGATCATTTCTACCAACCTTGTTCACATGGATTGGTTGTTTTTTCGCGCTAGTATTACTGTTTTCTTTGGCATCTCCATCTTCTGAGTGAGAAGCTGTTCCTTGAGAAACTTGCTCACGTTGTACGTTTTGACGGATCTCAGCTTTCATGAAGATACGAGTGACTTCATATTCAATGGCACCTACCATATCTTCGAACATCTTATAACCTTCTGTTTGGTATTCGACTAATGGATTGTTTTGACCATAGGCACGCAAGCCGATTGACTGACGTAATTGGTCCATTGCATCAATATGATCTGTCCATTTAGAGTCCACGACACGTAAGATCACGACTTTTTCAAATTCAAGCAGTTGCTCTGGTCCGTTCAATTGAGCTGCTTTGGTATTGAATACTTCTTGTGCTCGTTCGTTTAGATATTCTTTGATTTCTTGAGAGGTTTTTCCTTCGATATCTGTAAGGGAAATACTGTCTTCATGGACAAGCGTGCTGCCAGCAAAATCGACGATACTTTCCAAATTCCAATTTTCTTTTTCTAATTGCGTATGCGCATCTACCACACGACTGATTGTCCGTTTGACCATATTCATCAGTGGTTTAGATAAGCTTTTTTCTTCCATGATCACTTCTTGACGCTGTTTATAGATTACTTCACGTTGCTCACGCATCACGTCATCGTATTGCAAGACGTTCTTACGTGTGTCGTAGTTGTTTCCTTCTACGCGTTTTTGTGCAGCTTCTACTTGTTTCGTCAGCATCTTGCTTTGGATCACAGCATCTTCGTCACCGATCTTCATTCGATCTAAGAAAGCTTTGATTCGTTCTGAACCGAATCGTTTCATCAAATCATCTTCTAAAGACAAGTAGAATTGTGACATACCAGGGTCTCCTTGACGTCCTGCACGTCCTCGAAGCTGGTTATCGATACGACGAGATTCATGTCGTTCTGTCCCGATAACTGCTAGGCCACCAAGTTCTCTTACGCCAAGCCCTAGCTTGATATCTGTTCCCCGACCAGCCATGTTGGTAGCAATCGTCACTGCACCTTTTTGACCCGCATTCATGATGATTTCTGCTTCTTTAAAGTGATTTTTCGCATTCAGTACTTCATGAGGAATACGTTCTTGATTCAGCATATCTGATAATAACTCAGATGTTTCAACTGCAACAGTTCCGACTAAGACAGGCTGTCCTTTGCGGTAGCGATCTTTGATATCTTGTACGACAGCATGGAACTTGCTTTGTAATGTTGGGT
Organism: Enterococcus lactis; assembly: GCF_015751045.1. GTDB lineage: Bacteria > Bacillota > Bacilli > Lactobacillales > Enterococcaceae > Enterococcus_B > Enterococcus_B lactis. The sequence goes on from NZ_BNJW01000003.1 coordinate 107,656, forward strand.
AAAGCAAATCTGGTCGATCGTCACGGATGACCGGACGGTTTGTCGGAATCTGGTATACTTGAATATTATAAATCTCTCTGAACTCTTCTTCTTCTGTCTTAGCTGTACCAGTCATCCCCGCAAGTTTCTTGTACATACGGAAATAGTTCTGGAAAGTGATCGTCGCCATCGTTTTCGTTTCGTCTTCGATCTCTACGCCTTCTTTAGCTTCGATAGCTTGATGAAGACCATCTGAATAACGGCGTCCATCCATGATCCGACCCGTAAATTGGTCAACAATCAATACTTTTCCATCTTGAACAACATAATCGATGTCTAAAAGCATGATGTAGTTGGCTCTCAATGCTTGATCCAAGTGATGGGTCAATGCAGTATTTTCAATGTCATATAAGTTGTCCAAACCGAATGTTTCTTCAGCTTTTTCGATCCCTGCTTCAGTTAAACTGATTGTTTTTGATTGTATATCGATTTTATAATCTTCTTCTTCTTTCAAACGTTTCACGAAGTTGTCTGCTCTTGTATATAAAGCTGTTGATTTTTCTGCTTGCCCTGAAATGATCAGCGGCGTTCTCGCTTCATCAATCAAGATCGAGTCAACTTCATCGACAATGGCATAATTCAGCGGACGTTGTACCATTTGATGACGGTAAACGACCATGTTGTCTCTCAAATAGTCAAATCCTAATTCATTATTCGTGCTATAAGTGATATCGCAATTATAAGCCTCGCGTTTTTCATCCGAAGATTTTGAGTTGATATTCAACCCAACTGTCAATCCTAAGAAATTATAAAGCTCGCCCATTTCCGTCGAGTCACGGGTTGCTAAATATTCATTGACGGTAACTACGTGGACCCCTTCGCCAGTCAACGCATTCAGATACACCGGCATCGTTGCAGTCAAGGTTTTACCTTCACCAGTACGCATTTCAGGGATATTCCCATCGTGAAGCACGATCCCACCCATTAATTGTACGTGGTATGGATATAACCCCAATACACGTTTTGCTGCTTCCCGAACGACTGCAAAAGCTTCCGGAAGTAATTGATCTAATGTTTCTCCTTTTTGGTATCTGCTCTTGAATTCAGCAGTTTTTGCTTGTAATTGTTCATCAGTTAATGCTGCCATTTGGTCAGCGTATGATTCAACTTTTTTTGCAATGCTATCTAAACGTTTTAGTTCTTTCTTATCATTTTCGATAAGTGAACGAATCAAATTGGCCATGCGTTGTGTAATCTCCTTTTCCTTCTGTGTATTATCCAGACTATGTAGACTCTACTTTTTATTTTATCATTAGTTATAGATAATTGAAATATCTTAATCGTATTAAAGTAAGAACTTCATAATTTATTCATATTTTAACTAAAAAAGAGACGAACTCAAAAAAACTTGCGGCAGCTATTGACAGCTGCTGCAAGTTTTTGATGTTATTTAAGTATGGATGATCAGTCTGTTTCGATCAATCCGTATTTTCCATCTTTTCGGCGGTAAACGATACTTGTACCATTTGTTTCTGCATCTTCAAAAATAAAGAAGTTATGTCCCAGCATGTTCATTTGTAAGACTGCTTCTTCACTGTCCATTGGTTTCAATGAAAGGCGTTTTGTACGTACGATATCTAATTCAGAATCGTTTTCGTTTTCTTCCTCTCCATTGAATAAAACAGCAGCATCTGCAGTATTCATGCCCGTTTCACGGGATTTACGATTGATTTTTGTTTTGAATTTGCGGATTTGGCGTTCCAATTTGTCAACAACCAAATCGATACTTGCGTATAGATCTGGAGAAGTTTCTTCGGCACGTAATACAAGATAAGGTAATGGGATCGTTACTTCCACTTTTGCTGTTTTTTCTGTATAAACTTTTAAGTTCACATGCGCCGTAGCATCGGGTGCGTCACTGAAATAGCGTTCTAGTTTGCCTACTTTTTTCTCAACGTAGTCGCGAATCGCTTCAGTTACTTCGATATTTTCGCCGCGTACATTATATCTAAACATAAAAATTACCCCTTTCGTCTACCACAATCAAGAAGGAGAAGGACCACTCTTTCCCTCTTCTTAATTCTATTATATCGAACTCTAAGTTATTTGCAAATTAAATCGCTATCAAATTTCCACATCTGATTCATCTTGCCAAAGAAATGGTTCGGATGATTTTTGGCTGTGCGGTCTGCAAGCAATCTGCTGCATGAAAAAGTGTCTGACCTGTTGTATAGACATCGTCAATAATCAATATTTTTTTATGTTGTATCTTAGAAAGAGGTACAGCAAGCTCAAAAGGCTGAGGCATCTCCAATCTTTCCTTTCGCGTGTTTTTTGCTTGAGCAAGCAGATGTTGCTCTCTTTTGAGCAGCATCTGAAAAGGAATTTTTGCTGCTTTCAACATCTCGCTTACTTGATTGAATCCTCTTTCTAGCCACCTTTTTTCAGATAAAGGTATTGGACAATAAATATATGCCGGGTAATCTTTTTTTATCTGAGTCCATTTATATGCAAAAGTCCCTGCTAATCGGATGTCTCCCATAAACTTGTACCGATTGATCCAAGCCTGCATTTTTTCATCGTACGTAAAAAAGGCGCGGTGTTGAAAATCATATGCAGGATATTTCTTCTTCCATTCTTGACAGTCGTTGCAGAAAACGAAACTAGTCTTTGCTTTCTTTTTCGTCTCCTCGTATGTCAAATGGATTGGTTTTTGACAACCTGCACAACCTTTTGCTTCCAATAAATGGAATTGTGCGCGGCAAACTGAACAGGTCTGAGGAAGTCTATATTTCGACACACCGATGATCTCGCTGAATGTTAAATTTTGGATGATGTCTTTACTGCAGCAACTACATCTCACAGCATCTTCTTCCCTTCTTCGTTCATTTCTTTGATTTCCTGACAGGCTTTTCGAATAGCTGAAGTTTTTTCTTCATAGAAAAAATAGACTCGACTGTTCGTATAAGGACCTTTACGATCGGCTCTTCCTGCGATTTGCACCAAAGAGGATTTAGTAAAAACTGGATGATCTGCTCCTAAAACGATGACAGAGATTCTTTCAAATGTGACTCCTCGTTCTAGGATCATCGTGGTTAACAGTATCTCGTATGTTGCTTCTCGCATTTTCTGAACTTTCTTTGCCCGTTGATCGTCTTGTGAAGAAACATCTGTTATCTCATATTCTGGAAAAGCTTCTTGCAGTGTGACTTTTAAACGATGCATCATCGTAATACTTGGACAAAATAAAAGGATATGGTTTTCTTTGATTAGTTGCTGAATGATCCGCACCAAAGAGTTGATTTTCTTTTTGTTCCCACATTTTTGTCGCCAATTATTCATGAAAACAAGTACGGGTTCAGGAAGCAAGCGCCGATGAAAGCGCAAGGCAAGTTTGTGGATCTCAAATGTCTGCTTGATTTCCTTTAGTAACTTTTCCTCAGGCGTGGCGCTTAAGTAGATGAATCGACCGTCTGATTTGATTGCTGTTTGCACAGCGTGAGCTAGCCCAGCATCCCCGCTATAAGGAAAAGCATCAATCTCATCAATTACTAATAAGTCAAAGGATCGATAAAAACGATATAGTTGATGAATCGTACAGATAACAAAAGAACTAAAGGTATAAGCTGTTGTTGTATTCCCATGGAGTAACATGATTGTTTCTTCTGGAAAAACAGGACGATAACGTAAAAACAATTCATTACAAACGTCGATTCGCGGTGTACAAATGGCTACTCTTCCTCCAGCTTTTAACGTTTTCACTAAAATCGGATAAAGCATTTCTGTTTTTCCTGCACCTGTTACTGCCCAAATAAGATGGTGTCTTTTTTCTGAATGATAAAGTATCCTATCTGCGATTTCCGTTTGTTTTTCAGTAAGCTGTCCTGTCCAAGAAAAGACGACTTCTCGAGATTCTGCTTTTGGCTGATCAAATAAATATAACTCTTGTTGACTGTCGCATCGCCCTAAAGACAGGCAATGTATGCAAAAATAGCCATAGTCTGCAAGCTGTCCCTCAAAGAAAGGCTTTTTCACTCCACAACGATGACAAAGAATCCTGTTACCTAAACGTTCTACTGCTGCGATCTTCTCATAATTTGGTAAGTTTCCCTCCTCACAATCCATTGCTTCAATCTCTCTCGTAAGAAGCCTTCTGCCCCAAAAATGATTCATATCATTCGCCCTAAAAAAATATACGAAAAAACAAGCAATCTTTTTTTTGATTGCTTGTTTGATAGTTCTATATAATCTATTTATTCACCAATCAATGTAATTGCTTGGTCTAATACTTTTTCGCCATTCATCATTCCATAATCAGCCATATTGATGACGTCTAAAGGAATGCCTTTTGGTTCCAGACGTTTTTCAAAATCAGCTTTCATAAAGCGAACTTGAGGTCCTAATAACAGTACATCTACATCTTTATTTGCAAGATTATTATCTGCATCAGAAGCTGACACAGCGAAAATATCAGAATCGATTCCTTTTGCTTCCGCAGCTTTTTGCATTTTTGTTACTAGCAAACTTGTGCTCATACCAGCCGAACATACAAGCATGATTGTTTTTTTAGCCATACTTTTCTCTCCTTTTTAAAACAGACTACGCAAACGTTTTCTTAGCGTTTGTTACTCTATTATATAAAAAGAAAGAAATTTGTCAACGTTTTCTAAACACGGTTTATTTAATCAAATAGCCAGCTAGATTTCACTAATTTATTGAATACGACATATTCTTTATCCAAATTGATGACCACTACTTCATAGCCTGCATTTAACCAGCCGTAGGCACCCTTTTCTGGATGTCTATAGTCATTTGCCCACCAATCTGTGCTTTCCCTGGCTGTTTTGGGAAGTCCGTTACTGGGAAACAACAGTTCATCAAATTGGGTAAAGGTTAATGTTACTTGGGAGCCGCCGTTGTTCTTCAAATAATGCGTAATTGCATCATACTTTTTCATTCGTTCCTTCATCCCCGGATCCACCTGCCTTTGTCTTTATTATCGCATACTACAGTAATTGCGCAACCGTTATAGTGTTGAAACAACCTAGAACTTTCTTTATACTGAATAAAGCAACCGAAAAAAAGAGGTGACAAGATGATCGAACGTTATCGTACAATCAAAGAAAATGGACAAAGTGAGATTGAAATCAAGAAATCACGCTTTATCTGTTCTCTTAAACGAATAGAATCAGAAGAAGAAGCGAAAAACTTCATCCAAGAAATCAAAAAAGAACATTGGAAAGCAAACCATAACTGCAGCGCCTTCGTCATTGGCGAAAAAAATGAGATCCAACGTAGCAGCGATGATGGCGAACCAAGTGGAACGGCGGGCGTACCGATGTTGGAAGTCCTCAAAAAAAATCAACTGATCAATGTAGCTGCAGTAGTCACTCGATATTTTGGAGGAACGAAACTCGGCACGGGCGGATTGATACGTGCATACACTCATGCGGTCTCTCAAGCATTGTCCGACATTGGAATCGTAGAAGGTACCTTGCAACAGGAGATCTCCGTAGTGATCACGTATCCGCAACTAGGAAAATTACAAAATTATCTTGAACTACAGCATTTTTTCATAAAAGAAATCCAATACACTGATCAAGTCATCGTCATCTGTGCAGTGGATGAAAAAAATGCTGACAGCTTTAAAGAATCCATCATTGAGCTGCTGAACGGACAAGTCCAATTTGAAGAAGGTCCTGTTTCTTATCACGAGCAACTGATAACTGATCATAGATAAAAACAGGTGATTCTGATTCTCTTTTTTTCGAATAAGGAATCAGGGATCACCTGTTTTTTATTTTTCCAAATAAAACTCAAAACGATTTCCTACATATTGCGTACGCACATACTCAAATGGCGTACCATCTTCAAAATAGGAAATCTGACGCAAACGAAGAACGGCATCTCCTCGTTTCACCTCTAAATAGTCTGCGATTTTCTCAGAAGCCAATACAGCAGTAATCGTTTGATTCGCTGGACCGATTTTTTTCCCGCCTTTTTCTTCTAATGTGCGATACAGCGATTCAGTAATCTCTGCTTTGCTGTAGCCATCGATCAGCTTTTGCGGAACACTGGCTACTTCAAAACAAATAGGGACATCATCTGCATAACGAATACGCTCCATTCGCAAGATCGTGTCATCTTTACTCAAGTTTAGTTTTTCCATTTCACTTGAGCTTGGCGAAGTCAAAAAGTAAGAGATTGTTCGACTAGAAGGTACTCTATTTTGCGATTCCATGATTTCTGTAAAACTTGTCGCGCCAGACATCTTTTCTTGTACTTTTTCTCGCGCAACATATGTACCCGAACCGATCTTTCTTTCTAAGATTCCTTCATCTGCCAAGTTTTGAATTGCTTGTCTCAACGTCATACGGCTGACATTGAATTTCACTGCTAATTCTCTTTCTGAAGGAAGACGGTCTCCGACTTTCCATATACCTTGTTCGATTTCATTTTTTAATTGGTCATGAATCTGTATATATACAGGTAATTGATTCGACATAACGTACACCCGTCCTTTCGTTTCTTCTATTATAACTGGTATATACCTGATTCACAACTGAAAAAGATAAAGGATTCTATCCATAAACAGATGATGTAGGTACAAATCCTTCTTCCCATTCCTATTAATAGAATTCATTTTCTAGATATGTCCTATTGAGAAAATAACAAAAGACCCTATAATCGCTGAAAATGCCGATTTATGGATCTTTTGTTATTATTAGCGGTTTTTAGCCATCCATTTTTTGGTATGATTCGTTGGGCGTTTTGATTTTACATGGACTGCTTTTTCACCTTTTTTAGGAATGTTCACTTCGATATCGTATTTTTCTGATTTGACCAAGTCATATAACTTTTCAGCTGCTTCGTCTACTTTTTCTTTCCACTTCATTTTGACCCCTCCAATTTTTTTTGTTAACTTAACTCTATCTTAATTTGACAGAATCTTCAAGGAACAAGGTAGCAAAGCAAAAAAAGAGCTCTCGAACTTACGAGAGCCTACGGTTGTGCTATACTGGGGTAGCTGGATTCGAACCAACGCATGAGGGAGTCAAAGTCCCTTGCCTTACCGCTTGGCTATACCCCAATGAAATGGAGGAGAGTGGATTCGAACCACTGAACCCTAAGGAACGGATTTACAGTCCGTCGCGTTTAGCCACTTCGCTACTCCTCCGAAAGGTTTGTATCAACCTGACTTAGTTATAATACCTAATTTTCCAGATTTTTGCAACCCTTTATTGAAAGTTTTTTTGATATTTTTTTATTCGTGCAGATTCCAGTGACGAATCACTGTTTCTATCGCGTTTTCAAGACTTTTTTCTTTTCCAAAATCTTCTTCACCAAAGAAAATTTCATATTCTTTTGGTCCATAGGCTAAAATTTCACCAATCATTTTTTTTCCTATAAATAACTGAGTGACTTCATAATTCTTACCTTTGATATCTTTTTTTACTTCTTCGATACGTACTTCAATATCTTTATTTTTTTTTGACATCATTTTCACCTCTCAGACATTTTATCATATTGCAGCCAATAAAACATTCCTTAGGCAAAAATCTCTTGTCCATTTCATCTTCTTTTATGCAAGAAGTGACTTCTCTAAAGCTTTTAATTCTCCCCTTGACCTATAGCGATATAGTTGGCCGCTGCGCCTACAAGGTTAGCATCGTTTCTGTATTCACACAATAGGATCTGTGGCTCGAAATCATGCAGGTCGAATTGATCTGTCAACTTCTTCATTCTACTTTGGATCTCATCGATGAGCCCATCCTTTGCAGAAACGCCACCGCCTAATACGATAACTTCCGGATCGAATGAAAATTGGATACTGAATAAACCTTTTGCAAGGTACGTATAAAAGCTCTCAACTTCTTCTTTTGCTATTTCATCCCCAGTTTCTGCTAATTCAAAGACGTCTTTTCCGGTATAAGTATTCTTATCGACTCCTTTGCGTTCACAATACCGCCAAGCCATCTGTACGGCTGTACCAAGTTTACTAAATGTCTGATCGCCCTCTAAGAACATCAAACCGAACTCTCCACCATAAAGATGTGCACCTTTATTGATTTGGCCTTTCGTGAACATCGCCCCACCAATCCCAGTTCCTACCACGACAAAAGCAACATCTTGATAATCACGAGCAGCTCCTTCATAAAACTCAGCCATTCCGGCACAGTTGGCGTCATTTTCAATCGTTACCGGAAGTTGAAACAAAGTTTCCAAATCTCTAAAAATATTAAAGCCATGAATATAAGGGATCGCACTGATTCCCTCAATTACCTGTTTCTCATTATTCACTACTCCAGGTGAGCTGATCCCAATTCCTTCAATCTCAAAAGAAAGACACATGTCTTTATAGACTTGTAATAATTGCGCTTTCATCTCTTCCCAAGATTCGGGCGTTGCAAATTGGCCCTTGCCTTTGACATCTTTACTATCCCAACAACCATATTTGACAGCCGACCCGCCAAAATCAAAAACTAATATCCCCATAAACATATTCTCCTTTTTGCTTGCTAAAGCTATTGTAATGTATATGTTTAGTATTTGAAAGCATTTTCTCGGATCACAAGTCTATTCGTTAAAGCTGGTTTTGTGTAAGTGAATTGCTAAAATCACTTGATCTCGCAAATGTTCTCCGTTCTCAAAAATCGGTTTAGAATAATGATGGATAAAATAGTCTTTGACTCGACCAACCTCCACATAGCCCATTTTTTGATAGAGATGTAACGCAGCACTGCTAGTACTGCCGGTTCGTATGATGATCTGAGTTTGACTGGAAGCGAGCTGTGAAAGCTCCTGAAAAGCTGTCTCAAGGAGTTTCCCACCAATCCCTTTTCCTTGATGCGAAGGTTCTACAGCTACGTTAACGATTTCGAATTCTTTTTCCCTTACTATATAGATCAGTATACCTATTGTTTTTTCTTTTTCTTTCCATATCCAGCCGTTCCCCTTTGAAACATATACCTGAACTTTTTCTTTATCAGGATCTGCATCTAATAACAAGGACCATGGTAAATCTATCTTATTGAGTTCTTCGATCATTTTTGACCTCCATATATGTAGTCATGAAGTCGTTGCTTTGATAGTCACTCTCTCTTTTCTTTATTGCCCAGTACTCCCCGTATTTTTCACAATCTTTTTTGACGGTGTTCAAAATCCAGCGCTTCGACAATAACTCACAATTTTGCAAAATATGGGAAGCTATTTTCCAAATTATTTCTTTATTGTTCAGTGCTACCCGTATTTTTCACAACCTTTTCATAATCTGGTTCTTTTTTATCTTTCTTATTTCTCGTTAATTGAAAGGTCAAAGGTACATAGTCAATACCGCCTTTGACAAAGGGATGACAGCGTAAGATCCGAGCCGTTCCCATTACCGTCCCTTTTAGCGCACCATGAGTTTGAATTGCTTTTATCATATAATTAGAACAGGTTGGATAATAGCGGCAACTAGGAGGAAATGCAGGCGAAATAAAGCGCTGATATCCTCTAACTAAATAAATCAATATCTTCTTCATCAACTAGATTCCTTCTTTTCTTTTACTAAAAAAAGGGATCGCGACTAAAGTCAACGTTCCCTTCTGTTTTCTTTTATCCTATGCTGCTTCATAGCTCATTTCCTATCGACTAGAACCACCGTAATTAATTATCAATGAAAAAAGTCTCGAATATGAATCCACAAGCTTGGTTGAAATACTTTAAATGGATTGCCACCACCGATGACGCCATATCCAATCATCGTTCCGGCTACAAAAAGAAGGATAAGTAATAAGATCACCACTAAAATCTTTATCAGAGTTAATAAGATATATCGTTGGTTACTCATTCAGCCACTTCCTTATGCAATCGTTTGTGCTGTTTTTTCAGCAGGAGTTTGATCCATGTCTACACGTTCAACATCTGCACCTAATTTTTGTAGTTTGATATGGAAGTTATAATAGCCACGATCTAGATAATTCAAGTTACGGACACGTGTGATTCCATTTGCTTTCAAGCCAGCTAAAACTAATGCTGCTGCTGCACGCAAGTCTGTTGCATACACTTCCGCACCTTGCAATTCATGGTTTCCATCCATGATTGCTACATTTCCATCGATTTTGACGTGGGCGTTCATACGGCGCATTTCTTCTAAATGTTGGAACCGATTTTCAAAAACTGTTTCAGTTACTACGCTTGTACCTTCTGCCACTAATTGGATGGCTGTCATTTGAGCTTGCATATCTGTAGGGAAACCAGGATGAGGCATCGTTTTTACATCTGTAGGTAAGATATGTTTTGGTCCGATGACACGGATTCCGCCTTCTTCTTCAATGATTTCTGCACCCATTTCGATCAATTTAGAAATCAATGGGCGGTTATGTTCAGAGATAGCATCAGCAATCAGTACATTGCCTTCTGTCATTGCAGCAGCGACCATAAAGGTACCAGCTTCGATACGATCTTGTACGATTGAATGGTTGACTGCATGTAAATGATCAACGCCTTCGATACGCATTGTTTCAGTACCCGCTCCATAGACATGAGCACCCATTTTATTTAAAATATTTGCTAAATCAACGATTTCTGGTTCGCGAGCTACGTTTTCAATGATGGTTGTTCCTTTTGCTTTTACGGCAGCCATCATGATATTTTGAGTAGCACCTACACTAGGAAAATCTAAATAAATCGTGTTACCGATCAATTCATCTGCAATTGCTTCAATATAGCCGTTTTTTTGAATAATTTTTGCTCCTAAAGCTTGAAATCCTTTTAAATGTAAATCGATTGGGCGTTTACCAATCGCACATCCACCAGGCATAGCCACTTTTGCATGTCCATTTCTAGCAAGTAGCGGTCCCATCACAACGATTGAAGCACGCATTTGACTAACATATTCATAAGGCGCTTCGATCTCTAATTGTCTTGAAGCGTCGATTGTTACTTGATTCTTTTGTTCATCAAAATCTACATCTACATTTAAGTAACGAATCACTTGATTCATAGTGAAGACATCAGAAAGAATCGGAACGTTGTCTAATGTCGTAATACCTTCTTCTGCTAACAAACTGGCAGCTAAAATAGGCAATACAGCATTTTTAGCTCCTTCAATTCTTACTGTTCCATTTAATTGATTGCCACCTCTTACGATGATCTCTTCCATGTTGTTGTTCCCTCCAAAAAATTCCAATGAGCATACACTTACTCAAAATCTTTTCTATTATAACACCCTTGCTTTTAAAATAGTACCTTTTTTTAAAATTTACAGGCTAACGAAAAGATTTCGGCATAAAGCGATAACTTCTAAGAAAAAATTACTTGCAGTGTACCCTAAAAAAATTGAAAAAAGTACGATTGCCATTCTAATTTGCGTATTATGCATTGGTCTAAAAAAAGTCTCAATGCGTAACGAACGTAAAGACCAGAAGGCTAAGTAGATAAACGCCAAATGACTCACGATTCGAAGTATCGCATCAATTCCGTATACTTGCATAATGACGTCCTTTCTAACAGTTGTTTTTATAATAACTAATAAAATGATAATACCATAAAATGTATAAAAGGAAAAACAAGTATACTTAAAAATAGAGGAATACCCTTACATTTTTAGGAAATAAGGGAAAAAATATGCAAAAAAAGAGACTGAGACAAAAGTCTTGTCTCAGTCCTTTATTCTAAATAAACGGTGTTCTCCTGCCAACTCCTCGGTCACAAGCCACAATATTCATCAAACATGAGAACCTGTTTTTTTTAATTTGTTCCTTGTGACCTCGGAGCTGAATGGCAGGCTCACGACCTCTGATACACGGATAAACATCCGCTTCTCATTTTATGAGTGCTTAGATACTTTAATACGATTGATTGCTCGATGCAACGCAACAGTTGCCCGCTTCAATTCGTTCGTATCTTGTTTTGCTTTTGCTTCTTCGATCTGGCGTTCTGCACGTTGTTTTGCACGTTCCGCACGAGATACATCGATATCCCGTTCACGTTCCGCACTATCAGCAACGATTGAAACAACATTATCACGCACTTCCATGATTCCGCCATTCACAGCAATCCAATCGACATGGGTATCTGAATCTGTCCGTTTTACACGAACTTCATCAATCGTCAAAGGAACGATGATCGGTGCATGTTTAGGCAAAATCCCAAGCTCACCAGCTGTCGTACGTGCGACGACGATAGCTGCATGGTGATCATAGACCAAACCGGCAGGAGTTACCACATTTACTGTTAAATATTGATCCATGGGGCACCCCTTTCTAGTAGCCTAGTGTTTTCGCTTTTTCTACGACGTCTTCGATTCGGCCAACACTTCGGAAAGCTTCTTCAGGAAGATCATCGTATTTGCCTTCCAAGATTTCGCGGAATCCTTTCACTGTTTCTTCTACAGGAACATAAGAACCTGGAAGACCAGTAAATTGTTCAGCCACGTTAAAGTTTTGTGACAAGAAGAATTGGACTCTGCGGGCACGAGAAACTAACACTTTTTCCTGATCGGATAATTCATCCATACCTAAGATAGCAATAATATCTTGTAATTCGCGATATCGTTGCAATACGTGTTGGACTTCTGTTGCTACTTTATAGTGTTCTTCTCCCACGATTTCAGGTGCTAAAGCACTTGAAGAAGAAGCCAATGGATCTACCGCTGGATAAATCCCTTGTTCTGTTAATTTACGTTCCAAGTTGGTTGTCGCATCCAAATGGGCGAATGCTGTTGCCGGCGCCGGGTCAGTGTAGTCATCGGCTGGCACATAGATGGCTTGGATCGATGTAATCGAACCTTTTTTCGTAGATGTGATACGTTCTTGCAATTGACCCATTTCTGTTGCCAATGTTGGTTGATAACCAACCGCAGAAGGCATCCGTCCTAACAAGGCTGATACTTCAGATCCAGCTTGAGTGAAACGGAAAATATTGTCGATGAACAACAGTACATCTTGGCCTTCTACATCACGGAAATATTCTGCAATCGTCAAACCAGTTAACGCAACACGCATACGTGCACCTGGTGGTTCGTTCATTTGACCGAACACCATGGCTGTCTTTTCGATAACTCCTGAATCTTTCATTTCATAATACAAGTCATTACCTTCACGAGTACGTTCACCAACACCGGTAAATACAGAAATACCACCGTGTTCTTGGGCGATATTATGGATTAGTTCTTGGATCAGTACGGTTTTACCAACACCGGCACCACCAAATAGTCCAACTTTCCCACCTTTTAAATATGGGGCAAGCAAGTCGATAACTTTGATCCCTGTTTCCAAAATTTCTGTACTTGTACTTAATTCGTCAAAGGCTGGTGCTTTTTTATGAATTTCGCTTCTTTCCGCATCTTCTGGGAAAGGTGTTTCTAAATCGATCGTATCTCCTAGTACGTTGAATACGCGACCTAATGTTTCTTTACCTACAGGAACAGAGATTGCTTTGCCTGTATCAATGACTTCCATTCCTCTTTGTAAACCATCTGTTGATTCCATTGCAATGGTTCGGATCACTCCGTCCCCTAATTCTAATGCTGCTTCAAGAACAACTTTTGATTTATTTTCGTCATTTTTATAAACAACTAATGCGTTGTTGATATCTGGTAAGGATTGGTCTAAAGAAAATTCCACGTCGACAACGGGACCGATTACTTGAACAATCTTGCCTGAACTCATCTTTTTTCCTCCAATCTCAATACTATTCTAGTGCCGAAGCTCCGGCAACAATTTCGGTAATTTCTTGGGTAATAGCCCCTTGTCTTGCACGGTTGTAAGAAACCGTCAGCTCATCAATGATATTAGCAGCATTATCAGTTGCTGTTTTCATTGCTGTCATACCAGCAGCATGTTCTGCTGTTTTGGCGTCAACGATCGCACCGTAGATCAAACTTTCAGCATACTGAGGCAATAACTGAGACAAGATTTCTTCTTTTGAAGGTTCAAAAATATATTCTTGTTCGAAAGTCGTTGCTTCTTCTGGATCTAAGTCTGAGATTGGCAGCATTTTTTCTACACGAAACTGACTAGTTAGCGAATTGATATGATGGTTATAACATACGTATAATTCATCGAATACTTCGTTTTGGTACATAGTTGTTGCCATATTTACGATTTTGCGGACTTCATCAAAGCTTGGCTGATCAGATAAATTGCGCAGCTCATATGCTAGGTTGATACCGCGTGCTTTAAAGAAGTCTGCACCAGTTCCGCCAATTGCGATCATCACGTAATCATCGGGTGATTGGTGGTCTTCTTCTAAAATAGACATCGTTTGTTTCAATATCGAACTGTTATATCCACCGACCAGACCGCCATCTGCAGTGATGACGATATAACCGGTTTTCTTCACAGGACGGCTGAGCAACATGCTGTTGTAATTGATATCCCCTCTAGGATTTTCTGAGGCAATATCATTTAACTGAGTAGCAGTCAAATGCGTAACGATTTCTCTTACTTTTGTTGCATAAACCTGAAACTTCTGTGAAGAAGCTTCAGATTTTGTCAACTTAGAAGCAGACACCATCTGCATTGCCCGCGTGATTTGGCTCGTTTTTTTTGTTGAAGCGATACGTGTCTTGATTTCATTTAATGAAGCACCCATTCATCTCACCTCACTATGCATTTTGAATGGATTTCAATTTATCTTCTGTAGAGGAATTATTTCCTTTTGTAGCTAAGAACATGTCTTTATATTCCTGAATCGCACTGTTCAACGTTTCTTCTTCTGGAAGATCTTTTGTTGTACGGATTGTTTCAAAAATATCTGAATGATTGGTATCCAGATATTCGAATAATTCATGTTCGAAGTCTAAAATACTGTCTACAGGGATACTGTCCAAGAATCCATGTGTCAAGGCATACAAAATCACTACTTGTTTTTCAACAGCTAGCGGTGCATGCAGTTTTTGTTTCAAGATTTCTACTGTACGGCGTCCACGATTTAGTTTTGCTTGTGTTGCCGCATCCAAATCAGAACCGAATTGTGTAAATGCTTCTAATTCACGATAACTTGCTAAGTCTAGACGTAAAGTCCCAGCAACTTTTTTCATTGCTTTGATTTGCGCAGAACCCCCTACACGAGAGACAGATAGTCCGGCATCAACCGCTGGACGAGTACCTGCGTAGAACAAGTCGCTTTCTAAGAAGATTTGTCCGTCAGTGATTGAAATAACGTTTGTTGGGATATAAGCAGAGATATCTCCAGCTTGCGTTTCAACAAATGGCAAAGCAGTCATTGAACCGCCGCCTAGATCATCACTTAATTTTGCTGCACGTTCTAATAAACGTGAGTGCAAGTAGAAAACATCCCCAGGATAAGCTTCACGACCTGGTGGACGGCGAAGTAGCAAGGAAAGTTCACGATAAGCAACAGCTTGTTTTGAAAGATCATCAAAAATGATCAATACATGTTTACCATTGTACATGAATTCTTCACCCATTGCAGTACCAGCATATGGTGCGATATAAAGCAATGGTGCTGGTTGAGACGCACCGGCATTCACAACGATTGTGTAATCCATTGCGCCATATTTTTTCAATGTTTCAACTTGTGTACGAACTGTAGAATCTTTTTGTCCGATTGCTACATAGATACAGATCATATCTTGGCCTTTTTGGTTGATGATCGTATCGATCGCAATAGAAGTTTTCCCTGTTTTACGGTCACCGATGACTAATTCACGTTGTCCGCGTCCGATTGGCACAAGGGCGTCGATCGCTTTTAGCCCTGTTTGCATTGGTTCGTTAACAGATTTACGTTGCATAACGCCTGGTGCCATCGCTTCTACTGGACGAGCTTTGTCAGTAACGATTTCACCTAGTCCGTCGATTGGTTGACCTAGCGGATTGACTACCCGACCAATCAAGGCCTCTCCAACTGGAACTTCCATGATCTTACCTGTTCGTTTTACTTTATCTCCTTCACGAATGGACTCGAAATCGCCAAGGATAATGATACCTACATCATTTGACTCTAAGTTTTGCGCCATTCCGTATGAGCCGTTTGAAAATTCAAGCAACTCACCACTCATCGCGTTTTCTAAACCATGTGCACGAGCGATCCCGTCACCTACATAAGTTACGGTACCGATTTCTTCGACTGAAAGCACGTTTTGATAATTTTCAATTTGTTCTTTAATCAAGGCACTAATTTCTTCTGCTTTGATGGCCATTCGATTCACCTACCTCTTTGTACTATCTATTTAATTGATTACGCATTTTTTCTAATTGCGTGCGAATGCTTCCGTCGATTACTCGATGGTTGGCTTCAACAATCGCGCCACCAATAATAGAAGAATCAACGATTTGTTTTAATTCAACTGATTGATAGTCCATTGTTTTTGCAACATTCTTTTCTAATTGTATTCGTTGTTCGTCTGAAAGTGGGACTGCTGTTGTGACACTTCCCAATAGTAACCCTTGATGTTCATCATATCGACGTTCATATTCTTCGATCATGAACAAAAGGTCATCCATTCGGTTATACTCATAAACAACTTCTAAAAAGTTTTTAACGATCCCATCATAACCGCTGACAAGCTTGTCCATGATTTCTCGTTTTTCATGAGGTTCTAGACGAACATCACTTAACATATTTCCTAATCCAGGTACTTGTTCATAGATTTGACGTAAACTTACGAGATCTTGATAGATTTCTTCTGCTTGATTTGAATCGATCGCCAGTTCAAATAAAGCTTTCCCGTAACGTCTTCCTACTGTATATTTATCTAGTTTCATTTGAAGAACCTAGACCTTCAATGTATTGATTGATTAATGATTCATGCATTTCTGGAGATAATTCTTTGTTCAAGATTTTTTCCGCGATTTGAAGAGAGAGTTCTGCAACGTCGTCTTTTACAGAGTTTAGCGCTGAATCACGTTCTACAGTGATATCAGCTTGGGCTTTGCTTTTTAGACGAGCTGCTTCTTCTTGAGCATCCTTCAAAATATTTTGGCGGCTTAATTCTCCACTTTCTTTCGCATTTTTGATGATATCAGCTGCATCAGAACGAGAGGCTAACAATTGTTGTTCGCGTTCTTGTTCCATTTTCGCTGAGTTGATGCGAGATTGTTCTGCAGAATCTAAATCATTGGCGATCTTGTCTTCACGTTTTTTCAAAATATCGCTGATTGGTCCCCAAGCAAAGTGCTTCAAGAGAGCCAGTAGTATCAAAAATGAGCCGCTGACAACGATGATATTACCTAACATCGCATTGCCAACTTCTGCAATTGCCAATTGATTCAGCATAGGCGAGCCTTCCTTTCTTTGGAGTATTTCTAGTTTCCATGTAAAAAAGCAGTAACAAACGATGTTGTTTCTGCCTTAATACTGATTCAATTAAACAGCAAAAACTAGAATCAAGGCGATAACTACCCCTAAGATAGGAACAGCTTCAACTAGAGCTACCCCGATAAACATTGTTGTACGGAATTGACCAGACATTTCAGGTTGGCGAGCCATTGATTCGATTGTTTTAGAGATAACTTGACCGTTACCATAACCGGCTCCGATTGCTGCTCCCATGATTGCGATTGCTGCTGCGATATAATTCATAATTGTTTTCCTCCTAAAATAGATAAATAGTAGTTTGTTTTTTAACCGAGTATTATTCTTCTACTTCAATCTTATGGCTCATATAAACCATTGACAAAGTAACAAAGACAAATGCTTGGATGCTCCCAATAAACAAGGAGAACGCGATCCAGACCATCTCTAATGGAATTGCTAATGGTAATGAGAACCAGCCTAAGCTTGTCATCATTTTTGCAATCAAGGTTAGCAAAACTTCCCCCGCATATATATTCCCATAAAGACGTAAAGCAAGTGTTAATAAGTTTGTAAATTCTTCAATCAGTTTCATCGGAAACATAAAACTATAGGGTTTCAAGAACGAATTTACGAAATATCCTTTGAAGCCTAACTTTTTCACCCCGAATAAGTGAGTAAGTAAGATCATTATAAATGCCAGAGTTAAAGTAACAAACGGGTCTGCTGTCGGGCTTTTCCAAAGTGTTGTTTCGTTAGGTAAGACGATTTTTGTTACTAAACCGATGTTGTTTGCAACAAAAACAAATAAAAACAATGTAAATGCCAACAAATGGAAATTGCTCAATTCTTTTCTAGGCAGATTATCTGTTACGATTCCTCGACTAAAATCAATGACCCATTCTATCGCATTTTGTTTGCCTGTTGGTTTCAACTTAAGATTTCTTGTAAAAAAGTAAGCTAAGAAGAAAACAATCAAACAGGTCAGTAACACCATTATACAAACTGTACCATCAAACCAAATTGGTCCAATGTGGAACGTTAGCGAGCGTTCATCCAATCCATTTCACCTCTTTTCCCCGAAATTCACATAAAATCAATTAATGTGCGTATCTGGTTTTTTCCAATCGGTTTCTAACCACACGGTATCATACCACCATGAAACAGAAAATTCAAAACATTTTCATGAAAATTAGACACTTTTTTATTTCAGTCAAAAACGAAGCGAATTTTTCCCCATGCACGGTGCTCCTGATCTAAGAAAAAACCTGTGATAATCATGTTTTATCAGATTAAATGCTAACAAATTTTATCATTAAGTAAAAGCAAAAGCACCGAATATGCGAAAAAGGATAATGAAATTATCTAGAGAAATTTTTTAATGTTCGATCAATTTGTCGATCGATATCTTTTCGTTTCAAATCTTCCCGTTTATCATACGATTTTTTCCCTTTTGCCAGACCAATCAATACCTTGGCATAGCCGTTACGAATATAGACTTTTAAAGGAACAACAGTGATTCCCGTGTTTTTCAATTCGTTTTCAAGACGAACGATTTGTTTCTTGTGCAATAATAATTTTCTCGTGCGCAACGGATCATGATTAAAAATATTTCCTTGTTCATAAGGACTGATATGAACATTATGCAAGAAAGCTTCCCCGTTGCGGACGCGAATAAATCCATCTTTCAGATTGATCCGGCTGTTTCGTATCGACTTGATCTCCGTTCCTTGCAAGACCATCCCTGCTTCCATCGTGTCGATGATCGAATAATCATGGCGAGCTTTCTTATTTTGTGCAATTAGTTTTCCCTCGCCTTTTGGCATAGCTGTTTCCTCCAACTCATTTTATTTTTTCTTTTTCTTCTTTTTGACACCTTTGTAAAATGGCTTTTTCCCTTTTTTCTTACCGAACGTTTGCTTACTATCACTATATCGTTTGTTCTTCTTGCCATTTTTTTCTGAGCGTTTGCCTGCTTGTTTTCCTTCTCGTTTTCCAGATTTTCCATTGCGTGATTTTGGACGTTCCAACGCAGTGACCTCTTCTGCGGAAACGAGTTCAAAATCCACTGCTCGTTCATCTGGATCAGCTTTGACTACTTTTACGCGCACTTTTTGTCCGATTTTAAAAGTCAGACCGGTTCTTTCACCAACAAGTGCTAAATGATTTTCAATAAAATGGAAGTAGTCTTGTTTCAATTCATTGATATGGATCAATCCTTCTACTGTATTCGGCAGTTCGATAAACAGTCCGAATTTCACAACAGAGCTGATGATCCCGTCGAATTCTTCTCCCACTTTGTCCATCATGAATTCTGCTTTCTTCATCGCATCTACTTCACGTTCTGTTTCTACTGCGCGACGCTCCATCTTAGAACTATGATCTGCGATTTCAGGAAGTTCCTCAGCCCATAAACTTTGAATGCTTTCACTTTTATCTTGGCTATAGGAACGGATCAGCCGATGGACGATCAGATCGGGATATCGTCGAATAGGAGATGTAAAATGTGTGTAGTAATCTGCTGCTAAGCCATAATGTCCAAAATTATCTTCTGAATAGCGTGCTTGTTGCATACTTCTTAGCAACATAGTATTGATAACTGCTGCTTCTGGTTTATCTTCTACTCCTTCGATCACATGCTGTAAATCTTTTGGTGTAATCGTTCCTTTCGTTCCTCGTACCAGAATGCCCAAAGCTGAAGCAAAATCAAAGAAGCGCTGCATTTTTTCTTCTTTTGGCTGTTCATGGATTCGATAAATAAACGGAAGATTTAATTTATTATAATGTTCAGCTACTGTTTCGTTGGCGGCAAGCATAAAGGATTCGATCAAGCGTTCACCTATCCCTCTGCTTCTTAGCTGGATGTCATTTGGATGTCCTTCAGCATCAACAAGGATCTTCGCTTCACGATCCTCAAAAGAAATCGCTCCACGTTTGATTCGCATCGTTTCAAGGATTCGATGCAATTCACCCATTTCTTGGAACATAGGCACGAGCTGAGCATAGCGTTGCATCGTTTCTTCATCTTGATCTTCTAAGATTTGATTGACAGCTGTGTAGGTCATCCGTTCTGTTGTTTGGATCACACTTGGAAAAATCTCATGTGAGACAACTTGTCCATTTGGATCGATCTCCATTTCACAACTCATGGTGAGTCGTGGAACATGGGGATTCAATGAACAGATACCATTGGATAAACGTTGTGGGATCATCGGAATCACTCGATCGGTCAAATAGACACTTGTTCCTCTTTCGTATGCTTCTCTGTCCAGTTGACTGCCTTGCGTCACATAGTAAGATACATCTGCAATGTGTACTCCAAGAAAATAATTACCATTTTCTAATTTTTTTACCGTTACTGCATCATCTAGATCTTTTGCATCTTCTCCATCAATTGTAACAATGAGCTGATTTCTTAAATCTCTGCGTCCAACAATATCCGTTTCGCTGATCTGGTCTGGAACTTCATCTGCCTCAGACAACACATCATCAGGAAATTTTGTAGGAATACCGTTAGCCACGACAATCGAGAGGATATCCATGCCAGGGTCATTCTTATGACCAATCACTTGCTTGATTATCCCTTCTAAACTAGTCGCATACCCTTTTTCAGGGTAATGGGTCAGTTCGATCAGTACAATACTTCCGTCAACTGGACGAACTCCCTCTGCCGCTGCATACACTTTGAATTGGTTAAGCTTTCTATCTTTCGGGATGACCACACCATAAAGATCCGTTTCCTGTATCTCTTCGTCTGAATAAGCAACAAATTCTCCGGCTAACTGAGTAGTCGCTCGGTCTCGAATCTCCACTACTTTTCCCTCTGCTCCGCGATCCATATCTGTATTTGCTCGCTTCATGATATCAATTGCTACGGTATCCCCATCCATTGCAAAGCCAGTCGCTTCTTTTGGGATATAGATATCATCTTCTTCGGGATCAATCGTTACAAATCCAAATCCTCGTTCATTTGCCCGAAATGTCCCTTCGACCAAGATTGGTTTTAAAGGAAGTTTCACTTTTCCTTTTTTATTGAAAACGATACTCTGTTCTCTTTCCATTTGAGCAATCGTTTGTACTAGTAATTTAAAATCATCGCTTTTTTGAAAGCCTAGACCTTCAGCGATTTCTTCCATAGAAAAACTATGTTTGCGACTGCTTTCCATGAAAAAGAGAATTTTCTCTTTTATTGTTTCTTTTGTCATATTTATTCCTCATTCCAAGGTAATTTTTCTAAAAATTCCAACACGTCTTTTTCTAATTCGCGTCTTGCTGTGCCAACTGTAATCACATGACCGCTTTCAGGATACCATTGAAGTGTCACCCGTTGGCGGCTCAATTTGCGTGCCGTTTCAAATACACCATTTGGGTCAATCATTTCATCTTTCCCAGCTTGAGCTAAAAATATCGGCTGTTGGATATCTGATAGTCTACTTTCTGCGATTGCTGCTTGGTCTTGTATATCCATTAATTGATGTTCAGCTAACGAGCGATAAGACACTGCTTTTTCATTGATTTCTTTTTCAGATTTGCCTGCTATCTTCAGCACTTGACGTACATATTTTTCAAAATTTTCAGGCACGTTTGTTTTTACAGGAGACAGGGGCGAACAGAAAAAACCGCCGCCAATTACTGATTCTTCTTCTAGTGCCCGTACAGCAAAGATGCCACCCATCGATAGTCCCAATACGGCAATATCAGAAAACTGTTCAGACTGTAAAAAATGGATGGCTTTTTTAGTATCTGCCCACCAGATTTCTGCTTTTTCTTGCAAGATATCATATGGCTCCATCGTTCCATGTCCTTTAAATAGCGGCGCATAGACTGTATAATCTGCTTTTTCTAAAAACCGTGCGAGCATCCGGACATCATTTGGACTTCCTGAATACGCATGAAGCAGCAAAACTGCTCGTTTTCCATGTTTTGCATAAAGGGGTTTTGGTAATTGTTTCACTCGTTTCACCTCTTTCGCCTCATTTTACCATAGTTTCTTTCATAACTTCTTCTTAAGCGTTCTCTTTGCAATAAAAAAAGCCGCCCGCCGTTGTGCGAGAGGCTTATTCGACTACTTCGAAGATAAAAATGCTAGGACAAATAATAAGATCATCCAGACAGCTCCCATGACTGCAGTTGATCGCTGCATGACAGCTTCAAAGCCGCGAGCTTTTTGTTTGCCGAATAGTTGATCCGCACCGCCGGTAAATGCACTCGCTGCACTATTTTGCTTGCTTGGCTGCATCATAATCGCAATGACCATAACAATTGATAAAACGATCACGATTCCCAAAATTAAATTATACATATAGCAGCCTCCTTCCCAAAAGATATCGTCTCTTTAACTTTATCATAGATAAAACTCCGTGACAACTCTATATAAATGGAAAAACAGCTGAAAGTGCAAAACTTTCAGCTGTTATTATTATGATTGGCGTAAGACGTCATGATATTCTGGTTTCTTCTCAAACTCTTTTTTTGCGTAAGGGCATAAAGGGATGATCTTTTTCCCTTCACGTCTTGCTAGTTCTACTCCAGTATACACTAGCTTTTCAGCTAATTTTTGACCACGATATGCTGGATCGACAAATGTATGGTCAATGATCATGATGTCTGGCCCCGCATCCGACCATGTCATTTCTCCGATTTCTTGTTGCTCATCATTGAATAAAGCAAGACGATTTTTTTCCTCTTTGATTTCCATATGCCGCACTCCTCAAATAACTGATATTTTTTTATTCCTACCTTATTTTAACAGTCTCCTGGTCTATAAACAATTATTTATCCTCGGATTGCTTACAAAAAGGAAGAGGAAATCAATCCATCGTTATTCTTTGTTCAATAAATGAAAAAATCACTGTCCAATAGGTCTTCGGATCTTTC
Organism: Enterococcus lactis; assembly: GCF_015751045.1. Taxonomy (GTDB): domain Bacteria; phylum Bacillota; class Bacilli; order Lactobacillales; family Enterococcaceae; genus Enterococcus_B; species Enterococcus_B lactis. Next base: position 130,756 of record NZ_BNJW01000003.1, read on the forward strand.
ATCGATGCTTCCAAATGTTCTGCTTCTGGAACAAGCAGTAATGCTTTATCCCCTGCCGTAGCGTTTTGAATCGTGTATGCTGCTTCTGTAGGAACAAAATGATCTCTTTCACCATGGATGACTAACAAAGGCAAATGGTTACTACCAAGCTGTCTTGTAGCTGATGCTTGCTTTAAAGAATAACCTGCGTATTTCTGAGCATAGTGATTCGCATATCTCATGATCATTTTTTTAGGAAAGACCGTGATTTTACTTAACATGTACCGAAATTCCGCATAAACAGAAACATATCCGCTGTCTAAGATAAATCCTTTGACTGCAGATGGAAGCTTTTCACCACTTGCCATCATAATTGTAGAAGCGCCCATTGAACCCCCGTGCAAAATAATGGATGCATCTGGTTGTTCATCTAAGATGAGTTGGATCCATGCAATTAAATCTAGCCGGTCTAGCCATCCCATTCCGATGATTTCTCCTTCACTTTCTCCATGCGCACGTAAATCGGGTATAAGAACGTTGAATCCTTTCTCTGCATATCTTTTACCTATATGAGACATATCTCTTTTCCCTGTACTTCGATAATCATGTACACAAATGACCCATTTATTCTGCTGAGTTGGTTGGATGAACATCTGTCCAGCTAGTTTCAACCCGTCATAGCTTTTGATCGTTTTCGGTATTCCTTGTTCCCAGAAGCTTTCACACTCTTCTTCTAATTTTTGTCGCTTTTTTTCTACTGACGTGACTGCAGCAGGATCCATCAAGCGGTGCCCAGTGTCTTCATACCAGTCATAGCCTCTCTGAACTCCCGCTCTTACTAATTTCTTTGCATAAAAATAAGAAAGAAAATGGTAACTGATTCCTATAATTATCAGAATAAGAATGAAATAAAAAATAACCATCGTACACCCGCCGCTTTCTGCCAAACTATAATCTATTTATTATACAATATACCGATCAATAGGATTCTTTTTCTTCGGCACACGTAAATTCCATTTCCTTTTCATTGTATCATTTACTTAAAGTTCTTCTCAATAGATTTACTTGTAAGAGAGCATTTACATTCACAATAAAAGCCAGTATACTAATTTCGTGCATTATAAACAAGACGCTCGTCTTGGACTGGTTCGGAAACTTCCCAGAATAAAAAACTAAGTATCTCTAAAGAAAGGAGATTGGAAATAATGCGAAAAGTAATTATTGATTGCGATCCAGGGATCGACGACACTTTAGCTTTATCACTAGCTGTCAAATCCCCTGATATCGAAGTAGTTGCTATTACCGTTGTTTGCGGGAATGTCCCTGTAGATATCGGTACGCAGAATGTGCTGAAATGTTTGGAACGCTGTGATCGTTTAGATATTCCTGTTTATCAAGGAATGGAAAAACCTTTGAAGCAACCTTTCATTAGTGCGCAAGACACTCATGGGTTGGATGGATTAGGGGACACAAATTTCCCGATGGTCTTAGCAAAACAGGCAGAATCGCTCCATGCAGTTGATTTTCTGGCTGATTATTTCAAAGAAAAAACAGATACATCAGTCATTGCTTTGGGTCCTTTGACCAATATCGCTTCTGCTTTGAAAAACAACCCATCTGTTGGAAAACATATGGATCGTTTTGTCTCAATGGGCGGAACTTACAAAAGCCATGGTAACTGTTCACCAGTTGCTGAATACAATTACTGGTGTGATCCTGAAGCAGCTTCTTATGTATTCGAGAAGCTCAAACAACCGATAGAAATGGTTGGGTTAGATGTGACAAGAGAAATCGTCTTGACACCGACTATCCTTGAATATTGCTGCCAAATGAATCCTGAAGTGGGAGAGTATCTAAAAACGATCACTCGTTTTTATTTTGACTTTCACTGGAAACAAGAAAGAATCTTGGGGTGTGTCATCAATGATCCGTTAGCTGTTGCTTATTTTATCGATGAGTCCATCTGTGAAGGCTTTAAAAGCTTCACTGCTGTAGAAACTGAAGGACTAAGTCGTGGACAAACATTGGTTGACCGTTATGAATTTTGGCAGAAACCTGCTAACAGTAAAATTATGACAAAAGTAGATACTCTTCTTTTTTTCCAAAAGTTTTTAACCGTTCTTTTAAATGCACAAGAAGAAACGATTATGAAAGATTTGGAAAGGTTAAAGATGGGCTGACAAAATGAATAAAAACAAGATGGCAACTCGCGTACTTACAATGATGGCTTTGTGTATTGGGATCAATTATGTTGGAGGAACGATTGCTTTATGGCTTCGTTTGCCAATCTATCTAGACTCTATTGGAACGATTTTTGCTGGCGCGTTACTTGGTCCCATACCAGGAATGTTGACAGGACTATCCAGTGGGGTATTAAGCGGGGTGACTACAGATATTTTTTCACTGTATTATTCACCGATCCAAATCCTCACAGGTTTGTTGGCTGGATTGATTTTACCAAGGTATCTCAACAAAGATAAAAAACGTTTGAAACTCTTATTACTCGCTTTGATTTTGTCTGTACCTGGAACGATTGTCTCTTCGATCATTACCGTTCAGTTATTTGGCGGAATCACTTCCTCAGGATCTAGCATGATCGTCCAATTGTTACATGGGTTAGGTTTCGATCAAACCATCAGTGTGATCTTGGTACAGGCGGGCACAGACTACCTTGACCGTCTGCTATCTATCGTCGTTGTTACATTAGTCATCACTATGTTGCCGCAGCGCTTGATATATTCCAAGAAAAAAATAGGATGAACAAACAGAGCCAAATGAGCAAAAAGTTGCTCATCTGGCTCTATTTTTCATCGATTAAAAAAACTTACGCTAAGTAAGATAAAATAATGGCTTGATATTTTTCGATCATATCTAAATAATTATCGAGCTCGACATACTCATCTACTTGATGAGGCAAAGTAACGACACCAGGCCCAAAGACGACAAAATCGAAGGAGTGGTCAGCTTTTGTAAATTCGGCTGCATCTGTGGTTGCTGCCGCTCCAACTAAAGGTAATGGCTGACTGAATTGTTGCTGAATGCAATGAATCAAAGGAGAATCTGGATCAGCTTTGACAGGTATTTTGTTGTAATCGATCGTCAATTCCAAATGGTAGTCTGTCTCTTGATTCAATTCCTTGACGATTGATTGCAGTAATGTAATGATTTTATCATTTGGATATTCAGGAATCGATCGGATATTCCCTTGAAGCTGCGCGTGGCTCGGAATGCTGTTTACTTGATTGCCGCCGCTGATCAACGTGACATTATGGATTGTTTTTCCTAAGACGGGATTCTCGATTGTTTCAGCGAGGTAATTCATTTCAGCATTTGCTTTCGTAATGAATTCATTTAGATGATTGATCGCATTATAGCCTTGGTCTGGCATAGAGCTATGCGCTTCTTTTCCGTGCGAGATGACCGTATAGTTGATTGATCCCATGTGTGTGTACATCAAACTGTAATTAGTTGGCTCTCCGATGATCAAGGCATCTAAGTCATCCACATAGCCTGCTTTCGTGAGCTGTTCCCCACCTAATTCACCCACTTCTTCTCCGACAGTGGCTAATAATTTGACTGTTCCGTTAAATGGTTTTCCTGACTCTTTGAGCTCGATCATGGCAATCACCATCGCCGCCAAGCCACTCTTCATATCTGTAGCACCACGTCCATACAAACGATTCCCATGGATTTCTGCTGCAAAGGGCGCATAGGTCCAAGACGATTCATTCCCCGCCGCCACGACATCCATATGACCAGATAGGCCTAACACTTTTCCTGATTGCCCTTTTTGGAATTGAGCAATCAGATTATCTCTACCATTACTGTAAGAAACGATTTCACCTATTATGCCATGTTTTTCCAAAATCTTATTCAAATAAGCTGCTACTTCGCCTTCGTTCCCATTCACTGATTTTATTCGGATGATCTCTTGTAAAATCGCAATTTTTTCTTCTTTTTTCATCTAATCTTCTCCTTTGCTGTTTCTTTTATTGTATTGGAGTGCACCTAGATTTACAAATAAGAGAGGCCACAGAAAAAAGGGCGTGACAAAAGCAGCGTCACATTCCCCTTTTCCAAGTAAATGGCTTTCCAATTCTTGCCTCTACGCTAGTAAATCCAACCAAGTAAAAAAACAAGAGAAGCTACTTCGTTGAACTGTTCTTCTATAGTCAAATCATTTTATTCCTCATCGTTGAAAATAAGAGTATCACATGATCTATAGCTACTCCTACTTACGTAATAACCACGTAGCCAATTATTTTCTTCAAGAGAGTAGTCATATTCATACACATACACACTATTCCTTACCATGAAAAAAATACTGACACCGCCTCTACCACTTTTCGTATCTTTCACCACTCTTGAAATAAAAATATCATAATCGGTTAATTGGTATTCCTCCTCTAATAATTGATACAGTGCTCGTGTAGCTATATGTTTCTTGATTGGAAATTGATAGAGCCATGTACCCCCTAACAGTAAACCTATCGAAATAAAAATCTTAGAACAGTAATTTCTTTTTTTAGAAATCCTCCTTCTCATCATCAATTCTCCCATGTTAAGATATGGATCGCTCTTTCATCAAAATAATCAGGAAGATCGTATGGCAAAGCAATAAGCGGCTGATACATCCCTCCTACTTGCACGGCAGCCGAAGCATACCAATAAGCTTGCCAGACGATTTTAGAACAGTAAGTCGGATCCATCCCAAAAATATTTGTAGTTATCCCATATTTATAATTTTTATCATTGTAATTATCTAAATTTTTTCATTTTTCTGTCTCCCTGTTCAAATGATTTTTATCGAAAGAGGAAGATTGCCAACCCCTTTTTGAAGAGAATCATCCTATCCGAGCGTAAAAGGATATGAATGAAACGAAGACTGCTTCCTCCTCTCTTATTGTTCTATCCTTAAAAGGTCCTATACGATGTTATCTCTTGATAACTGACTTTTTTCGATACGATTGTCTCGTATCGATATTTGTAAATATTATATACAGAAGCCAGTTACAAAAATAAAATTATGAGTTATTTTTAATAAATACGGATATTTATATAATAGGGTTTATATGATATATATAAATAAACAGTTGTATTATAATAATTTATGTACTCTCCCGATTTTTCTGTTCTTAAAAAAGAGATTTATTCATCAAATGATTTTCACAACAAAAAAACTCTCTACTTGCTGAAATCAGCAGGTAGAGAGTCTGATTACTTAACTAAGTGATCATGCTCGTCTATCTTTCAATCGGTCGATCATGTATCTTCATTAGAAAAGAATTATTTGTTTTTCAAGTTGTAGAAAGATTTCAAACCTTTGTATTCTGCAACTTCACCAAGTTGGTCTTCGATACGTAGTAATTGATTGTATTTAGCAATACGGTCAGTACGTGATAGAGAACCTGTTTTGATTTGACCAGCGTTTGTTGCAACAGCGATATCAGAGATTGTTGAATCTTCTGTTTCACCAGAACGGTGAGATACAACTGCTGTGTAGCCAGCTTCTTTAGCCATTTCGATAGCTTCGAAAGTTTCTGTTAATGTACCGATTTGGTTCACTTTGATAAGGATTGAGTTAGCAATTCCTTTTTCGATACCTTCAGATAATTTTTGAGTGTTTGTTACGAACAAGTCGTCACCAACTAATTGAACTTTGTCGCCTAATACGTCAGTTAATTTCTTGAATCCGTCCCAGTCGTTTTCGTCTAATCCGTCTTCGATTGAGATGATTGGATATTTAGAAACTAATTCTTCGTAGAATTTGATCATTTCGTCAGTTGTTTTTTCGCCTTCGCCTGAGTCAGCTAGTACGTAAACGCCTTTTTCTTTGTCGTAGAATTCTGAAGAAGCAGCATCCATAGCAAGAACAACGTCTTTACCAGGTACATAGCCAGCTTTTTCGATTGCTTCGATGATTACTTCGAAACCTTCTTCGTTTGAACCAAGGTTTGGAGCAAATCCACCTTCGTCACCAACAGAAGTTGCTAATCCGCGAGCTTTCAAGATTGAAGCTAATGCGTGGAATACTTCAGCACCCATACGTAGAGCTTCTTTGAATGTTGGAGCGCCAACAGGCATGATCATGAATTCTTGGAAGTCGATTGAGTTATCAGCATGTGATCCGCCGTTGATGATGTTCATCATTGGTGTTGGCAATACTTTCGTGTTGAATCCGCCTAGGTAGTGGTATAAAGGTACTTCTAGGTAGTCAGCAGCTGCACGTGCAACAGCGATAGAAACACCTAAAATAGCGTTCGCACCTAATTTACCTTTGTTAGGAGTTCCGTCTAAAGCGATCATAGCTTTGTCGATAGCCATTTGGTCACGAACATCGTAGCCAATGATTGCTTCAGCAATGATGTTGTTTACGTTGTCGACAGCTTTAGTTACACCTTTACCGCCATAACGAGCTTTGTCTCCGTCACGTAATTCAACTGCTTCGTATTCACCAGTTGAAGCACCTGAAGGAACCATTCCGCGGCCAAAAGCTCCGCTTTCTGTGTATACTTCTACTTCGATTGTTGGGTTACCACGTGAGTCTAAGATCTCGCGAGCGTAAACATCAGTAATAATTGACATGTTTTGTCTCTCCTTTGAGTTTGTTTTTTCCTAAGGGATTTCCCTCATATACGATTTTAGTTAATTTTGCTCATTAGTGCAAACATTTCTTGCATTTTTCGCAAATTTTCATCAATTATTTTACAGCGTCTAACAATGACAAGAATGAATCTGCTTGCAAGCTTGCGCCGCCGACTAAAGCACCGTCAACATTTTCTTTTGCCATGTATTCAGCAATATTTTCTGGTTTTACAGAACCGCCGTATTGGATACGAACAGCTTCTGATACTTCTTTTCCATAAAGTTTTTCAACTGTTTGACGTACAACACCACAAATTTCGTCAGCGATTTGTGCGTCAGCTGATTTACCAGTACCGATTGCCCAGATTGGTTCATAAGCAATCACCATGTTTGACACTTGCTCAGCTGAAAGATCAGCTAAACCAGCTGTAATTTGTCCTTCGATCCATTCAGCAGTTTTGCCTGCTTCATATGTTTCTAAAGATTCGCCACAGCATAAGATTGGTGTCATACCGTTTGCAAAGATAGCTTTTGCTTTTTTATTGATGTCTTCGTCTGTTTCATGGAAATATTCACGACGTTCTGAATGTCCGATGATCACATAGTGAACACCTAGATCAGCAAGAGCTGCTGGTGAAGTTTCACCAGTGAACGCACCTGAGTTTTCCCAGTAGCAGTTTTGTGCTGAGATTTTTAGTTCTGTACCTTCAGCTGATGTCATTAATTCTTGTAAGAATAATGCAGGAGATCCGATGACTGAATCAACCTTGTCATTTGAAGGGATTTTGTTTTTTACTGCTTCAGCAAATTCTTTTGCTTCGGATGCAGTTTTGTTCATTTTCCAGTTACCTGCGATAATAGGTTTACGCATTGAGGAACACACTCCTTAATTTATTGAAAAATGGCTAGGGAGTCATGAAAACTCCTTTCACCTTTTGATCGATCACTCGTCAGAATAGAGCAAACTTGGCTGTTTATTTATCGTTGATTGCTGCTAGTCCTGGTAATTCTTTACCTTCAAGCAATTCCAAGCTTGCGCCGCCACCTGTTGAGATGTGTGTGAATTTGTCAGCAAAACCTAATTGTTCTGCTGCTGCAGCTGAGTCTCCGCCGCCGATGATTGTTGTTGCGCCTTCTAAGTTAGCGATTGCTTCACAAACACCGATTGTACCTTTAGCAAAGTTACTCATTTCAAATACACCCATAGGTCCGTTCCAAACAACTGTTTTTGCACCTTGTAATGTATCAGCAAATAATTTTACTGATGCTGGGCCGATGTCTAAAGCCATCAAACCGTCAGGAATGTCTCCTTCGATTACTTGTGTTTCTACATCATTTGAAAATTCTGGTGCACAGACATTGTCGATTGGCAAGACAAGTTTGTCGCCTGCTTTTTCGATCAATTCTTTTGCTAGTTCTACTTTGTCAGCTTCTACTAGAGAGTTACCGATCTTGATTCCTTTTGCTTCGTAGAATGTGTAAGTCATTCCGCCACCAATCAAGATTTTGTCTGCTTTAGGAATCAAGTTTTCGATTACGCCGATTTTATCAGAAACTTTTGCGCCACCAAGGATTGCGATCATTGGGCGTTTTGGTTCTTCTACTGCTTCACCGATGAACTTGATTTCTTTTTCCATCAAGAATCCAGCAACTGTTGGGATACCAGTTGAAGCGATACCTACGTTAGAAGCATGCGCACGGTGAGCTGTACCGAAAGCATCGTTAACAAATACATCACCTAATGAAGCCCAGTATTTACCTAGCTCTGTATCGTTTTTGCTTTCTTTTTTACCATCAACATCTTCAAAACGTGTGTTTTCAAATACGACAACGTCGCCATCTTTCATGTTGCGGATTGCTTCTTCTAATTGTTCTCCGCGAGTTTCAGGTACGAATGTTACTTCTTTACCTAATAATTCGCCTAGACGTTTTGCAACTGGAGCTAAAGATTTTCCTTCTTTATCTTCTTCTGTTTTTACACGTCCAAGGTGAGAGAAAAGGATTGCTTTTCCGCCTTGTTCTAAAACGTAGTTGATTGTTGGCAATGCTGCTTTGATACGAGTGTCGTCAGTGATCACGCCGTCTTTCAAAGGAACATTGAAGTCAACACGGACAAGAACTTTTTTGTCTTTTAAATCGATATCTTTCACTGTTTTCTTAGCCATTTTATTTCCTCCTGAATAAACTTATTATCAAAAAAAGCGGAAGAAGCGCGATTGCTTCCCCGCTTTTAAATGTACATGTCTATCATTTACACTTGTACGTTTGTCTATCTTATAAGTTAGCGAAGTATTCTAAAGTACGTACTAATTGTGCAGTGTATGACATTTCGTTGTCGTACCAAGCAACAGTTTTAACTAATTGTTTGTCGCCAACTGTCATTACTTTAGTTTGTGTAGCATCAAATAATGAACCGTAAGTCATACCAACGATATCTGAAGAAACGATTTCGTCTGTGTTGTATCCGTAAGATTCGTTTGAAGCTTCTTTCATTGCTGCGTTGATTTCGTCAACAGTTACTTCTTTTTCAAGAACTGTTACTAATTCTGTTAATGAACCTGTTGGTACAGGAACACGTTGAGCAGCTCCGTCTAATTTACCGTTCAATTCAGGGATTACTAAACCGATAGCTTTAGCAGCACCTGTTGAGTTAGGAACGATGTTTGCAGCAGCAGCGCGTGCACGGCGGAAGTCACCTTTAGGATGAGGTCCGTCTAGAGTCATTTGGTCACCTGTGTAAGCGTGGATAGTTGTCATTAATCCTTCAACAACACCAAATTTGTCGTTCAATGTTTTAGCCATAGGAGCTAAACAGTTAGTTGTACATGAAGCACCTGAGATAACTGTTTCTTTACCAGTTAATGTTTCGTGGTTTGTGTTATAAACGATTGTTGGAACATCGTTTCCGCCAGGAGCAGAGATAACAACGCGTTTAGCACCAGCTGTCAAATGTTTTTCAGCTGCTGATTTAGAAGTGAAGAAACCAGTACATTCTAGAACGATATCTACGCCTAGTTCGCCCCATGGTAATTCTTCTGGGTTGCGGTTAGCTAATACTTTAACTTCTTTTCCGTTTACGTTGAATGAACCTTCATGAACTTCAACTGTTCCGTTGAAACGTCCTTGAGTTGTGTCGTATTTTAACAAGTGTGCCAACATTTTAGCATCTGTCAAGTCGTTAATTGCTACTACTTCGATTCCATCTACATCTTGGATACGACGGAATGCTAGACGTCCAATACGTCCAAAACCATTAATACCTACTTTAACTGTCATTTAAGATTTCCTCCTTATGAAAATCAAAAAAATATTTATTTTAAAGGGTTACCCCTTTTAAAATCTCGTTTGCAGCAGCTTCATCAGTGATGAGCCACGTTTGTTTTGGTGCATTTTTCATATAAGCTCGAATTGCTTTGGCTTTTGATTTTCCGCCCGCTATCGCCATGATGATTGGGACTTTCGCCAAATCTTGCAATTCTATGCCGATCCTAGGGACCTTATAAACAACTTCGCCTTTTTCATTGAAAAAGTAGCCAAAGGATTCCGCTACAGCATTTGCTTGTTTCAGCATGACTAATTCTTTTTCAGTCATCTTTCGACGTGCTGCCATGTGTAATGCACGCCCAATACTATGAATAACACAATTCGCCTCACTAATCAAGTTTAAGACTTCTTGGATAGATGGCTCATTGAGTAAAGAATTGTAAGTTGCCAGACTTAATTGCTCCGGAACATAAAGTGCACGGTGGTTTCCGTTTGCTTTGGCAGCCATTCTTGCACTGACAGAATTTGCCTGTACAGTTATCGCTTCACCGATCCCGCCTCTTGCAGGGACAAATAGGTTATGCCGTTTTTTATTTTCCAGATTAGACAACTGTTCTGCTACAACTGCCATGGTGGTTCCTCCCATCACAGCGATGATATTCTCGCCTTCCGGAAGCAGTCGGTCTAAGGCTTCACTCAGCGCTTCGCCGAATGCATCAGCCACTTTGGTTTGCTCTTCGCTGTTTCCTGAAACAACGATACAGCGCTGATTACCAAAATATTCTGCCAACTGTTGTTCGGTTTGATGCGTACCTAAAAGCTGATCCATGAAGTTTTCAAGACTTTGATAAACTTCTTCACCCTTAGTTGTCAGCGTCATACCGCTTTTTGAGGTATCGATCAAATTCAGATTTTTCAAAAGGTCTGTTTCTGTTCGCAATACTCGTTCTGTTATCCCCATACTTTCTGATAAACTTCGACGTCCAATCGGCTGCATCCAATAGATATTTCGTAAAATTTTATAGCGTTCTTGCAACACTTCGATAATATCTGGTGCAACAGATTCAATCATTTTTATTTCATCTAGCATAGCGATCTCCTTAGTTGGACACTTTGCGTCCAATGTAGACTTAAAACGACCCATATACGATAAAAAAAAGAAATTAACTTTTCGAATTTCACATCAATAAAGGGAAATCTCAACCTCACGACTGTTAGTCTAACAGTTTTGCTTTCGTTTTTCAACTAAAAAGATCAGAAAAAGTAAAATACTTTTTCTGATCTTTTGGATGATTAATTATCATAACGTTTTCTTTTTGATGAACTCGGGATTCCTAATAAATCACGGTATTTTGCTACTGTCCGTCTTGAAATCGCTATCTCATCTTTTTTCAGCAATTCAACCAATTTCTGGTCCGACAACGGCTTGCTTTTGTCTTCTTGATCAACTAATTCCTGCAACTTTTTCTTCGCAGTATCTGCCGAAAGATCTTCTGTCTGTTCTGCACCGTTAGTAGGGATTCTTGCAGTGAAAAATTTCTTTAACTCAAATACACCGAAATCTGTTTCCAAATATTTCCCGTTGACTGCTCGACTGACCGTAGATTCATGCACATTTATCTCGGTCGCAACTTCCTTTAACGTAAGAGGTTTGATGGGCCGCTCCTTGTCGATAAAGAAAGCTTTTTGCCGAGAAACAATGACTTGAGCAACCCGCAAAATTGTATCCCCGCGTTGGAGGATCGTTTTCTTCAACCATTCGAATTCCTGTTTCCGTTCTTTTAAATAATTTTCAGTTTCTTTATCTGCTTGTTGTGACATTTGCTTGAAGTAGGTCTCTTGGAATCGGATATTCGGTTGGTTTTTTCGGTTTGAGATGACTTGTACATTTCCATCGTCCACTAATACCCGGACATCAGGAATAATGTACAATTCGCTACTACGGTCGAAAATTCGTCCTGGACTTGGGCTCAATGTTTGCAAATAGTCGAATATTTGCTGAACAGCGTGTAAATCAACAGAAAAACGCTGCGCAATCTCTTTCCATTTTCGCTCCACCAATTGCTCAAAACATTCTTCTAGCACGATGTAGGCTAGTTCCGGCGCATAATCATCCCGTTCCGTTTGAAGCATGAGACATTCTTGCAAACTACGTGCACCTACTCCAGCTGGTTCTAATTGCTGGATCAGTGTCAATGCATCGAGCATTTGAATAGGCGTCGCTCCGATCTCTTTTCCAGCTTCCTCTAAACTAATCGTCAAAAATCCGTTCAAATCGATGTATTCTACAAGATAAAGAACGATTTTCCTTAAAAAAGTATCTCGATAATTCAAATGGACTTGTTCGATCAATGAATCAAATAAAGACCCTTTTGTATCAGGAATCTGATTTAGGTAATTTGTCTCTTCTCCTTCATAAGAAGATGAAGAAGCTTTTATGTAATCTGGCTGCCATTCCGGCTCAACAACTTCCACCAATGGATTTTCCATTGCTTGGTTCTCAACGAATGCCAACAGCTCTTCACTGTTATATTGTAAAACTTGGATGGACTGCTGCAACTGTTGCGTCATGGCTAGTTTCTGTGTCTGCTGCTGTTTTTGTGAAAAATTTTGCTCAAATTTCATTTTTTTGTCCAATCCCCTTGTAATTTTTTATCTGTTTAGTTACAATTATCCCAGTGCTTGCGTCCTTAGTGTAGTGGATATCACGTAAGATTCCGGTTCTTGAGACGGGGGTTCGATTCCCTCAGGACGCGTTCTATTGCCATTTTAGCATAACTTCCGAATGTTTGCTTCTTTATTTTTCAAGTGAAAACTGTCCACCAAAAAAATTGGCGGACAGTTTTTTATTATAAGTATACTTGTTTTCACTTACTGGACTGGCCGATGATCGTTTCTGCCATAATAGTTCTCGACAGTCGTTGGATGTCCTAATAAATCCCCCACTGTCGTAATGCGGTACCCTTGCTCTTGCAGATAATCGATCACTTGAGGAACGGCACGAATCGTTTCAGGATAAATATCATGGAATAAAATAATTGCACCATCGTATACTGTTGCTTGGATCTTCTGTAAAATCAAATCAGGATTTCTTGTCTTCCAATCTTCTGAATCGACCGACCATTCGATGATTGGCCGCTGGATAACACTTGCTCCTACACTTGTGATCGAACCATAGGGCGGACGAACGAAAGGGGAGGTTTTGCCAGTGGCTTTTTTGATCTCAGTGTCTGTTTTTGTCACTTCCTCCGTAATCGACTGGGCAGAAAGCGTCGCCAGATCCTGATGATCATACGTGTGATTGCCGATCTCGTGTCCTGCTTCAGCTGTCTGCTTCACAATTTCAGGATGTTGCGCCGTATTTTCTCCTAAAACAAAAAAAGTAGCATGCACGTTTTTTTCTTTAAGTATTTGCAAAAGCTGTGGTGTCGTAGTCGCTCCTGGTCCATCATCAAAACTGATGGCAATACTTTTGACAGTCGGATCTTGGACAGCTTCTGTACTTTCTTGTGTTGGTTCTGGTTCAGTTGATTGACTTTGTGTTGATTTCACTGATTCTTGAGTGGATTCGTTGACGCTAGCTGTTTCAGTCGACTTGTTTTTATTCGTTGATTGTTCTGATTGTTTGAAAGCTTGTGACGAACGCTCCGAAGAAGTTACTTGTCCTTTCTCTTCGCTGATCAAGGAGGCAACCGAAGTGACTTCGAAAAATAAAAGCACGGATAAAGCAATGATACTGATAACTAAATAATTTCTTTTCACTATATCTCTTCTTTCTCTTTTTCTCTTCTTAATTACTTACTTGAAAATAACTGTAAAGAATTGAAACTGCTAGTCGCAACTACTTCTCGCCTAATGATCCAGATAATCTTCCGATGCCAAAATCGTTTTTGTCACGGACTTGGGAATGACAAATTCTGGTGTTCCCATATAACCAGGAGCAATTTCATATTGAGAAAAAGTTAGAACTAATTGATGTTCTTTATTCAAATAAAAACTTCGTGTTGGTGTAACAAGTGTTGGTTTTTCTATCGTTCCTTCTTGAATATCTTGTTCAGTCCAATAGTACTTAGACGGATCTTCCTTGACTTGTTCGGCCATTTGCCGCTTGACTTCTTTTGTCAAAACAGATAAATAGGTGTCATCTTTGAATAACAGCGGAAGTGAGAGCTGGACACTGTTTTTCTTGTCGATCGTGTCGTATCTTTTTTCAACGTGGCTATCCGCTGCTGTTTGGGTAATCTGTCTTTCGATCACAAGAAACCGGTCATCGTCTACGATTTTCTGATAATCACCCAGAACTTGGTAATGATCCGTTTCAAGATTTCCGTATTCTTTTTCAGCTTTTTTAAAATCTGCTTGTCCTTCGTGAAAGTATTTTTGGTTTAATCCATGAATCGTTTTGTTTTCTTTCTCATTTTGAGTATGGATCTTCGGTACTTGAATATCTATTTTTTCAGATTGATCAGTAAAACGTTCACCTAAGATCAATTCAATGACTGATCCTAAAATTGGCAAGTCTTCTGCAAAGCTTCGAACTTGACTATTAAAAAGGAGACTACTTGTTGTAATCATCACGATAGCCAAAGATACTCCGAACCCTTGGAGGCGTCTCTTTCTCCGTCTTGCTTTTATGAATGATTGCTCTTCGATAAGAAAACGCTGGCGGATCTCCTCTTGAAGCCCTCTTGGAATTTCTTGTTCTTTATAAGTTTTCTTTAGTTTTTTTAACTTTTCTTTTTGAGAATACATAGCGGTCTTCTCTCCTTCATTCTAGGATTTGACGTAAAACATTCAGTGAACGATACATTTTTGTTTTAACTGTGTTTTCGTTCATATCTAAGATAGTCGCAATTTCTTTCAAACGAAATCCTTCAAAAAAGTAAAGGATCAGAATCTCTTTTTCCGGACTGTCTATTTTATCTAAAATCATATGAAGTTCTGCAACGGAAGTTTCTAAAGGTAATTGCTGCGGGATATCTTGAATTTCAAATAAGTCAACAGGTGTCCTTTTTTGTCTGCGCCAACTATCTAATGCCGTGCGGATCAATATCCGGTAAAACCATGCACTAAAATGCTCGATTTCTTTTTCTTTTTCAAAATACTTCAGTGCTTTATGGAAACTATCTTGCATCACATCTAAGGCCTCTTCTTTATCATGTACGTAATTCATCGTGATACGGAACATTTTTTGATAATCAGTTTCGATGAGTCCATTCAGCAGGTGACGGTATTTTTCAATCTGCCGTTTTTTCTTATATCCAGTAAAAATCATTCTCCACTCCTTTCCGCCTCACTTAATATGACGTACAAGGTACGCTAAAAGTTTCAATTATTTTATTTTTTATGTATTTACTTTGAATTTTTATATACAAAAAAGAAGGTGTGACAAAAATCATGTCACACCTTCTTATTCTGATAGCTTCAACGTCTCTGTTGCAACCTCTGATACACGGTGTTCTAGAAGTAGCTTCTTCGGAAATAAGTGGAAATTTCTTGAAGTTGACCACTTCCGTCACAGCCTCTACAGTAAATGATGTTTATTCTTTTTCAGAGTCAGAAAATTCTTCCTCTTCATAGTCTTCATCATCATCGTCTTCGTCTATGATACTTAAATCTTCTTCGATATTCCCAGGCAAGTCTTCTTCATCATCTGTTGGGTCATCTGCTCCAATTTCTTGCAAGTCAGAATTATAAGCAGCGATTTCTTCATCTTCATCATCATCGTCATCAAACAGATCATCGTCGTCTTCTTCTGTCAGATCTGTATCTTCTGGGTCATCGTCATTGTAATCGATCGCGTCTTCATCATCATTGATAAAGGCGTTGACTTTCTTGCGTTTACGGCGACGCGGAGTATCTTCATCCTCTTCGTCCATTCCATGGTTTACTTCTTCATCGATCGAATCGATAGCATACCATGAACGCAAGCCCCAACGATTATCCCCTAATGAGATAAAGCTGCCGTCAATATTCAAGTCAGTATAAAATTGTGCGAGTGAATCACGAATTTCACTGTCTGATTTACCAAGATAGTTTTGGATTTGGTTGGCTAAATCAGAAAAATCCATGACATCGCCACGTTGTTCTAAGATCGCGTGTGCTACTTCGATCATTGATAATTCGCTTTTGTTTGCACCTTCAAATACACTAATTTCCAATCAGGACACGTCCTTTCACAGTCTACTCCTTATCATACAAAATCAGACACAAAAAATCAAACTTTTCTTTTATATTTACGCTGTAAAATCCAATGTCAAATAATATTCGCCGATTTTTTCTAGTCCCATGAACAAATCATAATCGATCCGAACCTTTCCTGCTGTGGGACGGTCTTTCAAACTTACATGCAGTTCTTTCGTAAAGGTAGCAATCTGAATCATACCGTATGGTGTTCGGTAGGCTGTTTCTAACCGTTCTTTATAACCAAATTTCAAACGCATTCGCATTTCTCCTGCACGAATCAGCTGTACATGACCATCTGGAACTAATTTGATCGTTACAGGGATTTCATCGCCTGTTTCCTCCTGCATCTCTTTATACCGTATGTACAGCGTATCGCCAATCGTTACCATTTGCCCTTTCAAATCCAAATAAAAATCTTGCACTTCCCCTTGTTGTTTCACTTTTGTACGCAATTTGATCGAAATCGGTGTTCCTTGTGATAATTCCATTCTTCATTCTCCTTTACTTCTCATAGCTACATTGTTCCTAGTTTCTTTTGTTTTGTCAACCAACTTGTCCATTTTTACAGAAAACCTTTTTTCCAAAACAACTCCTTGAATTTAGAGTATAATATTGTAGAAAATATGAATTTATAAAAAGGAGCCGGTTGAATGAACCCTGCGATTCGACTAGATCAGCACATTTATCAAAAAAACGACTTTTCCCCTTTCGCATTAACAGATATATTAACGGAATATTCCAAAGAACACCAGCAGATCTTTTTGCATTTCTGGCAATATGACTGCACCGTCATCTTAGGTATGAAAGATGTTCGGACACCTTTTCTTAGAGACGGGATCCAAACACTGAAAGATGCAGGTTATGCTCCGGTAATCAGAAACTCAGGTGGATTAGGAATCGTATCAGACGAAGGGATTTTGAATATTTCTTTGATTTTCCCCCAGAATGACCAAAAAAAAATAACCATCGATGGAGCTTACGAGCAAATGCTCCGATTGACTAAATACGCCTTTCCGAAGGCACCGATTCAAGCATTCGAAATCACCCATTCTTATTGTCCTGGAACTTATGATTTAAGCATCCATGGCAAAAAATTTGCCGGCATCGCTCAGCGTCGCATCAAAAATGGGATTTCTGTTATGATGTACTTAAGTGTCAACGGTAATCAGGAAAAGCGTGGGCAAGTCATGAAACGATTTTATCAATCTGCTTTAAAAGAAAGCTTTGGTACAAATGGCTATCCTGCAGTCGATCCCGCCACAATGGCAACACTTGAAGAACTGCTTGACTATCCCCTTCTCGTAGAAGAAGTCAAAGAAGCATTTGCAAAAGCTTTTGAAAAGCTGTATTCTGCAAGTGATTTACTGGATTCTACCGACTGGCTAAAAAAAGAAATCCAGCTGGAGCAATGGAACAACCAAATCCAGAGAATGGAACAACGCAATAACATAAAGGAGCTACAATATGACAACCCCTTATAAATATCAAATGCTGCCTATGGAGAAAGTTTTTCGTGACCCAGTCCATAACTATATCCATGTCCAGCATCAAGTAATCTTAGATTTGATCAACTCGAAAGAAGTCCAACGTCTGCGACGAATCAAACAATTAGGCACTGCTTCTTTCACTTTTCACGGAGCAGAACATAGCCGTTTTACCCATTCATTAGGTGTTTATGAGATTTCAAGACGAATTTGCGATATCTTTTCTCGAAATTTTCCAAAAGAAAAGATAGGCAACGGAGGCTGGGATGATCAGGAACGGCTAGTAACTTTATGTGCGGCACTATTGCATGATGTCGGTCACGGTCCTTACTCTCATACATTCGAGCACATCTTCCATACGAATCACGAGGCTATCACTGTAGAGATCATCACTTCTCCAGAAACAGAGGTGTATCAGATCCTTAACCGAGTAGAAGAAGGTTTTCCTGAAAAAGTAGCGAGCGTGATCCAAAAAACCTACTCTAATCCGCAAGTTGTCCAAATGATTTCCAGCCAGATCGATGCAGATCGAATGGACTATTTGCTTCGGGATGCTTATTTCACCGGAACGGAGTATGGAACATTTGACCTTACCCGAATATTACGTGTGATTCGTCCATATGAAGGCGGGATCGCCTTTTCCATGAGCGGCATGCATGCAGTGGAAGATTATATCGTTAGCCGATATCAAATGTATGTGCAAGTGTACTTCCATCCTGTTTCCCGTGGTATGGAAGTGATCTTGGAGCATCTGCTTCATCGCGCGCACGAGTTGTATCAAGAAGATGCCAGCAGTTTTGAACTACACTCTCAACTACTCTTGCCATTTCTTGACGGAAGCTTTACTTTAGAAGAATACCTCAAACTTGATGATGGGGTCTTGGGTACTTACTTTACTCAATGGTCTGAATCTGCTGATCCTATTTTAAATGATTTAGCTAAACGTTTTTTGAATCGTAAACCACTGAAATCCGCCACTTTTTCTGGCAACCGAGATTCAAATTTGATTCAAAAACTCACTTTGTTAGTAGAAAAGGTTGGCTATAACCCTGTTTATTACACTGCTGTCAACTCTAGCTACGATCTGCCTTATGATTTTTATCGCCCAGAACAAGGCAGACATCGTACGCAAATCGAGATTTTGCGAAATGACGGAACTTTGATAGAATTATCACAGGTTAGTCAGCTTGTTGCCGCTTTAGCGGGACAAGAACAAGGAGATGAGCGATTTTTCTTTCCAAAAGAAATGGTTGACCCATCCTTGCGTGATCATTATGATTTATTTGATGAAACTTATCAAGAATTTGCCAGCCATATCCGTAATGGCGCATTGATTGAAATAAACTGAAATATATTGGAGGAAATTATGGCTATCAAACTAGTCGCTATCGACATCGATGGTACTTTATTAAATGAGAAAAGAGAAGTAACAAAAGAAGTAAAAGAAGCGATTGCCGCTGCTGTTGCAAAAGGGGTCTCAATCGTTTTATGTACTGGTCGCCCCTTACCAGGTGTCCAAGAACAGTTAAATGAGCTGGACCTTTTTCAAGATAATGATTACGTTATTACTTATAATGGGGCACTCGTACAACAAACAAAATCAGGTAAAATCATTGCCCGTCACGGTCTGACTCATGAAGATTTTCTAGAGATCGAAGTGATGGCACGCCGTGTTGGCAGTCATCTCCATTCGATTGATGACAAAGCGATCTACACACCTAATCGAGATATCAGCGCTTATACGATCCACGAAGCAAGCTTAGTCAAGATGCCGCTAAAATATCGAACACCTGAAGAAATGACACCAGACATGAACATCGTCAAAATGATGATGATCGACGAACCAGAAATTTTAGACGCAGCAATTGCACGTTTACCACAAACTTTCCGTGATAAATACACAACGGTCAAAAGTGCACCCTATTACTTTGAAGTACTAAATAAAGAAGCAAGTAAAGGTGCGGCAGTTGCGAATCTCGGACAGCATCTTGGTATTGATCAAGATGAAATCATGGCTATCGGAGATAACGAGAACGACTTATCCATGATTGAATATGCTGGTCTAGGAGTAGCTATGGGAAATGCCGTTTCTCTTGTCAAAGAAGCAGCAAATGTCATCACTTCATCGAACGACGAACACGGCGTAGCTGAAGCAATCAAAAAATACGTTCTGTAATAAATAAAAAACTGAGAGAAAGCTGGTCTACTCGCTTTCTTTCAGTTTTTATTTTTTATTTTTTTCGACCCATCTCTCGACTGCCCATCGATGGCTGCCACGTTTCAATTTTTCAAGTGCTTCTTGGGGGCTGACCCACCAGATTTTATTGGTCTTTTCTGTGGGTTCTCCTATACGCTTCCAAGAATCAGCAGCAAAGAAATATCCTGGATTATAGTAATAAGTTGCACGATAATTCGAGTAAAAGTACTCATCTGCTTCTCCCAGATAGAAAGCAATTTCTGCCGCAATCCCCATTTCTTCTACTAGCTCACGAACGATTGCTTGTTCTTTCGTCTCATCTCCTTCAATTTCCCCGCCAGGAAGAAAAAAAGCACCATTTGGAGCCTCGATTACTGCAATCTGCTGATCTCTTTCTATGACGATATATGCTGCATAACGGGTTTGATAATCAGCAAATTGCTTTTTTTCACCAAAAATTGGTTTATCCATGAATAGTTTCCACCTTAACAGTTTTATTTTCTATCCATTTTACATGAGAAATTTCTCATGAACAAGCACAAATCAACTATTTCCTTACTTCTTTTTGTTATGATTAAATAAAAGGAAAGGGAGAGATGAATCTATGAAAATGGCTCACACATGTGTTCGAGTGAAAGATCTTGAAGCATCAATCGAATTTTATCAAAAGGCATTTGGTTTTGAAGAAAGCCGCCGCCGTGATTTTCCAGAAAACAAATTTACACTTGTTTATTTGACACTTCCTGGGGATGACTATGAATTGGAGTTGACTTATAACTACGATCATGGTGCCTATGATTTAGGAAATGGTTATGGTCATATCGCTATTGCAGCTGATGATTTAGAAAAATTACATGAACAGCATAAAGCTGCAGGTCTTGAAATTACTGACTTAAAAGGATTACCTGGCACTGCGCCTTCTTACTACTTTGTCATTGACCCTGATGGTTATAAAATCGAAGTCATCCGAGGCTAGTTAGTAGGGGCATTTTGCTCTTGATTGAACAAAAAACAAACGCCAATAATTAAAATGAGACGCAAACTTTCTTTAAATTGAAAAAGTTTGCGTCTTTTTTTAACAACTATTGTAGCTATAAGGCTGCCACTCTACACTTATTTATTTTTAGTTCATTTGAAAGAAATCAAATAAACGAGGTTCCCTTAGAAAACAAAACTGCTTTTCCTCCTATTATCACACGATCTTCTTTTAATTCACACTCTAGATACCCGCCCCTTGATGACATTTGGTAAGCTGACAATTTTGTTTTACTCATTCTTTTTGCCCAATAAGGAATAAGATTAGAATGTGCTGATCCACATACTGGATCTTCATTGATTGTTAATTTTGGAAAGAAGGTTCTAGAAACAAAGTCTTCTTGTACACTTTCTGCTGTCACGATGACCCCTATTCCTAAATCAAAATTTTTGATACTTGTGAAATCTGGCTGCAATTTAGCCACCGCTTTTTCATCTTCTAATACGAAAAATAAATCACGTGCTAAGTAGGCTTCTTTAATCTTAGCCCCTATCGCTTCTTCATATTCAGACAATATTGGTACTTTTTTTGGCATAATACTAGGAAAATCCATGCAATAATAATCTTCAATTCTTGTCACAAATAGATTACCGCTTTGAGTAGAAAATTTAATCGTTTCATCAAGTATTTTGTAATAGTTAAATAAAACAAATGCTGTTGCTAATGTCGCGTGACCACAAAGATCGATTTCTCGATCTGGCGTAAACCATCTAAGCTCAAATCCTTGATTTTTCTTCACTGTAAATGCTGTTTCAGATAAATTGTTTTCAATGGCAATTTTTTGCATCGTACCTTCTGGCAGCCATTCTTCTAGAACATACACTGCTGCTGGATTTCCTTTGAACACCTCATCTGCAAATGCATCAACTACGTAATAATCTAAGTTCATTTTAAAGATCCTCTCTCTAATTTGTTATAAATATATTCTGCACAGCAAAGATCTTCAACAGCTAGACCAACTGCGTCGAAAATCGTCGGACTCGATTCTCCTTTGTAAAATGTTTTTTTCCCAGAAACTAATTCGCCTAATGTACCAACAATACAAGATTCCTCTAAATCTCCTTCTGACATGGCTATAAGTAGGTCTCCGCTTTCTGTTAAGGCAGCTGAGTAATCATCTACATAGATTTGAGAAGTTTCCATCAATGGTGTACTTATCTCTCTTGTATTAGGAGTAAACGTGCCCACAGCATTGATATGTGCGTCTTCCCTTACCCACTCTTTTTGAAGAAATGCCTCTTTACTAGGGGTCAACGTACAAATGATTTCCGCTGAGCGTACTGCATCTTCTACTGATATTGCATTTATAAACGTCATTTTAGGATACTGATTTTTAGCATTAGCGATAAAAGCATTTCGTCTTTCTTCTAAAATATCGTAAACAAACACTGTAGTGATGCGACGAATGGTAGAAATCGCAGCCAAATGCGACAATGCTTGTTGACCAGCTCCAATTAAAGCAAGTGTTTCTGCATGCTGATCTGCTAAGTAATCTGTTGCTAGCGCAGATACAGCAGCTGTTCGAATCCAAGTGACTGCATTTGCGTTTATCAATGCTCTGGGTAGTCCGTTTTGAGCATCAAACAAGAAAATCTCTCCTAAATGAGAAGGTAAATGATACTGATGATTATCCGAGAAAGCGGTAATGACTTTTGTTCCAAAATATCTATTCTCTCCCAAATAGGCAGGCATCATCGCAAACACATTTTTGTCTTTTCCGTCCGGTAAAATTTCCACCAATCGAGGATTTTGGCTGATTTTACCACTTTCATAATCAAAGAAACATTTTTTCATTACTTGGATCGCTTCTTCAAAACTAAAAGAAGCTACTACTTCCTCAAAATTAATAATTTTCATAGACAATTCCCTCCTCACAAAAGATTAACTTCTAAAATCAATACAATCAATGGTAAAATTGTATGGTATACAATTTTAAGGAGTGGAGAAAATGCCTATTAATTCTTATGACAACTACCCGTTAACTTGGCGGCCAGACAAACAAAAATTGAAGCGTCCTTATTATCGATCGTTGATTCAACAATTAGAACAAGATATTTTAAAGAATAAATTACAGAAAAACACTCAGTTACCCTCCCAAAGAGAGCTAGCTGATTATTTAGATTTAAATTTTACTACCGTTGGCAAGGCTTATAAATACGGAATTGAGAAAGGTTTGCTGTATACGAATATTGGAAGTGGCACTTTTATTTCTCCCAATGTCTTTGAATCCATTACCATCTCTACCAATGAAGTAACCGAACATATCATTGATTTTGGTCTGGTTAGTTCTTTTGAAGAATGTAATAAATTCGTTGTCCCGTTTATTCAATCAACTGGTAATAACCCAAATCTTGTTGGTTTGCTTAATTACCAAGATCCCAAAGGCACAAATTTTCAATTGACTACTGCAGCAAATTGGTTAAAAACTCAAGGAGTCATTCCGTCTTTAGAATCTCTGTCTATTGTTTCCGGTGTTCAAAATGGATTGGCTATCACACTTTCTGCACTTTTCTCTCCAGGTGATAGAATAGCAACAGACCGATATACGTACGCTAATTTCATTGAATTGGCTCAATTATATCATTTAGAGATCGTTCCAATTGATTTTGACGAGCAAGGAATGCGACCTGATATATTGATTCAGGAATGTAGAAAAAAGAAGATCCATGGTGTCTTTCTTATGCCTTCTTGCAATAATCCTATAGGGTTTCAAATCTCTCACCAAAGACGAGAGCAATTAGCCGAAGTAATTGAAAAAGAAGGTCTATGGGTTATCGAAGATGATATCCATTCTTTTTTAACAACTTATTATCAACATAAGATTATTCCTCCTTTCCAAAAATTGTTACCTAACCAAACAATCTACTTAGCTGGAATGACAAAATTTATTTGTTCTGGATTGCGAGTTGCTTATCTTGTAGCTCCAGTACATGTCCAAAGCAAGATAGAACAAGCAATTTTTAATATAAATGTGAAAACTTCTGGATTAGATGTGGAGGTCATCACTCAAATCCTCCATTCAAATGAAGCAAATAGAATCTTAGAAACTAAATTAAATCTTACGAAAAGAGCTAATCAGCTTTTTGATTCTCTTTTCAAAGTAGAAAAACCAACGAATCGTGTTCCTTATTATCGAATTCTTCCAGTTGATCCTGAGATTGATCCTAAGAGGATTGAGAATGACTTTCTGTCTAACGGCATCCGACTCTATCATTCCCGACGCTTTACTACGCGAGCACAACCGGATGCATACGTTCGTATTTCCCTATCTTCAAACAACCTTGAGATTTTAGCTTCTGGACTAAGTATCGTAAAAGAAAAAATAAAAAAATATGAATTATAATCTATTGATAAATAAAGGAATCATAGCTGATTGATTCCTTTCGATAAAAAAGAGGCACTACCCGAAGTTCAACAACGGATAGTGCCTCAAAAAGCAAATGAACATTTTGCACTTAAAGTAACCAAACAGCAAAAAAATTTGTCTTATATTTTATTTTCTTATTTTGCTAGATCACTAGATTTCTGTCAGAAGATGAAATTATCCAATCATGACACTTTCTTCTGGATATTTGTATTTTGATTGAGTTCTTTGTGCTTTTGTCATCAGAGAGAAGACCACAGTCAATACCCCAACTCGTCCAATGTACATAAGCGCTATAATAATCAATTTCCCTATTGCAGTCAAGTCTGGCGTCAATCCCATCGTAAGTCCTACTGTTCCAAATGCAGAGAAGACCTCAAAAGCAATATATTCGATGCCAGAAGTTTTAGGTATCGTTTCAGTCACTGATAAAATCATGATGGCGACTACACACAGTGTCAACGTGATAAAAAACAACGTGAGTGCTCGCAACACTGCGCCTTGACGGATTGTACGGCCAAATGCTTCCGCTCTCGTACGTCCTTTCAACATCGAACGCATCTGGATCAGCAACACACCTAACGTAGTTGTTTTCAATCCGCCGGCAGTCGACCCAGATGTTCCGCCAATGTACATCAAAAACATCGTTAAGATCAGACCGGCATGACTCATATGGAGATAATCAACTGAATAATATCCAGCCGTTCTAGGTGTTACACTCATAAAAAAAGTATTTGCCAATCGTTGAAACATATTCCCTTCCACTAATGTTGCCCCATTGTGTTCTGTGAAAAAGAACACAACGAAACCGCCTAATAAAAGGGTACCTGTAACGGTTAATGCGATTTTTGAATGAATCGTCATCTTCTTTTTCTGATGATATTCTAATAAGTCACGCCAAACGATAAAGCCTAATCCGCCAGAAATAATCAAAGCAGATACCACCATGATCAAATAAACATTTTGCTGGTGATTGGCTAAACTGTCTCCTAACAAATCAAACCCTGCATTACAAAAACTAGAGATTGCGTGGAACAAACTGTACCAGATCCCTTTCAACCAGCCAAATTCAGGCACGAATACAAAAGATAAAGCAATCGTACCAATCAATTGGATCACAAAGGCCAATTTCAGGATGTAAAGCATGAGCTTCATCACACCTGATACTTCTTCTAGATTTAGCGCTTCTTTTAATATGATACGTGTGCTGAGACTGACTTTTTTCTTTATCAATGCAAAGCATAGAATCGGAACCATCATAAAACCAAGACCGCCAATCTCAATCAAAAGCATGATCAAAAACTGACCAGCACTGTTCCAATGTTCTGCTGTATTCAATGTCGTCAATCCCGTCACGCAGACGGCAGAAGTTGCAGTGAAAAGCGCATCGATAAAATTTGTCCCATGCCCACTATTACTAAAAAATGGCAGGGTAAGTAGACCACCGCCAACTAAAATCAGGAGAAAAAATCCTAATGCGAGAAGCTGAACGGCCGGCAAGCGTTTCTTTATTTGTTTGTTTTGTTTAATCATCGTTTTCCTCTTTTAAAAAAGGATACCACTTAGTCAGTGGTACCCATATTTTTTACTTTGATCAACCTTGTTACTTCTGCGCGCTCGTTTTCTTCTAGCTTCATACGAATATAATAGATTGTTTCTTCTAATTGAGGGATCGTCATATATTCTAATGCATTGACTCGCCGACGTGTCTTTTCGATCTCACTTGCCATTAGCTGACAAGTTTTTTCGATTTCTGTCAGTTCCAAAAGTTTTGGAAGCAAGGTAGTAAACCGATCGATTGACCGATCCAGTTCGGCACTGGAATTCAAATACCCGTATTCCAAAGGGGTGTCTGTCAGCTGTTCATCATATTCAAAATTCATCACAGGTACTTTTACACTCATGATATTTTTGTCTACGATAGATAAATCAACGTTTTCCGCCGGCAAAGCAAACAATTCTTCGATGAAAGGTTCCGTGATTGAAGCATTTGCCAATACAAAATCAGACATTGCTTCTGTCATGGACTCTTCCATTTCTTGACGCAGTTGGTTGTTCTTTCGAATCAACAGAATGAATTGACGCATCAGTTCATCTTGCTTATCTTTTAATAATTTATGCCCTCTTGTGGCAGTTGTCAACTGTTTTTTCAATCGGGTCAATTCCATGCGGGTCGGATTCACATTCAATCGTGCCATCAGAACTCACTTCCCTTCTGGCAGATATTTGTCCAGCATGTCGTCTTTGATTCGTTTTAATTCGGTTCTTGGCAACATCGATAGCAGTTCCCACCCTAGATCAAGTGTTTCAGTAATCGAACGGTTCGTGTAGAATCCTTGATTGACATATTCTTTTTCAAACCGCTCAGCAAACTTCGCATAGATCTTGTCTACATCAGATAAAGCAGATTCTCCTAAAACTACGGCTAATTCTTTTGCCTGTTTTCCTTGTGCATAGGCTGCAAAAAGCTGATTCATCGTAGCCGCATGGTCTTCTCTTGTCTTTCCGGGTCCAGTTCCTTTATCTTTTAACCGCGAAAGAGACGGAAGTACATCAATTGGTGGTTGTATCCCACTCTTATAAAGCTCTCTAGTCAAGATGATCTGGCCTTCTGTAATATAACCGGTCAAGTCAGGGATCGGATGTGTCTTATCGTCTTCTGGCATTGTTAAAATCGGAATTTGAGTAACTGATCCTTTTAGTCCGCGGATCCTTCCTGCTCGTTCGAACAAAGTAGCTAAGTTCGTGTAAAGATACCCAGGATAGCCTCTTCTTCCTGGAACTTCTCGCCGTGCTGCAGAAATCTCTCGCAATGCCTCTGCATAGTTGGTCATGTCTGTCATGATAACCAATACATGCATTCCTTTTTCATAAGCAAGATATTCTGCAGCAGTCAAAGCCATACGAGGAGTAGCAATACGTTCGATTGCAGGGTCGTTTGCTAAATTCATGAACATGACAGAACGGTCGATTGCACCAGTTTGTCGAAAATCTTCCATGAAAAATTCTGCTTCTTCAAAAGTGATTCCAATAGCAGCAAAGACTACGGCGAAATCATCTGATGAATCAAGTACCGTTGCTTGTCGCGCAATCTGAGCAGCTAATTCTTTGTGAGGAAGACCAGAACCAGAAAATACTGGTAATTTTTGTCCACGAACTAATGTGTTCAAATGATCGATTGCAGAGATACCTGTTTGGATAAACTCATCTGGGTAATCCCGAGCTACTGGATTGATTACTTCTCCGTTAATATCCAAATACTTTTCAGGCAGGATTTCTGGTCCATTATCTTTTGGACGTCCCAAGCCATCGAATACTCGACCGATCATGTCTTCCGATACACCTAGTTCTAAAGGATGTCCTAAAAATCGTACAGAAGAGTCACGTAAATTGATCCCACTTGTTCCTTCAAATATTTGGACCATTGCTTTATCTTCTTGGACTTCCAATACTTGTCCACGACGAATCTCGCCATTTTGCATACGGACTTCGATTAATTCTTCATATTTGACACCAGCAACTTTTTCAACCGCCATCAATGGACCGACGACTTCACCGATCGTACGATATTCTTTAATCATTGCTCATGCCTCCTTCTGAAACGATTGTTTGCATCGTTTGTTTGATTTCACCGATAATTTGATCTAGTTTTTCTAATTCTGTTTCCGGGATATATTTGCTTCGTCCGATCCTTTCACGAATCGACACGGTACCGTCCATGATCTCACTTAAATAAGCACCTAACGACAACGCACGGCGTCCTTCTTCACCAAAGGTCAAGATCATCTTCAACATTTTGAATTGTTTCTCTCTTGAAGTGAATGTATCAACATCATCAAAAGCATTTTGCTGCAAATAATCTTCACGAATGGATTTTGCCACTTCTAATGTCAGACGGTCATTATCTGAAAGGGAATCAATCCCTACCAAACGCACGATTTCATTCAGCTGCTGTTCTTCCTGCAAAATACGCATGCCCTCAGTGACCATGGATGCCCAGTCAGCTTGAAGGATATGATCCATGTACTTCCCTACTTCTGTTGAATAAAGAGAATAACTTTGGATCCAATCGATTGAAGGAAAATGTCTTTTTTGGGCTAAAGTCGAATCAAGTCCCCAGAATACTTTTACGACCCGCAATGTATTTTGTGTGACTGGTTCCGAAATATCCCCTCCAGAAGGCGATACAGCACTGATTGCGGTTATACTTCCTTCGCGACCTTCTGATCCTAAAGCAATGACTCTTCCAGATCGTTCATAGTATTCCGCAAGACGGGAACCAAGATAAGCTGGATAACCTTCATCACCAGGCATTTCTTCCAAACGTCCGCTCATCTCACGAAGTGCTTCTGCCCATCGTGAAGTGGAGTCAGCCATGATAGCAACGTCATAACCCATGTCACGGAAATATTCCGCAATCGTGATTCCCGTATAGATAGAAGCTTCTCGAGCCGCTACCGGCATGTTAGATGTATTGGCAATCAATACCGTACGTTCCATCAATGATTCTCCTGTATTAGGGTCAATCAATTCAGGAAATTCATTTAAAACATCCGTCATCTCATTTCCACGTTCACCGCATCCCACATAAACGACCATGTCCACATCGGCCCATTTTGCGATTTGATGCTGAACGACTGTTTTTCCTGCACCAAATGGACCAGGAACAGCTGCTGCTCCCCCCTTTGTCACTGGGAAGAACGTATCGATCACTCGCTGTCCGGTGATCATCGGTGCATCAGGGTTTAATTTTTCTTTGATTGGCCGACTACGTCTGACTGGCCATTTTTGGAGCATCGTCAAGTTTTTGTCACCATTTTCAGTTTCAACGACACATACGGTTTCATCAATAGTGAACGATCCTTTTTCGATTGTTTTGATCGTACCTTTTATCCCATTTGGCACCATGATTTTGTGTTTGATAACTTTTGTTTCTTCTACGATTCCAATCACATCGCCAGCACTAACCGTTTCTCCGGCTTCTAATGTGGGTTCGAACCACCATTTTTTCTCATGATCCAATGCAGGCAATTGGACTCCCCGTCCTAAGAAATTACTTTGTGTGATTTCCATAAAGGTATCTAATGGCCGTTGGATTCCGTCAAACATTTGTGAAATGATCCCTGGTCCTAATTCAACAGATAAAGCTTCACCAGTAGAACGAACCGGTTCGCCTGGACCAATTCCTGAGGTCTCTTCATATACTTGAATAGACGCCACATCGCCACGCATCTCGATAATTTCTCCGATAACTCCTAGATCTCCCACTAAACACATGTCCTGGATACTGGCATCAGACATGTTCTCAGCCATTACAAGAGGTCCGGAGACTTTTATGATTTTTCCAATTTGCAAAATTTCTATCTCCTTTTCATACTATAAGATATTTTGACCTACTGCTTTTTCTACGTTTTTTTGAATTTCTTCCAGCCCAATCCCTAATGATCCTTGATGGTTGGGAATCAATACGATAGCAGGTATCATTTGTTCTTTGTAACGTTCGATCGTTTCTGGGCTCAGTGCTGCACATTGCTCCGTGACATAAATCACGCCATACTCATTCTTTGCCATTTCTTCAATTGCCTGACGAACGGTCTGCTTGGTTGTACCATAACGAACATCAAAGCCAAACAATTTGAATGGCAAAACAGAATCTTTGTCGCCAACTACACCGATCTTATACGTCATAGACTTGTCTCACCCGCTTTCTGATTGTTTCTGGTTCAAAATGGCTTCTTTTGCCGATAACCAGTAAACGAAGGTTTTTACTTTCTACCTCTTTTGCGTTCAAAAAGGCTAGTAGTGGCAGTGGTCCGAAAGCCTGGGTTTGTGCTTCTTGATACAATGAACTTAGATAATCATCTTTCAACTGTTCAAGCTTTACGAGATCAAGATTTCCCTCACGGATGACAGGACGCAGAAACTCAGCATAATCTGTCTCTAATAGAAAGTTCGTGTAAGCTTCCATATCTTTATCTACAAAGTTCAAAAATACTTCTTTTTCGATACTTCCCGAACTGGAAAGCACCGTCGTCATGAACCCATATGTTCTTTTCTGCAATATTCCTCGAGCCATCGTTGTGATATTGGTCAAGTCAATAAAAGCAATGACTTCTTTCAGCAATTCTTGATATCCTAGCTTATCGGCAAGCCGTCGCTGCTCTGTCAAAAACTGCCGATCATAGATCACATCGATTCCCTGAAGAATGGTAGACTCTTCAAAATAATCGCGGACTTCTCGTATACTATCCATAATACTTTCAGGGAGTTCATTTGAAACTTGCGTATGAATGGCATCCTTCAAGGTTTCTAATGAATAAAACCCATCGTCGATATACAAATGGTCCAGATTTTGATTTGTCATCTCGGCTTTTGTCAAAACCTTCAGATTATGGAAAGTATAACGCATCGTATAGATCCAAACGATTTCAGGCTCCGGTGCTGATTCCTTTAACCAGCGAAATAGACGGCTCTGCTCCTTTAAAAGATTCTGTTCAAAGTCATATTCATACCCGTCATAGATATATGGACTGTAAATCGTGGATTTCAATATCTCACCAAGTGCTTCGACAGAATTGGTTTGAATCATCCGTTCAAATGTCTCATTGGACAAAAGTTCAAGCTCTCTTCCGCGAATCAAGGGATTTAGTTCGTGGTATTCCATACACTGATCCCTCCTTATTCGAATAATTGATTGGCAATCTCAAAACTCATCGTTCCTTGGATATCTTGTACAAGGCTGCTGAAAAGAAAGTTATACTGAACTCCTTGATCGTTTATCAGAAAACCAGCTTGACCAGCAACAGATTCATCGCTTAAAACCATCGTAAAGGGAAGTTCATTGTTCCATTCATCCAGCAATGTCTGAGAAAGATAAGCTGCTGATTTTTCTCCAGCAATGAATGTTACTTTGCCTGTCAAAGGTAATGAATACAATGAATTTTTGATAAACTGGATTTGTTCAGATTCATCCCAATTCTCCATTTCAGCTATTGCATCTGCAAACAATCGTCGTAAAAATTCCTGCTTCGCGTTCAAATTTTCTTGTCGTACTTCTACTTGTTGGCGATTCCTAAGCTGACGGTATTTTTTTTCAAGTAATTCGATTTGTTTTTCTTTTTGTTTTTGATGTTCTGTTTCGATTTGCGTACGTTTTTGTTCAAAGTTTTGATCGATCTTCATTCGCTCTTCTTGCTCTAACGCCGCTCTTTCTTGCTCTGCTGCTTCATTCATCTGAGAGATGATTTTTTCAATGGCGTTCATCTGCTTTTCCTCCTTTATGCTTAGGCATTCAATACTAATAGGAAGGAAATAACGAAACCTAAAATCGCATATGTTTCAACCATCGCAGCAAAAATGATTCCTTTTGTAGCATGTTCAGGTTTTTTCGCTAAAATTTGGATACCTGCTGCTGCAACTTTCCCTTGGGCAATACCTGAAAACAAGCCTGTAAAAGCAATCGGCAGAGAAGCGCCTAAAAAGTTCAAACCTTGTACAACTGACATATCATTTCCTAAGTTGATAAAAATCAAAAAGGCGATAACGAATCCATACAACCCTTGCGTACCTGGAAGCAATTGCAGAATCAGAGCCTGTCCGAATTTTTCGGGTTGACTTGTTGTTAACGCTGCTGCTGCCTCACCTGTCATTCCAACACCTTTAGCTGAACCGATCCCTGAAAAAATCGTCGCTGTTGCCATCGCTAATACTGCAAATACCATTCCACCATTTTGACTAATTAAGTAATCCATCATTGTATAAAAATCCTCCAATTATTTATTGTTTTTTTTCTTATGATTGATGTTGACGTATTTTTCCGCCGTTTTCAGCGGGTCAAAGGCACGTCCGCCTCCTGTATAAAATTTTCCAAAAAATTCGACATACTGCAATCGTGCACCATGGACATAGGCACTCAACAGTGTCAAAAACATATTCAGTGCGTGTAAAGCGATGATCAAAAGGATCCCTACACTGAATCGAGCGGCTGGCGGCATGAAAGTAACCAGCATATTGAATGCCGCGCCAATACTTCCGCCTGAAATACCTAATGCCATCAAACGTGTATAACTGACTAAATCACCGATATAACCCGTCAATCCGTAAAGATTATACGCTCCTTTGGCAGCACCCTTGACTTTAGACGGCGATTGGATAATCGGCACGATTAAGATACATAAAGCAGCAATGATCGATAGCCCCGCGCCAAGATAAACAAATGCTGTATTTTTTATCAACATGGCACCAATCAATGCAATAACGATCCCAATCAGGATCCCTTGCCAGGCAAATCCATCACTGACAGCACTCAAGTAATCTTTTCTCCTGATATTTTCCTTTGCTGCCACAAATAATCCAACCAAGATCTGTATCAGACCGAAAATCACGGATAAAATCAAAATCGTATTGACGTCATCCGTTGTAGATAGGATTGGGAAAGGCAAGCGGATGCCAAATAGTTCTTTTGGTAATGCCTGTCCGAAAAATGAACTGTAGATCAATCCCCAGATGATCGATGGTACCGAGAGAATCTCAAAGAATTTTACGAAACGTTTCATCCCACGTGGTAAAACAAGTAGTTTTTGAGCTAGTATTGTCCCAATGAGCATCAGCAATCCGTAACCAACATCTGCGACCATCATCCCGAAGAAGACAAGATAAAATGGTGTCATCCAAGGCGTTGGATCTACTTCTTCATATTTTGGCAGACTGTACATTTCAGTCAGCAATTCAAAAGGTTCGATAAGCGGATGGTTTTTCAATTTAGTAGGGACTTCCTGCTGAATCTCTTCTGAGTTTGGTGTTTCGAAACTAATATATATATCTTCTTCTGATACAGTTTCGGTTAACACATGCATCAAATTCTGTTTTTCTTCTGCATCTACCCAACCTTGCAAAACGATCAGATAAGTCGCATGGATAAACCGTTCTTTTACTTTTTCTCGTTCTGCAACGGCAAGTGTGACTTCTTCTACCCATTCAAATTCTTGGATATAGCCGCTGCACTGACCTAACGCTGTCGTTATCTTCTTTTGGTGCTCGTGAACAACGGACAATTGCTGTTTGGTTTCTTGCAGTTTTTCTTTAGGATTTTGTTCATAAGGATACGTTTCTTTATTGAACCCGTATTTCCCAGCAATTTCTTCTATAGCAGCAGCTGATTTTTTTAAAGCAACATACGAAAGATAAACTTGTTTTGGCGTATAATCTATTTCTTCCATATAAACGTCATCAAGCTTACTTAGTTCTTCCTTGAAACTTTCAAAATTTGCTGCACTCACAGTCCCCATCTCAAAAATGGTCGTCTTACTTGCATACATACTTGGAGCAATATCCAGCTGTTGCCAATGAAGAAGCCATTCTTCCTCTCCTTCTAAACGATCACGTTTTTCAGTTAGCTGTTCCCACTTTTCTTTTAAATCAAGGACTTCTTCTAATTTATTCATGAAATTTTCTTCGGAATAATTTGCTTCCAAGTCTTGTAAGGAAAGTTCTTGACGTTTCAAATGGAGTTTCTTTTGACGGCTATCGCCGTGGTGTTGTATGAATTGGATAGCTTCTTGGATGTCTTTCAGCCGATTGCCTAAAGCGCTTAATTTTGCTTCTTTATCAATAATCGTGGTATCTGGAAAATATTTTTCTACCCACTGGTTGTTTGTTCTATTTTGATACAGATCCCGGATTTCAACATTTTGGATTCCTTGTACTGCTTGTAAAATCCTCTCCTGATTTCTTTTATCTGAAATGAGGGTCACTTTTTCCATCTTAGTGACGGCCATAAGTTTCTTTCACCCTTTCAATGATTGCACCGATTGCTTGACTCTGATGCTTTTGATATTGGTCTTTCAAAGTTGCTTGCACCTTGTCTGCTTCTGCTTTCAATTTCATTTTTTCTTTTTCTAATTCTTGCTTTTCGAATTGTTCTTTTTCTTCTACCAACTGTTTCAGCTGTTGCCGACTGTTCGTTTGGATTATCTCCAATTCTTGCTCTTTTTCTTCTGCATAGGTCTTCAACTGCTGCCGTAGGGTTCGAGCACGCTTCTCATTTTCTTCTTCTGCTTTTCGGATTTGTTCCAAAGCTTCTAACACTTGCTTCACTTCCTTTCGATTTAAAAAAGAGGTACATGCTTTCTTTTTTCATTGAAAGTATGTACCTCTAAAGATAACTTAGTATAGGCAGGCCCCTTCAATAAAATGTCCTTCTCACCCCTTGAAGAACTAGATCCTTGAAGCTTACGCCCAACCTTTTTATTTCTGCTTACTTTTTATTATAACAAATTAAGCAATATTTTCAACTATCGTCATGAATTTCACACGAAAATTCTCTTTACAGATAGTAACACAGCAAGAACAGATAAGTATAGGGGCAAGTCTTACATAGTTTAAATTTTTTTAAATCCTTGTTACAATTAGTCTACTTTAGGGGGAATAAAAATGAAACCAATCATCGGCATTGCCGGGAATCAACTGATTCGAGCGACAGATACTTTCCAAGGAAATCAAGTAAGCTATACACCGCAGGGATTTGTGGATGCAGTTTTAGATGCTCAAGGATTACCTCTTATTCTGCCAGTCATGTATCCAGATTCAGCGCCTCAACTAATTGAGAAAATCGACAAACTCATTCTTGCAGGCGGTCAGGATGTTAGTCCGCAACTTTACATGGAAGACCCTCATCCCAAACTGACGGAAACAAATATTCAACGAGACCAATTCGAACAGGCATTGATCTTGGAAGCATTGAAACAAAGAAAACCGATTTTTGCAGTCTGCCGAGGACTTCAACTATTGAATGTCGTGTTGGAGGGAACACTTTATCAAGATCTTTCATTATATCCAAAATGGTCTGTAAAACACGAACAACAGCCCACTGCCCCGCAGTTTGCAACTCACGAAGTCAAAATCGTTTCGGACAGTTTATTAAGTGACCTTCTCCCTGATTCATACTTTGTGAATTCCTATCATCATCAGGCAGTCAAAGATCTTTCTCCTTTGTTAAAAGCCATCGCCTTTTCCAACGATGGACTCATTGAAGCAGTCCAAAGTAAAGATAATATGCACAAAATCCTTGGTGTCCAATGGCATCCGGAACTTTCTCATCGTGTAAATTCATCTGAACAGCGTTTATTCGATTTCTTTGTGAATGAATTTTAATCGTTTTTCTGAGGAAGTTGTGAAAAAGCTGTTTAGTTTCGAGTATTAAGAAAAATTTTGTGAAAATGGCTTTCAACATTTTTACATAAATTTGGCTTAATGTAATAAGAATAGCCAAGTAAAAACAGCTCCTTATGTTTTTAAATTGGTTGGACTTATTACCGCAGATGCAAGCTTTTGAACACCGTTTAAGGAAGAGGTCGTGAAAAAGTCGCTTAGTTTCGAGTATGAAGAAAAATTTTGTGAAAATGGCTTTCCACATTTTTACATAAATTTGGCTTAATACCGAGAAACTGGCTTTTGAACACCGTTTACCCAGAGGTCGTGAAATCAGCGCCCTGACCTGAGTATTAGAGAAATAAACGGAAAAATAGCTCCTCATATTTTTCCGTTTTTTGAGCTAATTCCGAAGGAGACTGCGATACGCCTTTTGTTGCAGTCCTTTTTTAGTCTATTGAGCAATGTTGGCTAGCATTTTTCTCAATCGTCCTTTCGATAATCCAACAGCCTTTGGAGCTGAGTAATCTGTTGCTGTAATTCCATTCCTTTTGTCGTATCCCGATTAAGTTTGCGTGGGAGCTGCTGCTCGATCACTTTTTTTACATTCGTTTGATCAGATTTTTTTGCAAATTGTTGTTCAATAGGCAAGAACGGATAATGTGTCACGATTTGGAAACCGTAAGAATTGCATAGTAATGAGTAGCCAGCAATCCCGGTTTTTTTTTGATAAG
Source organism: Enterococcus lactis (assembly GCF_015751045.1). Lineage (GTDB taxonomy): Bacteria > Bacillota > Bacilli > Lactobacillales > Enterococcaceae > Enterococcus_B > Enterococcus_B lactis. The sequence continues at coordinate 166,733 of NZ_BNJW01000003.1, forward strand.
CTTTGGATAGACCTCCGTCAATAACAAATGCTTTTCCGTTTGCTTTGATCGGTGACTCTCCTTTTTTTACTTTTACTGGCGTGTGCCCATTGATGATTGCTGAACCTTCTTCTTTTGCATCGAATTCTGCCAAAATTTTTTCACTGAACCACTCTTCATCTCGCAAGTGATAATAGGTATTGCTTTTTTCGACGTGCGTATGAGGCTCTGTGAGAAAATAGCGCTCAAAAGTGGCCATTTTACTCTTGCCGAATAAAGGCGAAAATGGCCCGCTCCACGCATACCAAATCAAATCGGTCGCCAAATCTTCTTTTGCAGTCAAATCTTTTGCGCTTTCAGTTATCTGTTTTTCAAAAAATCCCAGTAGTTCTTTTCCGCGATAAGATTGGTCTAATTCAAATGCTAAGAGCTGCCCCTTTTCATCTACAGGTATACAGCCATGAAACAGTACATGTTGATTGTTCGTGAGATACATTCCCCCTTTTTCTATCAAAAACGTCATGTGTTTTTGCATTCTTAACGAGTGCTGGAATGAATACATCAAACTATCGATCACTTTTTGTTCCTCTTCCAAGAATTTTTTGGGATCATCTGGCTGGATCGTTTGAAAACAAGTCCCTTTCAACTCATAGAGCTGACCTTCTAAATCGATTGTTGATTCTTCATAGTTGATTTTTTCCAGCAATTTACGATCGTCCATTTTAAATTCAGGTCGTCGATCCAACAACTGATGTTCTGATTTGAATTGGAGGATAGAAAGCGCTTGATGGATCTTTTCTAATTCTTCTTGCTCTCTTTCAGATAGATTTTCCCTGTTTTTAGGGGTAAATACAGGATTCTTCTGGTAGGTTTGATGGGCAAAAGAAAATAATGGACGTAAATTTATTCCATATTCTTTCTCTAATTCAAATAAATAGTTGTAGCGTGCAGCAATCCGTAAAAGCGTCAATAAACATGCCTCAGAGCCGCAATACGCACCAATCCACAAAATATCATGATTCCCCCACTGGATATCTACAGAGGAAAAATCCATGATTCGATCCATTACTTTGGCTGCTTGAGTTCCCCGATCAAAAATATCACCCACGATATGCAAATGATCGATGACAGATTTTTGGATCGTCTGCGCAAGTTTTGTTAAAAATTTTTCTTCTTCCTTCATTAAGACAAGTTGTTCAATGATTTTTTTTACATAGTCTTTTTTCCCGTTGATACGATCATCGATATACAAGAGTTCCTCAATGATATAGCTATATTCTTTCGGCAATCCTTTTCGAACTTTTGATCGAGTGTATTTGACTGTCGTAAACCGTAAAAGATCAATCAAACGATGGATCAGCTGGGATTTATCTTGTTTTTTGTACCAATCAGTCGTCAATACATATTCTGGATAAGCCGTAAAAATAGTGAATTGGCTGATCTCCGTTTCCGTCATTTGTTCAGAGAAAAGGTCTTTGATCTTTTCTTTAAGATTTCCTGAACCGATACGCAGAATATGATCAAAAGCAGGAAATTCGCCATGTATATCGCTCAAAAATAACTCTGTTCCTTTTGGAAGCTGCAAAATTGCTTCGAGATTGATGATTTCCGTGATGACATCTTCCGTTGTAGGGAACTTCTCTGAAAGTAAATCTAAATAGCGGTCCATTAAAACGCCTCCAAAAATTGGTATACTCAACATTATAAAGTTGTTATGCGCTATTTTCAATGAATATATATCCAATATAATAAAAAAATAGAAATAGGTCTATACAAAAAAGAAGCTGGGAACAATAAATGTCCAGCTTCCTTCTATATTTTTCTATATTTTATGCTTTTTTTCGTTCATTTCTCATAATTGAAATCGATTGTTTCAATGAACTCCATAATCCGCCTTCGCTATACACGAGTACATTCGATTTGTACATGTTTGCAGACAAGATCATCAATAAGAATGTCACGGCTACAAGTACCAACAAGGAAATCAATGCTCCACCCATACCGACTGTCTCATTTGCCAAGCGAACCGGCATAATATAGGAAGATAAAAATGGAATATACGAAGTGATCCGAATAACGATATTATTTGGATCTGACGCACCTAATATCAACCCAAGCATGTATCCGCCTAAAGATAAATAAGTCACTGGCAAGATTGCTTTTGCTGTATCTTCTGCTTTGTTGACCAAAGAGCCACATAAAGCTGCCAAAACAGAAAAAATCAAAATGCCAAAGATCATAAATAGAAGAGAATACCACAAGAATGGTCCAATCAAGTTATCCAATGAGATACCGTCTAATATATTTTTGACCATTTCCATATCTTTGAATTGACTGTATCCTATACCAAAAATAATACCGTATAATGCCATTTGCGTTAATGCAACAAGTAAAACACCTGTTAGTTTTCCGTAAAAATGCTTTTGTGCAGTCGTACTGGACAGGATCACTTCCATGATCCGCGTGCCTTTTTCAGAAGCGATCTCTTGTGCAATGATCTGCGCATACGTCAAAATAATAATGAACAAGACAATCGTTGCTACATAACTTACGACATATTGGACTGTCGAGTTATCTTCTCCAACTGTCATTTTTCCTTTTGAATCAAAATTGACTTTTTGTCGAGTCAAACTTGCTTGTTGGCTCAAGCTAGCTACTTCTTCTGGTGAAATGCCTAATTGACTTGCTCGAAGCATCGATTGCAAGCCAGTCAGTTGTTGTTGTATCAGTAGTTGTGTACTTTGTCCTAATGAATTTTCGCTATAAAGCATCCCATTTATCTTATCATTCTCAGTTGAGACTACTAAATACGCATCGATTTTTTCTTCCGAAAGCTCTTTTTGTGCTTTTTCTTCAGAATCAACTGCTTTGAACTCAAAATCATCTGTTTTGACTTGGCTCATTTGCTGACTGATTTGCTCATTATCAGCCAATACGCCGATTTTATTGACATCACTATTTTGTTGAGCAAAGTTTCCTGCTACATAAATGATACCCAGCATGATAAAAGGGACTAATATCATGATCAAGAAAGAAATCGACTTAACATTTTTTAAATAGACATCTTTGGTAATAATCCAAAACTTACGCATCGATTTCACCTGCTTTCAATTTGAAAATCTCTTCCAAAGTTGGCGGTTGCTGGTTAAACATAGGAATGTAGCCGAACTGAGTCGCACGAGTAAAGATTTCTTTCCCAGCTTCAGGATCTTCTAATGTGATCTCTAACGTATTATCCTCACGAAGGATCACTTTTTTCACGCCTTCGATTTCTTCTACTTCCTGTTGACTTAACCCAGATTCCAAGAATAACTTCGTACGGCCAAATGATTCACGGATCTCATGGACTTTTCCATTCAAAACCATTTTTCCGTTTCGCAGCATGATCAAATGATCACAGATTTTTTCTACATTATCCATATTATGGCTAGAAAAAATGACACATGAACCGTGTTTTTTCAATTCCAATATTCCATCTTTCAGTAATTCCGCGTTTACCGGATCTAACCCGCTAAATGGTTCATCCAAAATGATCAATTTAGGTTCATGGATCAATGTGGCGATAAGCTGGACTTTTTGCTGATTTCCTTTAGACAAAGATTTTACTTTATCCGTCTTTTTCCCTTTTACCTGAAATTTTTCCATCCAAAAATCGATTTTTGGTTCAATTTCTTTTCTTGATTTCCCTCTAAGTTCTGCAAAATAAAGCAGTTGGTCTTGAATCGTTACTTTTGGATAAAGTCCTCGTTCTTCTGGAAGATAGCCGATGATATCATAATCTTTCTCCCCAAGATGATGACCATTCCATAACACTTCTCCCTGGTCTTGTGTCAAAAAATCCAAGATCAAACGAAAAGTCGTTGTCTTCCCAGCACCGTTTTGACCAATCAGCCCCATGATTTTTCCGTCTGGGATTTGGAAAGAGACATGATCGACAGCTGTGTAGTTCCCAAAAGTTTTAACAAGATTCTTGACTTCTAACATTTCTTCACTCCTTCTTCAATAAATCCATATATCCTAAGACACCAGATGTAAGCGATTTATTATTTACCAACAAAACGTATACTCTCTTGTTGTTGTAATTAAAATGATAGGACACTTTACTTTCTTTGTAAAGTGCCCTTTTCTCATTCCTGATGTAATTTATCAAATACGTTTTGTGCGACATTTTTCGGTAGTCCGATTTCTTGTAATTCTTCTATCGTAGCTGCTGTGATATTTTTCAATGATTTGAACTCTTTAAGCAACATTTTTTTTCGTTTCGGTCCTAGCCCTTCAATTTCGTCTAATCGGGAAGCAAAACTGTTTTTACTACGCAGCTGCCGATGGAAAGTGATTGCGAATCGATGGACTTCATCTTGGACCCGCTGGAGCAGGAAAAACTCAGGTGAATTTCGTTCAAGTGGTACTACAGCCAAATCTGTACCGAATAGCAACTCATTTGTTTTATGTTTATCGTTTTTTGCCATACCAGCAATAGGAATATCGATTCCTAATTGATTTTCTAAGACATCTTTTGCTACATCGACTTGTCCTTTTCCTCCATCAATCAAGATCAAATCAGGTAAAGGCAACCCTTCACGAATCACTCGTGAATATCTGCGATAGATGACTTCTCTCATCGATGCATAATCATCCGGTCCGTTGACTGTTTTTATTTTATATTTCCGATATTCTTTTTTTGCTGGTTTTCCATCAATGAATACGACCATCGCAGCCACAGGATTCGTCCCCATGATATTAGAGTTATCAAATGATTCAATGCGTATTGGGGTCGGGATATTCATTGCGTTTCCTAAACGTTCCACTGCTCCGATCGTCCGTTCCTGCTTTCTAGCAATCAGATCAAATCGTTCATTCAAAGCAACTGAGGCATTCTTATTCGCCAATTCCACTAATTTTTTCTTTTCGCCTCGTTTCGGTTGTAGAACTTTCGTATCCAACAAAGCTTCTACACTTGGCTTGTCGATCGTATCAGGAATCAAGACTTCTTTAGGAATGAAATGTTCATTTTCCTGATAAAACTGACCAATATAAGTCAAAAAATCTTCTTCTGCTTCGTTATAGAAAGGAAACATTGAAACATCTCGTTCAATTAACTTTCCTTGTCTTACAAAAAACACTTGGACACACATCCAGCCTTTATCAATCGCATAACCAAATACATCTCGATCCAGTAAATCAGTATTTGTCATTTTTTGGCGAGTCATGATTGTTTCGATAGCACGGATCTGGTCTCGGTATTCTGCAGCTTTTTCAAATTCCATGTTTTCAGCAGCTTTTTCCATTTTCTGATGGATCTCTGACTCGATTTTTTCGTGTCCTCCGTTTAAAAAGTTTTTCACTTCATCAACGATTTTCGTATAGACTTTCGGATCTACGTCGAAATAATAAGGACACAGACATTGCCCCAAATGATAGTAAAGACAAGGCTCCTTCGTCTGACTAGGTTTGCATTTTCTCAGAGGAAATAATCGGTCGAGAATCTTCTTTGTCTCATTCGCCGCACCGACATCTGGATATGGTCCAAAATACAGTGCTTTGTCTTTTAGTACTTTGCGAGTAATCACCAAACGGGGATATTTTTCATTCGTTATCTTAAGGAAAGGATAGGTTTTATCATCCTTTAACATAATATTGTATTTAGGATCATTTTTCTTTATCAGATTGATTTCTAAGAGCAAAGCTTCTATATTCGATTCTGTAACGATGTATTCAAAGTCTTCAATTTCACTAACAAGCCGTTCCGTTTTCGTATTATGGCTGCCAGTAAAATATGAGCGGACGCGATTTTTCAATATTTTGGCTTTTCCGACATAAATGATCGTTCCATTTTTATCTTTCATCAAGTAACAGCCGGGCTGATCAGGAAGTAAAGCTAGTTTGTTTTTGATTCGTTCGTTCATCTGGTACTCCCCTTCATATTCAATTAAAGTTATTATAGCATGTCTGTCAAAAAAACAATCCAGCCTGACAACGTAATTATACTCAAAAAATGTTAATTTGAATAACCTTAACTCAACCGCAAAAAAACCGAGGACGGAACTGAATTCAGTCCCATCCTCAGCTTATTTTTGCTTTAAGCTTTTATAAATATTGATCGATCATTTGACGTAGTTGTTCTTTTGAATGAACACCAACAGCTTTTTCTACTACTTGACCATCTTTTTTCAACATTAATGTTGGAATACTCATGATTCCGAATTGTTGAGGAGTTTCTGGATTTTCATCCACATCCATTTTAGCAATTCTGAATTCTTCTTCATCATATTCTTGTTCCAATTGATCCAAAATCGGTGCCTGCATACGACATGGGCCACACCAAGTTGCCCAAAAATCAATTAATACAAGTCCTTTGTCTGTTTCTTCATTAAATGTCTTATCTGTAATTACTTGTGACATATTAAAGACCTCCATTTTTAAAATCTATGACCAGTATAGCATTTCTATCCTTGGATAGCGAACCATCTGCTTACCTTTAGTAAGTTTTACTTAAATTTAACAATTGTTGCACCATTTCCGCCTTGATTTGCCGGTGCAAACTCAAAGCTTTTGACGCTCCGATGGTTTTTAAGATAATCAGTAATTCCCTTGCGAAGTGCGCCTGTCCCCTTTCCGTGGACAATAGTCACTTGAGGATAACCTGCTAGGATGGCAGAATCCAAATACTGATCTACTTCACTTAGCGCTTCCTCATATCGTTTTCCTCGAAGGTCCAATTGATTCGGCACATGACTGCTAGATTCAGAGCGTACAGCATGGACAACTCGTTGTGTCGGCTCTTTTTGAGGAGCAACAGGCGTCAGTTCGTCTTCGGACACATTCATTTTTAGTATACCGATTTCTACTTGCCACTGATTCCCGTTTTTACGTAAAAGCGTCCCTCTTTGGCCGTAAGTCGTAACCAACACTTCGTCTCCCGGTTTTAATGTTTTTTGTTCTTTCGCCTTCTTCAATACTTTATTTTTCTTCAATGTTTCTTCTTGATGTAGATTTGCTAATTGGGTCTTTGCATCGATCAACTGATGCTCTTTCACATTTCCTTGCCCGATCTGCTGTTGCATTTTACGAATATCAGCAATGATTTTTTCTGCTTTTTTTTCCGCCTCTGACACGACTTCATTTGCTTTTTTCTTTGCTTTCTCTATTTCTTTTTCACGTTCTTCAAAGAAATAGCTGTAAGCTTCTTTCAAATCATGATGAAGTTCTTGTGCCTCAGAAACAAAATGACGCATTTTCAGATATTCGGTCTCTGCCATTTTCCGGCGATTCTCTAAATCTGTGATCATTTCATTTAAATCTTGGCTCTCATCATTCATCAACTGCTTTGCTTCATTAATAACATCTGTATCAAGACCTAATCGGCTGGAGATTTCAAACGCATTGCTCCGACCAGGCACACCGATCAGTAAACGATACGTTGGACTTAGTGTATCCACATCGAACTCCATACTAGCATTAATCGTATTTGCCCGATTGTATCCATAAACTTTCAATTCAGGATAGTGTGTTGTTGCCATCACATAAGCAGACTTTTTACCAAGATCATCTAAGATCGCGATTGCTAGAGCAGCACCTTCTTGCGGATCTGTTCCTGCACCAAGCTCGTCAAATAGTACCAGACTTTTTTCATTGACTTTTGATAAAATATCTACAGTGTTCGTCATATGAGAAGAAAAGGTCGATAGACTTTGCTCAATCGACTGTTCGTCTCCTATATCCGCAAATACTTCTTCAAAAATACCGATTTGGCTTTCTTCTCCTGCAGGAATCGGCAACCCTGCTTGCCCCATCAGCTGTAACAGACCTAAAGTCTTCAACGTGATCGTTTTCCCACCTGTATTAGGTCCTGTAATGACGATGGCTTGATAGTCTTTTCCAATTGCGATGTCATTAGGAACTACTTTTTCCTGATCGATCAGCGGATGTCTTGCTTGTTTCAAGACGACATGATTGTCTTCACTGATTCCCGGCACGATGGCTTTTAGTTCTTTACCAAATCGTGCTTTTGCATTCATCAGATCCATTTTACCAATCACATAAGCATTGTGGATGATTTCTTGACGATGTGGAACAAGTTCTGCAGAAAGTTCACTTAAAATACGTTGAATCTCATTTCGTTCAGCGATTTGATATTGACGCAAACGATTATTCAAATCCACCACTTGTTTTGGTTCAATAAATAAAGTCTGTCCTGAAGCACTTTGATCGTGGACTACACCGCCAAATACACCGCGGTATTCTTGTTTGACTGGGATAACGTAGCGGTCATTTCGCATGGTGATGATTGCATCGCTCAAATATTTTGCGTTCTTCCCGCGGACGATTCCGTCTAACTGTTCACGAACAGCTTGTTCACTGCGACGAATGTTCTGTCTTATGATTTTTAGCTCAGGAGAAGCATCGTCGGTCACGCGTCCGTCTTCATCGATTGCTTCCTTTAAACGGCGACTTAAAACAGGAATCGTGACTAGCTGATCTGCCCACATATACAAACGCGCAAATTCAATTTCACTGTCAGAAAGATCATCAATGAACCGATGCAATTCACTTGTCGTAGATAACACTCTGGAAACTTGTGCAAGCTCCACTCCATTCAAATCTGCCCCGATTTCGATCCGTTTCATATGAGGGCGGATATTTTCAAGTTTTGGTATAGGAATCCCGCCTCGCAGACGTTGTACTTTCAACCCATCCTCAGTTTCTTGAAGCCATTCTGTGATCGTTTGTTTCTCGCTCACTGGTACCAATTCTGCCAGTTCTTCTTTTCCTTGTGCAGTCACTACAAATTGTTTGACCATCTGTTTGACTTTTTCAAATTCCAATGTTTCAAGGATTCGGTTATTCATTTTATCACCTTATCTTTCACTATGAAAAGAGGGCTGTGCCGGACATACGTTGCGCAGCCTTCTTAAATAAACTACTGTGTACAAAAAACAAAACATTCTTGTAAAAGTTTTTCTAAAAAAATATTTTCTAGCCCTATTTTCCTTAATTCAAAATATTCGTTACCCAAAGCTCATACATCTTGTTGGTAAGAAAGGGCGTTCTCTCAACGATAAAACGAGCGAAACTATGCTCGCCGAATTGATTTTGGACCACATCTAATGGAACAAAGGCAAGTAACTGCAAAATCAAAAATATAGTAACGTAAGCCATGATTAGTGACAGGATACCTCCTGCAATCCAGTCTACCTGTCTCAAGATCGGCACATATGTCAATCCATGGACAAAGACCCCCACAAATCGGGTGATCAGCCAGCCAATCAGCAAAATGATCAGAAAAGCCGTTCCTGCATAAAAAGCTTCATCTAGGTGAAAGGCAAATACTTGATCAAAAAATGCTAACTTTGATGTCGGGGTGACAGCTGGGTATGGAATGTATAATTCCAAATGACTTGCTAATGGTTTGTAAAAATGCTGGGCAGCAATAAATGACAACACATATCCGATTGCGAATATGACTTGTAAAGCAAACCCGCGACGTGCTCCAGAAAAAAACGCAATTAGCAATAAAAATAAAATCAGCAAACTCAGCATGCTACGTTCCTTTCTCTTCTAACTTTTTTAAATTTTTCTTATTTTGATAAAAGGATCTTAATTAGAAGATTTTTGTTTGATTTGTCCTTTTCGTTTTTCATTTAAAATCTGCTGTGCTTCCACATGATTTTTAATAGTATAATCTGCTTGACCATTTTCTTTCAGTACTTCTCGAGCTTCATTCTCGATTGCTTCCATGCGTTTTACGCGATTTTCAAGCTCTGTAAATTTGATCATTTTTTTCTTTAATTCTGCTGTTTCTTCTTCTAGCTCCAAGATTCTTTCTTGTTTCTTCAATTGATCCGAAAGCGCATTGACAGCCATCAAGATCGCTGCTTGTTCATTATCCATTTGTGGTGATAATTGTTTCAATTCTGCTAACTGCTCATTGATCAGCTTCGTTACGATATCCATATGATGCTTGGTTTCCCGTCCGATAATAGTATATGTTTGGTTGGCAATCACTGCTTTGTAGCGTGTTTTTTCGTGCGCCATACGAATCATTTCCTCCTATTTGATGAAAGTTTTATTTAGTGTACCATGAAGTTGGTTCTTTCACCGTTCTCCACAAATATTTTTCACATACTTAACTATTATATGATAAACTTTAAAAAAATGCTATGTCTCGCAACCTCTTAGAAAACGAAAAGTCAGGAGTTGCGGTATAGATTTATGTATAAAAACGAGGAGAATTTTATGAGCAACGTCATTATCAAAGCAACGAACGACCAACTTAGTCAAATGAAAGCACACTATCGCTCTTATTTGTTAAATAAACAGATTCCTTATACTATCTTTGCTGCTAAAAAAGACGGGACGACCATCACTGCTTACACATCAGGAAAAGTGATGTTCCAAGGGGCAAACGCAGAAACGGAAGCTCAGCGCTGGGGACAGGCACAGGATAAGCAGGCCAAACCAGCAAGAACGGTCTCTTCTTTGCCAAAAAATATCAGTCAATTATCCGTTTTAGGTAGCGATGAAGTCGGAAATGGCAGCTATTTCGGTCCACTAACAGTATGTGCTGCTTATGTGAAACGTGATCAGCTTGCAGAATTACGTAAACTTGGTGTTCGAGATTCAAAAGAGTTAAAAGATAGCCAAATCATCCAACTTGCTGATGTCTTAAAAGAAACTATCCCTTACAAACTACTTGTCTTGCCCCCAGAAAAATACAATGAGATCCAGCCAAAATACAATGCTGTTCGGATGAAAGTCGCTTTGCATAATCAAGCAATCCATTTGCTGCTAAAAAAGATCGCACCAGAAAAACCAGAAGCGATTTTGATTGATCAGTTTACGCCAGAAGCAAATTTTAAAAAATATGCGCGTTTAGAAAAAAATCACTTGCAAGAAAAACTGTACTTCGTTACTAAAGGAGAACAATATCATTTAGCTGTTGCTGCTGCTTCTATCATCAGTCGTGCCAGCTTTTTAGAAGAGTTAGACAAAGCATCAGCTGAAGCTGGAATCACCCTTCCCTCAGGAGCTGGAACGAAATCTGATCAAATAGCGGCAAAACTATTAGAAAAAGGCGGCATGCCTATGCTTGAAAAATATGCCAAACTTCACTTTGCCAATACAGAAAAAGCGTTGAAGCTAATAAAAAAATAAAAAAACTGTGACATAAGTCGTGTCACAGTCCCTTATTCCGAATAAACGGTGTTCAATTAGCTGACCCTCGATATTAGCTCAACAAACGGCAAAATATGAGGAGCTATTTTTCCGTTTGTTTCTCTAATACTCAGATCAGAACGCTGATTTCACAACCTCTTCCTTAAACGGTGTTCTCCTGCCAACTCCTCGGTCACAAGTCACAATATTCATCAAACATGAGAAGCTGTTTTTTGAAATTGCTCCTTGTGACTCGGAGCTGAACGGCAGGCTCACGACCTCTTTCTTAAACGGTGTTCCAGAAGTAGCTTCTTCGAAAAATAAGCCGAAATTTCACAAAAATTTGAGAAGCAATTTTCGTAAATTCCTTCTTATTTCTTGAAGCTGACCACTTCTGTCACAACCTCTTTCTTTATTTATTGCTGAAAATAGGTGGTCAATGCTTGTGTCAAACTTGCAGCGATCTGCTGCTGATAACTGTCTGTTACTAATTCCTCTAAATCACCATCATTATTCATATAACCCATCTCGATTAAAATAGAAGGTTGAAGATTTTCTCGAAGAACTTGATAGTTCCCAGTGGAGATTCCTCTTGAATCCAGAGGCAGATCAGTGAAGGAATCAGCGATTGTTTGTGCTAATGTTTCCTCTTGTCCATAGTAATAATATGTCGTGATCCCAGTTGCTTCATTCGCATATTCCGTAGAGTCTGCATGTAAGCTGATAAAGACATCTGCCTTTTTTTCTTCACTGTAGTCGCATATATCTCCAAGCTGTACTAATTCATCTGTAGTATGGGTCAAATAAACCGTTGCTCCAGCATCCTCTAGCGCCTTTTTTACTTTTATGGCTGTACTTAATGTTATATCTTTTTCTTCTGTTTGTTCATCATTGCTTAATGCCCCAGTATCATTTCCGCCATGCCCAGGATCTAATACAATCACTGCATCAGATAGCTCTTCCGGTTTTGTTTGTATATTCTTTGTGACTTTGGTTCCATCTTCGAGGGCTAAATATCCAGTATAGCCATCATTTGTCTTGATCTGATAAGCATTTTTTGTTTCAGAAAGAAACTCCGCCAGCTCTCCGCCGTTTATAGTTGCAAGTGGGGTAGTTAGCGAGTCATCTGTATATAGTGTACGGTCATTTTTTCCGATTTTGATTAATGTCTCTTGTTCTGTATCATCAAATGATTCCTTTGTCTTTGTAACCGTACTGTTCGTACTGCTGACCGTTTGTTCAACTATCTTTTTTTGACCAAAAACATCTATTTGAAAACAGATAATAATGATAATGATTGCAAATACAAAAGCTCCAATTATTTTTTTCATTCTTGACTCTCACCTCGTAGATCCAGACTAAGGGTCAAAACTTAAAATCAGCTTAAGTACGCAAAAAAGGGACTGTAAAAGATATAACCGTAGAAAATAACATTACTGCTAAAATGATTTTTTTCATTTTTGGCATATCCTGAAATCTCCTTTTGACTATTCGTGGTGATTCATCTACCCAATAAATAGTTTCCTTCATTCTACAAACAATTAATTTCTTCGTTATTAAATTAAAACACTTCCTGGAACACCGACATAATAAATAAAAATATACCCTGATAATCATGAGAGAATAACAAATTTGTATTTATGAAAAACTACCTATATAAAAAAAACAAGATATAACGATCTTCGTCATATCTTGCTTCTTCACCTAACTATTTTTCTCCCTATATAACAGCTTTACGCTTCTCCTAATACACCATTCAAATATAAATCGATCAATTGCGCCACATTTAGCGGTTCTTCCACAGGTCTTTTCGACCGAGTGATGTAAGGTGCTAACACTAAGAAAAAATGCCTTGCTGCGATTTCTTTTGAAATCCCATTTCTTAGCACAGATTGGTTTGCTGAAAAGATTTCTTCAAAAGGTTCACGATAATTTTTCTTCCATAGAAAGAAAAGATGATCTCTTGTTTCCTTTGAAAGATTGCTTTCAAGATCGTGAAGCATCAGAAACAAATCGACCAGATGTGTCTCAATCAAAAACTGCGCCATTTTTGTCAAGGTTACTTGAAATCCCGTTTCGCTTGTTTGAACGATTTCTCTCAAAGCTTTTCCAACATCTTTTAAGTGGTTTTCTAAAACTGCCGTATATAGTTTTTCTTTATCACCGAAATAATGATAGAGATTGGGTTGGGTGATCCCAACTTTTTGTGCGATCTCTCTTGTTGAAGTGCCGAGATATCCCTTGGACATAAACAAGTCAGTCGCTTCTTTCAAAATTTTTTGCTGTGTATCTTTGTTGTATCGATGGACCATTTTTCCACCTGCTTTTTGGTTATTCTTTTTCTTTCAATACACCATCTTCCATCATAAATATTCTATCGCATTTGTCAATCAGCCGTGTATCGTGAGTAACCATGATCGTTGCTTTATTTTTGTCTTTTGATTCTTTTGCCAAGATATCGACTACTTCTCGTGCCTTTTCTGAATCCAAACTAGCAGTTGGTTCATCTGCTAGAATAATGGACGGATCATTGTACAATGCACGAGCGATTGCGACCCTTTGCCGTTCTCCACCAGATAGTTCTTCTGGATACTTGTTGATCAACTTATCCACGCCAAGCTGCTCAAATAATTCTTTTGCTTCTTTTTGACGATGTTCATGTTTGATCTTATCTACTAATAATAACTGCTTTTTTACTGTCAGAAAAGGAACCAGATTGGAAGCTTGCAAAATAAAGCCAATTTCTTTAAAACGTAGTTTAACGCGTTCACTTTCTTTTTGATTACTGAATTCTTGATCATTGATAAATACAGAGCCACTGCTAGGCGTCTGCAATCCGCCTGCCAAAGTCAAAAAAGTACTTTTACCTGAACCAGAAGGACCGATGATTGCAACAAATTCCCCTTTATCGATACTCATGGTTGTTTCTTTCAATGCTTTAACTACTTGGTCGCCATCTTGGAAACTTTTTTCTACTTCTTTAAATTCTATTGCTTTCATGCTCTTCCTCCTTCTTATCCAATTGCCTTCAACGGATCGATTTTTACGATTGTCCGAACAGAAAATAGTGCGCCTAACACAGCTACTACCAGCATCAACAAGCTAATGACGCCAAAAAACAGCCAATTGCTTTGGAATGGAACCGCATCAGGTAGAACAAGGGATGTTCCCACTGTTCCTAATAGACCAAGAAGAATACCAACAAATGATAAAATGAATGTTTGTGCCACTACAGAACGCGCAATAAATCCTCCTGTGATCCCTTGTGCTTTCATTACACCAAAGATATTAATCTTTTGCATCGTCAGTACATAAATGAAAATCCCGATCACAATAGCCGCAATAACGATCAAAAATCCGATCATAAATCCAAAAGTCAATACTTGCGCATTATATCCAGGTAATTCATTGATGAATTTAGAAATTTTGATCTGTTCTAAATCTTCAGGTAAATTACTGATTTTACCTCTGACAACTATTGCGTTAATCCGTGCATTTTCACTTGTATCTTCTTTTTCGAAGCGGATCTCTTGGTAAGCATTGATGGTTGTATAGAGAACTGGTGAGACATTGAATTTGGCATGATCCGTAAAGCCAGTTAGTTTAAACGTCTTGTCACTACCAGATAACTTAACTGTATCTCCTACGGCTAGACCATATTCTTCTTTCAAACTAATATCGCCTACTGCCTCATCATCGTTATCAAAAGCTTTTCCTTCAACAAGATTGGGCATGATGAATTGATTTTTATCGATACCGAAGAAGCTAACATTGATTTTTCCTTCTTCTGTACTGTCTTTACTAGTCACGACTCCAGGTGTCTGGGCAAGATACGCCACTTTCCCACCTTCGACTTCTTCTGCTATCTTCTTAGTAATCATGGACATCCCTAGATTTGAATTTGCATCTTTCGAAAGCACAATCGAATCTGCCTCCCACTTGTCGACTGCTGTTCGATTATCTTGAGCTAAGCCATAAGCTAACCCAGTCAAAAAAAATACCAGGTAGGCGATCAAAAACATCACCCCTGCAACTAACGCATAACGTAACTTTGAATGCATAATTTCATTTAATGCTAAAAACATTTAACTCCTCCTCCTGAAATAATCATTTTATACAACAATTTTATCACTTGATAAATTTTTGGCGAATATTATGCTCAAAAAATTCTTCCGCTATTTCATTATATGAATTTTTTATTCTCGATTGATTAATATTTATTATATCCCCACACAATAAAAGACCGTGATATTTCTCACAGTCTTTTATCTACTCTATTGCTATTTGCTCTCTTAGCTAGTACTTTAAAAGCTAACTCATTGAGGTAGTGAAAACGAGAGGTGTATTCAGACAGAAATCCAAAATCCTCAACTGCTAGCTGTGGAATCGTAGTTTTGTGTTTCACGATATCCGCAAGCAGGTTCAAATCTGATAATAAGAATTCTTGGCTTATCAGCTGTCCGCCAATTATTTCTAATGTATCCGGATGGTAGATCAGCTTTGCATTTACTGTTTTGTTTTCTTCATCGTATTGTGGAAATAGATCAAATTCTCCTGAACACGAACCGGTATTTTGTTCCAAGAATGGCGCTTCATCTTCTGTCAGCCCTACAGTTCCTAAAAAGTAGTCTATAATGACTGCTGCTGTTATCTTTTGTCTGAGGTCGTAAGCGGTTGGCTGACCACTCAAAGTTAGCGCTACTGCTCTTGCCATATGTACAGCTCGAGTAACTAAAGGTAAAAAGAGATGCCGTTTATTTTTGTCAAAACTGACTGGGACGATATCTCCAATCGCATAGATGTCCGGATCACTTGTCTGTAGATATTCATTGACTATCACAGTCTCATCCTCATACAAAGCCACTTTTTCTTTTAACAATGTCGTATTAGGACGAGTTTGGGCAGAAAAAATGACCATATCTGCCTTTATTGCTTGAGATAGAAGTTGTACGGATACTACTTTCTCTTCTGATTTTTTCCAATCGATCAAGAATTCATTTGGATAAAAATTGATTTGCTTAGTTTGCAGCTGATTTTGAAAACTGTTGATCATATCCTTATCGAAATATCTTGATAAAACATTCGGCATATAATCAACTAGATGAATAATGTATCCTTTATTTCTCAAAGCATCTGCTAATTCCAATCCAATATAACCAGCACCGAAGATCACTACTTCTTTTGCTTCTTTTAAAGCGGCAAGTACTTGTTTAGATTGCACTAGATTTTTATAGGTGTAGACATTTTCAGCTTCAATTTGTTTATACAAGGTGACAGGAGAGGAACCTGTTGCTACGATTAATTTATCATAGGTTATGGTCTCGTTTTTTCCTTCTTTGGATGCGAGGATGAGCTGATGTTTGTCTGGATCAAGTTCAGTTACTCTCCATTCGGTGATCAGTTTTGCCCCACTTTCTTGAAGAGTCCGCATGTTATGGGCAACTTCAGCTAAACTACGTATCTTTCCTTTTAAATAAAGGTTGATTCCATTTGAAACATAGCCTAGTCCATCTTTATGATCTTCATCGATCAGTAAAACTTCTGCTTTCGGTTGAAGTTTTCTTAGATTTAGGGCAGCTGTGATGCCTGCATGGGAAGCACCAATGATCACGATTTTCATGTTTTATTCATCCTTAAATTCAATTTTTCTAAATAACATTCTTTTAAAAATTGGTTCAAATAGGGGAAATCATAATTATATTCGTTGCTAGTGAATACAAAAACTTTAGCGGACTTCTGTGACGGGTACTCTTTCAATTGGCTAGTCAAAATGATATCATACTGCTTTTCTTTCTCGTATTCGACTAAATCATATTTGATCGTATTCAGCAATTGTTCCTGGATGATTTCTTTCACGATATCCGCCATTAGCCTTTCATAAGGAAGATCATAAGCAATTTGCAGACGTAATTCTAACTGCTTGATCAGCGTCCGCAAAATAGATGCATAGCGAGCAAATAATTCAAAGCGGGCATTTTCCTCGTCTACTTCAGTAAAATCAACAATAGCAAATGTTTGTCTGACCAATCTTTCACATAAAACCAGGAATTGTTTATCTTCTACTTCAGTTAACCGCTGTTTTAATCCTTCTTGGCCAAAAATATTCATCCATCCTCTAAAATAGGCAAAATGAGCGTGATTTTGCATCACTGTCAACGCAATCTTTTGCGAAATCTCTTCTGGAAAAACATAAAAAGAGAAATATTCTTCTATCGATTGTTTAAACGTTCGATTCAATTGAGCTACTACGTCGTCTTTGTATTTTTCGCTTATCAAAAACTCCTGGACATGCGAGTTATGTGTATCTAATGTAAAGTTACTGATCATGAAAAGATAAAAAACCAACGTTTCATTTTGATTCCAAGGAAAGGCATATTGAAAGAAGTAACGGGTCAAAAATGTATGGAGGTCCAATAAAAATTGTGTCGTTTGAAACAATCCAACAGGAAGATTGCTATAATCTGGTTTGGATTTTTTCGTACAGCGCATTCGCTTCTTCATAATGGAAAGCCATATTTCAAATTTCAATCGTCCTTCTTCTGTAATAGCAAAACTAAACTCTTTTTGCAGCAGATCTAAAAAAGTGTTTCCTGATAAATCACTGTATTCTTTTTTGTTTTCAAGATAAGGACGTCCAAACCAAAATAATTGGAAATAAAAATAACAAATTTGACTTTCTGGACCGGTCAGCCGCCCGCTTTTTATTTTCAGATGAAACTCATTTAAAGAATCATTTAATTCCTTCACTCTGCGAGACAAAGTAGCCGAACTGATATTAAGTTCCATGACAAGTTTCTGCCGATCAAATGAGCCATTTTCCAACAGATAAAGAAGTATCTGATATTTTGTAGAATAGCGCAAGTAGCAATGATAATAAACATCGACTGCTGCTATATTTCCATGTCTGATTAATAAAATATTCCCTTCTTGGATAACAATTTCCAATTGTTTGATATTTTCCAAGTTAGCTTGTAAATAAAACAGATCTTCTTTCAAGGTAGCCCGATCAACTGATAAGCGGGTAAGTACGTTATTAACGGAAATCTCTCCTTTTTCCTCTAATAAAAGTTGGAAAAGTTTGATTTGCCGTTGTTCATTTTTTTCAAGCAAACTGAAAAGTTCCAAGTCCACTCCTCCAAGCATTTCTGATTTTAACAGCAGAAGTTTCCTTCTCATCCTTGAAAAAGAGGATCTGTGACAGTTATCACAGATCCATACAAATTCTAATCACTTAGCTGGTTGGCCCAGCTGTCAGTTCCCATGTGACCATGCCTTGATACGTTGCGCCAGGTTGAGCATTCGTACTGCTATTTACCTCTAAGAGTAAACCATCGGTATCGGGAAAGTCAACGAGAACCTCTCCTTTAGCTGTTCCATCACTCTCATAAATCAACGTGTTTTGACCTTGCTGAATCAATTGTTTTGATCCAGAATGATTGAAGTATAATTTTGTTCCGCTTAATTCTTGACCTTGATCATTCTTAAATAAAGAAGTCAATGTCCCTGTCAGTTGCCAAGGAGACGTGCTTGGAAGCCGAGTATCCCGCACATCAAAAGAAAAATCGCCTTTTGCTTCATAATAACTTGTCTTCAACGGTTTGGGGAGATCGTTACCAAATGTAAAATCATCTGGTACATTAACTAATGTTAATTCTTGTTTGGGGACAAGAATTGTTTTAGCAGATGTTTGGACAACTGGGTTAGGAAGCTTAGCACCATCTGCTAATGTAATATTGCTGGAAAGTACAGCTGCCTTTGTCAGTATGCTGACGGATTGTACAGAAGTATCTACAGTATTTAATTGATAGTTGTAAGTAAGATGAATGGTATCGCCGACTTTGCTCAATAAATCTGCTGGGACAGATACTCCTTGTTGAATGCCGGTATCTGCGATAGTTGTACCATTTAATTTTAAGGAACCATTGATATAAGTAGTATTTTCAGGAAGTGAGATCGTGATTTTTTTGTCGGTTATCGCATCCCCAGATTTTGTTAACGTGAAGTTCACATTTTCTTGAATCGTATCTCCTGATAGAGCAGACAGGGGATCTCCTGTCTCAGGTTGTCTGCTAAGGTTTTTTAGCTGACTATCTGCACTCACAGATGGAAAATTAGCCACTGTTATTTGAGGAAGAGTGGTGATTCTAGCTTGTTCAGACTGCCATTTGTACGCAAAAGACGGATACATGTTAGTAAGTACATCGTCCACCAAGCGATAATCAAAATAATATTGCCCTGAAGCCAATGCAGGTAGTGTAGAAGTAGCTGTATTTACACCCCCGTTATTTGATTGGATCGTTTGGAAAAGTTGATCTGTCCATCCTGTCGCTAATTTTTGGGTTCCTTTCGAATAAAGCCTGTAATGGATCGAACCCTTTTTTAGTTCAGTTGCTGACCAATTGGCCGTGACTTGGTACGATGCAGAAGAAAGGAGCTTTCCCCACTGACTATCGGCTGTTAAGTTTGTTGGTAAAACCGTTCCGTCTAGCTTGTACTGCTCCAATACCTTTAAAGCAACAGGAGAAAGCAATCCGCCTTGCGCATCTTTCCCACTGTACACGATATTGGCTGTCTGATTCAATCCACTTGTGCTTGCTGGAGTATGAGTCAGTATTGCTCCTTGTGTAACGTTTTTTCCTGTAAAATAGTTGACTACGCGATCAAAGCGACTAAATGGCAACTGATCAAAACGTCCTTCAGTCAGCCCCATCGTCAATGTCCGACTATTGGTAGAGCCTGGAAGGTTCTGGTTATTTCCATCCACGTATTCTGTGGTATCAGCAAATGTATTATATTTTCCTGTTGAATCACTTGTTGAGATGTAACTATTCCACGTATTTATCTCTGCACTTGCAGAAAATGCATATGCTCCTGGATTCAAGTTTCCGCCAGTTAATTTAGGATAAAATCTACCTGCAGCTGGAGCTAAAATCGAATTGAACATACGATCTTGGATAATATTATTCGAATCATAAAAATCAACAGAAAAAACGGCCTTTTTAGACATAGAAGGTTGTAATTTACCCTTGGTCAAAATTTTGTTTGGACTCGTATCATATTTATCTCCGTTTTCTGTCATCTTCGCGACATTAGCTGTAACATCAAATTGAAGCGGGATATCGTCCACGTTGAATTCTCCTCGCGTAATAATAGCAATAATATCTGCCAATAGAGTATTTGTATCCCACTACCCCATCCCAAAACGCAAGGTATGGCTTCCTGCTGATAATAAACTTCCGCTAGTAACCTTGATGGGGGCACCGGCAATATACAAGTAGGCGTTGTTCCAGTCAATTGCTTTTAATACATCACTGCTTGATACATGTTCCGGCAAATTGATGATCGCCACAAATGCAAATCCTTGTGCAGTGATATTCACCAAATCAAGTACATTTGTTAGTTTCACATGGCTTTCCCAATGAAAACGGACCGTGCCACCTTTCCAAGAATCATTTGAACCATCGTTCAAATAAGTAGCAGTCAATTTAGGCAATTGGTTAGCCCCAGTTAGTTGGACAAGCTTCCCGCCATTGACTGCACTACGTCCACCATTTGGAGGTACGATATTTTCATACGTGTATGGATCATAAGAAATGGCAGGAGGCGTTGCTCCAACAGCTTCTGCCGAAGGTGAAAAGATAAATATACTTAAAACAAAAAGCGAAGTAAAAAAGAAGGAGCGAAAAAATGAAAATTTATTTTGTAGCAACATGTTCATCCTCCTTTTCCTTTCTTCTCCAAAACAACAACCACGCAAGAAGCCATAATTCTATACCAATGATCAAATAAAGAAAACGGATCTTTTCTTCATTCGTCTCCGGGAATACGCCATGTTGATTAGATTCTTTATAAATCGGTAGCTGTGTCTGCTGTTTTGATGCGCCATTGACTGAACCACTTGGATGCGGAACTGGACTTAGATCATAAAATGTAATCGTACCTGAACTTTTGGTATCTGCTTGGACTGGCTCTTGCCAGCTGAAGAACAGCAAACTTGCAATAATCCCTCCCAATAAGATCGATGTTTTCAACGAAATCACCTCATCATGTTGTTTCTCCTTTTTTCTTTTTCTTGTGGACCCACAAAAACAGCAAAATCAACCATAACACTAGAACTGCAGCAACCAATCCTGCATAAAGCCATGGGAAAGATTGTTCTTGTACTGCAAAAACGGAATTTTCATTTACTTTTTGTGCTTTTTCTTTTTTGATCGTAAAGTTTTGTGTAAATCACCATTCATTACTGTCGCCTGATTTTGCTATGATTTCTGCGCGGTAATCGCCGGCTTTTGCTTTATCACCAGCTAAATCAAGATTCAAGTGAAAATTCGAATTTGGTGCAACTAAAAATTCATTAGACGTATTTTCAATATAAAGCTGATTTTCATAAAAGATCTTGCTCGTAAATATCAAATTGCTGATAATCCTAGGCTGAGTATTTTGGAAACGAAGCTGAACAGTTGGCTTTGCGTTGACCTCGTCCAAATCTCCTGATAAAAGTTTCAGATCCGGTTCTATCGTCTCTTGACTTTCTTGTAAAACGACTGCGAGATTATAAGCAATACGATTTTTGATTTGTGCTCCTTCTGTAGCATTTTCTGTTTCAGCTTCTTCTTTAGGTGAAACATGAATACCCGCTAATACACGTCCCTTAAAGCTTTTTGCTGGGATTTTCACTTCTATAGGTATAGTTGTTTCTGCATGTGCTGATACATTGATTTCCTTTTTCGCAATGAGCAAAACGTCACGGACATCAAACGGCAATGTCTCATCTAACGTTGGTTTTTTTTGACTATAATCGATCGTTCCACCATCACTCGTTACCGCCGGATTGACAGAGACCTCAAATGTTCGTTCTTCATCTGAAGAATTGCTGATAATTACTTCTAGTGTCTGATTTTGTTCCGGTGCCACTAATAAATCAAAATAACCGATTGCTTTATCTATTTGGTTCTCTGGAAATACCGGTTTGATTCCAAAGTCTCCTGCTGAATCCTTTGCTTGGCTGATTGACGGAAAAATGAAAAATAGACTTAAAATAGAAAAAAACGAAACAAACAGTCGTTTACTTTGATTCATTGTCCACCACATCCTTTCAACAACAACTGCGGTAAAAAATCCTTCACCTATAGTATTTTCACCGCAGTTTGTTGAATTTATTTCATACTCTATGCTACTGGGCCAGCCACGAGGTTCCAAGTCAAATCAGCCGTGAATGTTCCAGCTGCTGCTTTCGGCACTTTCAGTGTGATATTTGCTGGATCATAAACAGAAAGCCATGTTCCCAGACCTTGATCTTTTGCTGCTGTAAATATTGGTGTCGCTGCACTTGCTTTACTCAACCCAGTTACAGTTTGACTAGTTGGTCCAGTGGATTCGTTATCTGACGTACTTTTAACAGTGGATGTTCTAAAATCTAATTCAGCGCCTTGCAAAACTTGTGAACCGTTTACAAAATCTGAAACCGAAACTGTCACGTTCCACCCTTGTGCTTGGCCATCTGCACCTACACCTCGACGATCTGATACTTGGAGATAAGGTGTATCGTTTTTTGAAGCGTCTACTTGATACGTTTTTGTTCCGCTTTCAATCTCGTGTGTACCAAATGGCAATTCAGGAACTACATCCAATGTTAAAGAACCTGTCTGGCCAGTTGCTGGATTTTCCGGATCTGCTGGCTCTACTGGTTTTGAAGGATCAGTAGGGTTAAGAGGCTCAACGGTATTTGTTGGTTCAGTAAAGGTAATATCTCCTTTTGAAGTCGCTTGACCCTCAGCAAAAGCTGGTGTTGCCAAGCCGCCTAGAAGAAGTGTTGAAAGTAATAATGTCCCAATCATGTTCTTTTTCATAATAAATCACTCCTTTTTCTTAGTGACCTAAGTATAGTAGAGACAGTATGCAAAAAATCCTCATGAATTCATCCGCTTACTTGAAATTATGACCCTTTTTGTATAAAAGAGAAAAAAACAATAAAATCGTTTACATGAATATTCTTCCTTTTTTATTAAGTACGCCGATTGTAAAATTAAGCTAGACAACTAAAAAAGTCATTTGTGCTACACTCAAAATAGTTCCGACCAAAGAATTATAAGGAGTGAGTACAAATGACCTATACCCATCTTACAACGGATGAACTTGTAATAATAGAGTCTTATTT